>NZ_JBICWZ010000018.1:0-116837 GCF_043199995.1 Streptomyces sp. NPDC048507 | reverse complement strand
TGGGGGTTTGGGGGGGGGGCCGGCCGGTCTGGGGGGGCCTCCGCCCTGCGCGACGCGCCGCGACGAAGGAGCGCCCTTGACGGGCCGCCCCGACGCGGAAGGACAGTGGACTGACGGGCAGCCCCCAGCACCCTCCCGGCCCCCTCGGGGGGTGCACCGCCCACCCCCGACCCCACCCCCGTTGTCAGTTCCCCCAAGGTGACGAGCGCAACACTCCCGCCGACCCCGCCCCGGCTTCCCCGATTCCGCAGGCCCCGCCCCCGGCCCGCCGCCGTTTCAAAGGGTGGACGGGGCCGCCACCCACCCATCGCGCGAAACGGGGCATTTCGCACCCCCACGTCCGTCCGAAATGGCGAAGCGGGCGGCGGGCGGGGCCCGTAAGCTCCCGTCATGCAGGTGATCCAGTCAACGAAGCTCGCCAATGTCTGCTACGAGATCCGCGGCCCCGTCCTCGAAGAGGCGATGCGGCTCGAAGCGGCAGGTCATCGCATCCTCAAGCTCAACACCGGCAACCCCGCGGCCTTCGGCTTCGAGTGCCCGCCGGAGATCCTTGAGGACATGCTGCGCAACCTGGGCAACGCCCACGGTTACGGAGACGCGAAGGGCCTGCTCTCGGCGCGCCGCGCGGTCATGCAGCACTACCAGACCAAGGGCATCGAGCTGGACGTCGAGGACATCTACCTCGGCAACGGCGTCTCCGAGCTGATCCAGATGTCGATGCAGGCGCTGCTCGACGACGGCGACGAGGTGCTGGTCCCCGCGCCGGACTACCCCCTGTGGACGGCCTCGGTGAGCCTCGCCGGGGGCACCGCGGTGCACTACCGCTGCGACGAGCAGTCCGACTGGATGCCGGACCTCGCCGACATCGAGCGGAAGATCACGGACCGCACCCGCGCGATGGTGATCATCAACCCGAACAACCCGACCGGCGCCGTCTACGACGACGAGATGCTGCGCGGGCTCACGGACATCGCCCGCCGCCACAACCTGGTGGTCTGCTCGGACGAGATCTACGACCGGATCCTCTACGACGGCACCACGCACACCAACACCGCCGCCATCGCGCCCGACCTGCTGACGCTCACCTTCAACGGCCTGTCGAAGAACTACCGCGTCGCCGGATACCGGGCCGGCTGGATGGCCGTCTGCGGCCCGAAGAAGCACGCCGCCTCGTACATCGAGGGCCTGACGATCCTCGCGAACATGCGCCTGTGCGCGAACATGCCCTCGCAGTACGCCGTGGCCACCGCGCTCGGCGGCCGGCAGTCGATCGAGGACCTGGTCCTGCCGGGCGGCCGGATCCTGGAGCAGCGGAACGTCGCGTACGACCTGCTGACCCAGATCCCGGGCGTGACGTGCGTGAAGCCGAAGGGCGCGCTGTACGCCTTCCCGCGGCTCGACCCGGCCGTCTACAAGATCAAGGACGACCGTCAGATGGTCCTCGACCTGCTGCGGGCCGAGAAGATCATGGTGGTGCACGGTACGGGCTTCAACTGGCCCGAGCCCGACCACTTCCGGATCGTGACCCTGCCGAGCGCCAAGGACCTGGCGGACGCCGTGACGCGGATCGGGAACTTCCTCGACGGGTACGGGCAGCCGTAGGGGCGGGGGCCCGGGTGCCGCCGCGCGCGGAGCCCGGGTCCTCCACCCGCATTCCACCAGGATTCAACTCAACTTTAGACCGGTTCCAATGTAGGATGGGTTTCCTGACCACGCAGGAGGCCTCCTCATGTACGAGCCGATCCGCTCCAAGCCGGTCGTCCACCGCGAGGGCGTCCGCCACGGCGAGCACGACTACCCGCACCGCAGCCGTGCCGAGGCGCTGGACATCCAGCTCGCCGGGCACCTGTCGGCCCTGCTCGCCCTGACCGACGAGCTCGGGCTGGACGAGGCCGCCGAGCAGATCGCCGCCCAGGTGGCGCGGCTGCGCGGAGCCCGCCCGGCGCGCGCGGCCGAACACGGCGGCGAGGACCCGGCCGTCCTGCACCGCCGCGCCCACGACCTCGCCGCCCGTGCCCTGCTCGTCGCCGCGTCCCGCGCCGACACCACCGCCGCGATCCTGGCCGCCGGCCGCATGGACGCGCACGCCGCCGCCCTCGACTCCGTCGACCTGGCCGGCGCACACTGACGGCCCCGGTCCGGGGCCGCGGAGGCTCCGGACCGGGTGCCACGAACCTCCCCGCGCCGGCGCGCGGGCGCGGCCGGGGAATGCCTCACCCCGTCTCCACTCCCGCCACCCCGCACCACGGCGTCGCGCCCGGGGGCCAGGGCGGCCCGATGGCCTCGGCGTAGGACGGGGAGCCCGGAGCCAAGCCCGGGACGCGGACCAGGGACTGGGACGTACGGGTGGCGGGGCCCGGGGTCCGCCGGTCGCGGAACTCGACCGTGATCACGTACGAGCCCTCCCCGCGCTCGCCCACGGTCGCCTCCACCGTCGCCGCCACCCGGTGGCTCGCCGGGTCCACGCGGCAGGACGTCACGCGTACGTCCGGCTGCGGCGGGGGCACCGCCGCTCCGCCGCTGGCCCATACGTACAGGCCCAGCGGGGCGAACACCAGCAATCCCGCCAGCCCCATCAGGCCGACCAGCCAGCCCTGCCACTTCAACGCGCTCACGCCCATGGCACGATCCTCCCGGGCCCCCGCCCGGCCCACCAGCACCCACGGGCCCACACAGCATTTCGAAGTGGGACCGCCTGGACACCCGACGTTCATGCGAACCGCCGCGGAATGTGGGTTTCCGCGAGCACGCTGCCCCTCGTGAGACGCAACCTGGGAATCGCTCTGGCGGTCCTCCTGATCGGCGGCGTGATCGCCGTCATCTTCTTCGGGGGACAAGGAGCCGGAGGCACGCCAACGACGAGCGTGCGCGGCGTCATCGGGTCGGAGAAGTCGGACTTCTTCCGCGACCCCGACGTCGGCAAGGCCCTTGCCGCCAAGGGCTTCACCGTGAAGACCGAAACCTCGGGATCCTGGGCCATGGACCAACTGGCCCTCAAGGATTACGACTTCGCCTTCCCCGGCAGCAGTGAACCGGCGCAGGAGATCGAAGCCGCGGCCGGGGTGAAGGGCGCGCAGACGGCCAAGCCCTTCTTCTCCCCGCTCGTCGTGATCGCCCGGGCCAACGCGGCCAAGGTGCTCGCCGACGGCGGGCTCGTGAAGATGTCCGGCAAGAACTCGGGCACCCTTCTGATGGGCCCCTACCTGAAGGCCGCGGGCGAGGACCGGACCTGGCAGCAGCTGCCCGGTTCGGCGGCCTACCCCGAACTGACCGGCACGGTGTTCATCAAGACCACCGACCCCGCCACCTCCAACTCGGGCGCCCTGTTCATCGCCGCGACCTCCAACGTCGCCAACAACGGCACCGTCGTCTCCGACGATGCCGGGATCGCCCGCACCACACCCCTCCTGCGCAAGCTGATCTCGGTCCAGGGCGCCCTGGAGCCCAGCACCGACGACCCCTTCCGCGCCTTCATCAGCGGCAGCGGCGAGCCGCTGATCCTCGCCTACGAGTCGCAGGTCGCCTCGCTGCTGATCCAGAAGCAGGCGGGCGGCGGGACGGACGACATGGTGGTGCTCTATCCGGACACCACCGTCAACTCCCCGCACACCTTCGTGCCGCTCGACGACAAGGCGCGCGAGCTGGGCACGCTGCTCGCCACCGATCCCAAGCTGCGCGAGCTGGCCGTACGGCACGGGTTCCGCCCCCAGGAGGGGGTGGCCGAGTTCACCGCGGCGACCGCGCCGTACGCCGGGTACCTCAACCCGGGGCTGACCGGCATCCGCCAGGTCGGCGCGCCGACCGTCAAGGTGCTGATGGCGCTGGCCGCCCGCGCCAAGGGACAGGGGGACACGCCGTGACACCGACACCGACACCGACACCGCCCGAGGACGCTCCGCTCGTCCTCACCGCGCCGGAGCCCGTCGCCCCCGTACGCCGCGAACAGGCCTCCGGGCTGGTCCCGCTGGCGGACGGGGTGCGCGACGACGTGGCCCGGCGGGCCGGGGAGTACGTGGGCCGGCTGGCCGGGACCGACGTCCGCTCGCCCGAGTTCGCCGCCCGGATCGGCGAGATCACCGCTCTGGGTTCGGCCGACGTGCGCAGCGCCGCCCAGCAGTCCAACCGGATGCTGGAGCGGGCCGTGCGCGCGCTGGGCGCGGACGGGGCCGGTGACGCGCAGGCCCGGGTCGCGGGTTCGCTCGTCGAGCTGCGGCGCACCGTCGAGGACCTCGATCCGCGGGACGCTCCCGCCAAGGGGCTGGGCAGGCTGTTCTCGAAGCTGCCGGGCAGCAGCCGGCTGCGCGACCACGTGGCCAAGTACGCCTCCTCGCAGGCCACTTTGAACCGGATCGTCGGCG
Source organism: Streptomyces sp. NPDC048507 (assembly GCF_043199995.1). Classification (NCBI taxonomy): domain Bacteria; kingdom Bacillati; phylum Actinomycetota; class Actinomycetes; order Kitasatosporales; family Streptomycetaceae; genus Streptomyces; species Streptomyces sp. NPDC048507. The sequence continues at coordinate 112,479 of NZ_JBICWZ010000018.1, read as the reverse complement.
CGCTGCGCGGCGGCCAGGACGAGCTGCGGCGCGACAACGCGGCGCTGCACACGGAGCGGGCCCGGCTGTGGGAGACCATGGGCAAGCTCCAGGAGTACGCGGCCTTGACCGAGGCCCTGGACGCGGCCGTCGGGCAGCGGATCGCGCAGGAGGAGCTGACCGATCCGGGGGCGGCGGACGCGATGCGCGCGGACGTGCTGTTCCCGGTGCGGCAGAAGCACCAGGACCTGCTGACGCAGCTGGCGGTGAGCGCGCAGGGCTATCTGGCGATGGACGTGGTGCGGCGCAACAACGACGAGTTGATCAAGGGTGTGGACCGGGCGGCGACGACCACGGTGTCCGCGCTGCGGATCGCGGTGATGCTGGCGTCGGCGCTGGACACCCAGCGCGCGGTGGTCGAGCAGGTCAACGCGCTGAAGGGGACCACGGAGGAGCTGATCCGGGGGAACGCGCAGATGCTGTCCACGCAGAGCGGGGGGATCCAGCGGATCGCCGCGGACCCGGCGGTGGGTGCCGAGACGCTGCGGACGGCCTTCGCGCAGATCTATCAGACCCTGGACGCGATCGACACCTTCAAGGCGCAGGCCACGGAGAACATGGCGGCGACCGTGGAGTCCCTGACCGGTGAGCTCCAGGCGGCTTCGGTCCACCTGGCCCGGACGCGGAACGCGGGCGCCCCGGAAGGCGGGGAGCGATGAGCGGGCGTACGGTGCGCGGGGCGCGGGCGGGCCGGCGGTTCGCGGCGGCCGTGGCCCTGGCGGCGACGCTGCTGGGGGCGGCGGCCTGTACCTCGCAGGAGCCTTCGACTGCGTCGGGCGGTTCGGGGGGTTCGGGCGGTTCGGGGGGTTCGGGCGGGCCGCAGCCGCAGGAGTACAAGGAGGGCCGGCTGCGGGTGCTGGCGTCCAGCGAGCTCTCCGACATGGAGCCGGTCCTGAAGGCGGCGAAGGCGGCCACCGGCGTGTCGGTGGACTTCACCTGGTCGGGGACGCTGGACGCGGCGGAGCAGGTGGCGTCGGGGAGGGCGGACGGGAAGTTCGACGCGGTGTGGCTGTCGTCCAACGACTACCTGCGGCTGCGTCCGGAGGCGGCGGCGAAGCTCGCGAACGAGACCCCGGTGATGTCCTCGCCGGTCGCGATCGGGGTGAAGCCGGAGGCGGTGGCCCGGCTGGGGTGGAAGCCGCAGGAGGTGACGTGGTCGGCGGTCGAGGAGGCCGTCGCCGCCGGGAAGCTGACGTACGGGATGACGGATCCGGTGCACTCCAACTCCGGTTTCTCTGCGCTGGTTTCGGTGGCCTCCGGGCTGTCGGGGGCGCAGTCGGCGCTGACCGACGCCGACGTGGGCGCGGCGCGGCCGCGGCTGCGGGAGTTCTTCAAGGGGCAGAAGCTGACGTCGGGTTCCTCGGGCTGGCTGGTGACGGCGTACGCGAAGCGCGGCGACGTGGACGCGCTGGTGAACTACGAGTCGGTGCTGCTGTCGATGAACGCCGGGGCGAAGGCGCCGCTGACGGTGATCCGGCCGAGGGACGGGGTGGTGACGGCGCACTACCCGCTGACGCTGCTGACCTCGGCCCCGGCCGGGGCGCGGGAGTCGGGCCGGCTGCTGACGGAGTACCTGCGGGGGGACGCGGCGCAGAAGGCCATCACGGAGAAGACGCTGCGGCGCCCGGTGGCGGCCGGGGTGGCTCCGGCGCCCGGTCTGGACGCGGAGAAGCGGCGGGAGCTGCCGTTCCCGGGGACGCGGTCGGTGGCGGACGGGCTGCTGGCCTCGTACGAGAACGAGCTGCGCCGGCCCTCGCGGACGGTGTACGTGCTGGACACCTCGGGGTCGATGGCGGAGCAGGGCCGGATCGGGCGGCTGAAGTCGGCGCTCACCGAGCTGACGGGGAGCGGCGGTTCGGGCACGGGCGAGCGATTCAGGGATCGCGAGGAGGTGACTCTGCTCCCCTTCGGTGACAAGGTGAAGCAGGTGCTGACGCACGTCGTCGAGCCGGGGGCTCCGGGGGCTGCCCTGGACGCGATCCGTGGTGACGTGAATTCCCTCCGCCCGGAGGGGGGCACGGCCGTGTACGGCAGCCTGAAGGCCGCGTACCAGCACCTGGGGCAGGGGAACGCCGACGCGTTCACCTCGATCGTGCTCATGACGGACGGGCAGAGCGGGGACAAGGTGCAGGATTTCGATTCCTTCTACGCGGGGCTGCCCGAGGGGCAGAAGCACACTCCCGTCTTCGCGGTGCTGTTCGGGGACTCCGACCGCAAGGAACTGACGCACATCACCGAACTGACGGGCGGCCGCCTCTTCGACGCCACCGACGGCAACGGCTCGCTGGACGGGGCCTTCGAGGAGATCCGTGGCTACCAGTAGCGGGCCGGCCGGGCCGGGGCGGGTCCGGGCCTATCTGGAGTCGGGCAAGAACCTGGCGGGCTGCGTGTGCGGGCTGGCCGGGCTGGGGCTGACCCTGGCCGGGGTGGCGGGCGCGTACTGGCCGGCGGTGGTCGCGGGCCTGTACGGGGCGGGCGCGCTGATCGCCCCGCCGCGGCGGGTGGACGCCCCGCACTTCCCGGAGCCGGCCGAGCAGTTGGGCGTCGTACGGGAGGACCTGGGGCGGCTGCGCGCGTACGTGGCGGAGGTGGAGCTGCCGGCGGCGGCCGAGGCCCGGCTGACGGAGCTGCTGGAGCTGTACGCGGCACTGCTGGACCCGGGGTGGGTGGCGGACGTGCTGGCCACCGAGCCGGAGGCGGTGCACACGCTGTCGCGGGCGATCCGGCTGGACGTGCCGGAGTGCGTGGACACGTACAGCCGGACGCGGTGGTGGACGCGGCTGACGCCGGGGGGCGAGTCGCCGGAGCGGCACCTGGAGCGGCAGCTGGCGCTGCTGCTGGAGGAGGCGGAACGCGTGACGGCGGACCTCCGTGAAACGGAGGCCCGCCGTCAGCAGACGCACACGACCTATCTGGAAGGTCGCAGAGAGTCCTAGGTCGGGGACTCCCGCGTCAGCCCTGCGGCCGGGGACAGCCGGCCGCGGTTCTGGGGGGGGGTGGGGCCGGGGCTAGCCCAGGCGCTCGACGAGCGCGTGGTACTGGTCCCACAGCTCCTTGGGGGTGTGGTCGCCGTAGGTGTTCAGGTGCTCGGGGACCAGGGCGGCCTCCTCGCGCCAGACCTCCTTGTCGACGGTGAGGAGGAAGTCGAGGTCCTCGGCCGGGAGGTCGAGGCCGTCGAGGTCGAGGGAGCCCTCGGCCGGCAGGACGCCGATGGGGGTCTCGACGCCTTCGGCGGTGCCGTCGAGGCGGCCGACGATCCACTTCAGGACGCGGCTGTTCTCGCCGAATCCGGGCCACACGAACTTGCCCGCGTCGTTCTTGCGGAACCAGTTGACGTAGTAGATCTTGGGGAGCTTCGCCTGGTCCTTGCCCTTGGCCACGTCCACCCAGTGACCCATGTAGTCACCCATGTTGTAGCCGCAGAACGGCAGCATGGCGAAGGGGTCGCGGCGCAGTTCGCCGACCTTGCCCTCGGCGGCGGCGGTCTTCTCGGAGGCGATGTTCGAGCCGATGAAGACGCCGTGGTTCCAGTCGAAGGACTCGGTGACCAGCGGCACGGCGGAGGCGCGGCGGCCGCCGAAGAGGATCGCGGAGATCGGGACGCCCTTGGGGTCCTCCCACTCCGGGGCGATCGTCGGGCACTGCGAGGCCGGGACGGCGAAGCGGGCGTTGGGGTGGGCCGCCGGGGTCCCGGACTCCGGGGTCCAGGCGTTGCCCTTCCAGTCGATGAGCTCGGCCGGGGCCTCCTCGGTCATGCCCTCCCACCAGACGTCGGAGCCGTCCGGGGTGAGCGCGACGTTGGTGAAGACGGTGTTGGCGTACATCGTCTTCATGGCGTTGGCGTTGGTGTGCTCGCCGGTGCCGGGGGCGACGCCGAAGAAGCCCGCCTCGGGGTTGATCGCGTAGAGGCGGCCGTCCTCGCCGAAGCGCATCCAGGCGATGTCGTCGCCGACGGTCTCGACGGTCCAGCCCGGGATGGTGGGCTCCAGCATGGCGAGGTTGGTCTTGCCGCAGGCGCTCGGGAACGCCGCGGCGATGTACTTCGCCTCGCCCTCGCCGGCCGGCGGGGTCAGCTTCAGGATGAGCATGTGCTCGGCGAGCCAGCCCTCGTCGCGGGCCATGACGGACGCGATGCGCAGGGCGTAGCACTTCTTGCCGAGCAGGGCGTTGCCGCCGTAGCCGGAGCCGAAGGACCAGATCTCGCGGCTCTCGGGGAAGTGCGAGATGTACTTGGTGGTGTTGCAGGGCCACGCCACGTCGGCCTGGCCCTCGGCGAGCGGGGCGCCGAGGGTGTGGACGGCCTTGACGAAGAAGCCGTCGGTGCCGAGCTCGTCGAGGACGGCCTTGCCCATGCGGGTCATCGTGCGCATGGCGACCGCGACGTAGGCGGAGTCGGTGATCTCGACGCCGATCGCGGAGAGCTCGGAGCCGAGGGGGCCCATGCAGAAGGGGACGACGTACATCGTCCGGCCCTTCATCGAGCCGCGGAAGATGCCTTCCTGCCCGGCGAAGAGCTCCTTCATCTCGGAAGGGGCCTTCCAGTGGTTGGTCGGGCCCGCGTCCTCTTCCTTCTCGGAGCAGATGAAGGTCCGGTCCTCGACGCGCGCGACGTCGGAGGGGTCGGAGGCGGCGTAGTACGAGTTCGGGCGCGTCGTCTCGTCGAGCTTCTTGAAGGTGCCCTTGGAGACGAGCTCCTCGCACAGGCGCTCGTACTCGTCCTCGGAGCCGTCGCACCAGACGACGCGGTCCGGCTGGGTGAGGGCTGCGATCTCCTCCACCCAGGCGATCAGTTCCCGGTGGGTGGTCGGGACGGAAGTGGGAGCCGCGTTGTCGCGCGCCACGATTGCTCCTTGTTGAGGGGTTTGTTTGGTGTTTGCCCCGTGGGGGCTGCGACCCGGATGCTTCGCGCTCCGCTCATCCGGTGCCGACCGCACTCATCTGATCATCCGGTGCGTGTGCGCATATGTCCAGAGGGCCTCTCACGTGAGCATCGCCACGTCCGTCAATCTTCCGTAAAGAGGACTAACGGAAACCTACGGACCCGTAGGTAGCATGTGGACCATGACTTCTGACGCCGTCGCCGTAGCGGCCTCACCGGCAGTGCCGGAGGCGGAGACCGAGGCCAAGCCGCTGATGCGCGGCTGGCTGCACACCGGAATGTTCCCCGCCGTGGTGATCGCGGGCCTGGCGCTGATGGCCTTCACGGACTCCACCCGGGCCCGCGTGGCCTGCGGGGTCTACATCCTGACCGCCTGCCTGCTCTTCGGCGTCAGCGCCGTCTACCACCGCGGTACGTGGGGGCCGCGCGGCGAAGCGATCCTGCGGCGGCTCGACCACGCCAACATCTTCCTGATCATCGCGGGCACCTACACCCCGCTCACCGTCCTGCTGCTGCCGGACTCCACCGGGCGGACCCTGCTGTGGGCGGTGTGGATCGCGGCCGCGGCCGGCATCGCGTTCCGCGTCTTCTGGGTCGGCGCCCCGCGCTGGCTCTACACCCCCTGCTACATCGCGATGGGCTGGGCCGCCGTCTTCTTCCTGCCCGACTTCCTGCGCACCGGCGGCATCGCCGTCCTGGTGCTGGTGATCGTCGGCGGGCTGCTCTACAGCGTGGGCGGCGTGATCTACGGCATCAAGCGCCCCAACCCCTCGCCCCGCTTCTTCGGCTTCCACGAGGTCTTCCACTCGCTGACGCTGGCGGCCTTCGTGGCCCACTACGTCGGCATCTCGCTCGCCGCCTACCAGCACTGAGCCCCGCGCCGCGCGGCTCAGCCCCTGGGCGGGGCGGGCGCCCGCGGGCCGCGCGGCAGGTAGACGAGGGCCTCGGTGGCGGCGAAGCGCAGGACGAAGGTGGTCACGAGCGCGAGGGCCGTCGCGGGCAGGACGCCGAGGCCGAGGCGGGTCACGAACAGCGCGATGAGCGGGATCCGCAGCAGCAGATCGGCGTTGGCGAGGAGCGCGAAGCGCCCGACGCGGTCCGCCCAGTGGCGGTGGCGGCGGCGGTCGCGGAAGAGCAGGGCCTCGATCAGGAGGAAGTTCCACACCACCCCGGCCTGGTTGGCGAGGACTTCGGCCGCCAGGTACTGCACCCCGGCGTGCGTGAGCAGCCACAGGGCCAGCAGGTTCGGGGCGAAGCCGGAGAGCCCGATCAGGCCGAAGCCGATCATGCGGGCGAGCGGGCTCGCCGAGCGCAGGGCCGCCAGCTGCGCGAGGAGGCGCAGCCCCTCGCGGGCGCCGGAACCGGGCTCCCCGGTCGCGCGGCCGGGCACGGCGCAGGGGATCTCGGCGGTCCGCGCGGGGCGGCAGCGCACGGCCACCTCCAGCAGGATCCGGCGGCCGACCGGCTTGGGCCCGTCGGTGGTGAGCGCGGCGACTGCCGAGCGGCGTACCGCGAAGCAGCCGCTCAACGGGTCGCCGATGCCGCGCAGGGCACGCGGGAACAGGACCTTCGCCAGCCAGGCCGCACCGCGCGAGACGGCGGGCCGGCGCCCCCCGGCGGACCCGGCCGGGCCGTCGCCCGCGCGGGAGGCGACGACCAGGTCGGCGCCGCTGCGGACGCCCTCGGCGACCAGTTCGGTGACCAGGCGGGGCGGGTACCGCAGAGCGGGGTCCAGGACGACGATCCACTCGGACCCGGCCCGCGCGACCCCCTCGGCGACGGCCCGGCCGAGACCCCCCTCGGCGGGAGACCGGTGCAGGACGGACACCGGGAAGGGGCAGCCCGCGGCCGCCTCCCCGATCGCGGCCGGGGTGGCGTCGGCGGAGCCGTCGGCGAAGAGCACCTCACAGGGCGGCCGCGCGGGCAGGGCCGAGCGCAGCCCGCCCAGCAGTTCCCGTACGGACCCGGCCTCGTCGCGGGTCGGGATGAGCACGGTGACGCCGCCGGGTGCGCAGGCCCGCACGCCGGCGGCCTGCGGGCGGTCCAGGGCGCGCGGCGGCCACAGGTCCTCGCTCATGGTGGTTCAGCTCCCACTCTCACGATCGGTGCGACGGGGTCGTGGTGACGGCCGGGTCGTGGTGACGGCCGGGTCGAGGTCCGCCCTGTAGAACCGGCCGGCGCCCGCCGTGGGTGCAACACCGGGGTGAACAGCGTCGAGCCGCAGTGCGTCGCCGACGAGGACGCGGGGGTTCGGGAGCCCGGGAGCCCGGGAGCCCGGGCCCCGCCCCGGCCTCAGCGGCCGTCGGCGGACCCCAACTGACGCTCCAGCTCGGCCGGCTGCGTCGTCGGGCGCGCGCAGACGAAGTGCCGGCACACGTACGCCGTCGGCAGGCCGTCCACCGGCTCGCGCCCGGCCAGCAGGGGGAACTCCGCCCCGCCGCCGTCCGCGCCGAGCGCCGGCCCGGCCGCCACCACCGCGCCGGGAGCCGTCCCCAGCAGCGCGGTCCGGTGCAGTACGGCCAGCGCCGGATCCTGCGCACTCCCGACGACGGCCACCTCGCGCGGCCCGTCCACCAGCGCCTCCGCCACCGCCAGGCCGTGCCCGATGAAGCGCGGGGCGCGCGGCCCGAGGGCCTGCACCACCCCGAGCGCCCGCTCGGCCGCCGTGCGGTGGGGCTCCGAGCCGGTGTGGGCGGCGTACGAGAGGAGCGCCCCCGCGGCGGCCGTCCAGCCGGACGGGGCAGCCGTGTCGGTGGGGTCCTGCGGCCGCCTGATCAGCTGTTCGGCGTCGTGCGCGGTGTCGTAGAGCGAGCCGTCCTCGGCGGCGAAGCGGGCCAGGACCAGGTCCACCAGGAACCCCGCGAACTCCAGCCACACCCCCTCACCGGTGACGGAGGCCAGCGTCATGAACCCCTCGGCGACGTCGCCGTAGTCCTCCAGCACCCCGGCGTGGGGGCCGACCCTGCCGTCGCGGCTGGTGCGGGCCAGCCGGGCGGAGCCGTCCATGTGGACCCGTACGAGGAGATCGGCGGCCTCGGTGGCCCGCTCGACCAGGTCCGGGCGCTCGAAGTACGCCCCGCACTCGGCGAGCGCCGCGACGGCCAGCCCGTTCCAGGCGGCGACGACCTTGTCGTCCCGGCCGGGCGCGGGCCGCTGCGCCCGCGCGGCCAGCAGCCTCGCCCTGATCCCGGCGACCCGCCCGGCGTCCACGGCGGGCCCGTCCTGCGGCAGTTGCAGCACCGACGCGCCGTGCTCGAAGGTGCCCTCCTCGGTCACCCCGAAGTACGCCTGCGCCAACGCCCCGTCGTCCTCGCCGAGCACCTCGGCGAGCTGCGCGGGCGTCCACGCGTAGTAGGCCCCCTCGACGTGCTCACCGGTCACCGGGTCGGCACTGTCGGCATCGAGCGCGGAGGCGAACCCGCCCTGCTCGGTGCGCAGTTCACGGACCATGAAGTCGGCCGTCTCCAGCGCCACCCGGCGCGCGAGGGCCGACCCGGTGGCCCGCCACAGGTGGGCGTAGGCCCGGCACAGCAGGGCGTTGTCGTAGAGCATCTTCTCGAAGTGCGGGACCACCCACTCCCGGTCCACCGAGTACCGGGCGAACCCGCCGCCGAGCTGGTCGTAGATGCCGCCCCGGGCCATGGCCTCGCAGGTGTCGGTCACCATCTGGAGGGCGCCCTCCGAGCCGGTGCGGGCGTGGTGGCGCAGCAGGAACTCCAGCACCATGGACGGCGGGAACTTCGGTGCGCCGCCGAAGCCGCCGCGCACGGAGTCGTACTCGCGGGTCAGCCCGAGCAGGGCCCCCGCCAGCTCCTCGGGCCCGGGCGGGGTGGCCTTGCCGTAGTCCAGCTGCCGTCCGGCCAGGTCCCCCACGATCCGGCGGGCGACCTCGGCGACCTCCTCGGGCCGGCCGGTCCAGGCGGCCCGTACGCCTTCGAGCACCTGTGTGAAGGAGGGCATGCCGTGCCGGGGCTCGGGCGGGAAGTAGGTGCCGAAGTAGAAGGGCTCGGCATCGCCGGTCAGGAACACGGTCATGGGCCAGCCGCCCTGCCCGGTCGCGGCCTGCACGGCCTCCATGTAGACGGCGTCGACGTCGGGCCGCTCCTCGCGGTCCACCTTGACGTTGACGAAGTGCTCGTTCATGTAGGCGGCCGTCAGCTCGTCCTCGAACGACTCGTGCGCCATGACGTGGCACCAGTGGCACGCCGAGTAGCCGACCGACAGCAGCACGGGCACGTTCCGCCGCCGCGCCTCCTCGAACGCCTCCGGCGTCCAGGGCCACCAGTCGACGGGATTGTCCGCGTGCTGAAGCAGATAAGGCGAGGTCACACCAGCCAACCGGTTCATGCGGCTCAGCCTCTCACAACGTCCCGCCACGACCGGTGGAACCCTCGCGAGCCCGCCCGCCTGTCTCAAACGATCGCAGCCACCCCCTCTCCAGCCCCTTCCGCAGCGGGCCGCCAGGCCCCTCGCGACAGTAGGCTGGACACCGCAGCGCCCGGACCTGCCGGGGTTCCTCGAAGGGGGTACACCATGACCGCCGAGATGGTGGCGCCCGCGTGGATGCATTCGCAGATCAGCGCGGAGCAGTACGACTCCTGGTCAGAAGAGCAGTGCGCCGGCATCGAGATCGTGGACGGGATGGTCGTCGTGAGTCCGAGCGCCTCGAAGCGGCACAACCGGCTGGCCCGCATCCTGGCCAATGCCCTGGACGCCGCCGCGGGCCCCGACTGGAACGCGGACACGGACTTCGACGTCCGCCTCCAGGACGTTCCGCTCACCAACCGCCGCCCGGACGTCATCGTCTACCGGGCGGAGACCATCGACCTCAGCCCCACCCGCCCCGAGCACGTACTCCTGGTCGTCGAGGTCGTGTCACCAGGCTCGGAGACGACGGACCGGATCGTGAAGGTCGACCAATACGCCAAGGCCGGCATCCCCTTCTACTGGCGGGTCGAACAGGCCGTCACCGGTGTCCCGATCGTCTACACCTACGTCCTCGACCCCGCCACCAAGGCGTACCGGGACGGCGAGATGTTCACCGGCACGGTGAAGGCCACCGCCCCGTTCTCCCTCACGGTCGATCTCGGGGTCGTGTGAGGAACGGCGGCCGCCCCGCTTCCGGCGCCCTTCGCGGGGCGGGTGGGGGTGCATATATGTGCGGCTGTGACCGGGGAGTTGTCAACTCCCTCTGAACTAGCTCAGATTCCTCGCGCTCGTGGTGGTCCCGCCGCACACTTGGGCCACGTTGCACGGAGCTCTCCGAGGAGGATGCCGATGCGGGACAGCCATCGCGAAGAGGCCGAACGGCTGCTGGCCCGGGCCGTCGAGGAGGAGGTCCGGCGGGCGGGGGCGGGGGCGCCCGTCGACCGGGAGGCCCTGCTGGCGCGCGGCCGGGAGGCCCTGGGGGGGCTCGGCGCGGCGGCGGCCGCGGAGTACGCGGCCTACGTGGCGGCCCTGGACGCGGACGCGGCCGGGCAGCAGTCCCTCGGGGAGGCCTTCCGGCAGGGCAGCACCTCGACGGCCCTGCTGGTGACGGCCGTCGCGGCCGTCGCGGCGGCCGGGGCGGACCTCGCCTTCGGCGTCGCCGCCGGTACGGCGCTCAGCGCGGGCATCGTCGTCGGCGTCGCCGGGGCGGCGACCACCGCCGCCAAGGTGGCGGCGGTGCACCTGCCCGCCGCCAACCGCCGCGCCGGGGCCGCGGGCCGCCCCGGCGGGGCCGCGCAGCTGCGGCTGCAGTGGCTGACGGCGCTGGAGGTGCGCGGCGTACGTCCCTTCCTGGAGCAGCAGCGCCCGGTACGGCCCGTCCCGCCCGGAGCGAAGGCGGCGAAGGCCGCGAAGGCGGCGGGGGCGGCGAACGGCAGCGGCCCCGGCGGCGGGGCGGCGTCGTTGCGCGGGAGTGACCGCAGCGCCGAGGCCCGGCGGCGCGGCATGCTGGAGCAGTCCTTCGGGCAGCTCCCGGACGCGGGCGGGCTGTTCACCGGCCGCCGCGCGGAGCTGACCCGGATCGCCCAGTGGGTCCAGGCCGCCCGGGCCAGCACCGAGACCCGGCCGGTGGTGGTGGTCCTGTACGGAGAGCCGGGGGTGGGCCGTAGCGCCCTGGCCCTGCGGGCGGCGCACGCGCTGCGGGACCAGTTCCGCGGGGCCTGCCTGGTGGACCTGCGCGGCGGGTCCACCGCCCCCGGGGAGGCTCCGCTGCCCACCCGGGAGGCGCTGCTGCACCTGCTGAACCGGCTGGGTGCCCCGCGCGAGCAGCTCCTCTTCCGCGAGGGGGCCACGGCGGAGCAGCAGGTGCGCCGGCTCGGCGAGCTGTACCACCAGCACCTCCAGGGGCTGCCGGTGACGGTGGTGCTGGACGACGCGGTGGATCCGGAGCAGGTCCGCGCGCTCGTGCCGGAGCGCTCCGAGAGCCTGGTGCTGGTGACGGCGCGGGAGCCGCTGGAGCTGCCGGCCGGCCTGTCGGCGTGGGTGCACCAGCTGCCGGTGGTGCGCCTCGCCGGGGCGGAGGCGGCCGAGGTGCTGGCCGCCGGGGCCCGGGCGGCGGGCGGCGCGGTCCCGGGCGAGGCGGCCGCGGCCGGGCTGCTGGAGCTGGGCGCGGGGCTGCCTCTGGCGCTGCGCGCGCTGGCCCCGCTGGGCTCGGCACGGGCCTCGGACCTCGGCGGCGGCGCGGGCGCCGGCAGCGACAGCGGCAGCGGCGACCGCGGCGACGGCTCGCTGGAGCACGCCCTGGACCTGGCGTACGCACGCCTCCCGGAGGAGCGCCGTCGGCTGCTGCGGCGGCTGCCGCTGGCGGGCCGGGCCTCCCTGGGCGCCGCCGCGGCGGCGGCGCTGGCGGGCGCGGACCGGGCCGAGGCCGGGCGGCTGCTGCGCGAACTGGCCGAGGCGGGCCTGCTGGACCTCGTACGCGGGGAGCGGTACCGGATGCACGACGCGGTACGGGCGTACGCGGCGTCACGGCTGGCGGCGGACGAGGACCGGGCCGAGGCGGCGGCCGCGCACGAGCGGCTGATCCGCGACTACGCGCAGCTCGCGGACGCGGTGATCCGGATGGTCGACGGGAAGATGTCGACGCGCGCCCACCAGTTCGGCGGGCACGGCTTCGCCTCCCTGGACGCGGCGCTGCGCTGGCTGGACGAGGAGTCGAGCGTCATCACGGCGGCGCTGCGGCACTCGGAGGGCGTGGACCAGCAGGCGGTGCTGGACCTGCTGGGCGCGCTGTGCGACTTCTGCCTGCTGCGCGGGGACCTGTACCGGCTCGGCGAGATCAACGAGCTGACGCGGGCGGTGGACGGCGGGCGGCTGAACCGGTCGGTGCAGTGGCGCACGGGCATCGCCGCGCGCCAGCTCGGCGAGCTGGACAAGGCCCGCACCACCCTGACCTCGCTGGTGGACCAGTACAGGGAGGCGGAGCAGGAGGCGGGCGCGGGCATGGCGCTGGTCTCGCTCGGCATCACCCTGCACCACCAGGGCAACCTGCCGGAGGCGGCGGCCCGCATCCGGGAGGCGCTGGTGCTCCAGGAGCCGGCGGAGCTGGCGGGCGACCGGGCCTGGGGGCTGCACGCGCTGGCGGCGGTGGAGCGGGACCGGGCGCACCTGGCGGAGGCGATGGCCCTGCTGGAGGAGTCGTTGGCCCTGCACCGGGAGAGCGAGAGCGTGCACGGCGAGGCCTGGGCGCACTTCCAGCTGGGCCAGGTCCACCTGCGGCTGGGCGACGTACCGCGTGCGGAGGCGGAGCTGGGGCGGGCGCTGGAGCTGTACGGGCGCACGCGCGACGACCGGGGCGAGGCGTGGGCGCTGACCCAGCTGGGCCGGGCCCGGGTGGTCGACGGGGATCCGGCGGGGGCGCTGGCGCGGCTGCGGGACGCACTGGCCCGCCACCGGCTGGCGGAGGACGCGCGCGGCGAGGCCTGGACGCTGTACTACCTCGGGCAGGCGCTGGAGGAGGACGGGGAGCGCGACCGGGCGGTGCGCGAGCTGGAGCGGGCCCGGACGATGTTCTCGCGGATGCGGGACGTGTACGGGCTGGCGCACGCCCGGTACCACTCGGGCCGCGTCACCCGCGACCAGCGGGCCGCGCAGACGGGCAACCTGCGCAACTCCGGCTTCGCCCGCCAGCTGCTGATGGACGCCCGGGCCGATTTCCGGCGGATCGGGCTGGCCCACGGGGAGGCCTGGACCTGTCTGGAGCTCGCCGTGGTCGACGCGGGCAACGGGCGGGTGTCGCAGGCGCTGGTGCTGTGCGAGGAGGCGACCCGGCTGTTCATCTCCTACGGGGACCGGCGGGGCGAGGACTGGGCCCGTTTCCTGCGCTGCACGCTGCTGCCGTACGCGGCGGAGGCCGCGCCGCAGGAGGCGCGGGCGGAACTGGACCGGCTGGCGCAGTCCCCGCATCCGCTGCGCGACGGGCGGCTGGCGGACTGCCTGGAGACGTACGGGGTGGTCCTGGACCGGGGTGTGGATCCGGCGGAGGGCTGGCAGGCGTGGCGCCTGGGCATGGTGCCGGACCTGCACGCGCGGGAGGTCATGGGGGTCCCGGTGTCCGCACCCGCCGCGGAGTGAGCTCGGGCGCCGCGCGGCCCGCACGGCGGCGGGCCGGGCCGGGCGGCGCCGCGTACGCGCGCCCGTCCGTACGGCGCCGGCCGCCGCGGCCCCCGACGCCGCGCCGGGTCCCGGAGCGGCAGGCCGGGCGGGCCGCCCGGCCGGACGGCGCCCGCGGGCCTGCGGGGCCTACCGGCCTACGGGGCCTTCGTACCCTTGGCCTTCGCCTTGGCGGGGGCCGCCGCGGCGGGCTCCGGGGCCTCCTTGAAGTCGACCCGGCCCATGTGCCGGCTCATGGACTTCATGAGACCCCAGACGCCGACGGCGAGGGCGGCGAACACGATGAAGCCCAGGAGCCCGGGGGTCACCTTGTTCTTGTCGAAGGTGTCGGCGGCCAGCGGAAGGAGCTGGGTGAATGCTGCCTGCGTAGCGCTCATAGCTACGCATTCTCCCGGATGCCCGCGAAGAGGTCGGACTCGGGGAGGGAAGTGTCGACGAACGACTTCGCCAGCTCGTACTCCTCCGTGGGCCAGACCTCCTTCTGGATCTCCATCGGGACGCGGAACCAGCCGCCGTCGGGGTCGATCTGCGTCGCGTGCGCGATGAGCGCCTTGTCACGGATCTCGAAGTAGTCGGCGCAGGGCACGTGGGTGGTCAGGGTCCGCTCCTTGCGCTCGAACTCCTTCCACCGCTCCAGCCACTCCCCGTAGGGCGATTCCAGGCCGCGGGACAGGAGCGCCTCGTGCAGGGCGATCGTGCGCGGCTTGTTGAAGCCCTGGTTGTAGTACAGCTTCTGCGGCTGGTACGGGGTGCCGTACTCGGCCTCGGGGAACTTGTCGGCGTCCGCCGCGCCGTCGAAGGCCACCATCGTGATCTTGTGGGTCATGATGTGGTCGGGGTGCGGGTAGCCGCCGTTCTCGTCGTAGGTGGTGATGACCTGCGGCTTGAAGGCGCGGATCTTCTTCACCAGCTCGCCGGCGGCCTCCTCGACGTCCGCGAGCGCGAAGCAGCCCTCGGGCAGCGGCGGCAGCGGGTCGCCCTCGGGCAGGCCGGAGTCGACGTAGCCCAGCCATTCCTGCTCGATCCCGAGGATCTCGCGGGCCTCGTCCATCTCCTTGGCGCGCACCTCGTGGATGTTCTCCTCGATGTACTTGTCGCCCTGGAGCTTGGGGTTCAGTACGGAGCCGCGCTCACCGCCGGTGCAGGTCACCACCAGGACGGGCACTCCTTCGGACACGTACTTGGCCATGGTGGCCGCGCCCTTGCTCGACTCGTCGTCGGGGTGGGCGTGGACGGCCATCAGTCGAAGCTGCTCGGTCAAGACAGGATCCTCTGTGATTCGGCGCGACGGGCGACTTCTATAGTGACCGAATCGGGGGGCGGAAAATTCCAGGGGTACCTCACCCTCCCCAGCGAGAGGAACGATCATGAGCGCGGTGCGCGAAGGACTGCCCGAGGGCCGCTACGGCCGCTCGGCGGATGAGCGTGCGGACCGGGGGCTCAAGATCGTCGGATCGGTGCTCGGGGTGGTCCTGCTGGGTGTGGTCGGCTGGATCGGCTGGGACTACGTCGGCGGTCAGGCGGTCAGCGCCGAGGTGATCAAGTTCCAGATCGTGTCGGACTCCGAGGTCAAGGTGCACCTGGAGGTCCGCAAGGAGGCCTCGGTGACCGGGGTGTGCACGCTCATGTCCCAGGACGAGCAGCACGGCGAGGTGGGCCGCGCCGACTTCACCTTCGCGCAGCGCGACTCGCGCGTGGACGAGATGGTCACGCTGAAGACCACCGGCCGGGCCACGATGATCGAACTGGTCGGCTGCCAGACCGCGGGCTCGGCGGGCTGACCCCCCGGGGCCGCCGCGGTCCCCGCCCACCGGTGGGAACACGCGCAGGCCGAGGACCGCGTCCGCACCGATTTCGAGCACCGGCGACCGCTGCCACCAGGCGGTACCGCGCGGGCGCCGGGTGCGATGACACACTTCATACACATGGTGTCCTCCCCCTTTTCTTCCCGAATTGTTAGGCTCGTGGTTTCGCCCGCCGCTGGCGGCTTTGTATTCCCCTGTACCGACGAGGAGCACCCGTGACCCAGACGAGCGAGAGCGTCACCTGGCTGACCCAGGCGGCGTACGACCAGCTGAAGGCCGAGCTGGACTACCTCTCTGGTCCCGCACGCACGGAGATCGCCGGCAAGATCGCGGCCGCCCGCGAAGAGGGCGACCTGCGCGAGAACGGCGGTTACCACGCGGCCAAGGAGGAGCAGGGCAAGCAGGAGCTCCGCGTCCGCCAGCTCACGCAGCTCCTGGAGAACGCGAAGGTCGGCACCGCGCCCGCCGCCGAGGGCGTCGTCGCCCCGGGCACGCTGGTGACGATCGCCTTCGACGGGGACGAGGACGACACGCTGGAGTTCCTCCTGGCCTCCCGCGAGTACGCGTCGTCGGACTTCGAGACCTACTCCCCGCAGTCCCCGCTGGGCAGCGGCGTGATGGGCAAGACGGTCGGCGAGGACGCCGAGTACGAGCTGCCGAACGGCAAGAAGGCCGCGGTCAAGATCCTTGCGGTCAAGCCCTTCACCGGCTGATCACCCCCCTCCCTGCCCGCCCCCGGGCAGTGCGCACCTGCGCGTGAGCCCCCGCCGGACCGATCCGGCGGGGGCTCACGCGCGTCCGGGCGGCCGCGTCCGGGAGGCGGGCGCCGTCGCGCTCCCGGGGGGGTCAGGCGGTCGCCGAGCGGTACTTGCGGACCGCGAGGGTGCGGAACACGGCGATGATCAGCACCGACCACAGGACCGACGCGAGCACCGGGTGCTGCATCGGCCAGGCCGCGGGGACCGGGTAGCCCTCCGGGAGGTTGCCGAAGAGCTCGCGGGCCGCCTGGACGGTGGCACTGAAGGGGTTCCACTCCGCGATGTGCCGCAGGAAGGTGGGCATGTTGTCGGAGGGGACGAAGGCGTTCGAGATGAAGGTGAGCGGGAACAGCCAGATCAGTCCGCCCGAGGTGGCCGCCTCCGGGGTGCGCACGGACAGGCCGATCAGGGCGCCGATCCAGGAGAAGGCGTAGCCGAGCAGGAGCAGCAGGGCGAAGCCGCCGAGGACCTCGCCGGCGCTCGTGTGGGTGCGCCAGCCGACGAGCAGGGCCACCGCCGCCAGCACGACGAGGGTGAGCGTGGTCTGGACGAGGTCGGCGAGGGTGCGGCCGGTGAGGACCGCGCCGCGGGCCATGGGCAGGGAACGGAAGCGGTCGATGAGGCCCTTGTGCATGTCGTCCGCGACGCCCGCGCCCGCGCCGGCGGTGGCGAAGGTGACGGTCTGGGCGAAGATGCCGGCCATCAGGAACTCGCGGTAGTCGGCCGGGGAGGTGCTGCCGCCGACGGCGATGGACCCGCCGAAGACGTAGCTGAACAGGACGACGAACATCACCGGCTGGATGACGCCGAAGATGATCACCTCGGGGATGCGGGACATCCGGATGAGGTTGCGCTTGGCGATCACCAGGGAGTCCCGGACGCCCTGGGTGACGCCGCCGCGCGGGCGGGGGGCCGCGGGTTCCGCAGCCGGGGACGTGACGGTCACTTCGCCGCCTCCTTCCGCGGGCCCTCGGACCCGGACCCGTCACCGGACCCGGCCTCGGCCCCGGCCGTGGTGTCCTCGTCCGCGCCGCGCTCGGCGGCGTGGCCGGTGAGGGAGATGAACACGTCGTCGAGGGTGGGGCGGCGCAGGCCGATGTCGTCGATCTCGATGCCCCGGGAGTCGAGTTCGCGGATGACCTCGGCGAGGAGCTTGGCGCCGCCGGAGACCGGCACGGTCAGCTTGCGGGTGTGTTCCTCGACGGTGGCCTCGCCCTTGCCGAAGCCTGCGAGGACCTGGCGGGCGGTGGCGATGTGGTCGCGCTCGTGGACGACGACCTCGACGCGTTCGCCGCCCGTCTGGGCCTTGAGCTGGTCGGAGGTGCCGCGGGCGATGACCTTGCCCTGGTCGACGACGGCGATGTCGTGGGCCAGGCGGTCGGCCTCCTCCAGGTACTGGGTGGTGAGCAGCAGGGTGGTGCCGCCGGCGACGAGTTCCTCGATGACGTCCCACAGGGCCTGGCGGTTGCGCGGGTCGAGGCCGGTGGTGGGCTCGTCCATGAACATCACGGGCGGGCGGACGACGAGGGCGGCGGCCAGGTCGAGGCGCCTGCGCATGCCGCCGGAGTACGTCTTGGCGGTGCGGTCGGCGGCTTCGGTGAGGCCGAAGCGGTCCAGGAGTTCGACGGCGCGGGCCTTCGCCGCGCGGGCGCTCATCTGGTAGAGCTGGCCGACCATCCGGAGGTTCTCGCGGCCGGTGAGGTATTCGTCGACGGCGGCGAACTGGCCGGAGAGGCCGATGGAGCGGCGGACCTCGTTGGGGTGCTTGAGCACGTCGATCCCGGCGACGACGGCGCGGCCGCGGTCGGGCTGGAGGAGGGTGGTCAGGACGCGGACGGTCGTTGTCTTTCCGGCGCCGTTGGGGCCGAGCAGGCCCAGCACGGTGCCTTCGGGGACATCGAGGTCCACTCCGTCCAGAGCCCGTACGTCGCCGAAGGTCTTGACCAGACCTTCGGCGTAGATGGCGCCTGGCATAAGGGTGCTCCCAGAGTCGATCGGGCCGTAGGGGCGCGGCGACGTTCGACGACGGAGCTGCCGAAATCGGGGCGTTCCTACGCGAATCCTAGGCGCGCCGGACGGTCCTCGCCCGGCGCACCGGCACCGTATCGCGTCATATCGCGATCCGCCACGGCTTTCCGGAACGCCGCCCCCGGGCCGCGGCCCGCTTCCCCCCTCGGCCCCCGCCCTCGGCCCTCGGCCTTCAGCCCGTGACCGGGTAGCCCGCGGCGTGCAGGGTCCGGGCGACCTGCGCGCAGTGCTCGGGGCCCTTGGTCTCCAGGTGGAGCTCGACCTCGACCTCGGTGAGCCCGAGGCGCGGGTCGGTCCGTACGTGGCTGACGTCCAGCACGTTGGCGTCCACCGTGCTCAGCACCCCCAGCAGCCCCGCGAGGGCGCCCGGCCGGTCGGTCACGCGCAGCCGCAGCGAGAGGTACCGCCCGGCGGCGGCCATGCCGTGGCGCAGGATGCGCTGGAGGAGCAGGGGGTCGATGTTGCCGCCGGACAGGACGGCCACGACCGGCCCGCCCCCGTACCGTTCGGGCTCGCTCAGCAGCGCGGCCACCGGGCTGCAGCCGGCCGGCTCGACGACCAGCTTGGCCCGCTCCAGGCAGAGCAGCAGGGCGCTGGAGAGCGCGTCCTCGGAGACCGTGCGGACGTCGTCCAGCAGCTCCCCGATGATCCTGAAGGGGACGTCGCCGGGCCGGCCCACCTTGATGCCGTCCGCCATGGTCGCGGGGTCGTCGATCGAGACGGGGTGACCGGCCTTGAGCGATGGCGGGTAGGCGGCCGCGCCCGCCGCCTGCACGCCGATCACCTTCACGTCCGGGCGCAGCGCCTTCACCGCGACGGCGATCCCGGCCGCGAGCCCGCCGCCGCCGATCCCGACGAGGATCGTACGGACCTCCGGGCACTGCTCCAGGATCTCCAGGCCGACCGTGCCCTGCCCGGCGATGATGTCGCGGTGGTCGAAGGGGTGGATGAACACCGCCCCCGTGCGGTCCGCGTGCTCCTGGGCGGCCGCGAGGGTCTCGTCGACGACCTGGCCGTGCAGGCGCACCTGCGCGCCGTACTCCTCGGTGGCGGCCACCTTGGGCAGCGGGGCGCCGACCGGCATGAAAACCGTGGAGCGGACCCCGAGCAGGGAGGAGGCGAGCGCGACGCCCTGCGCGTGGTTGCCGGCGCTGGCGGCGACGACGCCCGCCGCGCGCTGCTCCGGCCGCAGGCCCGCGATGCGCACGTAGGCACCGCGCAGCTTGAACGAGCCGGTCCGCTGGAGGTTCTCGCACTTGAAGTGGACCGGGGAGCCGGTCAGCGCCGAGAGGTGCCGGCTGCCCTCCATCGCGGTGACCCGGGAGACCCCGGAGAGCATCTTCTGGGCCCCCCGGACGTCGTCGAGGATGACCTGCGGAACGGGCTCGGGCACGCGGTAGTTCATGCGGCCAGTCTCGCAGCCCGCGCAGGTCCCGGCTCAGGGGCGAAATCTCGCCATGCGGAACGGCGGCGGGGTGCCCGGACCCAAGCGCCGTACGAGTTCTCGTACGCGGCGTACGAGCCGCCGTACGGCCGCGTACTCTGTCCCCCATCCTTGTCGGCCCCACGCGAAGAGAGCCCACGGCCATGCCCTCCATCCCGGCCAGTTCCGACCTGCCCGCGGCGGCCGAAGCGCCCGCCGGATCCGGTCTCCTCGACGCGCTCCAGCACCAGGTCGCGGTCTTCGCGCGGCGGGCCGAACAGACCCGCCTGGGCGGGGTCGGCCAGGCCCGCAACTCGATGGACCGCGCCGCGTACCTGCTGCTGAACCGCCTCGATCTGGAAGGCCCGATGGGCGTGAAAGCGCTGGCCGGAGGGATGGGCATCGACTCGTCCACCGTCACGCGCCAGGTCGCCCCGCTCGTCGACGGCGGTCTGGTCAAGCGCACCTCGCACCCCGAGGACGGCCGGGCCGTGGTGCTCGCGCTGTCCGCCCGCGGGCTGGCCCGGCTGGAGGAGGTCCGCTCCTCGCGGCGCGAGCTGATGGCCCGGGTGACCACGGGCTGGGACGAGGAGGAGCGCGAGGCGTTCACGAAGCTGCTGACCCGCTTCAACCTGTCGCTGTCGGAGCTGATGGCCGCGGCGGCCGAGGGCGGCCCGGCCTCCTGAGCGAACCCGCGTGATCCGGCCCCGTCCGACCCCTTGACCGGGGTGGTGGGACCGGCCCCACCATGGGTGCCGTGGAACGGCGTTCGGGGCGCGACCCGGAGTTCGAGGCCTTCGTCGCGGGCGCGGCGGGGCGGCTGCTGCACGTCGCCGTCCTGCTGACCGCCGAACCGGCGGCCGCAGCGGCCGGAGCGGCCGGAGCCGCCGGAGCCGCCGGGGCGGAGGCATCGGGCGGAACGCCCGCCGGGGCGCCCGCCGCGCGGCGGCTGCTGGCCGGGGCGCTGGCCCGTACGTACGCCCACTGGGAGCGGCTGCGCGGCGACGACCCCTACGACCACACCCGCCAGGAGCTGTGCGCGGCCTACGCCCGCACCGCCCGGCGGATCGGCCCGGGCACGGGGGTGCTGGCGCGGCTGAGCCCGCCGGAGCGGCTCGTCCTGGTGATGCGGATCTACGAGGGCGTCGCCGAGGAGGTCACCGCCGCACAGCTGGGGCTGGCCCCCGAACGGG
Source organism: Streptomyces sp. NPDC048507 (assembly GCF_043199995.1). Lineage (NCBI taxonomy): Bacteria > Bacillati > Actinomycetota > Actinomycetes > Kitasatosporales > Streptomycetaceae > Streptomyces > Streptomyces sp. NPDC048507. The sequence continues at coordinate 91,756 of NZ_JBICWZ010000018.1, read as the reverse complement.
TCGAGGCCATCTGCAACCGGGCCGTGGCCGCGATGCGGGCGGCACCCGGCCGGAAGACGGCCGCATGAGCCCCTTCGACCGTAAGGAATCGCAGGTCAGGGCGCTGCTGGAGGGACCCCACCCGGCGGTCCCGGCCGGTCTGGCGGCAGCCGCCAAGGCGCAGGGCAGACGCATGCTGCGCCGCCGCCGGGCCCTGCGCCGGTTCGGCTGGACGGTGCTGTGCGCGGCGGCGCTGGCCTTCGCGGTGTGGGCGGCACTGACCCACCCCTGGGCCTCGCCGCCGAGCGACGTCTCCCCGCCCCTGGAGGGCTGGTAGCCCTCCAGGGGGGAAGCGGTGGCTAGCCGAGGGCCTGGGTCAGGTCCGCGATCAGGTCGTCGGCGTTCTCGATGCCGACGGAGACGCGGATCAGGTCCGCCGGGACCTCCAGGGCCGACCCGGCCACCGAGGCGTGGGTCATGCGGCCCGGGTGCTCGATGAGGGACTCGACGCCGCCGAGGGACTCGGCCAGGGTGAAGATCTTGGTGCGGCCGCAGACCGCGACGGCCTCTTCCTCGCCGCCGGCGACCTGGAAGGAGACCATGCCGCCGAAGTTGCGCATCTGCTTCGCGGCGATCTCGTGGCCCGGGTGCTCGGGCAGGCCCGGGTAGAGGACCTTGGTGACCTTCGGGTGGCGCTGGAGCACCTCGACGATCTTGGCGGCGTTCTCGGCGTGCCGGTCCATGCGCACGGCGAGGGTCTTGATGCCGCGCAGCACGACCCAGGAGTCGAAGGGCCCGGCGACCGCGCCCATCGCGTTCTGGTGGTAGGCGAGTTCCTCGCCGAGCGCCTCGTCGGCGGTGACCAGGGCGCCGCCGACGACGTCGGAGTGGCCGCCCATGTACTTGGTCAGCGAGTGCACGACCACGTCGGCGCCGAGCGCCAGGGGCTGCTGGAGGTAGGGGGAGGCGAAGGTGTTGTCGACGACGAGCTTCGCGCCGGCGGTGCGGGCGATGTCGGCGATGACGGCGATGTCGGTGATCCCGAGCAGCGGGTTCGAGGGGGTCTCGACCCAGATGAGCTTGGTCTTCGGGGTCAGCGCCGCGCGCACCGAATCGGCGTCGGAGGTGTCGGCCACCGACCACTCCACGCCCCAGCGGGAGACGACCTTCGCGAAGAGGCGGAAGGTGCCGCCGTAGGCGTCGTCGGGGATGACCACGTGGTCGCCCGGCGAGAGCAGCGTGCGCAGCAGGCAGTCCTCGGCGGCGAGCCCGGACGCGAAGGCGAGGCCGCGCCGGCCGCCCTCCAGCGCCGCGAGGTTCTCCTCCAGCGCGGTGCGGGTCGGGTTGCCGCTGCGGCTGTACTCGTAGCCTTCGCGCAGTCCGCCCACGCCGTCCTGCTTGTACGTGGACACCTGGTAGATCGGGGGCACGACCGCGCCGGTCCGCGGGTCCGCCGTGTTGCCCGCGTGGATCGCGCGGGTCTCGAAGCTCTGGTGCTCGTGGCTGTCGTCGCTCATGGGCAGATGCTATGCCCCGGGCGGGCCGCGGTCCTCTCCCGGCCTGACGGTGCGCTGGCAGGCCGCTGACCCGCACCGCGCACCGGCCGGGGGCGGGGGCATTGGCCTTTCCCCCGCCGCGTCTGGTTCGCTGGAGGGCATGCAGATGATCTGGGTCCTGATGGGGCTCGCCCTGGCCGCGGCCATGACGTTCCAGTTCGTACGGGCCAGGCGCGGCGGCGGCGGCCCCCGGCTGGTCGCGCCCGGCAGCCCCGACGCGGCCGACCCGGCGGACTACGGCTTCGTCCGCCAGGAGGAGCTGGACATCCGGGTGCCCGGGCCCGACCGGGACCTGATGGACGCGCTGGGCAGCGTCCAGCGCGGCGGGCACTGGCGGGCGGCCTCGGCGCTGCTGGCCGGCACCCCCCGGGAGGGCGAGCTGCGCTGGCAGCGCGTACAGGCCTTCGGCGGCGCGGCCGCGCTGGAACTGGTGCAGCAGCCCGGGGCGGGCGCGCAGTGGCTGAAGGCGTGGCGGCTGGAGGCGGAGAAGGACGCGGGCGGCGCGCAGGTGCACGCGGAACTGCTCGTCCAGCAGGCCTGGCGGCATTCCGGCGGCGTCGGTTCCGAGGACCACCGGATCATCCTGGAGGAGGCCCGGGCGGCCTGCCGCAAGGCGGCCCTGCTGTCTCCGGGCGACCCGGTCCCCTTCATCACGGAGCTGGCCATCGCCCGGGCCCTCGGGTACGCGGAGGCGGACTTCGACGCGCTGTGGGCGAAGGTGATCGACCTCGCCCCGGCCCACATGGGGGCGCACCTGGCGGCGCTGCACTACTGGTGCGAGAAGTGGCACGGCTCGCGGGAGAAGGCCGACGCCTTCTCGCACGCGGCGGCGGCGCGCGCCCCCCGGGGCTCGCTGCTGGCGGCGCTGCCGCTGTTCGCGGTGTACGAGCACCTGCCCGAGGTGGTGCTGGTGAGCAGCTTCTGGCAGAGCGCGGTCGTCACCCGGGCCGTGGAGGGGGCGCTGTACGCGGTGCACTCGGCGCGGGCCGACGACCCGATGCTGGCGCACGTACGGCACCTGCTGCTGGTGTTCCTGGTGAACATGGAGCGCTGGGCGGAGGCGATGGAGCAGGTGCGGCACGTGGACGGCTGCGTGGGCGCCCTCCCGTGGTCCGCCACGCCCGACCCGGCCGCCGCGTACGCGGTCCACCGCGCGCTGGCGGTGGCCGGCTACGAGGCCAACGGCGGCTCTCCGGCGACGCTGCCCCACTGACCCCGCACGGCCCGGGCCGGGGGCGGGGGGCGGGCGGGAATCCCTCCCGGCCCCCGGCCGTTGACACCCGTACAAGGAGGGAATCCCCATGTTCTCGTACCGTCGCACGCCCGAACTGCCCACCCGCGAGGAGGCCCTCAAGGGCCGTACGCAGCCGCAGTTCTCCCTGCCCGACCGCCACACCGTCCTCGGCAACCCGCTCGCCGGCCCCTACCCCGCGCACCTGGAGGTCGCCGACTTCGGCCTGGGCTGCTTCTGGGGCGCGGAGCGCAAGTTCTGGCAGACCCCGGGGGTGTGGACCACCCTGGCCGGCTACCAGGGCGGCTACACCGAGAACCCGGAGTACGAGGAGGTCTGCTCGGGCCAGACCGGCCACACCGAGGTCGTCCGCGTGGTCTTCGACCCGGCGCTGGTGTCCTACGAGGCGCTCCTGAAGCTGTTCTGGGAGTCCCACGACCCCACCCAGGGCTTCCGCCAGGGCAACGACGTCGGCACCCAGTACCGCTCGGCCGTCTACACCCACTCCCCCGCCCAGCAGGCCACCGCGGAGGCCTCCCGCGCCGCCTACCAGCGCGTCCTGACCGCCTCCGGCTACGGCGACATCAGCACGGCCGTCCTCCCGGCGGCGGAGCGCCCCTTCTGGCCGGCGGAGCCGTACCACCAGCAGTACCTCGACAAGAACCCGGCGGGCTACTGCGGCATCGGCGGCACGGGCGTCTCCTGCCCCATCGGCGTGGCCACCGCGGAGTAGCGGCACGGAGCACGGTGTCGGATCGCGCCGGGCCCCGGCGGTGTCGCCGGGGCCCGGGCCAGGTCCCCTCATTCGGTGTCGATGTCCGCCTCACCCGTGCGTTCCAGCGGGACGGGGATGCCCATGGTCTCCATGAACTCGCGTTCGCTGGATTCCAGGAACCGCGCCCGCGCTGCGATGAAGTCCTCGATCCGCTGCTGACGAATGGCCTCCAGTGCATCGGCGGGGATGCCGTGGCTGCTGCTGAACGACTCCGCTCGGTCGCCGGTGAGGCCCGTGAGCGTACTGCGCACCGAGTAGCCGTCTTCCGTCGGGAGCAGCAGTCGGTTCGCCGGGTGCGACACGCTCTCGGTCTTGTGGGCCACATGACGGTAGGCGTTGGAATCGGCTACCTGGAGCAGCTTCACCGGGTCGATCATCTCGCCGCTCCCGGCCTCCCTGGCGGGGAACTGGCGCAGCTCCCAGAGGATGAAGGCGCGGACGCGCGCGCTGCGCATGTCGAAGCGGTTCGGGAACGGGCGCGCCATCTCGACGTCCCACGGGGCGTCCACCTCGCCCTTCGCGAAGGCCTTCATGCGCTGGAGGGAGATCTTGACGTTGGTCGTGTTCGCCCCGGCGAAGAACCCGGACCAGGAGGTCCCCCAGAACCATCGTTCGAGCTCCCACAGCTGCCCGTCCGACGGGTTCGGATTGCAGTGGAAGAAGGCGGTCAGCAAGACGATCTGGATCTGGTAGGGAACAAGCCGGGCCAGCGGAACCTGGATCTTCTCGCGCAGGAACTCCACGGCCGCCCTGATCGCGTGGTCCGTGTTGTCGACCGACGTCGCGAGGCTCCCCTTGACCCGGGTGGCCATGACTTCCCACCGGGCGTCGAGGATGTCCTCCTCGCCACTGACGGCCAGGATGGACCGGAAGACGGTGATGGACGTGATCTGCCCGTACCCCAGCGGAGCCAGGCTCTCCCGGGTCGACTCGATGCGCTCCGCGAGGCTCTCGCCGTCGGGCGTGTAGGCCAGCGCGGACACCATCTGGTCGGGGGACATCGACTGGCCGCTGCTGTTGAGCCGCGAGAAGACCTCGACGGCGTGGGTGAGACCGCCGCCCTTCAGCCGGATGACCGCCAGCTGGTACGACTTGATGCGGTGGGCCAGTTGTTCCGCCTCGTCCAGATGACGTTCGAGGACGAGCTCACCGTCCACCGCTTCCGACAACTTCCTGCCGTACGCCAGGAAGTCCATCGTCCGCAGGACCGAACGCATGGGAAGGTAGTGCGCCGGGGGTTCCTGCTCCCTCTTCCAGTGCCGGAACCGGTCGGAGCGTTCCTGCAGGCCACCGAGCTCGCGGTAGACCTGCCACATCCATTCGCTCTGGGCTGCGGGATCTTCTCCGGCGGGGCGGCGCATGAGGCTCCCGAAGAGCGTGGAGACCCGCTGGTGCCCGTCGAGCAGGTAGGCGATCGTCTCCCCGGCCGGCGGGGCCGGGACCTCGATGTCCGCCAGCTTGTCGAGACTCGGGATCTCCGCGTTCGACTCCAGGATGAGGAGGCTCCCGATCGGATATCCGCGCTCGATGCTGTCGAACAGCTTCAGCATCTGCTCCGGGCGCCAGACGAACGGCCTCTGGAACCGGGGAACGCGGAGCTTGCCCTCTTTGATCTCCTTGAGAACCTGCTCGAGGAGCATGATCTGCGGATTGACGGTAATCTCGCCTTGAATACCTGCCACCGTTCCTCCTAAATAACCTCGAGAATTACCTTCATCAACATTTCAAGCTCGTCGGCGACCCCCGGACCGATCTTGTCGAAGTCTTCGACGGTAAGACTTCCGGCATGTTCCCGCATCGCCTTCAGAATCCCCTTCCCGAAGCCCTCTCCCAGTCCCCGCACGGTGGCCTCACCCACATCGCGGTAGAGGACCTCCTGAGCGGCCGGTACGGAGCCCTTCCCGCCGGCGGACCGGAATCCGGATTTCATGTCGTAGTGGCCGCGCTGTTCGGGGGAGAGCTTCTTCAGGTGCCCGATCCGCCGATAGGTCTCCGCGCGCTGCCCGACGATGGCCAGGATTCTGGTCGGAGCGTAGTTCTCCGCCTCCCGCAGGGTGAGCACGTGGACCCTGACGCCCAGCCCCTGCAGGTGGTCCGCCTTCACGTGGGATCCGGTGCGCTGGCCGGGGATCAGACGGTCACTGTCGAGGAGGGCGGCCACGCGTACGGTCGTGGTGAACTTCGTGGCGGCATCGGCGGCCACTTTGGCCAGGCTGCCCCCTCCCCCGTGCCGGATCTCCAGCCAGTCCTTCTCGAGCGCCAGCAGGAGACGTGACGCCGAGAAGGCCACGAAGACCGCGCGCAGGAAGTTCCCGTCCGACTCCTCGTCCTCGACGACCAACTGGGCGGGTCGGCAGAGGTCGCGGGCGTATTCCCTGAGACGGTCCGGCTCGACCTCGACCACGGAGCCCGCTCGCGGCCCGCGCCAGGCAGCCTCCACCAAGCTCTTGTGGGAAAATTCGGCGAACAGGTCCGCGAATTCCTTCGCATGGCGGCGCAGGTACGAGATTCCCGCCTGCGCGGACTCGGGACTCACCTGCCAGTCATGGCGGCCCTCGTACACCTCCCGAAGGATCGTCAGGATGTCGATTAACGAATCCGGGGACGCGAAGACCGCCGGGGAGAGCTCGATCCTCAAAGGTTCGCTCGCCTCTCCAACTGCGCCGCGGCGAGGGCACGCGCCTCCTCGTAATCCTCCGAGAAGACGCCCTCCGGCCAGAAATCGAGGCTTCCGTCCTGCGCGATGTTGATGCGGCGCGTCCGCGAGTGAGCACCGGCGTGTTCCACGAAGAAGAGGGTCACGTTGGCGGCGGGCATGCCTTCGGCGATCCGGCGGCGCAGGCGCAGCAGGAAGGTCTCGCTGTGCGTCTCGACGATGAAGCGGACCTTGGACCGCTGCACCGCCGTGAGGTAGAGGTCGGCCAGCGGCCCGTGCGCCGCGGGATGCAGGTGCAGCTCCGGTTGTTCGACGATCTCCAGCACCGGGCTCTCCGGAGGGCTCAGCATGTCGAGGGCTCGCTGCACGAAGAGCGGAAGCACCTGGGCGACACCCGTACCGGAGTCCGCCAGGTTGACCTCCAGCCCGTCTTCGGACTCCGATTTGAGCACGACGGAATAGAGCCCCCCCCTCTCGACCACGTCGACGCTCCATCCGGGCAGGTTGTCCGCCAGATCGAGGTTCACCTGACGGATGAGCGATCTGTTGTTCCGGGCGATGTCACTGGCCAGGATCCCGGCCGCGAACTCCCCGCTGATCCCCACGTCGGACGGCATGCGACCGGGTAGCCGGTAGCGCCGGTGCGGACGTTCTCGGAAGGGCCCCACGTACCTGACGACCGGATAGTTCTCGCGCACCGCGGAACCCATGCCTTCGATGAATTCCAGGAAGCTCGATTCTTCCGGCGTACCCGCTACGGGTTCGAATCCGATGGGAATGATCCCGTGGAAGCGGACGCGCAGCGGTCCGAGCTCGGCCCCGTCGTGCACGGCATCGTACGTGGGGTTGATCGGGTCTTTCAGGTCCCAGGTCAGGACGGTCCGCACGCCGCCCGCCGCGAGCTCGAACTTGCTGACCACCTGGGTCATGCACTCGTCGATGTTCTGGATGGCGGCCGATACCTGCACGGTCGATTCCGACGCACCGGAGATTTCGAGATCCATCGAGATCCCGCCGTGCGGCCTGTTGCCGTAGACGAGGTCGGTGAACGAATCCAGGATGTCTTCGGGCAGTTCGTCCAGGTCGAGCGGGATCGGGGACTCCGTGCGGATCCCCGTTCCGATGACCAGGGGCGCGCGGACCAGGGCGCTCTTGCCCGAATTGTTCCGCCCGAGGATCACGGTGAGGGGGGCGAGTTCGATGTCTTCGCTGTCCGCGAAGCAACGGTAGTTGGTGAGAGCCATCCGCCTGAGTGACATACAGTCACTTTAGCCGTGCAACCGGACGCCGACAGAGGCGTTTTGACCGCCAGCACGGCCGATCACACACGGAGCGGACCCCCGTGCGGCCACGACCCTAACGCACCACCGTGATGTGGGCGCGGGCCCAGGAGGTGTGGTCGAAGGCGGAGTTGGCGTTGGCGTCCTGCACCACCAGGTGCAGGAGGCGGACGCCGCGGACGTCGAGGTCCAGCGCCACCGGGCCCGTGGCGGCGGTGAGGGTGGCCGTCGTCAGGAGGGTGCGGCCGTCGGCGCGGACGAGGGCGCGGGTCGCCCCGGCCGCCGACTGCGCCGCGGAGAAGTCGTCGATGCCGACCAGCGCCGTGAAGCGGTCCGCGCGGCCGCCCAGGTGGTAGACGACCTCCGACGGGGCGTGGACGCCCAGGCCCTTGGCGTACGTGACGCCGCCGAAGGCGATCGGGGGTCCGTCGCCCGCCTCCTTGCGGCCGTTCGAGCGGTCCCGCTCGACGGGGCCCCAGCCGCCCGCGGCCGAGACCCAGGGCAGGTCGCTGAGGTAGGCGTCGGCGGTGGGCGGCGCCGGGAGCGGGGTGAACCGCGCGGACGCCGTGAAGCGGAACGCCGAGGTGGTCGCCGAGGCCGTCACGGAGCCGGCCGCGGCCGTGGGCGCCGTCACGGTCCAGACGGTGGTCAGGGCCGCCCCCGGGGCCAGGGACGCCGCCGCCGCCGACCCGCCGGCCACCGCCGTCCAGCCGGCCGGGAGCGCCAGCTCCACCCGTACGTCCGGCCAGGCCCGGGCGGTGCCGTTGGCCAGTCGGGTCGTCACCGAGACGCCGTCCGCCACCGCCGTGAGGCCCCAGTCGCGGCGCGGGCCGGGCGCGGACCAGGAGGACCGCAGCAGGCCGGTCAGGGAGGTCACCACCGACGGGTTCGCGGCCGCCACGTCGCGCTGCTCCCCCGGGTCCGCCGCGAGGTCGTACAGCTCGAAGCTCCACTGCCCGTCGGGGGCGGTGCGGTCCCGCGCGGGAGCGAACCGTACGCCCTTCCAGTGGTCCTTGCGGATCGCCTCCGCCACCCGCTTCGCCCTCCCCCCGTCCTGCGCGTTGGCGCGGGCGGTGACGCCCTGCTCGTCGCGGTACCAGTACAGGTGCCCGTGGAGCGGGGCGAGCGCGGCAGCGCCCGCGAGGACGGGGGCGGCGGAGAGGCCGTCGATGTCGGACGGGGCCGGGGCGCCCGCCAGGTCGGCGAGGGTCGGCAGGAGGTCGTGGAGCGGGGTGGGGCGGGAACTGGTGGTGCCCGCCGCGATCCGCCCGGGGGCCCAGGCGATCAGCGGAACCCGTACGCCGCCCTCGTAGAGGTTGCGCTTGTAGCCGCGCAGCGGCCCGTTCGCGTCGAAGAGGTCGGGGTTGACGCCGCCCTCCTCGTGCGGGCCGTTGTCGGAGGCGATCAGCACCACCGTGCGCTCCGCGATCCCGTGCGCCCGCAGCCGGTCCACGACGGCGCCGACCTGTGCGTCGAGCAGGCTGATCTGCGCCGCGTGCGCCTTGTCGGCCTGTGGCCAGGAGCGGGCGGCGTACGCGCCCACGTCCGGGATCTCGCCGGGGGCGTGCGGGAGGTTGGGGGTGAGGAAGAGCAGGAAGGGGTCGGGGCCGGCGGCGCGGGCGTCGATGAAGTCCAGGGCGCGGGCCGCGATGACCTCGGGGGCGTAGGTGCCGGCGGCGAGGGGTTCCCTGACGCCGTTGTGCCACAGGTAGGCGGGCCGGTACTCGTGGGCGTGGCCGTGGTCGATGTACCCGTAGAACTCCTCGAAGCCGCGCGCCGCCGGATGGCTGGGCTGGTCGGCGGCCTCGGGTCCGAAGCCCCACTTCCCGAACAGGCCCGTACGGTAGCCGCGCGCCCGCAGCACCTCCGCGACGGTGGTGTCCCCGTCGCGCAGGGCGCCCTGGCCGCCGCTGTCGGGGTTGGCCCGGACGGCCGCGTGGCCGGTGTGCAGGCCGGTCAGGAGGGCGGCGCGGGAGGGGGCGCAGACGGCGGCGGCGGCGTAGGCCTCGGTGAAGCGCAGCCCCTCGGCGGCGAGCCGGTCGAGGCGCGGGGTGGTGATCAGCTTCTGGCCGTACGCGCCGAGGTCGCCGTAGCCCAGGTCGTCGGCCAGGACCACCACGAGGTTCGGGAGCGGGGCGGCCCCAACCCCGGCGGCCCCGTCCGCGGCGGCCGCGGCCGGTGCGGCCGCGGGGAGCTGGGGCAGCGCGGCGAGGCCCGCGGCGGCCGCGGATCCGGCGAGGAAGTGACGGCGGCTGGTCATCTCGGACTCCTGGGCTGCGGACGGTCGGTGACCAGATCATCGGCAGCGGGGCCCGGCGGGGGCCATGCACGGAGCATGAAGAACGCGTGACGGCGGACGGCGGACGGCACCGGGGCCGACGGTGCCGGAACGCCGGAACGCCGGACCGGCCCCCGCGCGTGCGGGGGCCGGACCGGCGCGATCCGGGGATCCGGGGATCCGGGGATCAGATGGTCGAGGCGTCGATGACGAAGCGGTAGCGCACGTCGCTCGCCACCACCCGCTCGTAGGCCTCGTTGACCTGCTCGGCGGCGATGACCTCGATCTCCGAGCCCAGCCCGTGCTCCGCGCAGAAGTCGAGCATCTCCTGGGTCTCCCCGATGCCGCCGATCATCGACCCGGCCAGGGTCTTGCGGCCGCCGATGACGGAGAACAGGTTCAGCGAGACCGGCTCCTCCGGAGCGCCGACGTTGACGAACGCGCCGTCGACCTTCAGCAGGCCCAGGTAGGTGTCGAGCGGCAGCGGCGCCGAGACGGTGGAGACGATCAGGTCGAAGCTGCCGGCGAGCTCCTCGAAGGTGGTCTCGTCGCTCGTCGCGTAGTAGTGGGAGGCGCCCAGCCGCAGGCCGTCCTCCTTCTTGCGCAGACTCTGCGACAGGACGGTGACCTCCGCGCCCAGCGCGGCGGCGATCTTCACGCCCATGTGGCCGAGGCCGCCGAGGCCGATGACGGCGACCTTCTTGCCCGGGCCCGCTCCCCAGTGGCGCAGCGGGGAGTACAGGGTGATCCCGGCGCAGAGCAGCGGGGCGGCGACGTCGAGGGAGAGGCCCTCGGGGATGCGGACGGTGTAGTTCTCGTCGACGACGATGTGGGTGGAGTAGCCGCCGTAGGTGGGCTCCCCGTCCTTGCCCACGGCGTTGTACGTGCCGGTCATGCCCTGGACGCAGAACTGCTCCTGCCCGCGCAGGCAGTACTCGCACTCCCGGCAGGAGTCGACCATGCAGCCGACGCCCACCCGGTCCCCGACGGCGAACCGGGTGACGCCCGCACCGACCTCGGCGACGATCCCGGCGATCTCGTGGCCCGGGACCATCGGGAAGATGCCCTCGCCCCAGCCGTCCCGGGCCTGGTGGATGTCGGAGTGGCAGATGCCGGCGTACTTGATGTCGATGAGGACGTCGTGCTCGCCCACCGGACGGCGCGGGACGGTGGTGCGCTCCAGCGGTGCCTTGGGGGCGGGGGCGGCGTAGGCGGCGACCTGGGTGACGGACATGGGGTGATCTCCTCGGACGAGGACGCGCGGCTCCGGGGGTGGAAACGGGCCGCGGCGTCCGTGCAGCGGTGGTGCGGTGCGTCCCACGATGCCGTTCCCGGCGCACGCCACCCAGCCCCCTGCCGAGCCTAGGACTGCCGGACCTACCCCTGGCGGGGTCAGGATGACCCCCGCGCCGGCGATCCCGTCCGGGGATACTTGCGCCATGGACCACCTCGATCAGCGCGCCGAACTGGGAGAGTTCCTCCGCACCCGCCGGGCCCGGCTGCGGCCCGAGGACGTGGGCCTGCCGGACTACGGGCGCCACCGCCGGGTGCCGGGACTGCGCCGCGAAGAGCTGGCGCAGCTGGCCGGGGTGTCGGTGGCGTACTACACGCGGCTCGAACAGGGGCACGGCCAGAACGTCTCCGCGGAGGTGCTCGACGCCATCGCGCGGGCGCTGCGCCTGGACGGTACGGAATCGGCGCACCTGAACCACCTGGCGAGCCCCCGCACCCGCAAGCGCAGCCGCCCGAGGCGCCCGCAGCAGGTCAGGCCGGGGCTGCGGTCGCTGCTGGAGGCGATGGACGGCGTACCGGCGTACCTGGTGGGGCGGCGCCAGGACGTCATCGGGTGGAACCCGCTGGCCGCGGCCGTCTTCGGCGACTTCGGGGCGATGCCGGCGGCCGAGCGGAACCTGGTGCGGCTGGTGTTCCTGGACCCGGCCACGGCGGAGCTGTACGCGGACTGGGAGTGCCGGGCGTGCGAGGTGGTCAGCAACCTGCGCATGTACGCCGGCCAGTTCCCGGACGACGAGCAGCTGTCGGCGCTGGTCGGCGAGCTGTCGGTGAAGAACGAGGAGTTCCGCCGGCTGTGGGCGGCGCACACCGTCGCCGACAACAAGACGCACGGCGTGAAGCGGCTGCGGCACCCGCTGGTGGGCGCGCTGGACCTGTCCTTCGAGACGCTGACGCTGCCCGACGACCCGGCGCAGTTCCTGGTCACCTACCACGCCGAGCCGGGCTCCCCGTCGGCCGACGCCCTGCGCATGCTGTCCTCCTGGTCGGCCCCCTCGCCCTCGTCCTCTTCGGCGCCGTCCGCCCCCGCCGACCAACAGGGCTGACGGCGCCCGGCCCTACAGCCCGAGCTGGAAGAGGCCCGCGCCGCGCTCCCGGCGGTAGCCCAGGGCCTCGTTCACGGCCCGCATCGGCCCGTTGCCGTCGGCCACCGTGGTACCGATCCGGCGCAGCCCCGGGTGGCGGGCGGCGGCCCGCTCCAGCATCCGGAGCTTCACCGCCCGGCCGAGGCCCCGCCCCCGGTGCCGGGGCACGACGACGGTGTCGTACTGGAGGGCGCGCGGGCCCTCGGGGTCCGGCAGCACCAGCACGGTGTACGCGGCGACCTCCCCGGCGGGGGTGAGCGCCGCGACGGTGGTCATCTCGCCGCCCCGGTCCAGGACGAGGCGCTGTGCGGCCCGCACCCGCGCGGCCGTCCAGGGCCGGAACTCCTCGTCGCTGTCGCCGCTCGGCGCGTCCTCCATCGCCCCGTGGGCCACGGCCAGGGCCGGGGTCCAGGCGTCGGGGACCAGGCCGGACCAGGTCAGGAGCTCGTAGCCGGGGGTGTCGGGAGCGGCCGGAGCGGTGGCGGGCAGCTCCTGGACGTACCAGGCCATCGGCAGCACGTTGCGGAAGCCGAGGGACTCGGCGAAGGCCTGCCCGGGCCCGCCGAGGTCGGCGACGGTGGCGACGGAGGTCCGGCCCCGGGCGAGCAGTTCCGCGCGGACCCGCTCCCACAGGGCCGTGCCCACGCCCCGCCGGCGGGCGTCGGGCCGTACGGTCAGCTCGTCGAGGAACGCGGCGTGGGTGTTGCCCTCCTCGGTGAAGAGCAGCAGGGCGGCCTGCCCGTCGCCCTCCCCGGTGGTCCAGCGGACGGCGTCGCCCCGGCTGGACGGCACCCCCAGCCGCCCGGCCGCCTCCACCCGGGCGGGCGGGGGCAGACCGGGCAGGGCGGCCGCGTCGACGGCGTGGGCCGCGACCTGGACCGCCCACCAGGCGTCCACCTCGGCTTCGGCGGGGGGCCCGGACCGTGCGTTGATCTTCGTCATGCCCCGGACCCTAGACCGTGCCCGGGGACGTGCGCTCAGGGGTTTTCTCAGGGGTTTTCGGTGACCGTGACCCGGCCGCGCCGGATGGTCGCCACGCGCGGGGCGCGGCGGGCGAGGGCGCTGTCGTGGGTGACCATCACGAAGGTCAGGCCGTGTTCCTTCCACAGGCCCTCCAGCAGGTCCATGACCTCGTCGCGCATGGACTCGTCGAGGTTGCCGGTGGGCTCGTCGGCCAGCAGCACCTTGGGCTTCTTCACCAGCGCCCGCGCGATGGCGACGCGCTGCTGCTGGCCACCGGACATCTCCCCGGGCAGGTGGCCCATCCGTTCGCCGAGGCCGACCGATTCCAGGGCCTCGGCGGCCCGGGCCCGCCGCTCGGCGGCCTTGAGGCCGAGGGGGACGAGGGCCGTCTCGACGTTCTCCTGGGCGGTCAGGGTCGGGATGAGGTTGAAGGACTGGAAGACGAAGCCGATGCTCTCGGCGCGGACGCGGGTCAGCCGGGCCTCGGAGACGGTGGCCAGGTCGAGCCCGTCCAGGACGACCTGGCCTGCCGTGGGGCGGTCGAGCGCGCCGAGCATCTGGAGCAGGGTGGACTTGCCGCCGCCGGTGGGCCCCTGGATGACGAGCCGGCCGCCGTCCTCGATGGTCAGGTCGACGCCGGCGAGCGCGTCGACGGTTTCCTTGCCGCGCCGGTAGCGCTTGGTGACTCCGGTGAGCTGGTACATCTGGTTCCCTCGGTTGCTGTGGGGGTACGCGGCCACGTGCGTGGCCCGTACGGACGGGCGCGGGCGGACGGGCGGACGCGGCGCCCGGCTACTCGACGCGGCGCAGGGCGTCCGCGGGCCGCAGCCGCGAGGCGCGCCAGCCGCCGAAGCCGCCCGCGACGAGGCCGCCGGCCACCGCGAGGCCGACGGCCAGGCCGATGGTGGAGAGCGAGACGGGCGCGGTCAGGGCCACGTCCAGGGCCTTCCCGGCGGTGTGCCGGGCGGCGCCGCCGAACATGCGGCCCCCGCCGCCCCCGCCCGGGCCGCCCGCCCCGCGGCCGCCGCCGGCGCCCGCGAGCTGCGCGGTGAGGCTGGGGCTGACCGCGGTGATCACGTAGGCCGCGCCGAGGCCGACGCCGATGCCGAGAACTCCGCCGATCAGGCCGTTGACCAGGGCTTCTCCGGCGACCTGCCGGGTGACGCGGCCGCTCTTCCAGCCGAGCGCCTTGAGGGTGCCGAACTCCCTGACCCGCCGGGAGACGGCGGAGGAGGTGAGCAGGCCCGCGACGAGGAAGGCGGCGGCGAGGACGGCGTAGGAGAGCCACTTGCCGACGGTGGAGGCCAGCGAGGAGGCCGTGGAGAGAGAGCCGGAGACGGTGTCGGCGAGGTCGGCCGAGGTGGTCACGGTGGTGTCGGGGACGTTCTTCTGGATGGCCTGCTTGACGGAGCCGATCGCCTGGGAATCCTTGGCCTGCACGTAGACCGTGGTGATCTTGTCGGCGGCCTCGGCGAGGGTCTGGGCCTGCTTGAGCGGGAGGTAGACGTTGGCGGTGGCGTCGCCGCTGTCGGCGGTGGCGATGCCGATGATCTTGAACGGGGTGTTCTTGATGGTCAGCGTGGCGTCCACGGCGAGCTTGTTCTGGGTGGCGTAGGCACTGTCCACGACGGCGACGGCGGTGTCGGCCTCGCCGGCCTGGAAGGTGCGGCCGGAGGTGATCTTCGAGGTGGTCAGGGGGCCGAGCGCGGGGTGCGCCACGTCGGCGCCGTAGACGGAGAAGGAGTTGACGTCGAAGTTCGCGCCGCCGCCCTCGACCGACCCGCCCTGGCCGCCGCCCGTACCGCCCGGGCCGCCGCCCTGGCCGCCGCCCGCGCCGCCCCGGCCGGTTCCCGTACCGCCCTGCGAGCGCCTCAACTCGCCCCGCTTGAACTGGCCGTTGACCTTCATCACCTGGAGGCTGAGGCCGCCCACCGCCTGCGCGACCCCGCTCTGGCCGGACACCTGCCCGACCGTGGCCGCATCCAGGGTCTGGAAGCCCTGCGGCATCACGATGTCGTGGCTCTGCTCGGCGTCCGCGTTCGCGTCGCCCTCGCCCTTGGCGTCGAACTGGAAGCGGGGCCTGGAGGGCTGGCCGTTCTCCCCCGGCGGGGCCTGCGCCTTGGTCACGGTCATGTCCGTGCCGAGGCCGTAGAGCGACTGGAGGACCTTGTCCTGGGCCGCGTTCATGCCCGCCGACACGGAGGTGACCACGATGACGAGGGCGATGCCGAGGGCGAGCCCGGAGGCGACGACGAGCGCGGCCTTCCGGCGGCGGCGCAACTCGCGCCGGAGGTAGGTGAAGAACATGCGGCCGAAAGTAGGCGGCACCCCTGATGGCCGGATAAGGCGCGGGTAAGAGTCGGATGAGAAGCACGGAAAAGCCGGACGGCGGGACCCCTGGTGGGGTTCCCGCCGTCCGGCTTCGAAGCCGTCAGACCGTCAGACCGTCAGACCGTCAGGCCGTCAGATCCGGATCAGGCCGAGGGACCGGCCTTCCACTCCGCCCAGCTCATGTTCCAGCCGTTGAGGCCGTTGTCGGGCTTGATGGTCTTGTCCGGGGAGTTCATCACGGTGACCACGTCGCCGATGAGCGAGTTGTCGAAGAACCAGGCACCGGCGGTGTCCGGGTCGCCCGCGCCCTTGGAGTCGTTCAGACCGACACAGCCGTGGCTCGTGTTCACGCTGCCGAAGATCGAGTCGGATCCCCAGTAGTTGCCGTGGATGAAGGTGCCGGAGGTCGACAGCCGCATGGCGTGCGGGACGTCCTTGATGTCGTACTCGCCCTTGCCCTCACCGTTCTTGAAGCCGACGGTGGCGCCGTCCATCCGGGTCTCCTTGAACTTCTCGGAGATCACCATCTGGCCGTTGTACGTCGGGTTCTCCGGGGAGCCCGCCGAGATCGGGATGGTCTTGAGGACCTGCCCGTCCCGGGTGACCGTCATCTTCTTCGTCTTGGTGTCGACCGTGGAGACCTGGCTCCGGCCGATCTTGAAGTTGACCGTCTTGTTCTGGACGCCCTGGATGCCGGGAGCACCCTGCACGCCCTCCAGCGCCAGCTTCAGCGTGACGGTGGAGTTCGCCTTCCAGTACTCCTCCGGGCGGAAGTCGAGGCGCTGGTTGCCGAACCAGTGGCCGACGATCTCCTGGCCGCTGCTGGAGGAGACGGTGATGGCCGCCTGGACGGCCTTCATGTCCTTGATCGGCTTGTTGAAGGTGATGGAGACCGGCATGCCCACGCCGACCGTCTCGCCCTCGTCCGGGATGTACGAGCCGATGAAGCTGTTCTCCGGGGAGACCGTCGTGAAGGAGGTGTTCTCGTGCGCCTCGCGCCCGGCCTCGTCCTTCGCGGTCGCCGCGAGCGCGTACTTCGTGGAGCGCTTGAGCGCGCCCTCCGGCTTCCAGCTCTTGCCGTCGGAGGAGATCTTGCCGGCCACGGCGGTGCCGTCCGTGGTCTTCAGTTCGACCTTGGTGAGCGTACCGTCGCTGACGGTGACGTTCGTGGCGTCGTTCAGGCCGATGTTGGTCGCGCCGTCCTTGGGCGTGATCGCTATTCGCGCCTTGGAGGTGTCCTTGGCGGCCGCCGCGTCCACATCCGCCTGCGACTTGCCCGTTTCGCCGTTGCCCTGTGCCTTCTCGCTGCCCCCGTCGTTGCAGGCCGAGAGCATCAGTACGCCACCGAGCACGGCGGATACGGCCACCAGGGACCGCCTCCGCCGCTTGCTGTACGTCCTCACACGTCACTCCATCGTTGCCGGAAACCCCGAGGCTGCATTCCCGGGATCGGGCCGGGCAGGGGTGCGAACCCCTGCTCGTCCTGACAACGCGTTACGACGCGGAACGGTTCCACATTCCGTTCGGATGTGTGCAACCCCACGGTCAGGCGTTGTCGGCCTCTTCCTCGAAGTCACCATCTTCCCCGTCCAGGTCCCACTCCAGGGACTCGGGGTCGTATTCGACCGGTTCGCTGCTCCAGGAGGCCTGCGCAAGCTCCACTCCCGACAGCTCCGCGACCAGGTCGGTGGGGTCCACCAGGTAGGCCAGGGCCTCCGATTCGTCCTCCCGCACGGCCGATTCGGCGTGCCCGCGCTCCTCGTCCGGCATGAACTCGTCGGCCTTGATGTGCGCGAGGGCGGCTCCGATCAGGGCATCCGAATCGGTCACCTCCAGTACCAAATCCACCCGAAGCCGTACGTATCGTGATGTCTCAGAAGGGTTCATACGACGGAGAGTAAGCCCGCGACAGCCTCGACTTTCCCGCGACCCGCCCCTTTCACTAGCATCTGCCCACACGGCCAATTCGCTGCTTCCGCAAGGGGGATCGCACCGTGTCCGCACCTCGACCGCTGCTCACCGCTCTCGGAGCGACCACCCTCCTCGCCGCCCTCTGGTTCGTCCCCTCGGCGAACGCCACGGCCCCCGGGCACCCGGCGGGCACCTCCGGCGCGCCCGCCGCCGCCAACACGGGCACCGTCACCGGCACCGGTACGGGCACCGGCAGCATCGCCGAGGCCGGCGAGCCCGAGGGGGCCGCCGTGGTCACCCTCTCGCTCGCCGACACCGGCGGCGTCGACACCACCCCGTACGTGGTGGGCGGCACGCTCTGCCTGGGGCTGGGGGCCGGGTTCGTGGCCTTCTCGGTACGCCGCTCGCGCGCCCAGTAACCGCTCCGCGCCCGCCCCCTCCCGCGCCGTACGCGAAGGGCCGCGCCCCCGGGGATCGGGTCCCCGGGGGCGCGGCCCCCGTACGTGCCCGGCCGGGCCAGCGCCTCAGGCCAGCGGGCCCGTCACCGGCTCCACGGCGGCCACGAGCGCGCCCGCGCGCACGAAGGCGTCGGCGGCGGCCAGGTCGGGGGCGAGGAAACGGTCCGGCCCCGGACCCTCCACGCCCGCCGCCCGTACCGCGTCGATGGCCGCACGGCTGGCCGGAGCCGGGGTGAGGTGCTCGCGCAGCTCGATGGCGCGGGTGGCGGCGTAGAGCTCGATGGCGATGATCCGCGTCAGGTTGTCGATGGCGGTACGGAGCTTGCGCGCGGCCGACCACCCCATGGAGACGTGGTCCTCCTGCATGGCGGAGGAGGGGATCGAGTCGGCGGAGGCCGGCACGGCGAGCCGCTTCATCTCGCTGACCAGGGCCGCCTGCGTGTACTGGGCGATCATCAGACCGGAGTCCACACCGGCGTCGTCCGCGAGGAACGGCGGCAGGCCGTGGCTGCGGTTCTTGTCGAGGAGGCGGTCCGTGCGGCGCTCGGCGATCGAGCCGAGGTCGGCGGCCGCGATGGCCAGGAAGTCCAGCACGTACGCCACCGGGGCGCCGTGGAAGTTGCCGTTGGACTCCACGCGCCCGTCGGGCAGCACCACCGGGTTGTCGACGGCGGCGGCCAGCTCTCGGGAGGCGACCAGCGCGGCGTGCGCCAGCGTGTCGCGGCCCGCGCCGGCGACCTGCGGGGCGCAGCGCACCGAGTAGGCGTCCTGCACGCGCGGCGCGGACTCCTCCTGGAAGTGCCCGGTGAGCCCGGACCCCTTCAGCACGGCGGCCATGTTGGCGGCGGAGGCGCTCTGGCCGGGGTGCGGGCGGATGGCGTGCAGCTCGGGCTGCAGGACCTTCTCGCTGCCGAGCAGGGCCTCCAGCGTCAGCGCGGCGGTGATGTCGGCGGAGGTGTACAGGGTGCCGAGGTCGGCCAGGGCCATGACCAGCATGCCGAGCATGCCGTCGGTGCCGTTGAGGAGGGCGAGGCCCTCCTTCTCGCGCAGCTCGACGGGCTCGATCCCGGCCTCGGCGAGCAGCTCCCCGGCGGGCCGGACGGTGCCGTCGGGGCCCTCGGCGTCGCCCTCGCCCATCAGCGCCAGGGCGCAGTGGGAGAGCGGGGCGAGGTCGCCGGAGCAGCCGAGGGAGCCGTACTCGTGGACGACGGGGGTGATCCCGGCGTTGAGCACGTCGGCCATGGTCTGGGCGACGGAGGGGCGCACGCCGGTGTGCCCGGAGGCCACCGTCTTCAGGCGCAGGAACATCAGGGCGCGCACGACCTCCCGCTCGACGCGCGGGCCCATGCCGGCGGCGTGCGAACGGACGATGTTGCGCTGGAGCTGCGCGCGCAGCTCGGGGCTGATGTGCCGGGAGGCCAGGGCGCCGAAGCCGGTGGAGACCCCGTAGACGGGCTCGGGCTTGGCGGCGAGCGCGTCGACGATCCCGCGGGCGCGGGCGAGCGCGTCGAGCGCCTCGCCGGACAGCTCGACCCGCGCGTTGCCCCGGGCGACCGCGATGACGTCCTCGGCGGTGGTCCCGGACGTCCCCACCACGACAGTGTGCATATCCATATTCAGCACCCTACGGACTGAATCCCAACCTGTCACTAGCCAACATTGTCACGATCCCGCCAGGGGTGCGCCCCTTACCGGACCCCCGCCGTGGGCCCCGCCGGGAACCCCGTCACGGCCGCCCCCGGAACCGGCGGCGCTCCCCCGGCGCCTCCCGGGCGGCGGCCGCGTCGGCCAGCCGGACCACCGCCGTGTCGCGCCCCGCCACCACCGGCCCCGCCGACCGCGCCGCCTTCGCCTTGTACTGCGCCGCGTCCGCCAGCCGGAACAGCCGGCGCGAGGACTTCACGGGGCCGATCGGGTCCCCCGTCGAGGCGACCCCGCAGGCGACCCCCTCGCCCAGTTCCAGCTCGGCGGCCCGTACGCAGACCTCCTCGGTCACCCGGACCACCTCGTCCGCCGACGGACCCGAGCTGACCAGGCAGAACTCGTCCCCGCCCAGACGGGCGACCAGCGCACCCGCCAGCATGGCGCCGCACAGGCTCAGCACCGACCCGAACCGTTCCAGCAGCCGGTCGCCCGTCGCGTGCCCGTGGGTGTCGTTGACCTTCTTGAGGCCGTTCAGGTCACAGACGACCAGGCTCACCACCGCCCCGGTGCGCCGGTGCTCCTCCAGCGCCTCGTCCAGCCGCATGTCCACGGCCCGCCGGTTGGCGAGCCCGGTCAGCGGGTCGGTGAAGGCCAGCCGGCGCGCCTCCTCCAGCCGCTCGTTCTGCGCGAGTCCGGCCGCGACCACCGCCGCCAGCACCGTCGCGAACTCGGCGTCGTCCCCGTCGAAGTCCGCCAGCCCCTCGTCGCGGGCGACGTACAGCTCGCCCCAGGCCCGTCCGCTCAGCACGATCGGCGCGACCACGCACGAACCGCGCCCGCGCCGGCGCAGGGCCTCGCCCCGGCGGCCGGGGCGCTCGCCCACCGCGCTCTCCACCCAGGCGTGCGGCCCGCCGCCGCCGGCCCAGCGCTCGTGCAGGAACTCGGTGATCTCCGGGAAGTCGTGCACGGGGTAGGACTCGTCCTCGGGGAACTCCTCCTCCCCGGCCCGCCGCCCGCCCTCGTTCACGAGCACGCGCAGCCGCCCCCGCTCGCGCTCCCACGCGGAGATCGCGGCGAACGACCCGTCCATGGCCAGGCGCGCACCCCGCGCGGCCGCCCGGACGCTGTCCCGCGGTGCGCACGCCGCCGCCATGGCCTGCGCGAGTTCCACGACGGCCCGCAGCCGCCCGTCCACTCCCATCACCCCAGATTAGGGGTTTTGTCCGATTTGGTGACGGCGGGCGCGTCGTTCGGCGGCCGCTACTCCCCGGGCCAGTTCGGCTTGCGCTTCTCGTTGAACGCCGCCACGCCCTCGGCCCGGTCCCCCGAGAAGGCCACCGTCCGCCAGGCCGCGTCCTCGATCTCCAGCCCGGCCGCCAGGTCCATCCCGTGCCCCAGCCGCAGCGCCCGCTTGGCCGCGCGCAGCCCGACCGGGGAGTTCGCCGCCATCGCCGCCGCCAGCTCCAGGGCCCGCTCGCGGTCCTCGCCCGCCGGGGCCACCGAGTCCACCAGGCCCAGCGACAGGGCCTCCGCGGCCTCCACCCGGCGCGCGGTGAAGATCAGCTCGGCCGCGCGGGCCGCCCCGACCCGCCGGGGCAGCAGCTGCGTACCGCCGCCGCCCGGGATCACGCCCACCGACACCTCGGGCAGGCCGACCACCGCCGTCGCGTCGGCCACGATCACGTCGCAGGCCAGCGCCAGCTCGAAGCCGCCGCCCAGGGCGAAGCCGTGCACCGCGGCGATCGTCGGCACCGGCAGGTCCAGCACGCCCCCGTAGGCCCCGCGGGCGGTCGGCCGCTGCCGCACCAGCTCGGCGTCCGAGAAGGAGTTGCGCTCCTTGAGGTCGGCGCCCACGCAGAAGGCCCGCTCGTGGGTGGAGGAGAGCACGACGACCCGCACCGAAGCGTCGGCGGCAAGCGCCGCGCAGGCGGCCCCGATGGACCGCGCCATCTCCGTGGACACGGCGTTCATCGCCTTGGGCCGGTCCAGCACCAACTCGGCGACGAACCCGCCGTCGCCGTGGCGCCGCACCCCGACGAACTCCCCGAACCGGACCTCGTCCACAGCCACGCCACCCTCCCGGTTAACGAACGTTACCCGGGGATCTTAGGCGCCCTGCGCGTCAGCGACCAGGGCTCCACGACACCCAGACCGCGCACCGGCCGCTGCCACATCGGCTGGAGCGCGAAGCGGTACGTGCCGCCGCCCTGCTCGGTCTCGGCGTCCTTCTCCGACTTCGGCGCGGCCCCCGTACGGCTCAGCTCCTCGGCCATGGCGCCGTCCACCAGCACCGCGTCCTTGGGGGCTATGGAGGTCAGCCGCGAGGCCAGGTTCACCGTCGTGCCGAACACGTCGCCCATCCGGGTCGTCACCGTGCCGAAGGCGATGCCCACGCGCAGTTCGGGCATCTGCGGATCGGCCTCCATCGTCTCGATCAGCCGCAGCGCGATCTCCGCCGCCGTCGACGCGTCGTCGGCCGCGTACAGCACCTCGTCGCCCAGCGTCTTGATCAGCCGGCCGCCGTGCGCCGCCACCAGGTCCGCCGCCGTCGTCTCGAAGGCCTCGACCAGCTCGCCGAGCTCCTCCTCCTCCAGGCGCCGGGTCAGCCGCGTGAAGCCCACCAGGTCCGCGAAGCCCACCGCGAGGCGCCGGTCGACCATCTCCTCGTCGTCCGCGACCTGCACGACCCGGCCCGTGGCCGCCGCCAGCTGGCGGCGCCACACGTAGACCAGGAACTCCTCCAGCTCCGGCAACAGCAGCTCGACCAGCGGGTACGTGACCTCGGTACGGGTCATCCCCGCTTCGGGGGGCTCCGTCAGGCCCTCCAGGAACGAGTCGATCTGCCACTCCGCCAGCCGGGCGGTGGTCTGCCCCGTCGAACGGGCCACCTGCACCGCCATCGGCTCGCTCAGCAGCCCCGCCTCGACGAGACCGGCCAGCCGCCGCAGGGCCAGTACGTCGGCCTCCGTCAGGGCCTTGGCCTGCCCGATGTCCGCGAAGCCCATCGCCCGCCAGAAGCGCGAGGCCAGCTCCATCGACACCCCGGCGCTGCGGGCCGCCTGGAACGGCGTGTACCGCCGCTCGGCGCCCAGGATCAGCTGCTCCAGCCGGATGGCGAGCGGATCCGCGGTGGGCTGCGCGGTGTGGTCCACCTCGTGCATGGGAGTGTGCTGGTCACGCCCGATGGGGGTGCCGTGACCGCCCCCGGAGCCCGATCCGGACGGGGACGCGCCGGACGTAGAGTCGTCGACGGTCAAGGGCCGCCTCCTGTCCATTCCGTGCGCACTGCGAAACCGGGTGATCACCGCGGGACCGGGATCGCCTAAACCATACGGCAGGTGTGCCGTAGCTCACTCCCCATCGTGGGTGCGGACGGTTTCCGGCGCCCGCCCCGCGATCCGGGCCCGGGGCACGGGGGCCCGCCCCCGGGCGGCGGCGCCGCCCGGGGCCCCGCCGGGGTCAGCGCACGGAGCGCAGGTGCACCACGTCTCCCGCCCCGACGGCCTCCCGCTCGCCCTCCGGGGTACGGATCACCAGCCGTCCGTCCGCGTCCAGCGCTTCGGCCGTTCCGGTGAGCGTGCGCCCGCCCGGCAGCTCCGCGCGGACGTGGCGGCCCAGCGTCGCGCAGCCGGCCGCGTACGCCTCCTGGAGCCCGCACTCCCCGGGGTCGCCGCCGGCCTCGCGCCAGTTCCCGTACCACTCCTCCAGGGACCGCAGCACCGCCTTGAGCAGCGGCTCGCGGTCGGTCACCGCGGCCTTGGCCAGCAGCAGCGACCCGGCGGCCGGCACGGGCAGCTCGTCCTCGGTGAGGCTCACGTTGAGCCCGATCCCGACGACGACCCCGTCCCCGACCCGTTCGGCGAGGATGCCGCCGGTCTTGCGCTCCTCCCCGTCCACCGCAACCAGCAGGTCGTTGGGCCACTTGAGCTCGGTGTCCGTGCCCGCCGCCCGGGACAGCCCCTGCGCGGCGGCCACCCCGGCCAGCAGCGTCAGCCACCCCCACCGCTCCTGCGGCACGCCCGCGCCCGGCTTGAACAGGACGGAGAAGAACAGCCCCGACCGGGCCGGCGCCGTCCAGGTTCGGTCCAGGCGGCCGCGCCCCGCGCTCTGCTCCTCGGCGACCAGCACGGCCCCCTCCGGCAGCCGCGCGGCCCGCGCCGCGAGATCGGTGTTGGTGGACCCGGTGGCGGCGACCACCTCCAGGGAGGTCCACAGCCCGCCCTCGGCGACGAGGGCCCGGCTCAGCGCCGCGGCATTGAGGGGAGGCCGGTCCAAACTCGACCAGCGTCCCGCGGAACCTCCGGCTGAGGGCTCTGATGACATGATCGGATTCCTTATGTCGCCGTACGTGACCCCATGACCCGAGCCTGAGTCCGGATCATGACCGACCCTAGCTTCCGGGCCGTGGGGAATTCTGCGGTAAACAGGGCGTTCAGATTCCGTTTTTACCCGGACGACGCGCAGGGGCGAGCACGGCGGGCGCTGGCACGGCAGGAGAAGAACAGCAGGAACCCGGCCGACGCCCGCACCAGAGTGGCGAAGCTCCACGCGGCTGCGCGGCCTGCGGAGCCGTCGCGGACGAGCTGCCCCTGACCGTCCGCGAGTGGACGTGCTCGGGCTGCGGTACGGTCCACGACCGGGACGGGAACGCGGCGAACCACCTCCGGGGGAGCGGGCGCAAGACCTGAACGGGGTTCCCCCGTCCACGGCGGAGCGCGACGGAGCGGGAAGCCCCGCCCGCGAGGGCGGGAGCCGCCTCCCCTAGGGAAGGCGGCGATGCCAGGCAAGCCAATGCAGGTGTGTCAAACGCCGCACTGCCGAGCGCCATGCCCGCCGATACGCTACGCACCAGTAGCCAGCAGCAGTCATTCAATTGACCAGGCAGTTGACACCACACAGGGAGCCGCGACCCCGATGTCACAACCCTCAGAGCCGATCGACACGCACACGACCGCGGGCAAACTCGCGGATCTGCGCCGCCGCGTCGAGGAAGCCACCCACGCCGGTTCCGGGCGGGCCGTCGAGAAGCAGCACGCCAAGGGCAAGCTGACGGCCCGTGAGCGGGTCGCGTTGCTGCTGGACGAGGGGTCCTTCGTAGAGCTGGACGAGTTCGCCCGGCACCGATCCACCAACTTCGGGCTGGAGAAGACCCGCCCCTACGGCGACGGCGTCGTCACCGGCTACGGCACGGTGGACGGCCGTCCGGTGGCCGTGTTCTCGCAGGACTTCACCGTCTTCGGCGGGGCCCTCGGCGAGGTCTACGGCCAGAAGATCATCAAGGTGATGGACTTCGCGCTGAAGACCGGCTGCCCGGTCATCGGCATCAACGACTCCGGCGGCGCCCGCATCCAGGAGGGCGTCAGCGCGCTCGGCATGTACGGCGAGATCTTCCGCCGCAACGTCCACGCCTCCGGTGTGATCCCGCAGATCAGTCTGGTCGTCGGCCCCTGCGCCGGCGGCGCCGTGTACTCCCCGGCCATCACCGACTTCACCGTCATGGTCGACCAGACCTCGCACATGTTCATCACCGGACCGGACGTCATCAAGACGGTCACCGGCGAGGACGTCGGCTTCGAGGAGCTCGGCGGTGCCCGCACCCACAACAGCACCTCCGGCGTGGCGCACCACATGGCGGGCGACGAGAAGGACGCCATCGAGTACGTCAAGTCCCTGCTGGCGTACCTGCCGTCGAACAACCTCTCCGAGCCGCCCGCGTTCCCGGAGGAGGCGGACACCGAGGTCGGCGCGTCCGACCTGGAGCTGGACACGCTGATCCCCGACAGCGCGAACCAGCCGTACGACATGCACACCGTGATCGAGCACGTGCTGGACGACGGCGAGTTCCTGGAGACGCAGTCGCTGTTCGCCCCGAACATCCTCACCGGCTTCGGCCGGGTCGAGGGGCACCCGGTGGGCATCGTCGCCAACCAGCCGATGCAGTTCGCCGGCTGCCTGGACATCAACGCCTCCGAGAAGGCGGCTCGGTTCGTGCGGACCTGCGACGCCTTCAACGTGCCGGTGCTGACCTTCGTCGACGTACCGGGCTTCCTGCCGGGCACCGACCAGGAGTACAACGGGATCATCCGGCGCGGCGCGAAGCTCATCTACGCGTACGCCGAGGCCACCGTCCCGATGATCACCATCATCACCCGCAAGGCCTTCGGCGGCGCCTACGACGTCATGGGCTCCAAGCACCTCGGCGCCGACCTGAACCTGGCCTGGCCGACCGCGCAGATCGCCGTCATGGGCGCCCAGGGCGCGGTGAACATCCTCCACCGGCGCACCATCGCCGAAGCGGGGGACAATGAGGTGGAGGAGGTGCGCGCCCGCCTGATCGGCGAGTACGAGGACGCGCTGCTCAACCCCTACACGGCCGCCGAGCGGGGATACGTCGACGCGGTGGTCATGCCGTCCGAGACCCGCGCCCACGTGGTCAAGGGGCTCCGCCAGCTGCGTACCAAACGGGAGTCCCTGCCCCCGAAGAAGCACGGCAACATCCCCCTCTAGGCCCCCGAGGAGCTCACCGTGATGATCAAGGTCGTCAAGGGCAACCCGACCCCCGAGGAGCTGGCCGCCGCACTGGCGGTGGTCCAGGCGCGCGCGGCGGCGCTGGCCTCGGCCCCGTCGGGCGCGCCCCGGGTCCCGGACGAGTGGGCGTCCCCGCGCCGCGTGGCGCGGCGGCGGCTGCCGCAGCCGGGCCCGCACGCGTGGGGCCGTACGTACTGGCCCGCGCAGGGCTGAGCCGGGCCGTGACCCGGGGAACATGACGCGAACGGACGGTGGCGCCTGAGTACGTGTACTCAGGCGCCACCGCCGCGGCGGGGCCAGGATCGGGGCATGCTCTGGTCAGACCCGAAGGACGAGCCGCCCGAGGACATGCGCGAGGCCCAGGCGATGCTCCGGCGGCTGCTGCTGCTGCTCGCGCTGGCGATGGTCGTCGCGGTGTACGTGCTCGGCATAGCCCCGTTCTGATCGCCGCGCCCCAGCCGCCGGGGGCGGCCCCGGGCCGCCCTACGATGGCCCCATGACCGTAGAGCCACAGCGCACGCTCGTCCTCGCCTCCGCCTCCCCCGCCCGGCTGAACCTGCTGCGGCAGGCCGGCCTGGCCCCGCACGTGATCGTCAGCGGGTTCGACGAGGACACCCTGGACCACGACGAGCCGGCCGAGCTCGCCCTCGCCCTGGCCGAGGCCAAGGCGGCCGTCGTGGCGGGGCTGGAGGAGGCCGCGGGCGCCCTGGTGATCGGCTGCGACTCGGTGCTGGAGCTGGACGGCGAGGCCCTCGGCAAGCCGGCCGACGCCACGGAGGCCACCGCCCGCTGGAAGTCGATGCGCGGCCGGGCCGGGATCCTGCGCACGGGCCACTGCGTCATCGACACGGCCACCGGCCGTCAGGTCTCGGCGACCGCCTCCACGACGGTCCGCTTCGGCGAACCGACGGACGCGGAAGTGGCGGCGTACGTGGCGAGCGGCGAGCCGCTGCACGTGGCGGGGGCGTTCACCCTGGACGGCCTGTCGGCGCCCTTCATCGACGGCATCGACGGGGACCCGGGCAACGTGATCGGCCTCTCGCTGCCGCTGCTGCGCTCCCTGCTCGGCGAACTGGGCGTTTCGATCACGGACTTGTGGGCCTGAGCTCCTTGACCGGCGGCCCCGGCCGGACCCGGCCCGCGGGGTAGAGCGTCAGGGTCAGCACGAGCAGGCACAGGATCAGCATCGTCGCCGCGAAGGCGCCCCAGCCGACGAGCCCCACGGCCAGGGCGCCGAGGAGGACGTGGGCGAGCGCGGCGGCGATGAGCACGACGCGGGCGAACCGGCCGGGCGCCCGGTCGCGCAGGCCGGTCAGGGCCAGCAGTACGGCCGACAGCAGCAGGAAGGCCCCCAGGGCCGCGCCGAGCCCGTAGGTGGCCGCGGACATGACGTCCGGGTCCATGCCGGCGATGGACATCGACTGGTTCGCGGTCGTCCGGCCGAGGACGACGTGGACGAGCACCAGGACCGCCGCCTCCACGGCCAGCGCGAGCGCGCCCAGCCCGGCCGTGAATCTGCGCAGCACGACGCCCCCATCCCCCGCACACCACAAGCGTGTTCGACGCCCTGGAGGCTACTAACGAGTAAACCTGCGGACAAGGGGGCGGGGCGGCTTCGTTACGCGAGCCCTCCGTGACGGCTCTCACTCAAAGAATGCATAGGCCGTTCGTAGGGACTCGACAAAGAATCAGCGGGGGCCGCTGACCCGCCGGACAGAGACCTTCTCCGCGCAACGGGGTTACTGTGCAGTCGGGGATCTCCCTGACCTGGGGCGACACAAGGGCTTTCGCGGTACGAGGACCCTCGCGTCACCCTCTGTGTGGGCAAGCTCACCACCGGGGAAGGGTCGAAAGGCCGTGTCGGCTGTCCCTAAACTCAGCTTGTTTCAAGGAGGGAGCCATCGTGCGCAAGGTGCTCATCGCCAACCGTGGCGAAATCGCTGTCCGCGTTGCCCGGGCCTGCCGGGATGCCGGGATCGCGAGCGTAGCCGTCTACGCCGATCCGGACCGGGACGCCCTGCACGTCCGCGCGGCAGACGAAGCTTTCGCGTTGGGCGGTGACACCCCGGCCGCCAGCTACCTCGACTTCGCGAAGGTCCTGCAGGCCGCGGCGGACTCCGGGGCCGACGCGATCCACCCCGGGTACGGGTTCCTGTCCGAGAACGCCGAGTTCGCCCAGGCCGTCCTCGACGCGGGGCTGACCTGGATCGGGCCGCCCCCGCAGGCCATCCGCGACCTCGGGGACAAGGTCGCCGCCCGGCACATCGCCCAGCGGGCCGGCGCGCCCCTGGTCGCGGGCACCCCCGACCCGGTCGCCGGATCCGACGAGGTCGTCGCGTTCGCCCGCGAGCACGGCCTGCCCATCGCGATCAAGGCCGCCTTCGGCGGCGGCGGCCGCGGCCTGAAGGTCGCCCGCACGCTGGAGGAGATCCCCGAGCTCTACGACTCCGCCGTCCGCGAGGCCGTCGCCGCCTTCGGCCGGGGCGAATGCTTCGTCGAGCGCTACCTCGACAAGCCCCGCCACGTCGAGACGCAGTGCCTGGCCGACACCCACGGCAACGTCGTGGTCGTCTCCACCCGCGACTGCTCGCTCCAGCGCCGCCACCAGAAGCTGGTCGAGGAAGCCCCCGCCCCGTTCCTGACGCCCGCCCAGAACGAGGAGCTGTACGCCGCCTCGAAGGCGATCCTGAAGGAAGCCGGCTACGTCGGCGCGGGCACGGTGGAGTTCCTGGTCTCCGCCGACGGCCTGATCTCCTTCCTGGAGGTCAACACCCGCCTCCAGGTCGAGCACCCGGTCACCGAAGAGGTCGCCGGCATCGACCTGGTCCGCGAGATGTTCCGGATCGCCGACGGCGAGGAGCTCGGCTACGGCGACCCGGTCCTGCGCGGTCACTCCTTCGAGTTCCGCATCAACGGCGAGGACCCCGGCCGCGGCTTCCTGCCCGCCCCGGGCACCGTCACCCGCTTCGCTCCCCCCACCGGCCCGGGCGTGCGCCTGGACACCGGTGTCGAGTCCGGCTCGGTCATCGGCCCGGCCTGGGACTCCCTGCTGGCCAAGCTGATCGTCACCGGCGCCACCCGCGAGCAGGCGCTCCAGCGTGCCGCGCGCGCCCTCGCCGAGTTCGAGGTCGAGGGCATGGCCACCGCCATCCCCTTCCACCGCGCCGTCGTCACCGACCCGGCGTTCGCGCCGACGGACGGCAGCCCCTTCACCGTCTACACCCGGTGGATCGAGACCGAGTTCGTCAACGACATCCCGGCCTTCGTCGCCCCGGCGGCCGAGGACACCGAGGACGAGCCGAGCCGCGAGACCGTCGTGGTCGAGGTCGGCGGCAAGCGCCTGGAGGTCTCACTGCCCTCCTCGCTGGGCATGACCCTGGCCCGCACCGCCGCCGCGGGCGGCGCCAAGCCCAAGCGGCGCGCGGCCAAGAAGTCCGGTCCCGCCGCCTCGGGCGACACCCTCGCCTCGCCGATGCAGGGCACGATCGTGAAGGTCGCGGTCGAGGAGGGCCAGCAGGTCAACGAGGGCGACCTGATCGTGGTCCTGGAGGCCATGAAGATGGAGCAGCCCCTCAACGCCCACCGCTCGGGCACCATCGTGGGCCTGAACGCCGAGGTCGGCGCCTCCCTCACCTCCGGCGCCACCATCTGCGAGATCAAGGACTGACCTCCCGGATCCCCGCACGTGACGAGGCCCCGCCCGGGAAACCGGGCGGGGCCTCGTCGTCCTCCGGAGCCGGTCCGGGCGGTCTTCGCCGGGCCACCCTGGCGGGAGCGGCCCGACGGACACCGTCCGTCCGCGGATCCGGCGGTCAGCGGCGCCGCATGTCCGCGACGCGGGCCCGTTCCCCGGCCTGCTGCTCCAGCATCGACGCGGGGGCACTGCGCAGCTGGGCGGTGGGGCCGCCGCGCCGCTGGACCGGCAGCGGGGATTCGCGGCGGGGCCTGCGGCCCTGCATGCCCTCCCCGCCCGCGCCGCCGCCGTGGCCCCCGCCGGAGGCCACCGCGGCGCCCGCCACGGTGATCTGCACGCCCTGGTCGGCCAGTGCCTGGAGCTCGGTGGCGGCCCGGTCGTCGTGCGGCGGCGGCTCGTCCGTGACCAGTCGCGTCATGACGTCCGTCGGGACGGTCTGGAACATCGTGTCGGTGCCGAGCTTCGTGTGGTCGGCGAGCACCACCACCTCCGCCGCGGCCTGCACCAGCGCCCGGTCCACGCTCGCGGAGAGCATGTTGGAGGTGGACAGCCCGCGCTCGGCGGTCAGGCCGCTCCCGGACAGGAAGGCCCGGGACACCCGCAGCCCCTGGAGGGACTGCTCGGCGCCGCTGCCCACGAGGGCGTAGTTGGACCCGCGCAGGGTGCCGCCGGTCATCACCACCTCCACCCGGTTGGCGTGCGCCAGGGCCTGGGCGACGAGCAGCGAGTTGGTGACGACGGTGAGGCCGGGCACCCGGGCGAGCCGGCGGGCCAGCTCCTGGGTCGTGGTGCCCGCACCGACGACGACGGCCTCGCCCTCTTCGACGAGGCCGGCCGCGACGTCGGCGATGGCGGTCTTCTCCGCGGTCGCGAGGTGGGACTTTTGCGGAAAGCCGGACTCCCGCGTGAAACCGCCCGGCAGTACCGCACCGCCGTGCCGGCGGTCGAGGAGTCCTTCTGCCTCCAGTGCCCGCACGTCCCGCCGTACGGTCACTTCGGAGGTCTGGACGACGCGGGCGAGCTCACGGAGCGAGACGGCTCCGTTGGCGCGCACCATTTCGAGGATCAATTGGCGACGTTCTGCAGCGAACACGAAACTGACAGTAATGCCAGCGACCGTCTGCTTTCAGCTCTTTGCGCCGGAATACCGAAGTTGTCCATACGGTGGGCCGACTAGTGGTATACGCGGCGGGGCCGCAGCGCGAACATCCGCGGCACATCCGCCCCTCACCTCGACTCCCGCCCCAACCTCCTTGCGGGAAGGGGCGGTTGGCCGCGGCTCAGACCTCGCCGGCCGCCTTGCGGGTGTGCAGCTGACGGGCGACCTCGGCGATCGAACCGGACAGGGAGGGGTACACCGTGAACGCGTTTGCGATCTGCTCGACCGTCAGGTTGTTG
This sequence comes from Streptomyces sp. NPDC048507, assembly GCF_043199995.1. Lineage (NCBI taxonomy): Bacteria > Bacillati > Actinomycetota > Actinomycetes > Kitasatosporales > Streptomycetaceae > Streptomyces > Streptomyces sp. NPDC048507. Next base: position 60,699 of record NZ_JBICWZ010000018.1, on the reverse strand, counting down.
TCGACCGCGATCGAGATCGGGTGGATGAGCTCGCTCGCGCGCGGCGAGACGACCACGCCGCCGACCACGATGCCGGTGCCCGGGCGGCAGAAGAGCTTGACGAAGCCGTCCCGGATGCCCTGCATCTTCGCGCGGGGGTTGCGCAGCAGCGGGAGCTTGACCACGCGGGCGTCGATCTTGCCCGCGTCCACGTCGGCCTGGGTGTAGCCGACGGTGGCGATCTCCGGGTCGGTGAAGACGTTCGAGGAGACCGTCTTGAGGTTGAGCGGGGTCACCGCGTCGCCGAGGAAGTGGTACATCGCGATGCGGCCCTGCATGGCGGCCACCGAGGCCAGCGCGAAGACGCCCGTGACGTCACCGGCCGCGTAGACGCCCGGCGAGGTGGTGCGGGAGACCTTGTCGGTCCAGATGTGGCCGGAGTCCTTGAGCCGGACCCCGGACTCCTCCAGGTTCATGTCCCGGGTGTTCGGGATGGCGCCGACGGCCATCAGGCAGTGGGTGCCGCCGATGACGCGCCCGTCGGACAGGGTCACCTCGACTCGGTCGCCCACCCGCTTGACGGACTCGGCGCGCGAGCGGCCGACGACGTTCATGCCGCGGCGGCGGAAGACGTCCTCCAGGACGGCGGCGGCGTCGGGGTCCTCGCCGGGCAGCACGCGGTCGCGCGAGGAGACCAGCGTCACCCGGGAGCCGAGCGCCTGGTACGCGCCGGCGAACTCGGCGCCGGTGACGCCGGAGCCGACGACGACGAGCTCCTCGGGCAGCTCCTCCAGGTCGTAGACCTGGGTCCAGTTCAGGATCCGCTCGCCGTCGGGCATCGCGTCCGGGATCTCGCGGGGGTGCCCGCCGGTGGCGATCAGGACGGCGTCGGCGGTCAGGATCGTCTCCGTGCCGTCGGCGGCCGTGACGATGACGTCCCGCGTGCCGTCGATGCCCTGCGGGCCGCCGAGCTTGCCGCGGCCGCGCAGGACGCGGGCGCCGGCCCGGGTCACGGAGGCCGTGATGTCGTGGGACTGGGCGAGCGCGAGGCGCTTGACGCGCCGGTTCACCTTGCCGAGGTCCACGCCGACGACGCGCGCGGCCTGCTCGATGTGCGGGGTGTCGTCCGCGACGACGATGCCCAGCTCCTCGTACGACGAGTCGAAGGTCGTCATGACCTCGGCGGTCGCGATGAGAGTCTTCGAGGGCACGCAGTCGGTGAGCACCGACGCCCCGCCCAGACCGTCGCAGTCCACGACGGTCACCTCCGCGCCGAGCTGGGCCCCCACCAGGGCCGCCTCATACCCGCCGGGTCCGCCGCCGATGATCACGATCCGGGTCACGAAAAGTCCGCCTCACGTCTACCCGGCCGGCTGCCGCCCCGGCCGGTGTTCCGGGGGGTCTCCCCGGGGGATGCATTCCGTGCCCCATTGTCCCGCACTCATCAAGGTGCTTCTCCCCCGGTGCCACCCCCGGTCCGCCATCCGGGCACGCGGGCCGGGGCGCCCCTCCCGTACCCTCGACCTCATGTCGCTCTACGCCGCGTACGCCGGCAACCTCGACCCGCGGCTGATGACGCGCCGCGCTCCGCATTCGCCGCTGCGCGGCACGGGCTGGATCAACGACTGGCGGCTGACCTTCGGCGGCGAGCAGATGGGCTGGGAGGGCGCCCTCGCCACGGTCGTCGAAGCCCCCCGCCACCAGGTCTTCGTCGCCCTCTACGACATCGCGCCGCTGGACGAGGACTCCATGGACCGCTGGGAGGGCGTCGGGCTCGACATCTACCGGCGCATGCGGATCCGGGTCCACACCCTGGACGGCGAGGAAGCCGCGTGGGTGTACGTCCTGAACGGCTACGAGGGCGGTCTGCCCTCGGCGCGCTACCTGGGCGAGATCGCCGACGCCGCCGAATCGGCCGGCGCCCCGCACGACTACGTCATGGAGATCCGCAAGCGCCCTTGCTGATCTCCGCCCGGCCTCCAGCGGGTCCCCGGCGGCCCTCCGGGCCGCGCGGCGCCCGCCGGGGACGATTCGGCGGAAACGACAAGGCAACGATCCGAACACCGTGAGCTGCGCCATCTACGCGCGTAGGCCGAGAGCGGCTACGCTCGTCCGCGTGAACGCATCTGTTACCGACCCCTTCGCCCACGCCGACGCCGCCGCCACCCGCCTGCGCGAGCTGACCGGCGTCGATTCCCACGATGTCGCCCTCGTCATGGGCTCCGGCTGGGCCCCCGCCGCCGAGGCGCTCGGTGCGCCCGAGGCCGAGTTCCCGGTCACCGAACTGCCCGGCTTCCCGCCCCCGGCCGTCGAGGGCCACGGCGGCAAGATCCGCTCGTACAAGATCGGCGAGAAGCGCGCGCTGCTCTTCCTCGGCCGGACCCACTACTACGAGGGCCGCGGCGTCGCCGCCGTCGCGCACGGCGTCCGCACCGCCGTCGCCGCCGGCTGCAAGACCGTCGTCCTGACCAACGGCTGCGGCGGTCTGCGCGAGGGCATGAAGCCCGGCCAGCCGGTCCTGATCAGCGACCACCTCAACCTGACGGCCACCTCGCCGATCGTCGGCGCGAACTTCGTCGACCTCACCGACCTGTACTCGCCGCGCCTGCGCGCGATGTGCAAGGAGATCGACGCGAGCCTGGAGGAGGGCGTCTACGTCCAGTTCCCCGGCCCGCACTACGAGACCCCGGCCGAGATCAACATGATCCGCGTGATGGGCGCCGACCTGGTCGGCATGTCCACCGTGCTGGAGGCCATCGCCGCCCGTGAGGCCGGCGCCGAGGTCCTGGGCATCTCCCTGGTCACCAACCTGGCGGCGGGCCTGTCCGGCGAGCCGCTCAACCACGAAGAGGTCCTCCAGGCCGGCCGCGACTCGGCCGCCCGCATGGGCACGCTGCTGACGCAGGTCCTCGCCCGCATCTGATCGACGTACGAGAGGTAAGGCGGAAGCAGTGCAGGAACAGGACGACCTGATCACCCGGGCGCAGGCCTGGCTGGCCGAGGACCCCGACCCCGAGACGGCGGCCGAGCTCGGCCGGATCATCGCGGCGGGCGACACGGCGGACCTCGCGGACCGGTTCTCCGGCACGCTGCAGTTCGGCACCGCCGGACTGCGCGGCGAGCTCGGCGCGGGCCCGATGCGGATGAACCGCGCCGTGGTCATCCGGGCCGCGGCGGGCCTCGCGGCCCACCTGACGGCCCAGGGCCACGCCGGCGGCCTGGTCGTCGTCGGCTACGACGCGCGCTACAAGTCCGCCGACTTCGCCCGCGACACCGCCGCCGTGATGACCGGCGCCGGGCTGCGCGCGGCCGTCCTGCCCCGGCCGCTGCCGACGCCGGTCCTCGCCTTCGCCATACGGCACCTGGGCGCCGTCGCCGGCGTCGAGGTGACCGCGAGCCACAACCCTCCCCGGGACAACGGCTACAAGGTCTACCTCGGCGACGGCTCGCAGATCGTCTCCCCGGCGGACGCGCAGATCGCGGCGCAGATCGACGCGATCGGCGCGCTCGACTCCGTCCCGCGCCCCGACTCCGGCTGGGAGGACCTCGGCGACGAGGTCCTGGAGGCCTACCTGGCCCGTACGGACGCCGTCCTGACCCCCGGGTCCCCCCGGGGCGTGCGGACGGTCTACACGGCCATGCACGGCGTCGGCAAGGACGTCGTACTGGCCGCCTTCGCCCGGCACGGCTTCCCGGCCCCGGTGCTCGTCGCCGAGCAGGCCGAGCCGGACCCGGCCTTCCCGACGGTCGCCTTCCCCAACCCGGAGGAGCCGGGCGCGATGGACCTGTCCTTCGCGAAGGCCGCCGAGGCGCAGCCGGACATCGTCATCGCCAACGACCCGGACGCCGACCGCTGCGCGGTGGCCGTCCCGGACGGCGACGGCGGCTGGCGGATGCTGCGCGGCGACGAGGTCGGCGCGCTGCTGGCGGCCCACCTGGTCCACAAGGGCGCCCGGGGCACCTTCGCGGAGTCCATCGTCTCCTCGTCGCTCCTGGGCCGGATCGCCGAGGCCGCGGGCCTGCCGTACGAGGAGACCCTCACCGGCTTCAAGTGGATCTCCCGCGTCGAGGGCCTGCGCTACGGCTACGAGGAGGCGCTCGGCTACTGCGTGGACCCCGAGGGCGTCCGCGACAAGGACGGCGTCACGGCCGCCCTGCTGGTGGCGGAGCTGGCCTCGGTCCTCAAGGAGCAGGGCCGCACCCTGACCGACCTGCTGGACGACCTGGCCATGGAGCACGGCCTCCACCACACCGACCAGCTGTCGGTCCGCGTCGAGGACCTGTCGGTCATCGCGAACGCCATGGCCGCGCTGCGCGCCGAGCCGCCGGTGTCGCTGGCGGGCCTGCGGGTGGTCTCGGCGGAGGACCTGAACCGGGGTACGGACGCGCTCCCGCCCACGGACGGGCTGCGCTACTACCTGGACGGCGACTACAAGGCCCGCGTCATCGTCCGCCCCTCCGGCACCGAGCCCAAGCTCAAGTGCTACCTGGAGGTCGTCGTCCCGGTGGCCGACGCGACCGCCCTGGCCCCGGCCCGCGCCCGCGGCCAGGAGGTCCTGGACGCCGTCAAGAAGGACCTCGCGGCGGCCGCAGGCATCTGAGCGGCCCCGCCCCCACGGCCCCCGAGCCCCGGCTCGGGGGCCGTCGGCGTTCCCCGGACGGCGCCGCCCGGGGTCGTGGCTTGCGGGGTCGCGCCCCGCGGGATCGCGCGGTGCGGGATCGCGCGGTGCGGGGTCCGCGCCTACTCCTCCCCCGCCGCGCCCACCACGCTGCGCACGCGGCGCCGGTGGCGGGCCACGCGCTCGCGGTTGCCGCACCGCTCGCTGGAGCACCAGCGGCGGCGGTGGCCACGGGAGGTGTCGAGGTAGACCCGGGCGCAGCCGTCGCCCCCGCAGGCGCGCAGCAGTGCCAGGTCGCCGGGGTCCGTCAGGAGCTCCACCGCGTCCCGGGCCACCGCCGCGAGCAGGCCGGGGCACTCCACCCCGCCGCACAGCTCCCGCACCAGGTGCCCCTCCCGGTCCCGTACCGCGCACAGCCCGGGCGGCGGCCCGGCCGCCGCCCGGTTGACCCGGGCCAGGGCCGCGGCGCCGTCCTGCGGCCCGCCGGCGCCGGCCAGTTCGGCCCGTACCAGGCTGTCCACGTCGGCGCGCAGACCGTGGAAGGCCGCCACCCAGTCGGGCCCCAGCCGCCCGAGCGGGGTCCGGTCGGGCACCAGTCCGGCGCCGACCAGCCACAGCCGCAGCCCGTCGGCGTCACGTATGCCGTCCGCGTCCCCGTGGGACGTGGAGGTGGCCAGCAGGTCGAGACAGACCCGCCCGGAGTCGAACCACATGCGCGTCACCGCCTAGGTCTCGCCGTGGGCCGCCTCCCCAGAGTGCCGGGACGCGGTGCGCAGCGGAACCCCCCGGCAGGGCCCTACGCGGGCGGCGGGTCGTCGTGGAGCAGGCGTTGGAAGAGGCGGTGGTCGCGCCAGGCCCCGTCGATGTGGAGGTAGCGGGGGGCGGTCCCGTACGCGGTGAAGCCGGTCTTCGTCAGGACCCGCTGGGAGGCGAGGTTGCCGAGCAGGGTGCCGGCCTCGACCCGGTGCAGGGCGAGTTCGTCGCGGGCGATCCGGCAGACCTCCTCGACGGCGGCCGTGGCCAGGCCCCTGCCGTTCCAGTCCCGGTCGATCCAGTAGCCGACGCCGCCGCTGCGCAGGGGGCCCAGCGCGATGGAGCCGAGGTTGATCCCGCCGACCGGGTCCGCGCCGGCGACCAGCACGTACGGGAGGGTCCGGCCGGCGTCGCACTCGGCCAGCAGCCCCTCGATCCGCTCCCGTTGCCCGGCCTCGGTGTAGAAGCGGTCGGGGCGGTGGGGCTCGTAGGGCTTCATGAACGCCCGGTTGCGGGCCAGTACGCCGGCCAGCCCGGCGGCGTCGTCGAGCGTGACGCCCCGCATCTCCACCCCGTCGACGATCATCCGGGCATGCTAGGGGGTCTCGTGCGCCCCCGCACAGTCCCCCGCGTCCAGCGACAGCCGGTATCCCCGCTTGACCACGGTCTGGATCAGGCCCGGCGCCCCCAGCGCCGCCCGCAGCCGCGCCATCGCGGTCTCCACGGCGTGCTCGTCGCTGCCCGCCCCCGGCAGCGCGCCGAGCAGTTCGGCCCGTGACACCACCCAGCCGGGCCGCCGGGCCAGCATCGTCAGCAGCGCCATCCCGGCGGGCGGTACGGGCCGCAGCGCGCCGTCGACGAGGACGGCGTGGCCGCGGATCTCCATCCGGTGGCCCGCGACCGGCAGGGCCCGGGCCCGGGCGGGGAGTTCCTGGCAGAGCAGCTGCACCAGCGGGCCGAGCCGGAACCGCTGCGGCGCCACCGGGGCGATCCCCTCGGCCTGGAGCGGCAGCGCGGTCACGGGCCCGACGCAGGCGCTGAGCACCGGCCCGCGCAGCGCCTCCACCACGGCCTCCCGCAGCCCGCGTTCCGCCGCCCGGGCCAGCACCGAGGCCACGGCGGGGGCGGAGGTGAAGCTGACGGCGTCCAGCGCCCCCACCGCGACGGCGTCCAGCAGCCGGTCCAGCGGGGCGAGGTCGCGCGGCGGCATCCACCGGTAGACGGGCACCGGCACCACGTCGGCGCCGGCCGCGCGCAGGGCCTCCACGAACCCGGGCAGCGGCTCGCCGTGCAGCTGGAGCGCAATGCGCCGGCCCCCGACGCCGTCGGCCAGCAGCCGGTCCAGCACCTCGGCGAGGGATTCGGAGCCCGGCGACCAGGCCTCGACGAGCCCGGCGGCCCGTACGGCCCCCTTCACCTTGGGCCCGCGGGCCAGCAGTTCGGCGGTGCGCAGCCGTGCCAGGAGTCCCTCGCCGATGCCCCATCCGTCGGCGGCCTCGATCCAGCCGCGGAAGCCGATGGCGGTGGTCGCGACGACGGCGTCCGGCGGGCAGTCGATGAGTTCCTCGGTGGCGGCCATCAGCTCGCCGTCGTCGGCCAGCGGCACGATCCGCAGGGCGGGCGCGTGCAGCACGGCCGCCCCGCGGCGGCGCAGCAGGGCGATCAGGTCGTCGGCGCGCCGGGCGGCGGTGACGCCGACGGTGAAGCCCGCGAGGGGACCGTGCTCCGGCGCGTCCGGCCCGTCCGGCGCGGACGCCGTGCACTGCGGGGACTCCGGGGACTGAGTGGGCTTGCTGGGCATCGTGGGTGACCTGCCTCGGCTTGCGGGGTGCCCGGTGGGGGCGGGTGGCGCGGGGGTCCGAGCCTGTCAAGGCGTCGTGACGGCTTCGGTTCCAGGGTATTTCGGTGCCGTAACGCGGCGCCCTCACACGGAGGTGAGCTGCGCCTTCCCGGCGCTCCCGGCGGCCGGGACCGCCGTCCGCCCGGGCCGGCGCAGGTATACGGCCCAGGTGACGGCGCAGCACACCGCGTAGAAGCCGAGGAAGGTGACGAAGGCGGCCGTGCCGGAGCCGCCGCCGCGGAACGCCTGCCGGAAGACGAGGTTGACGCCGAGCCCGCCGAGCGCCCCCACGGCTCCGATCAGGCCCATGGCGGCCCCGGAGAGCCGCCGCCCGTACGCGGCCGCCCGTTCGCCCTCCAGGCCCCGGGCGAGGCCCTGTGCGTGGAAGACGGCGGGGACCATCTTGTAGGTGGAGCCGTTGCCCGCCCCGCTGAGCGCGAAGAGGGCCACGAAGCCGGTCAGGAACACCGGCAGGGAGTCCCGTACGGAGGCCAGCACCACCACCCCGGTGGCCGCGGCCATCGCCACGAAGGCGGCCAGGGTGATCCGCGCCCCGCCGAACCGGTCGGCGAGCGCCCCGCCCGCGGGCCGGGCCAGGGAGCCGAGCAGCGGCCCGAGGAAGGTCAGCGAGGCGGCCTGGAGCGGGGTGTGGCCGAAGCGGGTCTGCAGGACCAGTCCGAAGGCGAAGCCGTAGCCGATGAAGGAGCCGAAGGTGCCGACGTAGAGGAAGGCCATGATCCAGGTGTGGCGCTCCCGCAGGGCCTCGCCCACGGCGCCGGTGTCGCCGCGCACGGGCGCCAGGTTGTCCATGCGCAGCAGGGCCAGTACGGCCGCCGCCACGATCAGCGGGAGGTACGCGGCGAGCAGCAGGCGCGGGTGCCCCGCCCCGGCGGTGGCGATGACGAGCAGCGCGGCGAGCTGGACGACGGGCACGCCGATGTTGCCGCCGCCCGCGTTGAGGCCGAGGGCCCGGCCCTTCTCGCGGAGCGGGAAGAAGGCGTTGATGTTGGTCATGGAGGAGGCGAAGTTGCCGCCGCCCACCCCGGTCAGCGCGGCCACGGCGAGGAAGGTCCCGTACGAGGTGCCGGGCTCCATGACGGCCAGCGCGGCGACGGTCGGGACGAGCAGCAGCAGGGCGCTGATAACGGTCCAGTCGCGGCCGCCGAAGCGGGCGACGGCGAAGGTGTAGGGGATCCGGACGAGGGCGCCGACGCAGGTGGCGGTGGCGATGAGGAAGAACTTCCCGGCGGGGTCGATGCCGTAGGCGGGCCCCATGAAGAGCACCAGCACCGACCACAGGGACCAGACGGAGAAGCCGACGTGCTCGCTGAACACCGAGTACAGCAGGTTGCGCCGGGCGACCGGACGGCCCGTCCGCCGCCAGAACGTCTCGTCCTCGGGGTCCCACCGCTGGATCCAGCGGCCCCCTTCGCGCGGTGCGGTGGTACGGGTCATCACACGCCTCCCCAGCTGTCGCGTCCGTGGGGCCGACGCTACGGACGGCGCGTTTCCGCCCCGGCCCCGCCGGATGACCGGCGGGCTACCTCGCGCTCACCCGCCCGCGGCCCCCGGTGTGAGCGCCGCCGGCAGCCAGCTGCCCGGGGGCACCTCCAGCCAGCCGTGCGACCGGGCCAGCCCGTCGGCGGCCCGGAGCAGGGCGTCGAGGCCGGGGTGGCGCAGCCCGCGCGGCCACACCAGCGCGAGCGGGGACAGCGGTACGGGGTCCACCAGGGGCCGTTTGACGCAGCCGGGCAGCTCGGGGAAGTCCACGGTGGCCAGCACCGGGGTGCGGGTCTTGGCCATCACCCGGCCGAACTCCTCCTTGCCGACCGCGACCGGCGCGGGCGGCGCCAGCGCGATGTCCCGTCCGGCGAACAGCTCGCGGGCGAGCCCGGTCCACTCCAGGGTGCGCGGGTTCCCGGCCCCCGCGTAGACGCTCTCCCCGGCGAGCGCGGCCAGCGGTACGCCGTCCAGCGCGGCCAGCGCGTGGTCCTCGGGCAGCAGCACGGCGAGCGGTTCGTAGCGCACGGGCCGGTGCGCGAGCCGCTCGCCGAGCGCGGGGGCCAGCCCGGCCGCGTACCCGAAGGACACGTCGAGCCGCCCGGCGGCGATCTCGGCCGCGGCGTGGGTGAGGCCGCTCTCGAAGCGGGCCATCAGCTCGCAGCCGGGGGCGAGTTCGCGGGCCCGTTCCAGGATCCGGCGGCCGGTGCCGGGGCCGTCGGTGTTCACGTCGACGAGCAGCGGCCGGGGCGGTCCCGCGAAGGCCTCGGCCAGTTCCCGGTGGGCGCGCAGCACCTCGCGGGCGTGGGGCAGCAGCCGCTCCCCGTCGGGGGTCAGCTCGACCGCGCGGGTGGTGCGCAGGAACAGGGCGGCGCCCAGGTCCCGTTCGAGGCGGCGCACGTCGCGGCTCAGGGCCTGCTGGGCGACGTGCAGCCGGGCGGCGGCGCGGGAGAAGTGCAGCTCCTCGGCCACGGCGAGGAAGCCGCGCAGCAGCCGGGGGTCCACGGCGTCACGGGAGTTCACCAGCGGAGACTAACAACGCGGGGGGACGGCACGGGACTGACAACAGGGGTGCGTCAATGGCCCCGGAACAGGTGTTGGACCGGGGCGGGGGCCGGGCCGCAGGCTCGTCGCATGCCGCAGACGACCCCGCTGATGGCCGTGACCGGAAGCACCCTGGTCCTGGCCGCCCCCGCCTCCCCCGCCGCTCCCGTCCCCACCGCCCCCGACCGGGCCCGGGGCCCGTACGCGCGCCTCTTCGCCGTCCCCGGCGCCCGCGGGTTCACCGCCGGGAGCCTCCTCGCCCGGCTCCCGGCGGGCATGTGGGGGATCAGCGCGGTCATGATGATCGCCGGACAGCGCGGCTCGTACGCCCTCGCCGGGGCGGTCACCGCGACCGGCATGGCCGTCACCGCGGTGGTCGCGCCGTGGACGGCCCGGCTGATCGACCGGCACGGCCAGGCCCGGATCGCCCTGCCCGCCACCGTGATCGCGGTCCTCGGCTCGCTCTGCCTGGCGCTGTGCGTCCGGACCGGTGCCCCCGCCTGGACCCTGTTCGCCTGCTCCGCGGCCACCGCCGCCACCCCCAACACCGGCGGCATGTCCCGGGCCCGCTGGACCCACCTGCTGCCCCGCGACGCCCATCACGGCGCGCTCTCCTTCGAGCAGGCCGCCGACGAACTGTGCTACCTGCTGGGCCCGGTCCTGGCGGTCCTCCTGTGCACCGCGCTCTTCCCCGAGGCGGGCACCCTGGCCGGCGCGGCCCTGCTGCTGACCGGCATGCTCGTCTTCACCGCCCACCGCGCCACCGAGCCCCCGCCGGCCGGGATCCCGCCCGTCCGGGGCTCCTCGCCGCTGCGGCCGCTGCGCCCGCTGCTCGGCCTGTTCCTCGCCACCGGGGTGGTGTTCGGCTCGATGGAGGTCACCTCGGTGGCGCACCTCTCCGGGCTCGGCCTCGGCGCCGCGGCGGGGCCGGTGCTGGCCCTCCAGGCGGCGGGCTCGTGCGCGTCGGGGCTGCTGTACGGCACCCGCCGGCCCCGCGGCCTGACGCTCTGTCTGGCCGCCCTGGCCGCCGCGCTGGCGCTGCCCTGGGCGGCGGCCGCGTCCGGCTCGCTGCCGCTGCTGGCGGGGGCGCTGCTGCTGGCGGGGACGGCGACGGCCCCGGTGATGGTCACGGCCATGTCCCGGGTGCACGCGCTGACCCCGGCGGGCCGGCTCAACGAGGGCATGACCCTCGCCGTCACCGCCATCCTGGCGGGCATCGCGGCCGGCTCGGCGGCGGCCGGTGCCGCCGTCGACCGCCTGGGCACCACCAGTGCGTACGCCCTCCCGGCCACGGCCGCCCTTCTTGCCCTGTTCGCCCTGCTTGTCCGGCGGGCGAGTGACGGCACCCGCGTGGTACTCACGACCGGCGAGCGCGATCCGCAATAACGGGGGGTCTCCCAGCGCCCTTCCCTTCGCGGAGGAACCCCCCTGCCTGCTTCCCGTTCCGTTTCGGCGGCCCTGTTCGTCGCGGCCGTCACCGCCTCCTTCCTGCTGCCGGCCGCGCCGACCCTGGCCGCCGACTCCCCGCACCTGCGGTTCTCGCAGCCGTACGTCCCCTCGAGCCGTTCCGCCGACGCGCGCCTGCTGACCTGCGAGGCCCGCAGCCGAGAGGGCGCGGGGCCTCGACGACGATCTGCGGGTCTTCGGTCCGGCGCACGAAGGTGAACCGCAACCACCCCCGACCGCGGTCGAAGCTGAGGATGTGCGGGCCCTTCGGGCGGCTGGAGCGGGCCGGTTCGAGAGGGAAGCCTTCCGGCAGTTCGTCCTGCGGAAGGTACGGATCTCTGGCGGTGACCAGCTCGGCCATGCCGGCCCTGAGCTTCATCCGTACTTCCTCGGGCAGGGCGTCACGGTACGTACGCGCCGCCGTCCGTTACCGGCCGGGCTCCACCTGGCGGGCGCTGCGCCGGATGTGCCCCGCCTCCTCGAGGAGCGCCTTGGCGCGGTCGATGCCGGTCGCCCCGGCGGCCTCTTCCTCCAGGCGGTGCACCCGCTGCTCCAGCAGCGGGTCACGGGCAAGGGCGTACTCGCCCCACCAGCGGGCCATGAACGCCGGGACGGGCGCGATGTCGTAGGCGTCTGCGATGTCCCGCTTCCAGTGCGCGTCGAAGTCGGGGAGGAGCGCAGGGGCGTGCTGGGCAGTGGCTTCCCGAAGGGCTCGCGGTGTCCTCTCGGGCATGGGCGGGATGCCCGAGTCGCCCACGGCAGCGGTGGTCATGATGCCCTCCTCCGTCTCGCACGGCCGGCTCGCTCCTCCGCGGCACCGTCCTACGCAGCGTATCGCCGGACGGCGCGGTCCGCGGACGAGTGGGGAGTTCCAGCAGGCTGCGGCGCCCCTTCCGGTGATCGGAGTCTGCGTGCGGACATGACGAAGGCCCCGCAGCCGAGAGGCCGCGGGGCCTTTGCCCACATGGGGTGGTGGAGATGGCGGGAATCGAACCCGCGTCCAACGGTGCAGAAGCAGGGCTTCTCCGAGCGCAGTCCGCTGCGCTTTTCTCAGCCCCGGAGATCACACGGACAAGTCTCCGACGGGCTCAGTCACTGTTTGATTTCCCTCCAACCCCCGTGACCGGGGCTAGAGGTTTAGATCCCTAGTTGACGCCAGGATCCGGACCGGGACCACTTCCGGGCTGACGCTCCTCACAGAGGCTTCAGCTCACTGTTATTAGGCAGCGAGGGTGAAGCGGGAGTTATCGCTCTTGGAGTTGGCGATTATTGTTTGCGACATATGGTTAGCGAGATCATTGCCGCTTCCTCGGCTCGCTTCCCCTGCATCGACATCCGCTGTCGAAACCGATCATCCCCATGTTTTTTTAACAAGCTGCTCCGCCCCTCGCGGGGTGGTGCTGACGCCATGGTACGCGAAGACGACCACCGCGTGCCAGGAGATTAAACCGTACCGCGCTGCTTGCGGCGGATCGCCGATACCGCACGGTTCGTCTCACGGGTGTCCTGCTTCTCCCGCAGCGTCTGGCGCTTGTCGTACTCCTTCTTGCCCTTCGCCAGCGCGATCTCCACCTTCGCGCGGCCGTCCTTGAAGTACAGGGCGAGCGGGACGACCGTGTGGCCCGACTCGTCCGCCTTGCGCTCCAGCTTGTCGATCTCCTCGCGGTGCATGAGGAGCTTGCGCTTGCGCCGGGCGCTGTGGTTGGTCCAGGTGCCCTGGCTGTACTCCGGCACGTGCACGTTGTACATCCAGACCTCGCGGCCCTCCACCGACACGAAGCCGTCCACGAGGGAGGCCCGGCCCTGGCGCAGGGACTTGACCTCGGTGCCCGTGAGCACGATCCCGCACTCATAGGTGTCGATGATCGTGTAGTCGTGCCGCGCCTTCTTGTTCTGGGCGATCAGCTTGCGCCCTTTTTCCTTAGCCATAGTGCGGTCATTTTCGCACTACGGACCCACCCCGAGGCCACCCAATACCGTGCGGGCCCGGTCCTCGGCCCCGTCGCCCGCCGCGAGGTCCGGGGTGATCCCGCCGCCGTCGAGGCTGCGGCCCGCCGGAGTGCGGTACGTGCCCACCGTCAGCTCCGCCACCGAACCGCCCGGGAGTTCGGTGGGCATCTGCACCGCGCCCTTGCCGAAGGTGCGGGTGCCTACGGTCACGGCACGGCCCCGGTCCTGGAGGGCGCCGGTGACCAGTTCGGCCGCGCTCATCGTGCCGCCGTCCACCAGGGCCACCAGCGGCCGGACCGTGTCCCCGCCGGGCGCGGCGTACAGGGCGCGCTCGGAGCCCCGTACGTCGTACGTCGCCACCAGCCCGCCGTCCAGGAACGCCGAGGCCGCCGTCACCGCCTCGGCGACCAGCCCCCCGGGGTTCCCGCGCAGGTCCAGCAGCACCCCGCCGCCCGGCGGAGCGGCCCGGACGGCGTCGCGCACCCGGTCCCCCGAGCCGCGCGTGAAGGAGGCGACCTTGATCACGGTGGTGCCGTCCGCGAGGCGGCGTACGGTCACCGGCTCGGTACGCAGCCGCTCCCGGCGCACGGTCTCGGTGAGGCCGGCGCCGTCCCGGCCGAGGCCGAGCACCACCGGGGTGCCCGCCTCCCCGCGCAGCAGCGCCACCACGTCGGCCACGGCCAGGCCGGTGACGCCGTGGCCGTCCACGCTCAGCAGCCGGTCCCCGGTGCGCAGCCCGGCCCGGGCGGCGGGGCTGTCGGGCTGGATCCGCTCGACCTCGATCGCGCCGTCCCGGCGGCGGCCGGTCCAGACCCCGACGCCGGTCCAGCGGCCGTCGAGGTCGTCCGTGAAGGCGGCGTACTCGCCCTGGTCGTAGACGGCGCCCCAGCGGTCGCCGCTGCGGCTGACCACCTCCTCGGCGGCCTTCTTCCCGGACTTGCCCTCCGCGACGGCCTCGGCGGCGGCGCGGGCGACGGCCTCCCGGTCGGCGGTGCCGCTCTCCCCGGAGGCGGGCACCGGCGAGCCCACGAGGGCCGGCGGCCGGCCGTCCTGCCCCTCGCGGGGGCTCCAGCACCCGCTCCCCGCGCCGGCGCCGACGGTGGCGAGGAACAGCAACGTCAAGACGGCCCCGCGACGCAGGTCGCGGGGCCGCGGACAGAGGGCGGGCAGACCCGGCATGCCGCCGAGTCTAGGACAAGCCCCGCGCGGGCACGGCCGGTTGGCCGGACCGCCCACGGGGCGCTCGTCACACCTTGAGGTACTTGCGCAGGGCCACGAACGCCGCCAGGGAGGGCATCAGCAGGCCGATGACCAGGACCAGCGGGAGCTTGGTGAGGACGGCGTCCCAGCCGATGAAGTTGATCAGCTGGAGCTTGTCGCGCAGGCCGATGCCGTGGTCGATCACGAAGTACTGGCCGGCGCCGAGCATGCCGCAGGCGAGGCCCGCGCCGATGAGTCCGGCGACGGCGGCCTCCATGATGAACGGCACCTGGATGTAGAAGCCGGAGGCGCCCACCAGGCGCATGATCCCGGTCTCCCGCCGACGGCTGAACGCCGAAACGCGCACCGTGTTGACGATCAGCAGCAGCGCCACGATCAGCATGATCAGCATGATGCCGAGGGCCGCCCAGTTGAGGGTGCCGAGCAGCGCGAAGAGGTTGTCGAGCTCGCTGCTCTGGTCGGCGACCGACTGGACGCCGTCGCGCCCGGCGAACGCGGAGGTGATGACCGCGTACTTCTCCGGGTTCTTCAGCTTGACCCGGAAGGAGTCCGGCATCTGGTCGGGGGTGACGACGGAGGCCAGCGCCGTGTGGCCGAAGCGCTCCTTGTAGTGCTTGTAGGCCTCGTCCGAGGACTCGTACATGACCGTCTGGACGAGGGCCATCTTCTTGAGCTCGGTCTCGATGCCCTGCTTCTGCTCGGGGGTCACGGCCCCCTTGGAGCAGGGCTTGCCGCCACCCGCCGCGGGCGCCCCGGCGGCGGGGGCCCCGGCCGCGTCGATGGCGTCGTTCTTGGTGCAGAGGTAGACGGTGACGTTGACCTTGTCGTACCAGAACCCCTTCATCGCGCTGACCTGGTCGCGCATGAGGAGCGAGCCTCCGAAGAGGGCCAGCGAGAGGGCCACGGAGATGATGACGGCGAAGGTCATGGTGAGATTGCGGCGGAGGCCGACGCCGATCTCCGACATGACGAACTGGGCGCGCATGGCGTCTGGGGACCTTTCAGTGCTGGTAGCCGTAGACGCCGCGCGACTGGTCGCGCACGAGTCGGCCCTGTTCGAGTTCGATGACGCGCTTGCGCATCTGGTCGACGATCTGCTGGTCGTGCGTCGCCATGATCACGGTGGTGCCGGTCCGGTTGATCCGGTCCAGCAGCTTCATGATCCCGACGGAGGTCTGCGGGTCGAGGTTGCCGGTCGGCTCGTCCGCGATCAGCAGGGCGGGACGGTTGACGAAGGCGCGGGCGATGGCCACGCGCTGCTGCTCGCCACCGGACAGCTCGCCCGGCATCCGGCCCTCCTTGCCGCCGAGGCCGACCAGCTCCAGCACCTGCGGGACGGCCTTGCGGATCTCACCGCGCGGCTTGCCGATCACCTCCTGCGCGAAGGCGACGTTCTCGGCCACCGTCTTGTTCGGCAGCAGCCGGAAGTCCTGGAAGACGGTCCCCAGCTGGCGCCGCATGTGCGGGACCTTCCAGTTGGAGAGCTTCGCGAGGTCCTTGCCCAGCACGTGCACCTGGCCGTGACTGGCCCGTTCCTCGCGCAGGACCAGCCGCAGGAAGGTGGACTTGCCGGAGCCGGAGGAGCCGACCAGGAAGACGAACTCGCCCTTGGCGATGTCCAGGGAGACATCTCTGAGTGCGGGACGGTTCTGCTTCGGGTAGGACTTGGAGACGTTGTCGAATCGGATCACGGGTGCACCACGGTCGCCGGGAGTAGGTGAGCGTGACCATACGCGACCGGGCGGGGGGTGGGGACCCGGCATCCGCAGTTGCCCGATTTATCCCGGGTGCCCGCCGGGTCGTTTCGCGATTGCCCAAAGGGGCCGCGCCGAATGTCGGCGGAGCTGGCACAGTGGTAGGGGGAACGGACTCGGTCCCCGTGCCGTTAACGAGGGGACGAGAGGAGGAGCGCATGACATATGACCGGCTCGTGTGCGCGAACTGCGCCGCACCCGTCAGCCAGGGCCGCTGTCCGGTGTGCCGGGCGAACCGGGAGCGCCTCCAGCAGCAGGAGGGCCCCTTCGCCGGCCTGAATCCGGTGACGCTCATCGCGCTTCTGGTGGTTCTGGTGGGCGCGCTGGCGCTGGTGGCCCGGACCGCCTGACAGGCCGCGCCGCGTCCCGATCACCCGGTCGCGCGGCCGCCGCAAGGCCCGCGCGACCACACGGCATGAGGAAGGGCCCGGACACCTGAGGGTGTCCGGGCCCTTCCTCACACGTGGGGCGGGCGGGTTACGCGCCCTGCTCCTGCTGCTTGCGCCAGCGGATCCCGGCCTCCAGGAAGCCGTCGATCTCGCCGTCGAGGACCGCCTGCGGGTTGCCGACCTCGAACTCCGTCCGCAGGTCCTTGACCATCTGGTACGGGTGCAGGACGTAGGAGCGCATCTGGTTGCCCCAGGAGCTGCCGCCGTCCTTGAGGGCGTCCATCTTGTCCTTCTCCTCCTGGCGGCGCCGTTCGAGCAGCTTGGCCTGGAGGACGTTCATCGCGCTGGCCTTGTTCTGGATCTGCGAGCGCTCGTTCTGGCAGGAGACCACGATGCCGGTCGGCAGGTGCGTGATGCGCACCGCCGAGTCGGTGGTGTTGACGCCCTGGCCGCCGGGGCCCGAGGCGCGGTACACGTCGACGCGCAGCTCGGCCTCGTCGATCTCGACGTGGTCGCTGGTCTCGACGACCGGGAGGACCTCGACACCGGCGAAGGAGGTCTGGCGGCGGCCCTGGTTGTCGAAGGGCGAGATGCGCACGAGGCGGTGCGTGCCCTGCTCGACGGAGAGGGTGCCGTAGGCGTACGGCGCCTTGACGACGAAGGTGGTCGACTTGATGCCGGCCTCCTCCGCGTACGAGGTCTCGTAGATCTCGGTGGCGTAGCCGTGGCGCTCGGCCCAGCGCAGGTACATGCGCTGGAGGCGCTCGGCGAAGTCGGAGGCGTCGACGCCGCCGGCCTCGGCACGGATGTTGACCAGGGCCTCGCGCTCGGCGTACTCGCCGGAGAGCAGGGTCCGGACCTCCATCTCGTCCAGCGCCTTGCGCACGGAGACCAGCTCGGTCTCCGCCTCCGCGAGGGTGTCCGCGTCGTCCATCTCCTGGGCGAGCTCGAACAGGACCGCGAGGTCGTCGATACGGCCGCGCAGGTTCTCGGTCTTGCGGACCTCCGCCTGGAGGTGCGAAAGCTTGCTCGTGATCTTCTGGGCGGCGTCCGGGTCGTCCCACAGGGACGGCGCGGCGGCCTGCTCCTCGAGCACGGCGATCTCCGCCCTCAGCTTGTCGAGGTCCAGGACGGCCTCGATCGACCCCATGGTCGAGGAGAGGGACTTCAGCTCTTCGGAAACATCGACGACTGCCACGGGTCCAGCCTAGCCGGTCCCCGGAGGGCACTCTCCGGCCAGGCCGGATCAACCCGTACGGGGAGGGGTGGGTACGGGCGTACGCTCACCGCATGACCGTTCTCCTCGTGAAGCGCCGCCATGTGGACCACATGCGTGTCACCACCACGAGCTGTCAGCCGACGGACCCCGCACGAGCCTGATCCACCCCGATCCGACTTCGGTCCCGTACGCGGCCGTCCGCCCCGGCGCCATCCCTGCCGGCGGCCCGCTCCTCCGCCTTGCCCCGCCATCTCCGGGGCACGGGACCCCGTGACATCCGAAACGGAGCCGTCATGCCGTCCGCGCACCCTTCCTCCTCCCTCTCGCCCTCCTTCGCGGCACCCTCCGCGCCCGCCCACGACGCCTCGCTCGCCGTCATCGACCTCTCCCGGGCGGACGACCCCGCCGAGCGGGCCGACTTCCTGGAGCAGTTGCACGCGGCCGCGCGGGACACCGGGTTCCTGTACCTGACCGGGCACGGCATAACCGAGTCCGAGACCGCCCGGATACTGGAGCTGACCAGGGCCTTCTTCGCGCTCCCGGAGGCCGACCGGCTCGCGGTGAGCAATCTGAACTCCCCGCACTTCCGGGGCTACACCCGCATCGGGCACGAGCTGACGGGCGGTGCCTCCGACTGGCGCGACCAGCTCGACGTGGGCGCCGAACGGCCGGCGCCGGCGCTGGGGCCGCACGACCCGGCGTACCTGTGGCTGGAGGGCCCCAACCAGTGGCCGGCGGCCCTGCCGGAGCTGCGCGAGGTGGTCCTCGACTGGCAGGCGCGGCTGGCGGCGGTGGCGCACCGGCTGCTCCAGGAACTGCTGGCCTCCATCGGCGCCCCCACGGACTTCTTCGACGCGGCCTTCGCCGACCGCCCCCACCTGCACACGAAGCTGATCCGCTACCCCGGGTCCGCGCCGTCGGGCACCGACCAGGGCGTCGGCGCGCACAAGGACTACGGCTTCCTGACGCTGCTGCTCCAGGACTCGGTGGGCGGCCTCCAGGTGGTCCGGGACGGCGGCTACGTCGACATCGCGCCACGGCCCGGAGCGTTCGTGGTGAACCTGGGCGAGCTGCTGGAGATCGCCACCGAGGGGTACCTGCGGGCCACCGACCACCGGGTGGTGAGCCCGCCGGGGGCGGTGGAGCGGTTCTCGGTGCCGTTCTTCTACAACCCGCGGCTGGACGCGGTCGTCGAGACCGTCCCCGGGGAGTACCTGCGCTCCGCGCCGGGCCTGGCCCAGGACACGTCCAACCCGCTGCACGCGGAGTACGGCCGCAACGAGCTCAAGGGCTGGGTACGCGCCCACCCCGCGGTGGCCCGGCGCTGGCACCCGGCGCTGACGGCGGCCTGACGCGGCGGCCGGGGCCGGGCCCGGCTCGGGCTCCGGCCGCCGCCGGCTCCCGGGCCGGGGTCCTGCGGCCGGGCCGGGGTCCTACGGCCGGGCCGGGGCGGAGTGCTCGCTGTCCTGCGGCCGCGGGGCCGGGTCGTCGCCGGACAGAGCCAGCCAGCTCCCGACGCCGACCGCGGCGGCCAGCGCCACCGCCGAGGCGGACAGCACCAGGCGCCGCTTGCGCGCGGCCTCGGCCCGGTGCCGGGCGGAGCCGGGGCGGTGACCGCCGGCCGGCCGCGGGACCCGGGCCGTGCCCAGCGCCCCGCCGGCCAGCTCGTCCGGCCCCGGCACCCGCATGGAGGTGTGGGTGTCCCGGTTGGAGTCGGTCGCGGAGCCCGGCACCAGGGGGACCACCCCGCGCCTGCGCACGGGCTCGGCGGCCTGCTCCTCGGCGGGCTCCGGCGGCTCCGCGTCGGCGTCGTCGGGCTCGTCCACGTCCAGCGGCGGCATCCCGGCCAGCAGCGGCAGCAGGTCCCGCAGCCGGACGGACAGCTCCGAGGCCCGCAGCCGGGAGGCGGGCGCCTTGGCCAGGCACTGGACCATCAGCTGCCACAGCTCGTCGGGGATCCCCGGCAGCGGGACCACGGTCTCGGTCACGTGCCGGCGCAGCACCGCGCCCGGGTGTCCCCCGCCGAAGGGGGTGAACCCGGCGAGCAGCTCGTAGAGCACGGTGGCCAGGGCGTATATGTCGACGGCCGCCCGCGGCGGCAGGCCCTCCACTATTTCCGGCGCGAGGTAGTCCGGCGTCCCGATGATCCGGGTGGTGGGCGCGCCGGCCCGTGCCCCGGTGGCGGCCCGGCGGGGCGAGTCGATGAGCTTGGCCACGCCGAAGTCGGTGAGCAGCGCGGGATGCGCGCCGCCTGGGCCGAGCGGGCCCTGCATGTCGAGGAGGACGTTCTCCGGTTTGACGTCCCGGTGGACGACGCCCGCCGCGTGGGCCGCGGCCAGCGCGTCCGCGACGTCCGCGACGACGGCCACGGCCGCCTCGGGGGCGAGCCGCCGCTCGCGGTCGAGGCGCGTGCGCAGGTCCGTACCGCGGACGAGGTCCATGACGAGGGCGAGGTCGTTGCCGTCCACGACGAGGTCGCGGACGGAGACGATGTGCGGGTGCTCCAGGCCGAGCAGGGCGCTGCGCTCCTGGACGAAGCGCCCGACCAGCTCCTGGTCCGACGCGAGGTCCTCGCGCAGCAGTTTGACGGCGACGGGGCCGTCAGGTCCCTCGCCCAGCCACACCGTGCCCGCGCTGCCGCGCCCCAGGATCTGGTGCGCGGTGTACCGGCTGCCGATCTTCCGTGCCACGACTGCTCCCTCAGCGGCTGGCGTACGCGACAAAGCTACGCGGCCGAATGGGGGTTGAACGCTCCGGATCGCGGCGACCTTCACTTCTGCGGGCGAAATCACGTCCTGGATGTCGACAAATCCATGAAGTCGGCGCTACGGGGCCGCGCGGACCGCCCCGTGACGGCACGTCAGGGGGCCGTGCCGCCGCTCGCGGAGTCGCCGAAGGAGCTGACGAAGTCGACGGCGTCGCTGCCCCAGCTCCAGACCTGGTCCCACCAGTTCTTGCCGGTGCCGACCCATTCCTGGAGCGGGGTGAGCTCCCAGACCAGCCAGCCGCCGATGAACAGCAGCAGGATCATGACCAGACAGCCCTTGAGGCAGCCGAGCCCGGGGATCCTGACCGGGTTGGCGCTGCGGCGGCGCGGCTCGCGCGGCTCCCGCGGCTCGCGCGCGGGGCGCTGCTGCTGAGGGGGCTGCGGCGCGGACTGCGGCCGCTGCTGCTGCTGGGGAGGCTGTTGCTGCGGCTGCTGGTACTGGGGCCGCTGCGGCTGCTGCTGGTACTGCTGCGGCTGCTGGTACTGCTGGGGCTGCTGCGACTGGTAGTGCTGCGGCTGCTGCTGGTACTGCTGCGGCGGAGGCGCCGGGCGGTACTGCGGGGGCTGCTGCTGCTGGTGCTGCGGCTGCTGGTACTGCTGCTGCGGGGCCCGGGGCTGGTGCTGCGGGGGCGGCGGGGCCTGCCGCTGGGGGCGCCTGCGCAGCGGGTCCTCGCTCGGGTCGAGGTACTGCATCTGCGTCTGCTCGTTGCGGTCCCGCGCGGCCCGCATCTGCGACTCCCACGGGTGCGGGCTGTCGGGCCGCTGCACCGGGGGCATCACGGAGGTCGGATCGGGGGCGCCGCCCCGGGCGCCGGGGCCGCCGGTGGCGGGCAGCACGGTGGTGGCGTCGGCCCCGCCGACCGGCGGCAGCACGCTGGTCATGCCGTTCGGGTCGTAGGCGCCCATCGGTGCGCCCGCCCCGGCGGGCAGCGCCTGCGTCGGATCGGCGGCGCCGGGGACCGCGGGAACGGGCGCGGGCGAGGGGTCGGGCACGAGCAGGGCGCCGACGCCGATCGCGGCCTCGACCTCGTCGGGCGAGGAGTGCACGCGGATGCCGGAGGCGACCACGCGCAGCCCGCGCGCGAGGTTCTCGGCGCTCGGACGCTCGTCGGGCTCCTTGCGCAGGCAGCGCTCGATGACGGTCCACAGCGGCTCGGGCAGGGTCGCGGGGCGCTGGGGCTCCTCGCTGAGGTGCCGGTGGAGGACTTCGAGGGCGGTGCCGCCCGCGAAGGGCGGGCGCCCGGTGACGAGCTCGTAGAGCAGGATGCCGGCGCCGTAGATGTCGACGGCGGAGGTCTGCGGGCGGCCCTCGGCGGACTCGGGCGCCACGTAGGCGGGGGTGCCGACGAACTCGTGGGTGCGGGTCAGGCCCGGGGAGTCGGCCAGGCGCGCGATGCCGAAGTCGGTGAGCATCGGCTTCATCTGCCCGCCGCGCTCGTCGAGCAGCACGTTGGCGGGCTTCAGGTCGCGGTGGACGACGCCGTCGGCGTGGCTGGCGGCGAGCGCGTCGGCGATCTGCGCGGTGAGCAGGCACGCGGCAACGGGGCTGAAGGGGCCGTTCTCGCGGATGTACTTGTGCAGGTCCGGACCGTCGATCAGGTCCATGACCAGGGCCAGCAGGTCCCCCTCGACCACGAGGTCGCGGGTGCGGACGATGTTGGGGTGGGTCAGGCGCAGCAGGACGGAGCGCTCGCGCAGGAAGCGCATGACGATGTCCGCGTCCTGGGCCAGCTCCTCCTTGAGGACCTTGATGGCCACGGTCTCGCCGGGCTGCCCGGCGACGGCTGCCTCCGCGCCGGCGGTCTCCCGCTGGCGGGCACGCCAGACGGTGCCCGTGGCGCCGCGCCCGAGCGGCTCCTCGAGCAGGTATTTGCTGCCGACTGGCCGCACGTCTCGCGCTCCCCTGCTGTCGTGTTCGTCGGGTGTTTCCCCGGGATGTTTCGGCTGATTCCGCTGGATGGGTTTCCGGCCCAACTCTAGGGGGTGTCCCCGGGGAAGACGCGGCCCGACGGAGGTTGGTTGCCGCACATATGTACGAAGGGTGAGATTTGCGGGGTATGCCGGAGGCGATTTTGCGCTGCTCCGTGTCCGTATTCGTACGACGGGCGGACGGTACCGAGATCGATCAAGATCATTTGTCGGCAGGTGCCGGGCGTGTCGTACACGACAGGTGCGAGGATGCACCCGTACGGAACGGCGGGGACGGGAGCCCGGCCTTCCGGCAGACCTGACCGGACGACGCGTCCGCGCCGGGCGGGGGGTGTCCGGGCAGGCGTGTCCCGCCGTCCCCCTGCCGGGCGCACGCACCGCGCACCGCGCGCTCGCGCTCCGCGCAGAAGGGACCGCTGACGCGATGCAGATCCGGCTGACCGTCCTCGGGCCGCGCAGCGGCCACCAGACCGCCACCGCGCCGGCCGGCTGTGACGTGCTCGTCACGGCGCCCGCCGGGACCGCGCTGGCCGCGGTCGCCTCCGGGCTCGCGGCGACCGTCGGCGGCCCCGACACCGGCGGCACGGTGGTGCTCTACTGCGGCGCGCGCCGCCTCGACGCGCAGCGCGCCGTGCTCGGGGAGCCCCCGCTGGTGGACGGCGCGGTGCTGACGCTGAACGCCCCCGCGCCCGACGCGGACGCCGGCGGCGACCATGGCCTCCCGGCGGGCGACGGCCCCGGCGGACCGCAGCTGCACGTGGTGGCCGGGCCCGACGCGGGCGGCGTGCACCTGCTGCACCCCGGAGCCGTGCGGATCGGGCGCTCGGCGGACGCGGACGTACCGCTGGACGACCCGGACGTGTCCCGGCTGCACTGCGCGGTGACGGTAGGGGCGGACGGCCGGGTGGCGGTGGCCGACCTCGGCTCCACGAACGGCACCGCCCTCGACGGCGCCCCGGTGGGGGTGCGGGCGGTCCCGCTGCCGCCGGGCGCGCTGCTGCGCATCGGCGAATCGACGCTCCGGCTGGCCGTCGGGGGCGCCCGCCCGCTGCCCGTCGCCCCGGACCTGGAGGGCCACCTGGCGCTCCCGGGCCGCAGTGACGCCCCCGGCGACACCGACGGCCCGGGCGGCGCGGGCGGCGCGGGCGACCCCGCCTCCCGGCTCCCGCAGGCCTCCCCGCACACCGGCGGCGCCGACTGGCCCCCGGCCGCCGCCCCCGGCCCGGGAGGGCGGACCGGCGCCGCGGAGCCCTCCGGCGCCGGGCCCGCGCAGTGGCCCGCGCCCGGCCCGGCCGGCGGCAGCGGGCAGCGGGCCGCCCCCGACTCCGGCATGGGCCTGCACCCCGGCACCCCCCGCCCCGGCGCTCCCGGCGCGGGCTCACCCGGCGCGTACGGCACGGGAGCGCATCCCGCGCACCCCGCGGCCGCCGACGACCCCGCCGACGGCCCGGCGGGCGGCGGCAGGCGGCGCGGGCTCGGCGCCTGGGCGCGCCGGTGGGTGCGCGGGGAAGGGGTCGAGGAGGAGGCCGGGGCCGAGCCGGAGCCGGTGGTGGCGGCCGCGGTGCCCGACGCCGACGACCCGGCGTCGCTGCTGCTGGCGGCGCTCGGGCCGACGGGGCGGCTCTGGTCGCGCGGGCCCGGCCACCCCGGGTTCCTGGAGGCCGGGCTCGGCGCCGGGAGCCGGGTGGCGCTGACCGCGTGCGGTTCGCTCGGGATCGCGGGGCCGCGGGCGCGGCTGACGGGCGTGGCCCGGTCGGTGATCGCCCAGCTGGCCGGGCTGCACGCGCCCGCGCAGCTGGAGGTGGTGCTGCTGGCGGCCGACCGCGTACGCCCCCTCCAGGAGCGGCGGCGCGACTGGGGCTGGCTCGGCTGGCTGCCCCACGTACGCCCGGCGCACGGACAGGACTGCCGGCTGCTGCTGGCGTACGACCGGGAGCAGGCGGCGGCCCGGACCGGGGAGCTGGCGCGGCGCCTGGACGACAGCGCGCTCGGCACGAACTGGGCGGCGGCCGACGCGACGGCGCTGCGGCAGGCCGCGCGGGCGTACGCGGGCCCGCGCACGCTCGTGGTCCTGGACGGCGATCCGGGCGCGGGCGCCCTGCGGGACGTCACGGCCCGGCTCGCCTCGCACGGGGCGGCCGCAGGCATCCACCTCCTGGTGCTCGCGGAGGCGCCGGCCGCCACCGCGGCCTCCCCGGTGGCGGCGACGTACGAGGCGGCCTGCGCGGCCGCTCCGGCGCTGCGGGACTGTACGGCGGCCGCCCTGCTGAGCGGGGACGTCGCCACGGCCGTCCGCTGCTTCGCGGTGGCGGGGGGCAGACCCCAGCCGCCCGGGGAGACGGCCGTCGCGGACGGGGTCTCGGCCGCCTGGGCGGAGCGGTTCGCCCGGGCGCTGGCCCCGCTGCGCGCGGAGGGGGCGGCCGCGGAGGGCTCGGGGTACCGGCCGGCCGCGGCGAGCCTGCCGGCGGCTTCGCGCCTCCTCGACGAACTCGGCCTGGCCAGGGCCACCCCGGCCTCCCTGATGGCCCGCTGGGCGGCCGCGACCGACCAGGGCCAGGGTGTCGGCGGCCGCGCGGAGATCGTGCTCGGCGCGGGCCGGCGCGGGCCGGTCGGCGCCGAGCTGGTCCACGACGGCCCGCACCTGCTGGTGGAGGGTCCCGCCGGGAGCGGCCGCACCGAGCTGCTGCGCTCGCTGGCGGCGTCCCTCTCGGCGGCGGCCCGCCCCGACCGGCTGGGCCTGGTCCTGCTGGACGGCGCCGGCGGGGAGCGCGGCGACGGCCTCCTGCCGTGTACGGAACTCCCGCACGTGTCGGCCCACCTGGTGGCCTCGGACCCGCTGCGCATGCGGGAGTTCGCGCAGGCCCTCGGGGCCGAGCTGAAGCGCCGCCACGAGCTGCTGGACGGGGTCGCGTTCGCGCAGTGGCACGCCGACCGGGAGCTGTCGGGCCGGCTGGTGGCGCCCCGCCGGCCCACCCCGGGCGAGCTGCGCGGCGACCTCGACCCCCCGCGCACCGGCACCCTGCGGCTGCGGGCGGCGGCCACGCGCGCCGAGCCGCCGGCCGGGCCGAGTCCGCTGCCCCGGCTGGTGGTGCTGGTGGACGACTTCGACGCGCTGGTCGCGCCCGCGCTGGGCAGTACGGGCCGCCCGGCGGCCGGTTCGGTGGTGCGGGCGCTGGAGGCGGTGGCCCGCGAGGGCACCCGGCTCGGGGTGCACCTGATCGCGGCCAGCGCCCGCCCGGACCGGACGGCGGAGACCGAGCTGGTGCGCCGCTCGACGCTGCGGGTCGAGCTGGACGCGCCGGACCGGCCGGGGCCGGGCCGGGGCGTGCTGCGGTACGCGGACGGGCGCGCGGTGCCGTTCCAGGCGGGCCGGGTGACGGGGCGGATCCCGCGCACGGCGACGCTGCGGCCGACCGTGGTGCCGGTGGAGTGGGAGCGGATGGGCGATCCACCGGCCCGCCGTCCGGTGCGCGAGCTGGGCAACGGTCCGACCGACCTGGCGCTGCTGGCCAGTGCCCTGGAGCGGGCCTCCCACCTGGTCTCGGCGGTGCCGGTGCTGTTCCCGCCCGCGCCCTGAGGCCCCGCGGCGCCCCCGTCACGCGGTATTGCGGGGGCGCGCCGCTCGGCGTAGACCTTGTGGTCCGGGACACACCGCGGACATCGGGGGCACAGCCATGCGCGAGCGGGGAACGAGCCGTACGAGAATCGGCTGGACGGCACTGGCGGCGGCGGGCGCGCTGGCGCTCTCGGCGTGCGGTGGTGATCCGCAGCCGGGTCCGGAGCGGACCGGCCGGGGCGAACCGTCCGCGCCGCGCGTGGAGTTACCGAAACTGCCCGGCGAGAAGCTCTCGGTGGCGGCGGTCTGGACGGGCGGGGAGCAGGCCAACTTCACCAAGGTGCTGAAGGAGTTCGAGAAGCGCACGGGGGCCTCCGTCACCTTCGTCCCGGCGCAGGACCCGATCGTCACCTTCCTCGGCACCAAGATCGCGGGCGGTCAGCCGCCGGACGTGGCGCTGCTCCCGCAGGTGGGGGCGCTGGTGTCGGCGGTGAAGAACAAGTGGGCGCAGCCGGTGGGCCCGGAGGCGGCGGCGCAGCTGGACGCGAACTACTCGGCGGGCTGGAAGAAGCTGGGCGCGGTCGACGGCACCCAGTACGGGGTGTACTACAAGGCCGCGAACAAGTCGCTGGTCTGGTACAACGCGAAGGCCTTCGAGGCGGCGGGGGTCAAGCCCCCGGGAACCTGGAAGGAGCTGATCGCGGCGGCCGACACCCTGTCCGCGTCGGGCACCCCGGCGGTGTCGGTGGCGGGCGCGGACGGCTGGACCCTGACGGACTGGTTCGAGAACGTCTACCTCTCGCAGGCGGGTCCGGAGAAGTACGACCGGCTGGCCCGGCACGAGCTGAAGTGGACGGACGACAGCGTCAAGCAGGCCCTGACCACCCTGGGCGAACTGTTCGGGCGGGCGGACTACCTGGCGGGCGGCGCGGCCGGGGCGCTGGCGACGGAGTTCCCGAAGTCGGTGACGCAGACCTTCACCGGCGGGGAGCGGCCCGCGGCGGCGATGGTCTTCGAGGGCGACTTCGCGGCGGTGAACATCGCGCAGACCGAGGCGAAGGTCGGCGAGGACGCGCTGGTGTTCCCGTTCCCGGCGGTGGGCGCGAAGGCGCCGGTGGTCTCGGGCGGTGACGTGGCGGTGGCGCTGAAGGCGTCGAAGGGGGCGCAGGCGCTGCTGACGTTCCTGGCGTCGGCGGACGCGGCGGAGATCCAGGCCCGGGAGGGCGGCTTCATCTCCCCGAACAAGGCGGTGGACCCGGGCGCGTACCCGGGCGAGATCCAGCGGGGCATCGCGAAGGCGCTGATCGCGGCGGGCGACGACTTCCGCTTCGACATGTCGGACCAGGCTCCGGCCGCCTTCGGCGGGACGCCGGGGGCCGGGGAGTGGAAGACGCTCCAGGACTTCCTGGCGAACCCGTCCGACGTGGCGGGCACGCAGGCGAAACTGGAGGCGGACGCGGCCAAGGCGTACGGGAACTGATCCCGTGCCGCCCACGGCCGAAAACGGCCCCTCCGCCGGCCCGCGCTCGGACGCCGGGCGCCGCCGGCTGGTGGCGGCGGTGTTCCTGCTGCCGGCGCTGGTACTGCTGGGCGCGCTCGTCGTGCAGCCCATCGGCTACTCCCTCTACCGCAGCCTCTTCGACCGCTCCGGCGAGGTGTTCGTGGGGGCGGACAACTACGGGGAGATCCTGCGCGATCCGGTGATCCGCACCGCGCTGGGCAACACGGCGCTGTGGGTGGTGCTGGCGCCGACGACGGCGACCGCCCTCGGGCTGATCTTCGCGGTACTGACCGAACGGGTGCGCTGGGGCACGGCGTTCAAGCTGCTGGTGTTCATGCCGATGGCGATCTCGATGCTGGCGGCGGGCATCATCTTCCGGCTGGTCTACGACCACGACCCGCAGCGGGGCGTGGCCAACGCGGTGTGGGTGGGGGTGCACGACACCTTCGCCGAGTCGTCCGCGTTCCCGAAGGCCCGCCCGGGCCGGGACTCCCCGCTGGAGCCGGCCGAGGGGGGCGCGTTCGTGACGCGCACGACGGTACGGGCGGGGGTGCCGGTGCTGCTGCCGCTGGTCGGGGTGGCGCCGCAGGACCTGCCGGCGGGGACGCGTACGGCCGGGGCGGCCGTCGCGGAGCCGGGGAGGGTGACCGGCACCGTCTGGCAGGACTTCACCCGGGGCGGCGGCGGCCGGACGAACGCGGTCGACGCCACCGAGCAGGGGTTCTCCGGGATGCGGGTGGAGGCGGTGCGGGACGGGCGGGTGGTGGCTTCGGCGACGGCCCGCGCGGACGGCACCTTCTCCCTGCCGGCGGCGGCCGACGGGGCGCGGCTGCGGCTGCCCGGCGCGAACTTCCGGGCCGCGTACGCGGGGGTGGAGTGGCTCGGCCCGACGCTGGTGACCCCGGCGGTGATCGGGGCGTACGTGTGGATGTGGGCCGGTTTCGCGATGGTGCTGATCGGGGCCGGGCTGGCCGCCGTACCGCGGGAGCTGCTGGAGGCGGCGCGGGTGGACGGGGCGGGCGAGTGGCAGGTGTTCCGGCGGATCACGGTGCCGCTGCTGGCGCCGGTGCTGTCGGTGGTGCTGGTGACCCTCGTCATCAACGTCATGAAGATCTTCGACCTGGTGTTCGTGATCGCGCCGGGCGCGGTGCAGGACGACGCGAACGTGCTCGCGCTCCAGCTCTACCGCACCTCGTTCGGAACGGACGCCGACCAGGGGCTGGGCAGCGCCATCGCGGTGCTGCTGCTGGTTCTGGTGGTGCCGGTGATGCTGCTGAACATCCGCAGGCTGCGCAAGGAGGGGGCCCGATGAGCACTCCCGCCGTCGGCCGGCTCGCGGCGCGCGCCGCGTCCGGGGCCGTCCGCGTCTTCCTCGTCCTGGCCGCGCTGTTCTGGCTGCTGCCCACGCTCGGCCTGCTGATCTCCTCGTTCCTGTCCCCCGCCGACCTGAACGACGGCGGCTGGTGGCAGGTGCTGACCGAGCCGTCGAGGCTGACGGCGGCGAACTACTCCCGGCTGCTGGCGAACGACACCATCACCGGTTCGCTGCTGAACACGGTGGCCATCGCCGTCCCGGCGACGCTGCTCGTGGTCGCCCTGGGCTCGCTCGCGGGATACGCCTTCGCCTGGCTGGAGTTCCCGGGGCGCGACTGGCTCTTCCTCGTGGTGGTCGGACTGCTGGTGGTCCCGGTGCAGGTGGCGCTGATCCCGGTGTCCGAACTCTTCGGCGCGGTCGGCCTGTTCGAGACCACGGCCGGGGTGGTGCTGTTCCACACCGCCTTCGGACTGCCGTTCGCGGTGTTCCTGCTGCGGAACTTCTTCGCGCAGATCCCCCGCGAACTGCTGGAGGCGGCCCGCCTGGACGGGGCGGGCGAACTGCGTCTGTTCGCCCGGGTGGTGCTGCCGCTGGGCGGGCCGGCCATCGCCTCGCTCGGCATCTTCCAGTTCCTGTGGGTGTGGAACGACATGCTGGTCGCGCTGGTCTTCGCCGACTCGGCGCACCCGCCGGTCACCGTCGCGCTCCAGCAGCAGGTGCGGCAGTTCGGGAACAACATCGACGTCCTGGCGCCGGGGGCGTTCCTGTCGATGGTGGTGCCGCTCGTCGTGTTCTTCGCGTTCCAGCGGCAGTTCGTGACGGGGGTGATGGCCGGAGCCGTCAAGTAGCGGCGTGATCAAGAGGTTGACGTGCGGCGTTGACGCTGCGTAACCCGAATGCCGCACACCGCGTAACCCGAACGCCGCGCGCGCGGTTCCTGGGCCACCTGCCCGCGCCGACCCCTGGATGTGCCGTGCCCCGGTTCAGCGTCATCGTGCCCGCGTACAAGGTTCAGGCGTACCTCCAGGAGAGTCTGGATTCGGTCCTGTCCCAGTCGTACCAGGATCTGGAACTGATCGCGGTGGACGACGCCTCCCCGGACGCCTGCGGTTCGATCATCGACGAGTACGCGGCCCGCGATCCCCGGGTCACCGCGGTGCACCTGGCGCACAACCTGGGCCTGGGCCCGGCCCGCAACGCGGGCCTGGCCCGGGCCGGCGGCGACTACGTGGTGTTCCTCGACGGCGACGACACCCTGGCGCCCGGCGCGCTCCAGGCCATCACCGACCGGCTGAAGGCCACCGGCTCCCCCGACGTCCTCGTGTACGACTACGCCCGCACCTTCTGGAGCGGCGAACTGGTGCGCAACCGGCTCGCGCACCGCCTCGCCGAGGAGGGCCCGGCCAGCTTCCGCCTCGCCGACCGGCCAGCGCTGCTCGGCATGCTGATGGTGGTGTGGAACAAGGCCTACCGCCGCGAGTACGTGGAACGCGAGGGCCTCACCTTCCCGCCCGGCCTCTACGAGGACACCCCCTGGACCTATCCGGCGCTGCTGGCCGCCGAGTCCGTCGCCGTCCTGGACCGGGTCTGCGTGCACTACCGCCAGCGCCGCACCGGCTCCATCCTGACCACCTCGACCCGCCGCCACCTCGACGTCTTCGACCAGTACGAGCGGGTCTTCGGCTACCTCGCCACCCGCCCCGAAATGGAGCGCTGGCGGCCCGCCGTGCACCGGCGGATGGCGGAGCACTTCTGCGCCCTGTACGCCGACCCGCGCCGCCTGCCGCGCGCCGCCCGCGCCGAGTTCTTCGCGCGGGCCTCGGCCCTGCTGCGCCGCCACCGGGCTCCGGGCGCGGGCTCCGGCTCCCTGCCGCTGTCCCTGTCGCGCACCGACCGGCTGCGGCACGGTCTGATGCGGCTCGGGGTCCGGCGCACCTACCGGCTGCTGTCCGTACTGCGCGCGGCGGGCCTGGCGGCGGGCGGTGCGGGCGGGGCCCTGGGCCGGGGGCTGCGCGAGTGCGGGCTGCGCGCCCACTACCGCCTCCAGCGGACGCTGCCGCTGCGCCCGGAGCTGGCCGTCTTCTCCGCGTACTGGCACGGCGGCTACGCCTGCAACCCGGCGGCGATCGAGGCGAAGCTGCGGGAGCTGGCCCCCCGGATGCGCACGGCCTGGATCTGCGACCCGGAGCACACCGCGACGCTGCCGCCCGAGACGATGGCGCTGCGGCCCGGCTCGGCCGCGTACTGGAGCGCCCTGGCCCGGGCCACCTACCTCACTACGAACGTCAACTTCGACCGCGCGCTGGTCAAGCGGCCGGGGCAGATCGTGGTGCAGACCCAGCACGGCACCCCGCTCAAGCGGGTCGGCCTCGACCTCCAGGACCGCCCGGCGGCCACCCCGACCACGGACTTCGCGGGGCTGCTGCGCGGCGCCGACCAGTGGGACTACCTGCTCTCCGCGAACCGGCACTCCACCCTGGTGTGGGAGCGGGCCGTGCCGTCCTCGTACACCACCCTGGAGTACGGCTACCCGCGCAACGACACCTTCCACCGGGCCACCCAGTCCGACGTGCTGGAGCTGCGGGAGCGCCTGGGCGTCCCGCCGGGCTCCTGCGCGATCCTGTACGCCCCGACGCACCGCGACTACCGCCGCAGCCGGCCCGAGCACCTGGACTTCGAGCGGGTCCTGCGGGACCTGGGCCCGCGCTTCACCCTGCTCGCCCGCACCCACCTGACCTACGCGGGCACCGACCGGCCCTGGGACGCGCACCCCCGGCTGATCGACGTCTCCGGCCACCCGTCGGTGGAGGAGCTCTGCCTGGCCTCGGACGCGCTCGTCACGGACTACTCGTCCCTGATGTTCGACTACGCGGCGCTGGACCGGCCGATCGTGATCCACGCGGACGACTGGGAGGCGTACGAGGCCGCCCGCGGCACCTACTTCGACCTGCGGGCCTGTCCACCGGGGGCGGTCGCGCGCACCGAGGACGAGCTGGTCGACATCTTCGCCACCGGCCACTGGCAGGGCTCGCGCTCGGCGCAGCTGCGGTCGGCCTTCCGCAGCCGCTTCTGCTCCTTCGACGACGGGTACGCCGCCGAGCGGGTCGTGCGCCGGATCTTCCTGGGCCAGTCCGCGCCGCTCCCGGCGATCACCCCGCTGGAGGAGCGCAGGCCCGCCCCGGCGGCCCCGGCGCCGGTCCCGGAACCGGCCCTGACCCACCGGTTCGCCTTCTGAGGGCGCCGGGCGGTGGCGGTCCGCCCGGCACCCGCCCGGGGTCAGCCCGCCCGCAGGCCCGCCACCACGGACCGCGCGAGATCGTCCAGGTACCCGGCGGCGACGGTGTCCCGCACGACCACCTGGCGCCAGTACAGCGGCCCGATCGCCAGGTCGAGCGCCCGGTCCGGGCAGGCCGTCGCCGGGAGTTCCCCGCGCCCGACGGCCTCGGCCACGATGCCCGCGGCGAGCCGCTGCTGACCGTCCAGCAGGGCTCCCCGCACCGCGTCCGCGATCTCGGGGTTGCGGGCGGCCTCCACCAGGAGGTCGGGGATCACCGCGGAGGCCACCGGGTGGCGCAGCACGTGTGACATGACCTCCAGCAGGGCCCGTACGTCCCCGTACAGCGAGCCCGTGGCGGGCACCGGGATGCCGTCGGCGGCGACGGCGCCCACCAGGTCGAGCACCAGGTGCAGCTTCGACTTCCAGCGCCGGTAGACGGCGGTCTTGCCGACCCCGGCCCGGCGGGCGATGCCCTCGATCGACATCCGGGCGAAGCCCACCGCCGCCAGTTCCTCCACCACCGCGGACCGGATCGCCTCGGTCACGTCCTCGCGCAGGACGGCGGCCCCGGCGGGGGCGCGGCGGGCGGGGGCGGGGGCGGGGGCGGGCTCGGTGGTCATGCACAGAGCATAGCGGCGACATCGTCACGACGATACGGTTGCGTTCCGACGCCGGAACGCCCTAACCTCACCGTAGCGACGATACGGACCCGTCCCATCGCCAGCGGCGCCCCGCCCCCGTCGAAAGCGACTCCCGTGACCGTGACCAGCGACACCGTGAACAGCGTCACCGCACCGCCGTCCCCCGCGGAGCTGGCGGCGGCCCACGGCCTCACCGTGAGCGGCGCCCGCCCCTCCCTGCCCGGCTACCTCGCGCAGCTCTGGGGCCGGCGCCACTTCGTGACGGCGTACGCCAGCGCCCGCATGCACGCCACGTACAGCACGGCCAAGCTCGGGCAGGTCTGGCACCTGATGACGCCGCTGCTCAACGCGGCCGTCTACTACTTCATCTTCGGCATCGTCATGCACGCCAGTCACGGCGTCCCCGACTACCTGCCGTTCCTCATCACCGGCGTCTTCGTCTGGGACTTCATCGGCAGCTCCATCAACGCCGGCACCCGCGCCGTCCACGGCAACCTCGGCCTGGTCCGCGCCCTGCACTTCCCCCGCGCCAGCCTGCCCATCTCCTCCGTCGTGCAGCTCTTCCAGCAGCTGCTCGTCACCATGGGCGCCCTGGTCATCCTGCTCCTCGCCTTCGGCCAGACCCCCGGCCCGGCCTGGCTCATCGCCCTGCCGACCCTGTTCCTGATGGCCGTCTTCTGCGCGGGCTGCGCCATGGTCATGGCCCGCATCGGCAGCAAGAGCCCGGACGTCAGCCAGCTGATGCCCTTCGTGCTCCGCACCTGGATGTACTCCTCGGGCGTGATGTGGTCCATCGACTCCATCCTGAAGACGGACCAGCTGCCCCACTGGGTCGCCCTCGCGCTGAAGACCAACCCGGCGGCCGTCTACATCGACCTCATGCGCTTCGCCCTGATCGACAGCTTCAAGGCGTCGTCGCTGCCCCACCACGTCTGGCCGATCGCCATCGGCTGGGCCCTGCTCGCCGGCGTCGGCGGGTTCGTCTACTTCTGGAAGGCAGAGGAGGAGTACGGCCGTGGCTGACACCCTGATCCGCAGCACGACACCCATCACCGCTCCCGCCCCCGGCGGGCGGATCCCCACCGTGATCGCCGACGAGGTCCACGTGATCTACAAGGTGCACGGCTCCGGCACCCGCAGGGGCGGCGCCACCGCCGCCCTCAGCCGGATCTTCTCCCGCAGGCCCGCCCCCGGCGTCCGCGAGGTGCACGCCGTCAAGGGCGTCAGCTTCACCGCGTACAAGGGCGAGGCGATCGGGCTCATCGGCTCCAACGGATCGGGCAAGTCCACCCTCCTGAAGGCCATCGCCGGCCTACAGCCGGTGGCCTCCGGGGCCGTCTACTCGCACGGCCAGCCCTCGCTCCTGGGCGTGAACGCGGCCCTGATGAACGACCTCACCGGCGAACGCAACGTGGTCCTCGGCGGACTCGCCATGGGCATGACCCGCCGGCAGATCCACGAGCGCTACCAGGGCATCGTCGACTTCTCCGGCATCAACGAGAAGGGCGACTTCATCTCCCTGCCCATGCGCACCTACTCCTCCGGCATGGGCGCCCGGCTGCGGTTCTCCATCGCCGCCGCCAAGGACCACGACGTCCTGATGATCGACGAGGCCCTGGCCACCGGCGACGCCGCCTTCCAGCGCCGCAGCCAGGCCCGCATCGAGGAGCTCCGCGAGCGCGCCGGCACCGTCTTCCTCGTCAGCCACGGCATCGGCACCGTCCGCGAGACCTGCGACCGCGCGATCTGGCTCGAATCGGGCGTCCTGCGCATGGACGGCCCCTCCGCGGAGGTCTGCGACGCCTACGAGGCCTTCACCCGCCGCTGACCGCCCCGCGCGGAACGCACGGGACACCGGAAACGGGCGGGCCCGGGACCACCAGTGGTCCCGGGCCCGCCCGTTCGCCGTACGGCGCCGGCTACGCGTGGACGCGCAGCAGCGAACGCATCGTCCGCATCGCCACGGACAGGTTCGCCAGGTCGAAGTCGTCCGAACCCCGGATCTCGTCCAGGGTCGTCCGGGCCCGGCCGATGATCGCCGCGTTCTTCTCCTCCCAGAGCTTGAACCGGTCCTCGGGAGTCGCGTCCCCGTCGCCCACCGCCAGCACGTCGGCGGTCAGCGCGGCGTGCGCCGCGAACAGGTCCTCGCGGATGGAGGCACGGGCCATCGACTGCCAGCGGTCGGACCGCGGCAGCTCGATGATCCGGTCCATCAGCTGCGTGATGTCCAGCCGGTCGGCGAGGTCGTAGTACACCTCGGCGACGGCCAGCGGATCCACGCACGTGCGGTCCGAGATGGCGACGATGTCCAGCGTCGGGAACGCCGAGGAGAAGCCGGCCACCTTCGCCGCGAGCTCCTCCGGCACGCCCTCGCCGGTCAGCTCGTCCACGATCGACCGGTACCACTCCAGGTCCGCGCCGCGCACCAGCTTCGGCAGCTCCGCCCAGACCTGCTCGACCCGGGACGAGAACAGCTCGATGGTCTCGGTGATCTGGAGCGGCTGCGGCCGGTTGTTCAGCAGCCAGCGCGTACCGCGCTCGACCAGACGGCGCGAGTGCAGCCGCACCCGGGTCTGGACGTCGGCCGCCACCTTGTTGTCGAGCGCCTCGACGGCGTCCCACACCTCGGCCAGACCGAAGATCTCGCGGGCCGACAGCTGCGCCCGCACGATCTCCTCGGTGGACGCCCCAGTCTCCTCCCGCAGGCGGTGCAGGAAGGTCGAGCCACCGGTGTTGACGGTGTCGTTGACCAGCAGGGTGGTGATGATCTCCCGGCGCAGGGCGTGCGCGTCGATCTGCTCGGGGAACTTCGCGCGCAGCGCGCCCGGGAAGTACGCGTGCAGCAGCCGGCGCAGGTACGGGTCGTCCGGCAGCCCGGTGGCGATCAGCTCGTCCGCCACCGTGATCTTGGTGTACGCGAACAGGACGGCCAGCTCCGGCTGGGTCAGGCCCTTGCCGTTGCTCAGCAGCTCGCGGATCTGGCGGTCGGCCGGCAGGAACTCCAGCTGCCGGTCCAGCCGTCCGGCCCGCTCCAGACGGCGCATGAAGCGCTGCTGGGCGTGGAGCAGGCTCGGCGCCTGGGCGCAGCCGTTGGCGAGCGCGGTGTTCTGCGCGTAGTTGTTGCGCAGCACCAGGTGGCCGACCTCGTCGGTCATCTCGGCGAGCAGCTTGTTGCGCTGCTTGACGGTCATGTCGCCGTCCGAGACCACCGCGTTCAGCAGGATCTTGATGTTCACCTCGTGGTCGGAGGTGTCCACGCCCGCGCTGTTGTCGATGGCGTCGGTGTTGACCTTGCCGCCCTCGCCGCCGGCGCCGGTGCGGGCGAACTCGATGCGGCCGAGCTGGGTCAGGCCCAGGTTGCCGCCCTCGCCGATCACCTTGGCGCGGACGTCGGAGCCGTTGACGCGGATGGCGTCGTTGGCCTTGTCGCCGACGTCGGCGTGGGTCTCCGAGGTGGCCTTGACGTACGTGCCGATGCCGCCGTTCCACAGCAGGTCCACGGGGGCCTGGAGGATGGTCTGCATCAGCTCGGCCGGGGTCATCTTGGTGACGCCCGCCTCGATGCCGAGGGCCGCCCGCACCTGCGCGTTGACCGGGATGGCCTTGGCGCTGCGCGGGTGGATCCCGCCGCCGGCCGACAGCAGCGCGGTGTCGTAGTCCGCCCAGGACGAGCGGGGCAGGTCGAACAGCCGGCGGCGCTCCGCGTAGGAGGTGGCCGCGTCCGGCGCCGGGTCGAGGAAGATGTGCCGGTGGTCGAAGGCCGCGACGAGGCGGATGTGCTCGGAGAGCAGCATGCCGTTGCCGAAGACGTCGCCGGACATGTCCCCGACGCCGACGACCGTGAAGTCCTCGCTCTGGGTGTCGTGGCCCAGCTCGCGGAAGTGCCGCTTGACCGATTCCCAGGCACCGCGGGCGGTGATGCCCATGCCCTTGTGGTCGTAGCCCGCCGAACCGCCGGAGGCGAAGGCGTCGCCCAGCCAGAAGCCGTAGGACTCCGCCACGCCGTTGGCGATGTCGGAGAAGGTGGCGGTGCCCTTGTCGGCGGCGACGACGAGGTAGGTGTCGTCCTCGTCGTGGCGGACCACGGCCTTGGGCGGCACGACCTCCCCGGCGACCATGTTGTCGGTGATGTCCAGCAGCGCCGAGATGAAGATCTTGTACGAGGCGATGCCCTCGGCGAGCCACGCGTCGCGGTCCACCGCCGGGTCCGGCAGGTTCTTCGCGACGAAGCCGCCCTTGGCGCCGACCGGCACGATCACCGTGTTCTTGACCATCTGCGCCTTGACCAGGCCCAGGACCTCCGTACGGAAGTCCTCGCGGCGGTCGGACCAGCGCAGGCCGCCGCGGGCGACCTTGCCGAAGCGCAGGTGCACGCCCTCCACGCGCGGGGAGTACACCCAGATCTCGTAGGCCGGGCGCGGCGCGGGCAGGTCCGGGATGGCCTGCGGGTCGAACTTCACCGACACGTAGGAGTGCGGCTCGCCCGCGTCGTTCGGCTGGAAGAAGTTGGTGCGCAGCGTCGCCTTGATCAGGGTGAGGAAGGCCCGCAGGATGCGGTCCTCGTCCAGCGAGGCGACCTGGTCCAGGGCTCCGTCGAGCTCCTCCAGCATGGCGTCGATGAGCTCGGTGCCGGCGGACTGGCGGCCGGGCGACATCCGGGCCTCGAACAGCGAGACCAGCAGCCGGGTGGTGTGGACGTTGTTGCGGAGGGTGTCCTCCATGTAGTCCTGGCTGAAGGTGGAACCGGCCTGGCGCAGGTACTTCGCGTACGCGCGCAGCACGACGGCCTGCCGCCAGGTCAGCCCGGCACCGAGGACGAGGGTGTTGAAGTTGTCGTTCTCGGCCTCGCCGGTCCAGACGGCCGCGAAGGCCTCCTGGAAGCGCTCGCGGGCGTCGTCGCCGAGGTAGGAGTCCCCGTTGCCCGTGGAGAGCGGCATCCGCAGGCCGAAGTCGTAGATCCAGGCGCTGACCCGGTCGGTGCGGCGCAGCTCGTACGGCCGCTCGTCGGTGACCTCGACGCCCAGGCGCTGCAGGACGGGCAGCACGGCGGACAGGGAGACCTGCTCACCGGTGCGGTAGATCTTGAACCGGCGCTCGCCGGGGCCCGCGCCGACGGGCTCGTACAGCGACAGCGCGAACTCGTGCTCGCTGGCGGAGAGCCGCTCCAGGTGGCACAGGTCGGCGACGGCCGCGCGCGGCGAGTGGTCGGCCTTGTAGCCCTCGGGGAAGGAGGTGCCGTACTTGCGCAGCAGCTCGGCGGCGCGCTCCTCGCCCAGCTCGGCGACCAGGGCCTCGCCGAAGCCGTCGGCCCAGGAGCGGGCCGCGTCGACGAGGCGGCCCTCGATGCGCTCGACGTCGGCGTCGGTCAGCGCGGGCAGCTCGGTGCCCTGCGGGACGCGGACGACGAAGTGGATGCGGGAGAGGATCGACTCGGTGTTCCAGGCGGTGAAGTCGACGCTGATGCCGTCGAGCTCCTCCTTCAGGATGTCGATCAGGCGCAGCCGCACGCCCGTGGTGTAGCGGTCGCGCGGCAGGTAGACGAGCGCGGAGTAGTAGCGGCCGTACTCGTCCTGGCGCAGGTAGAGCCGCAGCCGGCGGCGCTCCTGGAGGTACAGGACCGAGGTGACGATGGACCGCAGCTGGTCGACCGGGGTCTGGAACAGCTCGTCGCGCG
This sequence comes from Streptomyces sp. NPDC048507, assembly GCF_043199995.1. Classification (NCBI taxonomy): domain Bacteria; kingdom Bacillati; phylum Actinomycetota; class Actinomycetes; order Kitasatosporales; family Streptomycetaceae; genus Streptomyces; species Streptomyces sp. NPDC048507. The sequence continues at coordinate 22,325 of NZ_JBICWZ010000018.1, read as the reverse complement.
GGTAGGTCTCCAGGATCTGGAGCAGGTCGCGGCCGTCGTGGCTGGACGGGGAGAAGCCCGCGCCGTCGAGGACCTCGGTGACCTTGCGGCGGATCACCGGGACGCGGCGCACCGACTCGGTGTAGGCGGCGGAGGAGAACAGGCCGAGGAAGCGGCGCTCGCCGACCACGTTGCCGTCGGCGTCGAACTTCTTCACGCCGACGTAGTCGAGGTAGGACGGGCGGTGGACCGTGGAGCGGCTGTTGGCCTTGGTCAGCACCAGCAGGCGGTGCTCGCGGGCCTTGGCGCGCGCGTCGGCGGGCAGCCGGTTGAAGGACGGCGACACCGGGTGGCCGTCCTCCTTGCCGCTGTGCAGCGGGTCGGAGCGCAGGATGCCGAGGCCGGTGCCGGGCACGGCGCTCAGGGCGTCGCCGTCGACGAGGTTGTACTCGCGGAAGCCGAGGAAGGTGAAGTGGTCGTCGGCGAGCCAGCGCAGCAGCTCCCGGGCCTCTTCGAGCTCGTGCTCGCGCAGGTCGGGCGCGGTGGGCTCGGCGGGGAGCTCGTCGGCGATGCGCAGCGCGGCGTCGCGCATCTTCTCCCAGTCCTCGACGGACTCGCGGACGTCGGACAGGACGCGCAGCAGATCGGCGGTGATCTGCTTGAGGTCGGCCTTGTCGGTCTCGCGGTCGATCTCGACGTGGATCCACGATTCGACGAGCGAGTCGTGCGGGCGCGCGGTCCGGGGGCCGTGCGCGTCGCAGTCGGGACCGAGGATCTCGATCAGCTTGCCGGTGACGTCACGGCGCACGACGACCTGCGGGTGGATCACGACGTGGATGCCGCGGCCCTGGCGGGAGAGCTCGTTGGTGACGGAGTCGACGAGGAAGGGCATGTCGTCGGTGACGACCTCGACGACGGAGTGGCTGGAGGTCCAGCCGTTCTCCTCGACCGTGGGGGTGTGCACGCGGACGTTCGCCGTGCCCTGCGGCCGGTTCTCGGCGAGCCGGTAGTGGGAGAGCGCCGCACCGAACACGTCGACCGGATCCCGGTCGCCGAGGTCTTCGGGGGCGGTGTGCAGGTAGTAGCGCTGGAGGTAGGAGAGCGTCGTGCCCTGTTCGGGACGCTCCCCTTGCTCGGACCCAGTCGGAAGTAGCCCCCCGGCCGGGCTGTTCTCAGCTACCCGTGCCGCCCGCGCGAGCAGCTCGGCCTTTGCTTCGTCCAGCTTGGTCTGCATGTCCTCTGGCTCCTGTCGCGCGCCATTGCGTGACGTAGGTGAAGGAAGGATGGACGCAGCTCCGCCCCGGGGCGGTGCGTGCGTCCGGATGGGGTGTCGACGCCATCGCGTCGGATGAGCCGACCGGGAGGGATTCGGCCATGATCTGCAGGACGTCCCGGCGGCGGGGACCAGCGAGGGCCCGGGCACGGAAGTGCGCCGGGCGCGGGCCGGGGGCGTCCGTGCCCCCGATGACTATCGCGCTGATCACGGGTACAAGGCTATCTCGCCCCACCCCCAGGTCGTCATTGACAGCATCTGTACAAATCCCGGGGGGAAACCTGGACACTCTGGCCAGCGACGCCGTCATCCGGTCGGGTCCGGCGCCGCTATCCGGCCAGCTCGCGAGCTGCGGCGACGGCGTCGGCCAGCGTGTCCACGACGGGGACACCGGCCGATTCCAGACTGGTGCGGCTGTGCGAACCGCCCGTGTACAGCACGGCGCGGGCCCCGATGTGCGCCGCGGCGAGCGCGTCGTCCACCGCGTCTCCGATGAGGATCGTCCGCGTGGCGGTCACTCCGGTGGACTCCATGGCAGCCATATGGCGTACGAGATGTCCTGCCTTGGTGGTGTGGGAGGGCCCGGTACGGCCGTCGACGCGCAGGAAGTGCGCCTCGATGCCGTGCGTGCGGACCAGCGGCACGAGCTTCTCGTGGGGCGCGAGGGAGAGCAGGGACTGGGTGAGCCCGTCGGCCTGCCAGCCGCTCAGCAGCTCGCGGGCCCCCTCCGCCAGCCCCGCCGTCCCGGCCGCGGCCCAGTAGTGGCGGTGGAAGGTGTCGTCCATGACGAGCCACTCCTCCTCGGTGGGCAGCCGGCCCATGAGGCGCTCGTAGAACTTCGGCACCGGCACGACGTACAGGTCGCGGTACGTCTCCAGGGTGATCGCGGCGAAGCCCAGTTCGGCGAAGGAGGCGTTGGTGGCGGTGATGACGGCGTCGATGTCGTGCAGGAGCGTGCCGTTCCAGTCCCAGACGATGTGGACGCCGGTGCCGGCCGCCTCGGCGGCGGTCATGTGAGCAGCCCCGGGATCTCCTGCACGCCGAACCAGAGCAGCTCGTGGTCCTCGGCGCCGTCGGCGGTGGACCGCGCCCCGTCGTCCCCGGCGTCGGCGGCCTCCAGCGCGGCGGCGGCCGCGGCGACGTCCTGTTCGGCGTCGTCGGCGTCGACGTGCACGGCGGCGGCCACCGCGAGCCGCACGGCGGCGGCGAGGGCGACCAGGCCGAGGGCGGCCTCGTCGTCCCCGGGAAGGGCGGTGGCGGCCTTGTCGTCGACGTCGAGGGCGACGACGACGCGTCGGCGCGGGGCGTCCGCGTCCGCGGCGAGCAGCCGCAGGGAGGCGGCCGCGGCCCGGCCCAGGGCGGCGTACTCCAGCTCCTCCACGTCGTCCGAGACGTACCACTCCCGCAGCCCGGGGGTCACGGCGTAGGCCCGGAGCGGGGCGGGCCCCAGCTCGCCCGCCGTGTGCGCCTCGGCGAGACCGGGGAGTGTCAGGGGGACGTACACGCGCATGGCCGGCTGCTTTCGGTAGTCGGGAACGCCCTCAGGATACGACCGCGGCCTCCCGCACCGAATCCCCCCTGGTACGGGGCCCGCGGATCTCGATCGCCGCGCAGCGCCAGCGCAGGTCGGGCCCCTGTTCCAGGCGGAAGGCCATCGCGGAGACCCGGTCGCCGGTGGCGATCCGCGCGAACGCCTCGATGACCCCCGGGCCGGGGTGGAACCGGCCGCAGTGGCGCAGCACGGGGCGCGGACGGCCCGGCGCGGGCAGGGAGGTGGCCAGGGAGGCCAGCTGCTCGTACGCGGGCCCCACGGTGAGCCCCAGCAACGAGTGGACGGGCCGCTGCCCGCTCAGCACCGCGAGCAGACGCTGCGCGAACCAGTCGTGCGGCCCGCCCCGCCGTCCCGCCCGCGGCGCCCCGCCCGGCCCCCGCGCGTCCCGCCGCCCGCCGGGCCGGGTCCGGGCCGGGGCGCCCGTCCGGCCCCGGCCCTCGCCGCCGGTCGCCGCACGGCTGGTGATGGTGGTGTCCATGTCGCTTCCCCCGCAGATCGGTGACTCGGTGTCACCGTTCTACGGCCCCTCGGCGACGCTCCGCAATCACCGGCGGAGCCCCCGCCCCACCCGCCCGTCCCCTCACCTATCCGGGTGAACCAACCCCGCCGGGCCCCCGGTCCGCCCGCCGCCGCCCGCCCGGGGTGGACGCCCGCCCCCGCCCCCCGCACCCCCCGATGGGCGACCCCCGCTCACCCGCCCGGCCCAGCCAACCCCCCGCCCGGCCGGACCACGGCCACGCCGACGGCCCGGGGCGGGGCGGCCCGGGGCCGGCCGCGCGACGGCACCGCGCCCGCACGACGACGGCCGGGGCCGGACACCCCTTCGGGCGCCCGGCCCCGGCCGGTGTTCGTGCTGCTGGTGCGCTGCCGCCGGTACGCCCGGCAGCGGCGTTACTTCTTGCGCCGGCGCCCGCCGGAGGCCTTCTGCGCCTTGCGCCGTTCCGCCCGCGTCATGCCGTCGCCGCCCGCGCCCTCCGCGTCGAACTCGCCCTCGACGACGCCGCCCTCCCCGTCGACCGACGGGGCGGAGAAGTGCAGCCGGTCCGGACGCTGCGGAGCGTCCAGGCCCTTGGCCCGGATCTCCGGCCGCGCGGCCGCCGGCTCCTTCGACAGGGACGGCGCCGTGGCCTGCACCGGAACCTCCTCGACCTGCTGCTCGACCTGGACCTCCAGGTTGAACAGGTAGCCGACGGACTCCTCCTTGATGCCCTCCATCATGGCGTTGAACATGTCGAAGCCCTCCCGCTGGTACTCGACCAGCGGGTCCTTCTGGGCCATCGCCCGCAGGCCGATGCCCTCCTGGAGGTAGTCCATCTCGTAGAGGTGCTCGCGCCACTTGCGGTCCAGCACCGACAGCACCACGCGCCGCTCCAGCTCACGCATGACGTCGGAGCCGAGCGCCTTCTCGCGCGTCGCGTACTGCTCGTGGATGTCGTCCTTGACGGACTCCGCGATGAACTCGGCGGTGATGCCCGCACGGTCCCCGGCGGCCTCCTCCAGCTCCTCCACCGTCACCTTGATCGGGTAGAGCTGCCGGAAGGCGCCCCACAGCCGGTCCAGGTCCCACTCCTCGGCGAAGCCCTCGACCGTCTCGGCCGCGATGTACGCGTCGATCGTGTCGTCCATGAAGAAGACGACCTGCTCGTGCAGGTCCTCGCCCTCCAGGACGCGGCGGCGCTCACCGTAGATGACCTCGCGCTGGCTGTTGAGCACCTCGTCGTACTTCAGGACGTTCTTGCGCGTCTCGAAGTTCTGGGTCTCGACCTGCGACTGGGCGGACGCGATCGCGCGCGTCACCATCTTGTTCTCGATCGGCACGTCGTCCGGCACGTTCGCCATCGCCATGACCCGCTCGACCATCTGCGCCTTGAACAGACGCATCAGGTCGTCACCGAGCGACAGGTAGAAACGGGACTCGCCCGGGTCGCCCTGACGGCCCGAGCGGCCGCGCAGCTGGTTGTCGATGCGGCGCGACTCGTGCCGCTCGGTGCCCAGCACGTACAGCCCGCCGAGGTCCTTGACCTCTTCGAACTCGGCCTTCACGGCCGCCTCCGCGCGCCCCAGCGCCTCGGGCAGGGCGTGCGCCCACTCCTCGATGTGCTCCTCCGGGTCGAGGCCGCGCTGGCGCAGCTCCGCCTCGGCGAGGTCGTCCGGGTTGCCGCCGAGCTTGATGTCGGTACCGCGGCCGGCCATGTTCGTGGCGACCGTGACCGCGCCGCGGCGTCCGGCCTGGGCGACGATCGAGGCCTCGCGCTCGTGCTGCTTGGCGTTGAGGACCTCGTGCGGCACGCCCCGCTTGGAGAGCTGCTGGGAGAGGTACTCGGACTTCTCGACCGACGTCGTACCGACGAGGATCGGCTGGCCCTTCTCGTGCTTCTCCGCGATGTCGTCGACGACCGCGGCGAACTTCGCGACCTCGGTGCGGTAGATCAGGTCCGGCTGGTCCTTGCGGACCATCCCGCGGTTCGTCGGGATCGGCACGACGCCCAGCTTGTAGATCTGGTGGAACTCGGCGGCCTCGGTCATGGCCGTACCGGTCATGCCCGAGAGCTTCGTGTACAGGCGGAAGAAGTTCTGGAGGGTGATCGTGGCGAGGGTCTGGTTCTCGTCCTTGATGTCCACCCCTTCCTTCGCCTCGATGGCCTGGTGCATGCCCTCGTTGTACCGGCGTCCGGCCAGGATGCGGCCGGTGTGCTCGTCGACGATCATGACCTCGCCGTCGATGACGACGTAGTCCTTGTCGACCTTGAAGAGTTCCTTGGCCTTGATCGCGTTGTTGAGGTAACCGACGAGGGGGGTGTTCACCGACTCGTACAGGTTCTCGATGCCGAGCCAGTCCTCGACCTTCGCGACACCGGCCTCGTGGATGCCGACGGTGCGCTTCTTCTCGTCGACCTCGTAGTCGCCGGTCTCCTCGATGCCCTTGAGCGGCTGGCCCGCCTCGCCCTTGGTCAGCCGGGTGACCAGCTTGGCGAAGTCGGCGTACCACTTGGTGGCCTGGTCGGCCGGACCCGAGATGATCAGCGGCGTACGGGCCTCGTCGACCAGGATCGAGTCGACCTCGTCGACCACGGCGAAGTTGTGGCCGCGCTGCACCAGCTCGTCCTGCGACCACGCCATGTTGTCGCGCAGGTAGTCGAAGCCGAACTCGTTGTTCGTGCCGTACGTGATGTCGCAGGCGTACTGCTCACGACGCTGCGCCGGGGACATGTTCGCCAGGATGCAGCCGACGTCCAGGCCCAGGAACTTGTGGACGCGGCCCATCATCTCGGAGTCGCGCTCGGCCAGGTAGTCGTTCACCGTGATCAGGTGGACGCCCTTGTCCGAGAGCGCGTTCAGGTACGCCGGGAGGGTACCGACGAGGGTCTTGCCCTCACCGGTCTTCATCTCCGCCACGTACCCCAGGTGCAGGGCCGCGCCGCCCATGATCTGCACGTCGTAGTGGCGCTGGCCGAGGACGCGCTTCGCGGCCTCGCGCACCGTTGCGAACGCCTCGGGCAGCAGGTCGTCCAGGCTCTCGCCGTCCTGGTACCGCTGCTTGTACTCGTCCGTGAGCGCGCGCAACTCGGCGTCGGAGAGGTTGACGAAGTCCTCTTCGATGGAGTTGACCTGGTCCGCGATGCGGTGCAGTTTGCGCAGGATCTTGCCTTCGCCTGCACGCATGAGCTTGTTGAAGACGGACACCGAGGTTTGTCTCCTTGCCGGTCGGGCCTGGGCACTGTTCGTAACCGGGCACGGCAGGTGGGCCCCACCGCAACGGCCATCGTAAGCGAGGACGTGGTCGCGCCGGGAGGTCCGCCGTATCCGCGGGGCACGGGTGCCCGGAATGAGAACGTGTGGGCAGGGCCGAAGGTGCCGGTGGGGACGAAAACTGCTCGCCCCCCGCTCCCCCGCGCCGCCACAATCCGTGGATGGAACCCACCACGCTGCGCACGGACCGCCTGGACCTGCGGCCCTTCGCCCCGTCCGACGAGGACGAGGTGTACGCCGCCGCCCAGGACCCCGCCATCCCGCGCTGGACCGCGGTCCCCTCGCCCTACGCGCGCTCCGACGCCCGCGCCTTCGTCGGCGAGCGGGTCCCCGCCGGCTGGCGCGAGGACACGGGATACGCCTTCGCGGTCCGCCTCGGCGCCGGCGGCCCGCTGGTCGCGGCCGTCGCCGTCCACGTCCACCTGGCGTTCGGGGAGAAGGTGTACGAGATCGGCTACTGGGCGACGAGGGAGCACCGCGGGCACGGCTACACGACCGAGGCCGTCGGCGCCGTCGCCCGCTGGGCCTTCACCGCCCTGGGCGCCGCCCGGCTCGAATGGCGCGCCGAGGCCGGCAACACGCCCTCGCGCGCCGTCGCCGAGAAGGCCGGCTTCCGGGTCGAGGGCCTGCTGCGCGCCGCCCTGCACCACGGCGGCACCGTCCGGGACTGCTGGATCGGCGGCCTGCTCCCCGGCGACCTCGACCTCCCCTCGGCCCTGCCCCACCTGCCCGCTGTCGGTGCCGGGTCCTAGGCTGCGGCCATGATCAGCAGCCTGCCGCAGCCGACGCTCTCCCTGTCCGCCGACGAGGCCCGGCGCATCGCGCTGCGCGCCCAGGGGTTCCTCGGCGCACCGGACCGCAAGGGCGGTGTCCGCGCGATGCTGCGCCACCTGGGCGCCGTCCAGCTGGACACCATCTCCGTCCTGGCGCGCTCGCACGAGCTGATCCCGTACGCGCGTCTGGGCGCGGTCGGCCGGCAGACGGTGGAGCGGGCGTACTGGACGCAGAACCACGCCTTCGAGTACTGGTCGCACGCGGCGTGCGTACTGCCGATCGAAGAGTGGCCGCACTTCGCCTTCCGCCGCCGGGCCAAGCGGGCGCAGGGCTACCGCTGGCACAAGATGCGCGACCGGGACGCCTCCTGCCGCCTGGTCCTGGACCGGCTGACCGCCGACGGCCCGCTGACCTCGACCGAACTGGGCGGCGCGAAGAACGGCGGCCCCTGGTGGGACTGGTCAGAGACCAAGATCGCGGTGGAGTGGCTGCTGGACACCGGTGACGTCGTCTGCACCGAGCGCCGCGGCTGGAAGCGGGTCTACGACCTGGCCGGGCGGGCGGTCCCGGCCGGACTGCTCCACGACGACCTCGACGACCGCGAGTGCCTGCGCCGGCTGGTCGCCCTCGCGGGCCGGTCCCTGGGCGTCGGCACCCGCGCCGACCTCGCCGACTACCACCGCCTCAAGGGGGACCAGGTCGAGGCGGTGATCGCGGACTCCGGTCTGGTCCCGGTCACGGTCGAGGGCTGGACCAAGCCCGCCTGGGCGGACCCGGCGGCCCTGGCCGCGGCCCCCCGGGGCCGCCACCGCACCACCCTGCTCTCGCCGTTCGACTCCCTGGTCTGGGACCGGCCGCGGACGGAGCGGATCTTCGGCTTCGCCCACAAGCTGGAGGCGTACGTCCCCAAACCCCAGCGGATCCACGGGTACTTCGCGATGCCGCTGCTGGCCGGCGGCCTGCTCCAGGGCCGGGCCGACCCGGCCCGCGAGGGCACCACCCTGGTGGCCCGCCGGCTCTCCCTGACCACCCCGAAGGCGGCCGCCCCGATGGCGCGGGCCCTGCGGGAGGCCGCGGAGTGGGTCGGCTGCGACGCGGTGCGCGTCGAGCGCGCGTCCACCCCGGCGGAGGCCGCCGCGGTCACCGCGGAACTGAAGGCGCTCTGACCCTGCGGCACCCGCGCCGGACCGGCTAGCGGATCTCCAGGATCTTCTCGCGCATCGCGTAGACGACCGCCTCCATGCGCGAGTGCAGCTGGAGCTTCTCCAGGATGTTGCGCACGTGGTTCTTGACGGTGTTCTCCGAGATGAACAACTGCTTGGCGATGTCCCGGTTGTTCATCCCGGTCGCCACCAGCTTCAGCACTTCCAGCTCGCGGTCGGTCAGCCGGGGCGCCGGCACCAGCCTGCGCTCGTCGGTGCGCTGGATCATCGACTTGAACTCGGTCAGCAGCTTCGACGCCATCGACGGGCTGATCTGCGACTGCCCGTCCGCCACCGCGCGGATGGCCGTCGCCACCTCGTCCGTGGAGATCTCCTTCAGCAGGTAGCCCGTCGCGCCCGCCTTGATCGCGTCGTAGAGGTCCGCCTCCTCGTCGCTGATCGTCAGCATGATGATCTTCGCGGAGGGCGCCACTTCCTTGATCGAGGTGCAGGCCTCGATGCCGCCCCGCCGGGGCATCCGCACGTCCATCAGCACGATGTCCGGCAGCAGGTCGGCGGCCTTGTCCACCGCCTCCGCCCCGTCCCCGGCCTCGCCCACGACCTGGATGTCCTCCTCCTGGGCGAGGACGATCTCCAGCCCGCGCCGGAAGAGGGCGTGGTCGTCGACCACCAGAACCCGGATCGGCTCCCCGGCCGGCTCGGCCGCCGCGTCCGCCGGGTCCGCCGTCCGACAGCGCGCGCCGTCGTCACCGCGTACCGGCCCGAAGCTGTCCGCCATCGTTCCTCCCCCTGCATGTGCCCAGTTGCCGGGTCAACCCCGCGGGGTCTGCCGCCGGTTGACTGCCCGCCATGATTCCATGCCCGGGTGTCGGCGAGGGGGCGCGACGACGGCCCTGCGGCCCATAGGAGCCACTACCGGCCACCCACGGACAGATCCCGGTCACATCACGGACGTATCCCAGCCAGACCGGACCGGGATACGGCCGGTTTTCGGCCACGGCATCTCGTACAGGTGCCCCCGCGGAGCGCCTCGGGCGCTCCGCGGGGGCAACGGAGGGGGGCGTCAGCCGCCCAGCGCACCGCCCGCGCCCGCGGCCGGCTCGTCCGAGCTGGAGGCGCCGTCGGCGTTCAGGTGGACGACGCCGTAGTCGTAGGCGTGACGGCGGTAGACGACGCTCGGCATCTTGGTGTCGGAGTCGACGAACAGGTAGAAGTCGTGTCCGACCAGTTCCATCTCGTACAGCGCCTGGTCGAGCGACATCGGCCCGGCCGAGTGGGTCTTCTCGCGGACGATCAGCGGGCCCTCGCCCTGCACTTCCAGGGATCCGATCCGGGTGGTCGGGATCCCGTCCGCCTTCTCCTCGGAGACCGGCTCGCCGTTGCCGTTGAGCGAGGCGACGCCGGGCACCACGTCGGCGACCTCGGCCGCCGAGAGCCGGCCGTTGCCACGCCGGGTGAACCGCTTGTCGTGCTGCTTGCGCAGCCGGGCCTCCAGCTTGTCCTGAGCGAGGTCCAGCGCCGCGTACGGGTCGGCGGCGGCGGCCTCGGCCCGGATCACCGGGCCCCGCGAATGCAGGGTGATCTCCACGCGGTCGGAACGGTCGGCCTGCCGCGGGTTGTGCTCCTTGGACACCTCGACGTCCAAGCTGATCACCTTGGCGTCGAGCTTTTGGATCCGCTCGGGATTCAGCTTCTCGGCCACGTGCTTGCGGAACCGCTCGGGCACCTCGGTCTTGCGGCCCTTGACGACGATGTCCACGCAGAACTCCGTTCCCGGAGAGCCCCACCGCCAGCGGCGAAGCGTCTCCCTTTCGCACCAGGCCCCGGTGAACACCGGAGCCTCGGACTTGGCGACTTTCACCTCCTCCTCCCCCATCGGCAAGATCTACATCCCACCGACTTCGGAGCAGAGAGAACCCCCTGAACGGGCACTGACACGAAGTCCTCACAACCGAACATATCTCTCAATGCCGGTTGTCGGCACCCGCTACCGGAACGTACCTCCGTTCAGGTGGCTGTTCCCTCTTACTACCTGCAACGATGCGCATTCCCCGGCAGTTCCAAATCTATTCACAAGTTTTTTGCTCTGTACGAGTTGTCGACCGGTTCTCCGGCGAAGGAGCCCGCCGGCGCCGCCACCACGGCCGCGGCCCGCACCCGCAGCCCGGCCGCCCGCAGCGCCCGTGCCGCCTCGGCGAGCGTGGCCCCGGTGGTGATGACGTCGTCCACCAGGACGATCCGCGCCCCCGCGACCACCCGCTCCCCGCCCGGGCACACCCCGAGCGCCCCCGCCAGGTTCTCCAGCCGCTCCCGCGCCCCCAGACCCGCCTGGTCGGCGACCCGCCGCCGCAGCCGCAGCACGGGCGCCACCCGCGCGGGCACCCCGCCCGCGCGCAGCCGGGCCGCCGCCGCCAGGGCCACCCGGCGCGCCGGATCGTGCCCGCGCGCCCGCAGCGTCGGCCGCGCGGACGGTACGGGGACCAGCGCCAGCTCCCCCGCCCCGCCCCCATCGGCCCGGAGTACCGCCGCGGCCAGGCCGGCGCCGAGCGGACCGGCCAGCGGCAGGGCCCCGCGCTCCTTGTGGGCCAGCACGACGGCCCGTACGGCCCCCTCGTACGCGGCCCCGGCCACCACGACGGGCAGCCCGGCGGGACCGGACCGCCGCGCCGAAGGGCGCACCCGCCCGGCCCGGGCGCCGCTGAGCGCGCCCCGGCAGCCGGCGCACAGCACCCGGCGCGCAGCCCCGCAGCCCGCGCAGTCGGCCGGCAGCACCAGCCCCGCCAGCTCCTGCCACCACCCCCGCATGCCCCCAGCCTGCCGGGCGCCGCGCACCACCGCGACCCCTGTGGAAAACCCCGGGCGCCCCTCAGCCCGGGTTCAGCCCGGGTACACCGGCGCCCGGCCGCCCGCCGCCACCGTGCGCCACTGCGCCCCCGGCGGCAGCCACACGATGCCGTCCTCCGTCGAGGAGGCCACCACCGGCTTCGACTCGTCCTCGGCGGCCGCGATCGCGCTCAGCCCCGTCGCCCCCGGCAGGCTCGCCGCGACCATCGACCCGTCGGCCAGCATGTAGCGGGCCTGGTCGACCCCGCCGCTCTCCCGGCCCACCACCAGCAGCCGCCCCCGCGGCGCCCAGCTCATCGCGGTGACCTCCGCCATCTGCGGAGCCGCCGGCCGCAGCTCGCGCACCGACAGCGGCGACGCGTCCCCCTGCACCTCCGGCCGCTCGATCCGCCCCAGGTACAGGTTCTTGCGGCCGCCCTCCCGCTCGACGAGCAGCGCGAGCCGCACCCCGTCCGCAGAGGCCTTCAGCGCCGTGATCCTGCCTCCGTCCAGCCCGGCGACGTCCACCTTCTGCGGGATCCCGGTCCCCCCGGGAATCCGGTACAGGCCCTGGGACTGCGGGTCGAGGTCCGCGATCCACAGGTCGCCCTGGGCGTCCCAGCTGGGCGCCGTCAGCTTGCCCGACTTGCTGTTCAGCAGCGGCTGCGGCATCTGCCCCGCCGTCGTCAGCGTCACCACGTACAGCCCGTGCCCGTCGTCGGAGACGACCGCGGCCCGCTTCTCGTCGTACGTCACGGCCGCCGAACCCACCTTGAAGCCCGCGGCGGTGGCCAGCGGACCCGGGGCGGGCTCCGGCTTGTCCTGCTGCTGCTCCTCGGCGTTGACGTTGAGGACCATCCGGACCAGCTTGTAGTCCTTGTCCACGTAGTACTGGTGCTCCGGCGACGGCGGCCGGTTCGCGAGGACCGACGCGGTCGAACCGGTCACCCAGCACAACGAGGACTTGCCGTCGGGACGCAGCAGTTCGACCCGGTCCAGCCGCGAGGCCGTCAGGTCCCGCACCGTGTAGAGGAGTTGGGTGGCCATCTTCTGGCACTGCGGCTGCCCCACGTTGCCGCCCTTGTCGTTGAGCGGGACGCGCAGGGTGTTCTGGCCGTCGTAGGACAGGGACTTGGTGCCCTCGCGCAGGGCCGCGCCGGTCGGGAAGGCGGTCGAGACGACCGGCCCGAGCCACTTGGAGGGACCGGCGAGCAGCGACTGCACGGTCTGCGTGGTCGGGTCCATCCGCGAATCGGGGTCGCTGCGCTGGCGCACGTACACCGGGTCGGCGACGAGCTTGCCGCCCGCGAAGTAGTACTTGTTCACCGGCTTGTAGATCCGCTGGAAATCGGACTCGCTGAGCACGAGGCCGCTGGGCGGGGTCGCGATCCGCCACTGCTTGTTGACCTGGACCAGCTGGAGGAACTCCTCGTAGCGCTTGCCGCCGGTCTCCGGCTGGTAGGCGCTGCGCTCGTCGACCGTCGCCAGCTTCTTGCCGGTCACCTTCCAGCGGGGCCCCTCGGGGTCCCGCTCGCCGTGGACGGGCACCCGGTCGAGTCCCGCCGAGAGCACGGTGACGGCCGAACCGGGCTTCCACTCCTTCGCGGCGTCCTCGGTCAGGTACTTCCGGGCGGTCGCCAGCTGCGGGTCGTCGCTGGTCATGGCCTCCAGGAAGCCGTCGACGATGTCGGCCGGGCTGGCCTTGTCGGCCGGCGGGGCACCGAAGACCCGCACCTGGGAGTCGACGCCCTGCGAAGCGTCCACCCGCCGGATCTCACCGCGGTCGGGCATGGACGCGCAGCCGGCCAGCAGCGCCCCCACGACCCCGCACGCCAGGACCGGCCCGAGGCCTCCCGGCCCCCCGCGCCGTACGCCCCGTAGGCCCCCTGGGCCCCGAGAGCGCCCCGTGCGCCGTGCGGCGCGCCGCACGTCCGCCCCCGACGCACGTTCAGCGTCCTCCACCGGATCCATCCTCCTGTGCTGCTCCCTGATCGGCGGGCCTGGCCACGACCCGGGCGCCGTTGCCGGGCAGCGCGGTGGGGTCGGCGGGCACGGGCTGGGCGGTGGTGACGGCGGGCCTGGGCGGTATCGGCGAACGGTCGGCCCGCTCCGCCCGGCCGCCGCCCGCACCGGGACGCCCGCCGGAGCCGTTGCCCCGTCCCGCGGCCTCGGCCGCGGCCCGGGCCCGGTTGCCCCGCGAGTCCTCGGGCTCCAGCGGGATCGGCGATCCGCGCAGCGGCTCGTCGGCGGTACGGGGCAGGGTGAGGCGGAACTGCGAGCCGCCGCCCGGCTCCCCCCAGGCCTGGAGCCAGCCGCCGTGCAGCCGGGCGTCCTCGACGGCGATCGACAGGCCCAGGCCCGTACCGCCGGTGGTGCGCGCCCGGGCCGGGTCGGCGCGCCAGAAGCGGTTGAAGACGCGAGTGGCCTCGCCGGGCTTGAGCCCGACCCCGTAGTCACGGACGGCGACCGCGACGGCCCCGCCCGCCGAGGCGAGCCGGACCACCACGTCCCGGCCCTCGCCGTGCTCGACGGCGTTGACGACGAGGTTGCGCAGCACCCGCTCCACGCGGCGGGCGTCGGCCTCCGCTATCACCGGCTGGGTGTCGCCCAGGACGCGGATGCGCGTGCCCTTGTGCTCGGCCAGCGGCTCGGCGCCGTCGATGACCCGGCGCACGACGTCGCGCAGGTCGATGGGCTCCGCCTCCAGCGCGGCCGCGCCCGCGTCGAACCGGCTGATCTCCAGCAGGTCGGCGAGGAGCGACTCGAAGCGGTCGAGCTGCCCGGCCAGCAGCTCTGCGGAGCGGGCCGTGATCGGATCGAAGTCCACCCGGGCGTCGTGGATGACGTCGGCGGCCATCCGGACCGTCGTCAGCGGGGTGCGCAGCTCGTGGGAGACGTCCGAGACGAAGCGGCGCTGCATCCGCGAGAGGTCCTCCAGCTGCTGGATCTTGTTCTGGAGGTTCTGGGCCATCTTGTTGAAGGCTTCGCCCAGACGGGCGATGTCGTCCTCGCCGGTGACCTTCATCCGCTCCTGGAGCCGCCCGGCCGAGAGCCGCTCGGCGATCCCGGCGGCCATCCGCACGGGCGTCACGATCTGCCGCACGACGAGCGAGGCGATGGCGCTGAGCAGCACGACGACGAACAGCCCGGCCGTGGCGATGGTGCTCTTGACCAGGTTGAGGGATTCCTCCTCCTGGGTGAGCGGGAAGAGGTAGTACAGGTCGTACGGGTCCCCGTTGATGTCGGTCAGCCGCTTGCCGACGACCAGCGCGGGCTCCGGGAGCTTCTCCCCGCTCCCGGCGGTGTACTTGATCTGCGAGAAGGTCTTGAAGGTGCCGGTGGCGTGGTTGACGGCCCGGCGCAGCTCCAGGGGGACGCTCGCCGTCGGATCGACGTTGCCGGAGGCGCGGGCTCCCTTGACGCCCTGCGCGCCGGGCGCCTGCTCCCCGGTGCCCGCGCCGAGCGCGACCACCTCGAAGGCGGTCTGCCCGCCACTGGCCAGCTGCTTGACCAGCGAGTTCATCCAGGTGCTGGCGTCCCGGCCGACCTTGTTGTCGGCCGCTTCGGTCCCGTCCACGGCGGAGGGCGTATTGGCCTTCTCCTGTGCGACCGCGAACCCGCCCGCCGCCTGGCTCTGCGCGGCCTCCTCCTTGGCGTCGAGGAGACCCTTGCTGACCTGCGCGATGACGACGAAGCCCAGCGCGAGGACCACGGCCAGCGACATCAGCAGCGTCGCCGCGACCACCCGCAGCTGGATGTTGCGCCGCCACAGGCGGACAGCCGGAAGCAGCGGCCGTCGTACGAGGCGTACGAAGAGCCGCAGCACGGGGCCGCCGGGCGCTCCGTCCTTGCTCAGACGCAGCACCCGGCCGCCCCACGGAGCTCCCCGACGGGAGCCGCCCCGGGGCGTGCCGGGCGGCACGTCAGCTGGGTCCGGCCTTGTAGCCGACACCGCGCACCGTCACGACGATCTCGGGGCGCTCCGGATCCTTCTCGACCTTGGAGCGCAGCCGCTGAACGTGCACGTTGACCAGGCGGGTGTCCGCCGCGTGGCGGTAGCCCCAGACCTGCTCCAGCAGCACCTCGCGGGTGAACACCTGCCACGGCTTGCGCGCCAGCGCGACCAGCAGGTCGAACTCCAGCGGGGTCAGCGCGATGGCGGCCCCGTCCCGCTTGACGGAGTGCCCGGCCACGTCGATGACCAGGTCACCGATGACCAGCTGCTCCGGCGCGGGCTCCTCCGAACGCCGCAGCCTCGCCCGGATCCGGGCGACCAGCTCCTTCGGCTTGAACGGCTTCACGATGTAGTCGTCCGCGCCCGACTCCAGGCCCACCACGACGTCGACCGTGTCGCTCTTCGCGGTGAGCATGACGATCGGCACCCCGGACTCGGCCCGGATCAGCCTGCACACCTCTATGCCGTCCCGTCCGGGCAGCATGAGGTCGAGCAGGACCAGGTCCGGCTTCGCCTCCCGGAAGGCAGCCAGCGCCTTGTCGCCGTCCGCTACGAACGACGGCTCAAAACCTTCTCCACGCAGCACAATGCCGAGCATCTCGGCCAGCGCGGTGTCGTCGTCGACGACAAGGACTCGTCCCTTCATGCTTGACATCATCCCATTAGCTAATCGTTACCTGGCGGTGAGCTGTCCCACAGCCAAAAGGGCTGGAAATCGCCCCTCGGACCTGCGTGGTGATCAGGACGACCAGTCTGCCTCGGATCCGCGCGACAATTGAAGGGACGAGCGGCCGGAGATCGCGGGGGACGGCCGGTCCCTTCGGTGATCCCCCGTGGCACGATGGCAGCCGACCAGCGCGCCGGCCACGGCAGGTGCACGTGAAGGAGCGACGATGAACGACTCTCCGGGCTGGGCCACGCCCGGATCCCCGTCCGACGGCCAGGGCTCCGACGCCGACCGGCCCGCCGCGCCGCCCGCCGGCGACGGCAAGTGGTCCGCCGCCCAGCCGCCGCCCGGACAGTGGTCGAGCCCGGGCACCACCCCGCCGCCCGCCCCGGCCCCGGCGCCGCCGGCGCCCCCGCAGCCGCAGCCGCAGCCGCCCGCCGGCTGGGGCTCGTACGGCTCCCCCTCGCAGCAGCCCGGCGCCCCCTATGGCTACCCCGGCGGCCCCGGCGGCTGGGGCGGCCCCCCGGCCGCCGCCAAGCCCGGCGTGATCCCGCTGCGGCCCCTCGGCCTCGGCGAGATCCTGGACGGCGCCGTCAGCACCCTGCGCGGCCACTGGCGCTCCGTGCTCTCCGTCAGCCTCGTCGTCGCCGCCCTGTGCCAGACCGGGCTGCTCTTCGTCCAGCGCGCGGTCGTCGACAGCTCCCTGCTCACCACCGGCCGCAGGCCCACCGACGAGGAGCTCGCCGACCAGCTGGGCAACACGGCCTTCCTCTACGGCGCCCAGTACTTCCTGGAAGCCCTCGGACTGTTCCTGGTCACCGCCCTGCTCGCGCCCGTCGTCAGCCGCGCCGTCCTCGGCCGCCCCTCCAGCGTCTCCGACACCCTGAAGGCCGTGCGCCCGCTCGCCCCCCGCATGGCCGGCCTGATCGCCGTCCTGCTGCTGGGCGCCCTGGCCGCCGCCTTCGTACCGGCCCTGCCCGGCATCCTCACGGGCAACGTCACGGCCGCCGCCCTGGGCGTCCCCGTCGGCCTGGTCCTCCTGGCCTGGTTCTACGTGACCTTCGTCCTGGCGCCCCCCGCGCTGATGCTGGAACGCGGCTCGATCGCGGACGCCCTGAAGCGCTCCGCGAAGCTCGTCCGCGGCTCCTGGTGGCGGATCTTCGGCATCAGCCTGCTCACCTGGATCCTGCGCACCATCACGGCGGGGATCATCGTGATGCCGTTCGCGGGCATCGCCCTGTTCATCGCCCCCGGCGGCTTCAGCGGCCTCCTCGACGGCACCGCCGCCACCAGCTGGACCTTCCTGATCATCACCGCGCTGGGCGGGATCGTCGGCTCCGCCGTCACCGTCCCGATGCAGACGGGCGTCACCACCCTCCTCTACGTCGACCAGCGCATCCGCCGCGAGGCCCTGGACCTGGAGCTCGCCCGGGCCGCCGACCAGGGCGGCGCCGGACCGGTCACCGGAGGCTGACGCGCCGATGGGGACGGGGGGACTCATCGTCACGGGCGCGGCGGCCCTGCTGCCGCGCGACGGGACACCGCCGGTGACGACACCGCGCGACGCCGCCCGCGAGGCGGCCGAACGCGAACTGTCGAAGCCCGCCTACCACCAGCACGACCCGGGGCTCCTCCAGCGTGCCCTGGACCGCCTCTGGGAGTGGATCAGCGGCTTCTTCGACCGCGCCGCGACGGCCACCCCGGGCGGCGGCCTCGGCCTGCTCGCCGTCGCCCTCCTCATCGCCCTGGCCGTCGCCGCCCTGTGGTGGCGCCTGGGCACCCCCCGCCGGTGGAGCACCACTGCGGGCGCCCTCTTCGACCGGGGCCCCCGCAGCGCCGCCGACCACCGCGCGGCCGCCGAGGCCCACGCGGCGGCCGGCCGCTGGACCGAAGCCGTCCAGGAACGCATGCGCGCCGTCGTCCGCGCCCTGGAGGAACGCACCCTCCTCGACCCCCGCCCCGGCCGCACCGCCGACGAGGCCGCCGCCGAAGCCGCCGCCTCCCTCCCCGCCCACGCCGCCGACCTGCACGCCGCCGCCCGCGCCTTCGACGAGGTCACCTACGGCGGCCGCCCGGGCGACCCCGAGGCCTACACCCGCCTGCGCGCCCTCGACGACACCCTCACCCACACCAAACCGGCGGCACCCCGATGACCCCCGACCCCACCCCGCCCGGCGCAGGCACCCCCGGCCAGGACACCGGCACCCCCGCCCCCCAGGCCGACGGCGGCGCAGCCGGCGCGTCCACACCCCCCGGCCGGACCACCCCCGCGCGCCCCACCGCCCAAGACCCGCCCGGCCGGGGCACCGCACCCGCCACCCCGCCCGGCCAGGGCAGCGGCCGGGGCGGGACCTCCGCCGACGCCTCCCCCGCCCGGCTCTGGGCCCGCGCCCGGGGGATCGTCCTCGCCCTCGGGATCGTGCTCGTCGCGGCCGTCGCCCTCGCCGGACTCCAGACCGGCGACCACCACGGCCTCCTCGACCCCCGCTCCGCCGACCCCGACGGCACCCGCGCCCTCGCCCAGCTCCTCAAGGAACGCGGCGTCACCAGCCGGGTCGTCACCAACGCCGACGAGGCCGCCGCGGCCGCCGGCCCCGGCACCACCCTGCTCATCAGCGACCCCGACCTGCTCGGCGAGCCCCAGCGGCGCACCGTCCGCTCCGCCATCGACCTCTCCGGCGGCCGGACCGTCCTCGTCGCCCCCAGCAGCGTCAGCCTCCCCGGCCTGGCCCCCGCCGCCCATACCAAGGGCTTCGCCCGCCAGCGCGACCTCGACCCCCGGCCCCCCGGCAGCACGGACTGCGCCCTCCCCGCCGCCACCACCGCGGGCCGGGCCGGCACCGGCGACGGCCTTCGCTACACCACCGCCCTCCCCGGCTCCGCCGCCTGCTACCCCAGCGGCGGCCACCCCACCATCCTCACGATCCCCAGCACCACCCCGGGCGGCGACACCGTCCTCCTCGGCTCCGCATCGTTCCTGCGCAACGACCGCCTCGCCAACCAGGGCAACGCCTCCCTCGCCCTCCAGCTCCTCGGCTCCCGCCCGGACCTCGTCTGGTACCTGCCCACCCTCGCGGACATGGCCTCCGACACCGGCTCCGACGAACAGGGCCTCCTCGACCTCGTCCCGACCGGCTGGACCTGGGCGCTGCTCCAGCTGTTCGTCGCCGCCGCCCTCGCCGCCCTGTGGCGGGCCCGCCGGCTCGGCCCCCTCGTCACCGAGGACCTCCCCGTCGCGGTCCGCGCCTCCGAGGCCACCGAGGGCCGCGCCCGCCTCTACCGCAAGGCCGCCGCCCGCGACCGCGCCGCGACGGTACTGCGCGCCGCCACCCGCGAACGCCTCGCCGCCCTGGTCGGCGTACCGGCCCCGCAGGCCCACGACCCCGTCACCCTGGTCCCCGCCGTGACCGCCCGCCTCCGCACCACCGCCGGCCCCCACGACCCGGCCACCACCCTTCTGTTCGGCCCCACCCCCGCCGACGACGCGGCACTCGTCGCGCTCGCCGACCACCTCGACGCCCTCGAAAGAGAGGTCCGCACCTCATGACGGCCACCACGGACAGCGCCCGTTCCTCGCTGGAAGCGCTCCGCACCGAGATCTCGAAGGCCGTGGTCGGCCAGGACTCCGCCGTCACCGGCCTCGTCGTCGCCCTCCTGTGCCGCGGCCACGTCCTCCTCGAAGGCGTGCCCGGCGTCGCGAAGACCCTCCTGGTCCGCGCCCTCGCCGCCTCCCTCGAACTCGACACCAAGCGCGTCCAGTTCACCCCCGACCTGATGCCGAGCGACGTCACCGGCTCCCTCGTCTACGACGCC
Organism: Streptomyces sp. NPDC048507; assembly: GCF_043199995.1. Taxonomy (NCBI): domain Bacteria; kingdom Bacillati; phylum Actinomycetota; class Actinomycetes; order Kitasatosporales; family Streptomycetaceae; genus Streptomyces; species Streptomyces sp. NPDC048507. The sequence continues at coordinate 2,576 of NZ_JBICWZ010000018.1, read as the reverse complement.
CGCACCGCCGAGTTCTCCTTCCAGGACGGCCCGGTCTTCACCAACCTCCTGCTCGCCGACGAGATCAACCGCACGCCCCCCAAGACCCAGTCCTCCCTCCTCGAAGCGATGGAGGAGCGCCAGGTCACCGTCGACGGCACCCCCCGCAAGCTCCCGGAGCCCTTCCTCGTCGCCGCCACCATGAACCCGGTCGAGTACGAGGGCACCTACCCGCTCCCCGAAGCCCAGCTGGACCGCTTCCTCCTCAAGCTGACCGTCCCCCTCCCCTCCCGCGAGGACGAGATCGGCGTACTGACCCGGCACGCCGCCGGCTTCGACCCCCGCGACCTGCACGCCGCGGGCATCCGCCCCGTCGCCGGCGCCCGCGACCTCGAAGCCGCCCGCGAGGCCGTCGCCCGGACCACCGTCTCCCCCGAGATCACCGCGTACGTCGTCGACCTCTGCCGCGCCACCCGCGAATCGCCGTCCCTCACCCTCGGCGTCTCCCCCCGCGGCGCGACCGCCCTGCTGGCCACCGCCCGCGCCTGGGCCTGGCTCACCGGCCGCGACTACGTCACCCCCGACGACGTGAAGGCCCTCGCCCTCCCCACCCTGCGCCACCGCGTCCAACTGCGCCCGGAAGCCGAGATGGAGGGCGTCACGGCCGACGCCGTGATCACCGCGATCCTCTCCCACGTCCCCGTACCCCGCTGATGGCCCTCACCGGACGCGCCGCCCTGATCGCGGCCCTCGCCAGCATCCCGGTCGGCGTCCTCGAACCCAGCTGGACGGGGATCCTCGCCGTCAACGGCCCCCTCGCGCTGGCCTGCTGCGTCGACTACGCCCTCGCGGCGCCCGTCCGCACCCTGGAACTGACCCGCTCGGGCGCCACCTCGGTCCGACTCGGCGAACCGGCCGACGTCCACCTCACCATCGCCAACCCGGCCGCCCGCACCCTCCGCGCCCGCATCCGCGACGCCTGGCCCCCCAGCAGCTGGCAGTCCGGCACCGAGGCCGACGCCTCCCGCCACACCCTGACCGTGCCCGGCGGCGAACGCCGCCGCCTCACCACCCGCCTGCGCCCCACCCGGCGCGGCGACCGCCGGGCGGCCCGCGTCACGATCCGCTCCTACGGCCCGCTCGGACTGCTCGCCCGCCAGGGCTCGCACACCGTCCCCTGGACGGTCCGCGTCCTGCCGCCGTTCACCAGCCGCAAACACCTCCCCTCCCGCCTCGCCCGGCTGCGCGAACTCGACGGCCGCACCAGCGTCCTGACCCGCGGTGAGGGCACGGAGTTCGACAGCCTGCGCGACTACGTACCCGGCGACGACACCCGTTCCATCGACTGGCGGGCCACCGCCCGCCGGCCCAAGGTCGCCGTCCGTACCTGGCGTCCCGAACGCGACCGGCACATCCTGATCTGCCTCGACACCGGCCGCACCTCGGCGGGCCGCGTCGGCGACGCCCCCCGCCTGGACTCCGCCATGGACGCGGCCCTGCTCCTCGCGGCCCTGGCCACCCGCGCCGGCGACCGCGTCGACCTGCTGGCCCACGACCGCCGCCCCCGCGCCCAGATCCAGGCCCGCTCGGCCGCCGACACCCTCCCGGCGTTCGTCAACGCCATGGCCGGCCTCGAACCGGCCCTCGTCGAGACGGACTCCCGCAGCCTGGTCTCCACGATCCTGCGCAGCGCCCCCCGGCGCTCCCTGGTCGTGCTCCTGACAAGCCTGGAGGCGGCCCCCATCGAGGAGGGCCTGCTCCCGCTCCTCCCCCGCCTCACCCAGCGGCACACGGTGATCGTCGCCTCGGTCGCCGACCCCCGCATCGCCGCCATGGCGGCCGCCCGGGGCTCCCTGGACTCCGTGTACGAGGCCGCGGCGGCCACCCAGTCGCAATCCCAGCGCCGCCGCACCGCGCAGCAGCTCTCCCGCCACGGCGTCCACGTCGTCGACGCCACCCCGGACGACCTGGCCCCCGCCCTCGCCGACACCTACCTCTCCCTCAAGGCAGCCGGCCGCCTATAACCGGCCCCAACCGCTCCGCTGGCTACGCTGGTCGCGCACCCACCAGGAGGACACCATGGCCGACGGACTGAACGTGGTGCGGCTCCGCCGCCATATCGAAGCCCAGACGCCCGAAGTCATGGCCCTCAACGACACGAACATGGGCGATTCGCAGACCGGACTGACCAAGGTGCCCGACCTCATGGTCATCGCGGAGGAGGACACCGACGACACGCCGAAGGTCATCAACTCCCGTGACGTGCTGATGGTCGTGGAAGTCGTGTCCCGTACGCATTCCCTCACCGGCATCCGCGACAAGCTGCCCGACTACCCGAAGATGGGAGTCCCGCTGTACGTGGTCGTGGACCCGCGCAAGGACAAGAAGAGCGTCGCCGTGCACAGCGAACCTTCGAAGGGCCCCGAACGGTCCCCGCAGGCCGCTGGACTCTCGACACCAGCAGCCTCAAGAGCTACCCCGCGGACCGGTGAAAAAGGGGATGCCCCAGAACGCAGAAAAGCCCCGCACCAGTTACCTGGTGCGGGGCTTTCCCACAATGATTGTTCGGCGGCGTCCTACTCTCCCACAGGGTCCCC
>NZ_JBICWZ010000017.1:64873-119871 GCF_043199995.1 Streptomyces sp. NPDC048507 | reverse complement strand
CAGGCGGAGGACGAGATCGCGGGGATCGGGGCGGCGCTGGGCGCGGCGTTCGGTGGTGCGCTGGCGGTGACGACGACGTCGGGGCCGGGGGTGGCACTGAAGTCGGAGACGATCGGGCTGGCGGTGTCGCTGGAGCTGCCGCTGCTGATCGTGGACATCCAGCGCGGTGGCCCCTCCACGGGTCTGCCGACCAAGACCGAGCAGGCCGATCTCCTCCAGGCCATGTACGGGCGCAACGGCGAGGCCCCCGTCCCGATCGTCGCCCCCCGCACCGCCGCCGACTGCTTCGACGCCGCGATCGACGCGGCCCGCATCGCGCTCACCTACCGCACCCCGGTGTTCCTGCTCTCGGACGGCTACCTCGCCAACGGCTCCGAGCCCTGGCGGATCCCGGACGTGGCGGACCTGCCCGATCTGAAGGTGCAGTTCGCGACCGGCCCGAACCACACCCTGGCGGACGGCACCGAGGTGTTCTGGCCCTACAAGCGCGATCCGCAGACCCTGGCCAGGCCCTGGGCCGTGCCGGGCACCCCGGGCCTGGAGCACCGGATCGGCGGCATCGAGAAGCAGGACGGCACGGGCAACATCTCCTACGACCCCGCCAACCACGACCTCATGGTCCGCACCCGCCAGGCCAAGACCGACGGCATCGAGGTCCCCGACCTGGAGGTCGACGACGCCACCGGCGACGCCCGGACCCTCGTCCTGGGCTGGGGCTCCACCTACGGCCCCATCACCGCCGCCGTCCGCCGGCTGCGGCTCGCGGGGCACCCCATCGCGCAGGCCCACCTGCGCCACCTCAACCCCTTCCCGAGGAATCTCGAAGAGGTCCTGAAGCGTTACGACAAGGTAGTGGTGCCCGAGATGAACCTCGGACAGCTGGCCACCCTGATCCGGGCCAAGTACTTGGTCGACGCCCAGTCGTACACCCAGGTCAACGGAATGCCCTTCAAGGCGGAGCAGCTCGCGACGGTTCTCAAGGAGGCCATCAATGACTGAGGTGACCGACGCTCCCCATCACCTGCTGTCCCTCGTGCCCAAGGCCGAGGCGAAGCAGTCGATGAAGGACTTCAAGTCGGACCAGGAGGTGCGCTGGTGTCCGGGCTGCGGTGATTACGCCGTCCTCGCCGCCGTGCAGGGCTTCATGCCCGAGCTGGGCCTGGCCAAGGAGAACATCGTCTTCGTCTCCGGCATCGGCTGCTCCTCCCGCTTCCCCTACTACATGAACACCTACGGGATGCACTCCATCCACGGCCGGGCCCCCGCCATCGCCACCGGCCTCGCCACCTCCCGCCGCGACCTCTCCGTCTGGGTCGTCACCGGCGACGGAGACGCCCTCTCCATCGGCGGCAACCACCTCATCCACGCCCTCCGCCGCAACGTCAACCTCAAAATCCTCCTCTTCAACAACCGGATCTACGGCCTCACCAAAGGCCAGTACTCCCCCACCAGCGAAGTCGGCAAAATCACCAAGTCCACCCCCATGGGCTCCCTCGACGCCCCCTTCAACCCCGTCTCCCTCGCCCTCGGAGCCGAAGCCACCTTCGTCGCCCGCACCATCGACTCCGACCGCAAACACCTCACCGAGGTCCTGCGCGCCGCCGCCGACCACCAGGGCACCGCACTCGTCGAGATCTACCAGAACTGCAACATCTTCAACGACGGCGCCTTCGACGCCCTCAAAGACAAAGACCAGGCCCTCGAAGCCCTCATCCCCCTCCACCACGGCCACCCCATCCGCTTCGGCCCCGACCAGGCCAAGGGCGTCGTACGCGACCCCCGCACCGGAGACCTCGACGTGGTGGACGTGACCGCCCAGAACGAACACCAGATCCTGGTCCACGACGCCCACACCACCAGCCCCACCACCGCCTTCGCGCTCTCCCGCCTCGCGGACCCCGACACCCTCCACCACACCCCCATCGGCGTCTTCCGCGACACCACCCGCCCCGTCTACGACACCCTCATGGCCGACCAGCTCGACACCGCCATCGACCAGAAGGGCAAGGGCGACCTCGCCACCCTCCTCACCGGCAACGACACCTGGACCGTCACCGGCTGACGGTGGCCGCGCGCGCCGCAGGGCCGGGCCCGGATCCCGCTACGGGGTCCGGGCTCCGTCGTAGGCGAGGCGAGGCGACCTCAAGCACTTTCAAAAAGTTAGCGCTTTCTGTAGGGTGGTGTAATCACCGCACGGAAATCCCGCACAGGAGCGTGAACACCATGAGCATCGTCGTCACCGGAGCCACCGGATCCCTGGGCCGCCTCGTCGTCGAGGAGCTGCTGACGAAGGTTCCCGCCGACGCGCTGGCCGTCGTCGTGCGCGACGAGGAGAAGGCCGCCGACCTGAAGGCGCGCGGCGTCGAGGTGCGGGTCGCGGACTACGACGACCCGGCGGCGCTGGCCGGTGCCTTCCGGGCCGGCGACCGGGTCCTGCTGATCTCCGGCAGCGAGGTCGGCCGGCGCGTGCCCCAGCACACCGCCGTGATCAAGGCGGCGGAGGCGGCCGGGGTGGCCCAGCTGGCCTACACCGGGATCCTCGGCGGGCCCGAGGCCGACTTCGCGCTGGCCGCCGAGCACAAGGTCACCGAGCAGGCGGTGCTGGACTCCGGCCTGCCGTACACCTTCCTGCGCAACGGCTGGTACCACGAGAACTACACCGCCCAGCTGCCCGTGGTCCTGGAGCACGGGGCCGTCCTCGGCAGCGCGGGCGAGGGCCGCATCGCCTCGGCGGCGCGGGCGGACTACGCGGCGGCGGCCGCCGCCGTGCTGACCGGCGAGGGCCACCTGAACCGGGTCTACGAGCTCTCCGGCGACACCGCCTGGAGCCTGGCCGAGTACGCCGACGAGGTCGCCCGGCAGTCCGGCCGCGAGGTCGCGTACGCCGCGCTGCCCGCGTCGGAGCACCTGGCGGCGCTGACCGGCGCCGGGGTGCCGGAGGGCTTCGCGGAGGTCCTCGTCGACGTCGACGCGGCGATCTCGCGCGGCCGGCTGGCCGGGACCAGCGGGGACCTGGCGCGCCTGATCGGCCGCCCGACGACTCCGGTGGCCCGTGCCATCGCGGAGGCGCTGGCCTGAGTGTCATGAGTATCTCGCCGGAACGGGCATGACAGCGACTCCTCGCGGCGCTACCGTCGTGAGGTTGTGAGATTGGCCGGAAGTCGCACTGGAGGGCCCGTGAAGGCAGACAACGAGCAGCGCACGGGTCTGCTCTGCGGATTCGGCGCGTACGGGATGTGGGGGCTGGTCCCGCTCTTCTGGCCGCTCCTGAAGCCGTCCGGGGCGATCGAGATCCTGGCCCACCGCATGGTGTGGTCGCTGGCCGTGGTCGGGGTCGCGCTCCTCGCGCTGCGCCGCTGGCGCTGGATCGGCGAACTGCTGCGCCAGCCGCGCAAGCTCGCCCTCACCGCGCTCGCGGCGACCGTGATCAGCGTCAACTGGGGCCTGTACATCTGGGCGGTCAACAACGGGCAGGTCGTCGAGGCCAGCCTCGGCTACTTCATCAACCCGCTGGTCACCATCGCGCTCGGGGTGCTCGTGCTCGGCGAGCGGCTGCGGCGGGTGCAGTGGGCGGCCGTCGCCATCAGCCTCGCCGCGGTGGTGGTGCTGGCCGTCGGGCACGGGCGGCCGCCGTGGATCTCGCTGACGCTGGCCTTCTCCTTCGCCACCTACGGGCTGATCAAGAAGAAGCTCGGCATGGGCGGGCTGGAGTCGCTGACCGCCGAGACGGCGGTGCTGTTCCTGCCCGCCCTCGGCTACCTGCTGTGGCTGGGTGCGGAGGGCCGCTCGACCTTCGCCGCACAGGGGCTCGGGCACTCCGCGCTGCTCGCCTCGACGGGGCTGGTCACCGCGATCCCGCTGGTCTGCTTCGGGGCGGCCGCGATCCGGGTGCCGCTGTCCACGCTGGGGCTGCTCCAGTACCTGGCGCCGGTCTTCCAGTTCGGGCTCGGGGTGCTGTACTTCCACGAGGCGATGCCGCCGGAGCGCTGGGCCGGCTTCGCGCTGGTCTGGGTCGCGCTGGTGCTGCTGACCTGGGACGCGCTGCGCGGCGCCCGGCGTTCGCGGGTCCGGCTGGCCGAGGCGGCGGCCGCCGCGGCGGCGCCCGCCGGCCTCCCGGACGCGACCGCTGCGGGCGGCTCCGTCCCGCAGGGGGCGGCGGACGGCGCGGCGGACGGGGCGAGCGCCCGCGAACCCGCGTAACGCCTTCCCCTCCTCCCACCCGGTCCCCGGTACGAAACCCTCGTACCGGGGACCGTCCGTTTACCGAACTCCCCTGTCCGAATCGTGGTCTTGACGGGCAGTCATGCTCTCGCTGAACATCAGGCTCGCACTGGCGCACGATCGTTCACCTGCTCCATCCCCGCACGTTCCGTCTCATCCCCATACGGAATCCCGGAGCCCCCACATGAGCCTGTCCGTCTCCCGGCGCCTGGCCGCCGTGACCGCGCTCGCGGTCGCCGGTCTGCTGGCCGCCACCTCTCCCGCCGCGCTCGCCGCCCCGACGGCCCACGCCGCCGCGCCGACGCCGCCCGACATCCCGCTGGCCAACGTCAAGGCGCACCTGTCGCAGTTCTCGTCCATAGCCGCCGCCAACGGCGGCAACCGCGCGCACGGCCGGGCCGGCTACAAGGCCTCGATCGACTACGTGAAGGGCAAGCTGGACGCGGCGGGCTTCACCACCACGCTGCAGACCTTCACCTCCAGCGGCGCCACCGGCTACAACCTGATCGCGGACTGGCCGGGCGGTGATCCCAACTCGGTGCTGATGTCCGGCTCGCACCTGGACTCGGTGACCGCCGGCGCCGGCATCAACGACAACGGCTCCGGTTCGGCGGCCGTCCTGGAGACGGCGCTGGCCGTCTCGCGCGCGGGCCTCCAGCCCACCAAGCACCTGCGCTTCGGCTGGTGGGGCGCGGAGGAGCTGGGTCTGGTCGGCTCGAAGTACTACGTCAACAACCTGCCGGCCGCCGAGAAGGCGAAGATCTCCGGCTACCTGAACTTCGACATGATCGGCTCGCCGAACCCGGGCTACTTCGTCTACGACGACGACCCGACGATCGAGCAGACCTTCAAGAACTACTACGCGGGCCTCGGCATCCCCACGGAGATCGAGACCGAGGGCGACGGCCGCTCCGACCACGCGCCCTTCAAGAGCGCGGGCATCCCGGTCGGCGGCCTGTTCTCCGGCGCCGACTACACCAAGACGGCGGCGCAGGCCCAGAAGTGGGGCGGCACGTCCGGCCAGGCCTTCGACCGCTGCTACCACTCCTCCTGCGACACCACGGCGAACATCAACGACACCGCCCTGGACCGCAACGCCGACGCCATCGCGTACGCGGTCTGGAACCTGGGGGCGGCCACCCCGGTGCCGCCGGGCAAGTCCTTCGAGAACACCACGGACGTGAACATCCCGGACTCCCCCGCCGCCGCGGTGACCTCGCCGATCACGGTCTCCGGCGTGACGGGCAACGCCCCCGCCACCACCAAGGTCGACGTCAACATCGTCCACACCTACCGCGGTGACCTGGTGATCAACCTGATCGCCCCGGACGGGACCGCGTACCTGCTGAAGAACTCCAGCTCGGACTCGGCCGACAACGTGATCGCCACCTACACCGTCAACGCGTCGAGCGAGGTCGCGAACGGCGTCTGGAAGCTCCAGGTCAAGGACGTCGGCGCGCAGGACGTCGGCTACATCAACAGCTGGAAGATCACCTTCTAGCGGCGGTCCGCAGCCCGCCGGCTACGCGTCCTCGCCGTGGGACCTCAGCGAGGCGGGCAGCGGCTCCTGCATCCGGGCGCGGAGCTCCTCCGCGACCCCTCCGATGTCCACCCGGCCCAGCTTGGCGGCCTCGACCAGGTCGCCCAGCTCCTCCGGCGAGGGCAGCTGCTTGGCCCCGGCCACCCGCAGGTACGAGCGGGTGGCCGCGGCCGCGTAGAACTCGTTCATCGGGGATTCCAGCGCGGGGCACACGGCGAGGGTGTGCAGGAACGCGGCGGCCCGCCAGGCGGTGTCGGGGGCGGGCTGCTCGGGCACCAGCACCAGGTCGTTCTGGTGACGGGCGACGGCCGCGGCGACCCCGGAGGGGTCCCACACGGCGGGATCCGACGGCAGATGGTGGGCGAGGGCGGTCCAGGCCCACTCCATGGTGATCTTCAATTGCCGAACCGCTCCTGGAAGTAGCCCCAGTGGTCGGCGAACTCGTCGATCCCGGAGAGGAAGCTCTTCCGGTCCTCGTCGAGTTCGCGCTCGGTCACCTCGGTGATGAGCGCGGTGACCGTCGTCCCCAGCGCCGCCGCGCGCGCCTTGAGGCGTTCGTGGAACTCTTCGTCCAGGCGGATGGTGACGTGTCTCGACATGGGCAACACCGTACAGCGGCCGTGCTGTACGCAGGAGCGGAACGGGCCGGGGGTGGCCGGGGACACATTCCCCGGCCACCCCCGGCCACCCGCGGCCCCGACGGCGCTACTTGGCGGAGTCGGCCGTCTTCACGAGCTGGTCCTTGGTGACCGCGCCGACGTAGACCTTGCCGTCGTCGGTGATCAGCGCGTTGACGACGCGGGTGGAGAAGATCCGGCCCTGGCCGAACTTCCCGCTGACCTTGTCGCCGAGGGAGTCCATGAACTGCTTGGCCTCCTTCGGCGCGTTCTTGTCGTTCTGGAGGTCGCCGAGGTTCTTGCCGGCGCCCGTGTCGATGCGCGCGACCGTCGCCCAGCCCTCGCCGAAGACCTTCACGTCCCCCTTGCCGCCCGCTCCGGCGCCGGTCAGGGCGTCCAGGCCGGGGATGGACTCCAGGCCCTTGAAGTCCTTGCCGTGTTCCCCGCCCTTGCGGGCCCCGTCGGCGCCCTCGGTCACCTTGGCGCCCTTGGGCGGGGTGAAGGCGAAGGTGTCGGCGCCGGGCTTGGTGAAGGAGACCTGGCTGAAACCGGCCTCGGCGATCGGCTTGCCGCCCTGACTGGAGAGCACCTGGACGCGCAGCGGCACGCCGTTCTTGGCGTCGACGGCGATCTGGACGGATCCGATGGTGGAGCCGCTCTGCTTGGGCTTCAGGACGAGCTGGTAGGCGTCGCGGCCGGCGACCTGGGCGGTGTCGCCCACGCCGATGTCGGTGGTCGGCCCGGCCTCCTTGAGGAGGTCCTGGGCGAGCTGCTGCGGGGAGGCCCCGAGCCGGTCGGCGGTCTTCTTGTCGTCCGCGCCCCGGCCGGCGTCCTTGCCGTCGGCCTTCTCGTGGAAGGCCTCGTTGGACTTGGAGTCGTAGCCCCAGACGTCGGTGCCGTTGTGGACGAGGGTGTACTCGTCCCGGCCGTCCAGGAAGGTCAGCTTCTGGCGGTCCGGGCCGTCGGCCGCGACGCGGAAGGTGTGCGTGCCGTTGGCGAGCTGCGCCACCTTGTCCTGCGGGTCGGCCGAGCCGCCCGCGATGCCGCCGCCGCCCAGCAGGCCGGAGGCGAGGGTGGGCAGACCGAGGTCGGTGCTGAGCTTCGCCGTGCCGGTCAGCTGCTGGACGTCGGAGGCCGCCACCTTCTCGATCAGCTGCTGCGCCGTCACCTTGGGCAGGTCCGGGCCGCCCGCGTTGGCGAAGGCCGGGACCATCGCCACGCTCGCCGCGGCGACGCCCGCCACCGCTACCGGTACGGCGTACCGGGCGGCCTTGCGAGAGGTCTTCGTGTTCGCTGCCATGTCAGTGCCCTGCCCTCTGTGTCTACGGCGGTGACCCCCGCGTCACCGCGCTCACCCGATCCGGTGGGGTTCGATGACTCCATATGACCAAATCGGCGGCTCCGGGGCGTCAGCCCCGGGGGCCAACCGCGCGTACGACCGTGGGATGACACGCGCCGGGCCCCCCGCCCCCGACCCGTAGGGGTCGCCGGGGGCGCGGGGGCCCGTTCCGCGGTGCGCGCCGGCGCTCAGCCGGCGCGGTGGACCACCGCGTCGCACAGTTCCTCCAGGGCCGCCTTCGCGAAGCACTCCGGCAGGGGGGCGAGCGTGGCGCGCGCCTCCTCGGCGTAGCGGATGGTGTCGCGGCGGGCCTGCTCCAGGGCGGGGTGCACCCGCAGCCGGGCCAGGACCTCGGCGTGCAGGGCGTCGTCCGTCAGGTCCCCGTCGAGCAGGCGTACGAGTTCCAGGTCCTCCGGAAGGCCCTCGCGCGCGGCCCGCTCGCGCAGCAGCAGCACGGGCAGGGTCGGGATGCCCTCGCGCAGGTCGGTGCCGGGGGTCTTGCCGGACTCGTGCGAGTCGGAGGCGATGTCGAGGACGTCGTCGGCGAGCTGGAAGGCGGTGCCGAGGCGCTCGCCGTACTGGGTCAGGATGTCGACGACGGACTCGTCGGCGCCGGACATCAGCGCGCCGAAGCGGCCGGAGACCGCGATCAGCGAGCCGGTCTTGCCCGCGATGACGTCGAGGTAGTGGGCGACCGGGTCGCGGCCGTCGCGCGGGCCGGCGGTCTCCAGGATCTGGCCGGTCACCAGCCGCTCGAAGGCCTCGGCCTGGATGCGGACGGCCTCGGGTCCGAGGTCGGCCAGGATGTGCGAGGCGCGGGCGAAGAGGAAGTCACCCGTCAGGACGGCCACGGAGTTGCCCCAGCGGGCGTTCGCGCTCTCCACGCCGCGGCGCACGTCCGCCTCGTCCATGACGTCGTCGTGGTAGAGGGTGGCGAGGTGCGTGAGCTCCACGACCACCGCGGAAGGGACGATCCCGGGGGCGTAGGGGTCGCCGAAGCGGGAGGCGAGCATCACCAGCAGGGGCCGGAAGCGCTTGCCTCCGGCGCGCACGAGGTGCTGCGCCGCCTCGGTGATGAAGGGGACTTCGCTCTTGGTGGCTTCCAGCAGACCCGCCTCGACGGCGGCCAGTCCGGCCTGGACATCGGTTTCAAGAGCCTGGTCCCGCACGCTCAGTCCGAACGGCCCGACGACGGTCACGAGGGGTACTCCTGTCTGCTGACGATCACGCTGACGATCACCTGGATTGTCGATGTGTCGCTGCCATCACTCAAGCCAGCGTATCCGGTCCGTTTTCGATCACCCAGAGCGCCTGCCCGGTCGCCACGCGCGCATCGCCCGATGCGCACCGGTATGTTCAGAGGAAGCCGAAACAACCGGAGAATGTGTTTTGTCCAGATCTGCGACCGACATAGACGAGCCCGGGGACCCCGAGGCGGACCAGCCGCCCCCCGGAGACGACCACGCCTTCCTCGGGCACCCGAGGGGGCTGGCCACGCTCTCCGGGCTGGAGGTCTGGGAGCGGTTCTCCTTCCTGGGCATGCAGGCCATCCTCGTCCTCTACTTCGCCGACACGGTCGCACACGGCGGCCTGGGGATGGATCCCGCCACCGCCGCGTCCGTCTCGGCCGCGTACGGGACCATGGTCTACCTCGTCTCCGTGGCCGGCGGGTGGCTCGCCGACCGCATCCTCGGTTCCTACCGCGCCGTGCTCACCGGCGGCATCCTGATCGCCTGCGGGCACTACGCCATGGCCGTGCCCACGGGCGTCATGACCTGGGTGGGCCTCGGCCTGATCAGCGCGGGCACCGGCCTGCTCAAGCCCAACGTGGCCAGCATGGTCGGCAAGCTGTACCGGACGGACGACCAGCGCCGCGACGCCGGCTTCGCCCTCTACTACATGGGCATCAACATCGGCGCCTTCGCCGGCCCGCTCATCACCGCCTGGCTGGGCGAGCACGAGGGCTGGCACTGGGGCTTCTCCGCCGCCGCCATCGGCATGACCTTCGGGCTGGTCCAGTACGTCCTGGGCCGCCGCCATCTGGCCGGACGCAAACACTCGGCCGAGTACGCGCTGGCCCCCGACGCGATGCGCCGCGCGGTGTGGTGGATCGTCGGCGGCCTGCTCGCGTTCGCCGTCATCGCCACCCTGCTGTCGGTCGTCGGCTGGTTGACGATGGGCCGGTTCGTCGACGTCCTGACCCTGGTCTCGGTGATCGCGCCGGTCGTGTACTTCGCGGTCATGTTCCGCAGCCCGCGCGTCACCCGCGAGGAACGCACCCGGCTGCGCCCGTACGTGGTCCTCTTCCTGGCCTCCGTCGCCTTCAACTTCATCCTCTTCCAGGCCTACTCGACGATGATGCTGCTGGCCTCGACCAACGCCCGGACCGAGATCCTCGGCTTCCACTTCCCGGCCGGCTGGTACGCCTCCGCCCTCGGCGCCTTCGAGGTGGCCCTCGCCCCGGTGGTGGCCGCGCTCTGGTCGCGGATGGGCCCCCGCCAGCCGCACGCCTCCAACAAGATCGCCATCGGGGTGATCCTGGGCGGCCTGTCGTTCCTGCTGATGGTGATCCCCACCTCCGGCCACGCCGGGGACGCGTACAAGATGGCCGCCTGGTGGATCGTCGGCTCGTACCTGCTGCTGGGGCTCGGCGACGTCCTGCTGGAGACCTCCGGCATGTCCGCCACCACGAAACTCGCCCCCAAGGCCTACGCGAGCCAGACGATGGCCCTGTGGTTCCTCTCGCTGGCCCTCGCCAACGGCATCCAGGCCCAGGTCGTCAAGGTCTACGGCCACGTCTCCAACCCCGCCTACTTCGGCGTCAACGGCGCCATCGCGGTCGCGGTCGGCCTCGCCGTGATCGCCATGGCGCCCTGGCTGCGCCGCACCATGCATCCCGTCCACTGAGGGGCCCGGTGAACCGACTCCGATGATCATCCGTACCGACTTCCCGTACGCGGCCGCCCACGAGGACGTCCGGATCCCGATGCCCGACGGCGTCGAGCTGTACGCCCGGATCTGGCGCCCGGTGACCGGCGGGCCCGTCCCGGCCCTGCTGGAGTACCTCCCGTACCGGCTGACCGACTGGACGGCCCCGCGCGACGCCCAGCGCCACCCCTGGTACGCGGGCCACGGCTACGCCTCCGTACGCGTCGACGTGCGCGGCCACGGCAACAGCGGCGGCCTGCCCGGCGACGAGTACGACGCCCGGGAGCTGGCCGACGGGGTCGCGGTCGTGGAGTGGCTCGCGGCCCAGCCCTGGTGCACCGGCGCGGTCGGCATGTTCGGCATCTCCTGGGGCGGCTTCAACAGCCTCCAGATCGCCGCGCTGGCCCCCGAGGCCCTCAAGGCCGTCGTCACCGTCTGCTCCACCGACGACCGCTACGACAACGACGTGCACTACATGGGCGGCTCCGTGCTCGCCGTGGACATGCACGCCTGGGCCGCCACCATGCTGGCCTTCGCCTGCCGCCCGCCCGACCCCCACTACGCCGGGGACGGCTGGCGCGCGCAGTGGCTGGAGCGGCTGGAGGGCGTGGAACCCCTGATCCACACCTGGCTCGCGCACCAGACCCGCGACGACTACTGGCGCCACGGCAGCGTCTGCGAGGACTACGGGGCGGTGCGGGCGGCCGTCCTCGCGGTGGGCGGCTGGCACGACCCCTACCGGGACACGGTGCTGCGGCTGGTCTCCGCGCTGCCCGCGAACCGGGTCCGGGGGCTGATCGGCCCCTGGTCGCACCAGTACCCCGACCGGGGGCTGCCGCCGGGCCCGGCCATCGGCTTCCTCCAGGAGACCCTGCGCTGGTGGGACCACTGGCTCAAGGGCGAGGACAACGGCGTCATGGAGGAGCCGCTGCTGCGCTCCTGGATCAGCGAGTCGCACCCCCCGGCGACCGTGTACGAGCGTCTGGAGGGCCGCTGGGTCGGCGACCGGGCCTGGCCCTCCCCCACGGTCGTCCCGGTCTCCTACGGGCTCCAGGGCCCCCCGGTGGTGGTCGCCTCGCCGCAGCACACCGGGCTGGACGCGGGCCGCTTCTTCCCCTTCGGCAACGACGCCGACCTGCCGCCGGACCAGCGCGAGGAGGACGCGAAGTCGGCGTGCTTCGAGTTCCCGGTGGCCCCGGACGAGCCGGTGGAGATCCTGGGCCGCCCCTCGGTGACCCTGCGGCTGCGGATGGACGTCCCGTACGGGCAGGTCGTGGCCCGGCTGTGCGACATCGCCCCCGACGGGTCCTCGACCCTGGTCACCCGGGGCGCGCTGAACCTCTCGGCGCGCCGGGGGCGCGAGCGGGCGCTCCCGTGGACGCCCGGCGCGCAGGAGGACGTCACCTTCGCGCTGAACGGCATCGGCCACACCTTTCCGCCGGGTCACCGGATCCGCCTCGCGTTGTCGTCGGCGTACTGGCCGTGGATCTGGCCGCGGGCCGGCTCGGAGGCGGGCTGGACCGTGGACCCGGAGGGCAGCACGCTGGAGCTCCCCGTCCGGGCGGCGTCGCCCTCGACGGACGACGGGATCGTCTTCGAGGCGCCCGAGCAGGCGGAGCCGCTGGCGGTGGTCTACCCGGACACGCTGGACGGGCCGCGCCCGGAGCGGCTGGTCGTACGGGACGTGGCGCGCGGCTCCTGGCGCCTGGAGGTCGACCCCCGCTACGGGGGCACCCGCGTGTACCCGGACGGGCTGGAGTTCTCCGAGGACGCGGCGGAGGTCTACGAGATCGAGGACGGCGACGCCCTGTCGGCCCGGACCCGCAGCGACTGGCGGATCCGGCTGCACCGGCCGCAGGAGGGCTGGGACGCCCGGGTGGAGACCCGCTCGGAGATCTCCTGCGACGAGGGCGGCTTCCTGACGTCCAACGAGGTGGTGTGCCGGGAGGGCGACGAGGTCGTCTTCCACCGCACCTGGGAACGCCGCCTCCCCCGCACGGCCGGCTAGCCGCGCGGGGGGCGGGGGGCTCAGACGGCCTTGAGGCCGTCCACGAACGCGGCGAACGCGGCGGCGGACACGTCCACCACCGGCCCGTCCGCGCACTTGGAGTCCCGGACGGGTACGAGGCCGCGCGCGGCGACGAGGTTGGTGGCCACCTCGACGCACGCGCCGCCGTTGTCGCTGTAGGAGGACGTGAACCAGCGGGGGGATTCGGTCGTCACGGGGTTTCCCTTCCGGAGGATCAGACGGCCTTGACGCCGTCCACGAACGCCGCGAACGCGGCGGCGGTGAAGCCGAGCACGGGGCTGTCGTCCCGCTTGGAGTCCCGGACGGGGACGACACCGCGCGAGGCGACGAGGTTGGTGGCGACCTCGACGCACTGGCCGCCGTTTTCGCTGTAGGAGGACGTGAACCAGCGGGGGGATTCGGTCGTCACGACGTGCCCTTTCTAAGCTGCTCGATCATGGCCACTGAAGTCGCCTGGGTATGCGCTTCGGCCTGGAGCTGATGGTAGGCCGTCAGCATGGGCACTACAGAGTTGTTCTCCCGCTCCAGATGGCCCCGTTGGGCGGATTCCGCGTAGGACATGATCGAGCGGTCTTGCAGCGTGAGCACGGTAAACGGCAGGCTGAGCGGACGCCGCTCCCCCATGGTGAACGGAGCGATCTGAAGCACCGTGTTCGGCAGCTCGGCGAATTCCAGCAGCCGCGTGAACTGGTCCCGCATGACGTCGGGTCCGCCGATGGGTCGACGCAGGCAGCTCTCGTCGAGGACCGCGAAGACCACGGGAGGCGGCGTGCGCCGCAGCGAGGCTTGCCTCCCCGCGATGACGGCGATCCGTTCGCCCGCCTGATCCGCTGTGATGGCCCCGCGCTTCACGGTGCTCTCGGTGACGACCGTCGCGTACTCCGGCGTCTGGAGCAGGCCCGGTATGACGCCGACCTCGTACAGCCGGATCTCCGCCGCCCGGCTCTCGTAGCCGAGGAACTCCGGGAAGCCCTCCAGCAGGACGCCGTGCCGGATCTCGCGCCACTGGCGTTCGAACGTGTCCTCGGTTCCGGCGAGGCCGAAGACCGCGTCCGCACTGGTCGAGAAACGCAGAGTCGAAATCTTGCGGCCGGTTTCCACGGCCGAGATGTGCGTGGCGGAGAACCCCATCCGCCCCCCGAGCTGCTCCTGCGTCCAGCGGCGCTCCTCGCGCGAGCGGCGCAAACGCGCCCCGTAGGCGGCCTCGGGGCCGGCCTCGGGGTTCAACTCCTTACGGTTCACAGGCTCGTGACCAATCTTCCGTTCGTTCCTGGCAAGTTGAACCATTCCCCCGGGCGGGCCAGTCTGAACGCACCTGGTAGCGATGCAGCTACGGAGAGGAACCGCCATGTGTGGAATGCCCCTTCCCCCGCCCCCCGTCCCCGGAACCTTCGTCGTGGACACCGGCCGCGCGGACCGCGTCGGGGAGTTCCGGGGACTCGCCGGTCCGTACTGGTCGCTGCGGCCCGTGCGCGGGGGGCCCGAGTGGGAGGCGGAGCCGGCCGCGGTGCGGCTCGCCGACCCCATGGAGCGGCTGCGCGCCGAGACCGCCCGGCGCAACGCCCGCAGCACGGAGGGGCTGCTGTGAGGGACGGCCGCGGGGACGCGTGGGCGGCGGTCGCCGTGACGCTGGGCGCCGCCGCCTGGATCTGCTGCGTGGCCTGGGTCGTCGCGCGGGGGTGGCTCGCGTGAGGGAGGCGTGCGGGGCGCGCGGCCTGCTGTCGGCCGCCCACCTCGACGCCCTCGCCGAGCTGCTCTGCGGGAACGCCCGCGTCCTGCGGGCCGTCCTCGCGGACGGCCCCGAACTGCGGTGCGTGCTCGAAAGCCACGCCGGGCCGCACATGGACCTGGTCCACGACTCCGGCTCGGGCCGGGCCCTGTGGGCCCAGTGGGCCGGGCCGGACGCGGGCTGGCCGGAAACCGTCCTCACGCTCCCCGACTGTCCGGCCGCCACCCGGCGCGGCCCGGTCTGCTGGTCGTACCTGTCCCACCCGGGCGCGCACACCTGGGAGCTGACCCCGCTGTGGGCCACCGGGATGAGCCCGGCCCCGCCTCAGGCGTAGAGCCGCTCCAGCACCACCGCGACGCCGTCGGCCTCGTTCGAGAGGGTCACCTCGTCCGCGACGGCCAGCAGCTCCCGGTGCGCGTTGGCCATGGCCACCCCGTGGGCCGCCCAGGCGAACATCGGGACGTCGTTCGGCATGTCGCCGAAGGCGACCGCCCGGGCCGCCGCCAGCTCCAGGACCTCCGCCGCCCGGGCCAGCCCGAGGGCCTTGTCGACGCCCGGGGGCTGGAGCTCGACGGTGTGTTCCCCGGCCATGGTGACGTTCACCAGGTCCCCGGCCACCGCCCGCGCGACCCGGGTCAGCTCGTCGTCGCCCAGCCGCGGGTGCTGGAGCAGCACCTTGATGATCGGCTCCGCCCAGAGGTCGTCCCGGCGCCGCACCCGGACCATGGGCAGGTGGGGGTGCCAGACGCGGTAACCGGGGCCCATGAGGGTCTCCCCGTACAGCCCCTCCTGGTTGACGGCGGCGTAGACCTCGCCGATCTCCGCCTCGATCTTGCCGAGGGCGACCTCCGCCAGCTCGCGGTCCATGGAGACGGAGTGCAGCAGGGCGCCGCGCGCCGTGTCGTAGAGCTGTGCGCCCTGCCCGCACACCGCCAGCCCCGCGTAGCCGAGCCCGTCCAGGACGTGCCGGACCTGGGGAACGGGGCGGCCGGTGACGACGATGTGGTGGGCGCCCGCCGCGCGCGCCCTCGCGAGCGCCGCGTACGAGCGGGCGGAGACGGTGTCTCCGGCGCACAGCAGAGTCCCGTCCAGGTCGGTGGCGATCAGGGCGGGGGGGAGGGCGGAAGTCACGGCGCCAAGGATACGGACCCCTGCGGACAAGTCCTACAAATAGCGCAGGAATCCGGCCTCCCACAGACCCCACCAGCCACGTAACGTGTCAACCAGCCCCCGGGACACCCCCGGACCGCGTCGAAAGCGAGGCAGCATCCCATGCCCCAGCAGAGCCCCCTCGATGTCCCCGAGGGCGACCCGTTCGGGCCGCACAACCTCCCGTACGGCGTGTTCTCCACCGCCGACGAGCCGGGCAGGCGCCGGGTCGGCGTCCGGATCGGCGCCTTCGTGCTCGACGCGGGGGCCGTCGCCCACGCCCTCGGCTCCCCGTACGCCGGGCTGCTCCTCCAGGGCTCGCTGAACCCGCTGTTCGACGCGGGCCGCACCGCCTGGCGCGACGTGCGCCGCGCGCTGACCGCCTGGGTCACCGACCCCGGCCACCGCGAGACCGTCGAGCCGCACCTCCTCCCGCTCGACGCCGTCACCATGCACCTGCCGTACGAGGTCGCCGACTACGTCGACTTCTACGCGAGCGAGCACCACGCCACCAACGTCGGCAAGATCTTCCGCCCGGACGGCGACGCGCTGACCCCCAACTGGAAGCACCTGCCGATCGGTTACCACGGCCGCTCGGGCACCGTCGTCGTCTCGGGCACCGACGTCGTGCGCCCCTCGGGCCAGCGCAAGGCGCCCACCGACCCGGCGCCCGTCTTCGGCCCGTCCGTGAAGCTCGACATCGAGGCCGAGGTCGGCTTCGTCGTCGGCACCGGCTCCGAGCTCGGCGTCCCGGTGCCGCTCGCCGACTTCGAGGACCACGTCTTCGGGCTGTTCCTGCTCAACGACTGGTCCGCGCGGGACATCCAGGCCTGGGAGTACGTCCCGCTGGGCCCCTTCCTCGGCAAGTCCTTCGCCACCTCCGTCTCCGCCTGGGTGACGCCCCTGGAGGCCCTGGACGCCGCCCGGGTCGCCCCGCCCGCCCGGGACTTCCCGCTCCTGCCCTACCTGGACGACGCCGACGCCGACCGCCCCGGCGGCTTCGACCTGCACATCACCGTCTCGATCAACGGGCAGGCGGTGGCCGAGCCGCCGTTCGCCTCGATGTACTGGACCGCCGCCCAGCAGCTGGCCCACATGACCGTCAACGGCGCCTCCCTGCGCACCGGCGACGTCTACGGCTCCGGCACCGTCAGCGGCCCCGAGACCGGCCAGCGCGGCTCCCTGCTGGAGCTCACCTGGAACGGCCGCGACGCCATCGAGCTCGCCGACGGCAAGCGCACCTTCCTGGAGGACGGCGACACCGTCACCCTCACCGCCTGGGCGCCCGGCGCCGACGGCACCCGCGTCGGCCTCGGCGAGGTCACCGGCCGGATCGCCCCCGCCCGGCACTGACCCGTCCCCCGGGGTGGCGGATCTCGCCGCCACCTCGGGAAAACCGCAGCTCACAGCCGTGCGCCCGGGCCCTTTGGTGGCGCAACACTGCGGCAACACCACGGCCCCCGCACCGCCGGTACGTTCCCTGCCATGCCAGCCGAACGCACCAGTGCCCACACCGTCCCGGTCGCCGCCGCGCGCCGCCGGCGGCTGCGCGCGGACCTGGCGCGCCAGCTCGCCGACCTGCTGCGCCACCAGATCCTGACCGGCGGTTTCCCCGGCGGGGTGCTGCCCCTGGAGGACAGCCTCGCCGCCGACTACGGCGCCGGGCGCAACACCGTCCGCCAGGCCCTGGACCTGCTGCGCGGCGAAGGCCTCGTCGAGCGCCGGCCGGGCGTGGGCACCGTCGTCGTCTGCGAGAAGTACCCGCACGGCCTCGACCGCCTCCAGGGCCTCGCGGAAACCCTGCACGAGCACGGCGAGGTCACCAACGAGGTCCGCACGGCGGGCCCCGTCCGGGCCCCCGCGCCCGTCGCCGGCCGGCTGGGCCTGCCCGAGCACTCCGACGTGCTCTACATCGAACGCCTGCGCCGGCTCAACGGCCTGCCGCTCTCCCTCGACCTCACCTACCTCCCGCTGGACATCGGCGCCGCCCTCCTGGACTGCGACCTGGAACACACCGACGTGTTCCGGCTGCTGGAGGAGCTCACCGGACAGCCACTGGGCCACGCCGAGATCACCGTCGAGGCCGTCAACGCCGACGCGCACTCCGCCGCCGTCCTCCAGGCCCCGCGCGGGGCCGCCGTCCTGATGCTGGAGCGGCTCACCCACCTCGCCGACGGGCGGCCCGTGGACCTGGAGTTCATCCGCTTCCGCGGCGACCGCATCACCATGAGCGGCCTGCTGCGCCGCACCCGGTGACACCGCCCCCTCCCCCACCCCCGCCCCCCCCACCCCCGCCCTTCCTTCCCGGAGACCGGAGACAGCCATGCCCGTGGTCCCCCAGCGCGCCGACGTACCCGTGACCATCGACGCCTCCCTGTGCATCGAAGGCTGCACCCTCTGCGTCGACATGTGTCCGCTCGACTCGCTCGCCCTGCGCGAGGAGGACGGCACGGCGTACATGCACGTCGACGAGTGCTGGTACTGCGGCCCCTGCGCCGCCCGCTGCCCCACGGGCGCGGTCACCGTCAACATGCCCTACCTGCTCCGGTGAAGGGCGCCCCCGCGATGCGCACGAGAACCCTCGCACCCGCCCTCGTCCTGCTGCTCGCCCCGCTCGCCGGCGCCTGCGGACAGGCCTCCGGGGCCGCGGCGGACAAGACGGTCACCGTGACCGTCGGCTACCAGTCCAAGACCATCAACACCGTCACCGCCGGAACCCTGCTGCGCTCGCTGGGCTACTTCGAGCAGGAGCTCGCCGCGCGCGGCGAACGCGAGGGCGTCACCTACCGGGTGGACTGGCAGGACTACGCGACCGGCGCGCCGATCACCGCCCAGATGACCGCCGGGAAGGTGGACATCGGCTCGATGGGGGACTTCCCGCTCCTGATCAACGCGGCGCGCGGCAAGGAACTGAAGCAGCCCACCCGGCTGGTCTCGGTGACCGGCTACAACCTGCGCGGCGGCCTCAACACCATCGTCACCGCACCGGACTCGAAGCTGGAGTCCGTGGCGGACCTGCGCGGCAAGAAGGTGTCCACCAGCGTGGGCTCGGCCGCCGACGGCACCCTCGTACGGGCCCTCCAGCAGGCCGGGATCGACCCCTCGAAGGGCGTCCAGAAACTCAACCAGCAGCCCAGCGTGGGCGCTTCGGCCCTCCAGGCGGGCAGCGCCGACGCCCTCTCGCAGTTCGTGGCCTGGCCGGGACAGCTCGCCTTCGAAGGGCGGGCGAAGGCCCTCTACGACGGCGCCGAGCTGAACGTCCCCACCTTCCACGGGGTCACCGTCCGCCAGCGCTTCGCCGACCGGCGGCCCGGGGTGCTGGAGGACTTCCTGCGGGCCCAGGGCCGGGCGACGGCGTACCTGCGCGCCGAACCGGTGGCCGCCGCCGAATCGGTGGCGAAGGAGACCGGCCTCCCGGCGGAGGTGGTCTACCTCTACAACGGCGCGAACGGCATCGCCGCCTTCGACCCGGCCCTGCGGCCCGAGCTGATCGCGGCGCTGAAGGCGGACGTGCCGGTGCTGAAGGAGGCCGCGCTGGTGGGCGACGTGGACGTGGACGCCTTCGTGGACCCGGAGCCGCTGCGCCGCGCCACGGCCCGGGGCGGCGCGGCCTACCCGCCCGCGGTCCCCGCCCGGCCGGAACTGTGGCTGAGGGGGCAGGCGGGCACCCGGACCTACGACTCCCCGCGCGAGCTCCTCAGGGCCGCCCGCGGGGCCGACGTCCGGGCGGCGTACGTACCGGACGCGCGGACCGGGACCCTCTGGTTCGCCGACCGGGCGGTGTGGGTCGTGGAGGGGAGCGAGCCGCGCGCCTTCATGACGGCGGCGGGCGCGCGGGCGTACGTGGAGGCCCACCGTGCCTCCGGGGCGCGGATCGTGAGCTTCGCCGAGGCCACCGGGCTCGCCGGATGACCCCCGCGCGGCGGGCCCTGCGGGCCGCCTCCCTGCTGGCGGCGCTGCTGCTGTGGCAGGCGCTGACCATCTGGGACGTGCACCTGTGGCTGCGGTTCGAACAGTTCCCGACGGCCGGGGAGGTGGCCGCCGAGCTCGTCTCGCGGGCGTCGGCGGGACCGTACTGGCAGGACCTGGCGGACAGCCTCCGGCGGATCGTGACGGGATTCGCGCTGGCCGCCCTCCTGGGCGTGGCGGCGGGCACCGCGGTGGCCCGCTCCCGGCTCGCCTGCGACCTGCTGACGCCGGTGCTGGAGGTGCTGCGGCCGATCCCGGCCATCGCGCTGGTGCCGGTGGCGATCCTGCTGTTCCCGTCCAACGAGCAGGGGATCGTCTTCATCACCTGCGCGGCGGCCTTCTTCCCGGTGCTGGTCTCGACCCGGCACGCGGTGGCCGCGCTGTCCCCGGTGTGGGAGGAGGCCGTGCTCACGATGGGCGGCGGGCGGCTGCGGGTGCTGTTCTCGGTGGTCCTGCCGGGGGCGCTGCCGGGCATCTTCGGCGGGCTGTCGGTGGGGATCGGGGTGTCCTGGATCTGTGTGATCTCCGCCGAGATGATCTCCGGCGAGTACGGGGTCGGCTACCGGACCTGGCAGGACTACACGGTGGTGGACTACCCCGGCGTCTTCGCCGGCATGGTCACCATCGGGGCGCTGGGCTGGCTCACCTCGACGCTGGTGGAGCGGACGGGCCGGCGCCTGACGCGCTGGCTCCCCTCGCGCGCCGCCCCGCCCCGCCCGGAACCTCCCGCCCGCCGCCGCCCGGCCGCACCCGGCACCCGGACCCCGCGGCCCGCGTCCGACCGGCTCCCGGCAGCGGCCTCGGCCGGACGGGACCTGACCGAAGGGGTGAGCCCATGAGCACGACCACCACCACCGGGGCGGCCCTCGCACTGCGCGGGGCCCGGCTCGGACACGGCGGGGGCGTCGTCCTCGACGGCGTCGACCTGAGCGTCGAAGCGGGGGAGGTGCTGGCCGTCGTCGGCCCGTCCGGATGCGGCAAGTCGACGCTGCTGCGGACCCTCGCCGGGCTGCTGGCGCCGCTCGGCGGAAGCGTCGAGCAGGACGGACGGCCCGTCACCGGGCCCGGCGCCGACCGGGCGCTGGTCTTCCAGGACGACGCCCTGCTGCCCTGGCGGACCGTACGGGCCAACGTCGAACTCCCCCTGGCCATCCGGCGGCCCGCCGCCGGACGCCCCGCCGCGCGCGCCGAGCGGCGGCGCACCGCCGGGCAGTGGCTGGAGCGGGTCGGCCTCGCGGAGCACGCCCACAAGCTGCCGCACCAGCTCTCCGGCGGCCAGCGCCAGCGCGTCCAGCTGGCCCGCGCCCTCGCCGCGCGGCCCCGGGCCGTCCTGATGGACGAACCGTTCGGGGCGCTCGACGCCCAGACCCGCGCCGGGATGCAGGACCTCCTCGTGGAGGTCCTGGCCGGCACCGGGGCCACCGTCGTCTTCGTCACCCACGACGTGGACGAGGCCCTGCGGCTCGGCGACCGCATCGCCCTGCTGGGCACCGGCGAGGTGCTCCCCGTCCCCCGCCCGCGCACCCGCGCCGCCGACCGCGGCGCGCTCCGGCAGCGGATCCTCGCCTCCCTCTGACCGCTCCGGCCTGCGACCCGAAGACCGGACACCCGAAGACCCGAAGACCCGAAGGGCAGCACCGTGGACATTCCCGCGATCGGCGACGCCGAGGAACTCTCCTGCGACGTCCTCGTCATCGGCGGCGGCACCGCCGGCACGATGGCCGCGCTGACCGCCGCCGAACGCGGGGCCAGCGTCCTGCTGCTGGAGAAGGCGCACGTGCGCCACTCCGGCGCGCTCGCCATGGGCATGGACGGGGTGAACAACGCCGTCGTGCCCGGCCGCGCCGAACCCGACGACTACGTCGCCGAGATCACCCGCGCCAACGACGGGATCGTCGACCAGTCCACCGTGCGCCAGACCGCCACCCGCGGCTTCGCGATGGTGCGCCGGCTGGAGTCGTACGGCGTGAAGTTCGAGAAGGACGAGCACGGCGAGTACGCGGTCCGCCAGGTGCACCGCTCCGGCTCGTACGTGCTGCCGATGCCGGAGGGCAAGGACGTCAAGAAGGTCCTCTACCGGCAGTTGCGGCGCCGCGAGATGCGCGAGCGGATCCGCATCGAGAACCGGGTGATGCCGGTCCGCGTCCTGACCTCCCCCGAGGACGGCCGGGCGATCGGGGCCGCGGCCTTCAACACCCGCACCGGCGCCTTCGTGACGGTCCGGGCCGGAGCGGTGGTCCTGGCGACCGGGCCGTGCGGCCGGCTCGGCCTGCCCGCCTCCGGATACCTGTACGGCACGTACGAGAACCCGACCAACGCCGGTGACGGCTACGCCATGGCCTACCACGCGGGCGCCGCGCTCACCGGGATCGAGTGCTTCCAGATCAACCCGCTGATCAAGGACTACAACGGCCCGGCCTGCGCCTACGTCGCCAACCCCTTCGGCGGCTACCAGGTCAACCGGCACGGCGAACGGTTCGTGGACTCCGACTACTGGTCGGGGCAGATGATGGCGGAGTTCGCCGCCGAACTCGCCTCCGACCGGGGGCCGGTGTACCTCAAGCTCAGCCACCTCCCCGAGGAGTCGGTGGGCGCCCTCGAATCGATCCTGCACACCACCGAGCGGCCCACCCGCGGCACCTTCCACGCCGGGCGCGGCCACGACTACCGCACGCACGACATCGAGATGCACATCTCGGAGATCGGCCTGTGCGGCGGCCACTCGGCCTCCGGCGTACGGGTCGACGACCACGCCCGCACCACCGTGCCCCGGCTGTACGCGGCCGGTGACCTGGCCTCCGTACCGCACAACTACATGATCGGGGCGTTCGTCTTCGGGGACCTGGCCGGCGCGGACGCCGCGCGCCACCGCGCCTACGAGGGCGAGCTGCCGGCCGATCAGCTCGCCGCCGCGCACGAGCTGGTGTACCGCCCGCTGCGCAACCCGGACGGGCCGCCGCAGCCGCAGGTGGAGTACAAGCTCCGGCGGTTCGTGAACGACTACGTGGCTCCGCCGAAGACGGGCGCGCGGCTGTCGCTGGCGGTGGAGGCCTTCGACCGGATGACGCACGAGCTGGCCGGGATGGGGGCGGCGACGCCGCACGAACTGATGCGCTGCGCGGAGGTGTCCTTCATCCGGGACTGCGCCGAGATGGCGGCGCGGGCCTCGCTGGCCCGCACGGAGTCCCGCTGGGGGCTCTACCACGAGCGCCTGGACCATCCGCTGCGCGACGACGAGGACTGGCTGTACCACCTGGACCTGCGCAAGTCGGCCTCGGGCGGGATGGAGTTCACGGCCCGGCCGGTCGAGCCGTACGTGGTCCCGGTCGCGGAGTTCACCCCCCGGGGCGGGCCGTCGCGGCTGCTGGGCGAGGTCCGCCTGACGCCGGTGGCGGTGGCCGGGGCCGGTGCGCCGGGCTCCGGGGCGGCGGCGGGCTCCCCGGCGGCGGCGGCCGGGGAGCCCGGCGGGGCGGAGCCCGGCGCGCGGGGCGCCGGGCCCGGGGGCTCCCCGCGGATCCTGGAACTGCTCGCGCTCGCCGAGGAGGCCCCCGAGCTGGCGGCGCTGCGGCCGTACCTGGAGGACCCGGACCCGGCGGTGCGGGCCGCCGCCGTCGCCGCCGTCGGGGAGACCGTCCCCGACGGGGCCGGTCCCGCGCTGGCCGCCCGGCTCGGGGACGGGGCCGCCTCCGTACGGGCGGCGGCCGCGGGCGCGCTGCGCGAGCTGCTGGAGGTGCTGCCGGGCGACCCCGGGCTGGACGCCGGGCTGCGCGCCGCGCTCGCCGTGCCCGACCGGGCCGTGCGGGCGGCCGCCCTGGAGGCCCTGCGCGCGCTGCGGCTGGGCGACGCCCCGCTGTACGCGGCGGCGCTGGCCGACCCCGAACCGGAGGTCCGCGTCCACGCCGTACGGGCCCTGGTCTCGGTGGACGCCGTCCCGGAGCTGGCGGCGGCCGCCGCGGACCCGGCCCGCGAGGTCCGCGTCGCCGTCGCCAAGGGCCTCGCCTCCGTCACCGCCCGCCCCGGCGCCGGGCCGCAGGGCGTGCACGAGGCGCTCGGGCCGCTGTTGCGGGACGGGGATCCGCTCGTGCGCGGGGCCGCGCTGGGGGCGCTCGCCGCCACCGGGTGCCCGCCCGGGTACGCGGAGCTCGCCGTGGCGGCGCTCGGGGATCCGGCCTGGCAGGTCCGCGCGGGCGCGGCGGCGGCGCTGTCCGCGGCCCCGCCCGCCACCGCGGTGGCCCCGCTCGCCGGGGCCCTGGCCGACCCGGAGGCCGATGTCCGCAAGGCCGCCGTGCTGGCCCTGCTCGCCCACCGGGACGCCCCCGGGGCGCGGGCCGCGCTGGCCACGGCCGTCGCCGACACCGACGCCGATGTCCGCGCCTACGCCGCACGGGCGGCCTGACCACCCGTACGCTCCCCCACCCGTGGCGGGGCGGCGCGGGCGAAGCGACGCTGCTCGCATGCTCCCTCGCAACGCGAAGCTCATCCCGGCGGCGCTCGCGGCCGCCGCCGCGCTGGCGGCCGCGCCGTCCGCCGCCGCCAGCGCCACCGCCGCGCCCGCCCCCGTCCCGCCCGCCGCCGGGGCGCAGGCCTCCGCCCGGCTCACCCCCCGCGCCCAGCTGGCGCTGGCCTACCGGGCCACCGCGAAGTACCACCGGCACGAGACGGGCGTCGGGGCCGGCTACGTCCCGGACAAGTACTGCGTCGTGAACCCCGAGCCCGGCGGCACCGGCGCCCTCGGCTACCCGCACTTCAACCACGCGTACGACGGCTCCCTGGACCCGGCCAAGCCCACCGCCCTGCTCTACGAGGGCGACGGCAAGGGCCGCTGGCGGCTGGCGGGCCTGGAGTGGATGGTGGTGGACAAGGACGGCCGGGTGGACACCGACGACGACCGGCCCTCGCTGTTCGGGGAGCCCTTCCGCGGCCCGCTGCCGCCCCGCTACCCGGGCCAGAAGGTGCACTACTCGCTGCACCTGTGGCTGTGGAAGGACAATCCGGCGGGCCGCTTCGAGCCGTTCAACACCTCGGTCGCCTGCCGCCCCGGCACCACCCGGCCCCGCCCGGCGACGGCCGCGCCCGCCTCCTGACCGGTCGGCCCCCGTTCGGACGTCCGCCGCGTGCAGGGCCCCGGGGGTGCCGGGATGGTGGACGAAACGGCCCCACGTCACCAGGAGTACCGATGCCCGTACGCAGCCTGAAGCCCGTCCTCGTCTGCGCGGCCGCCGTGTCGCTCGGCCTGGCCGCCGTCGCCCCGGCCCAGGCGGTCGACGGTCCGGCACCCGACCCGCGCAACCGGCAGGCGATGCGGGACATGGCGACGGCGATCCGGGTGACGGCCAAGTACGTGGACGAGCGGGAGGCCATCAAGGACGGGTACGTCCCGCACGGCGAGGCCTGCATGAGCAACCCGTTCGGGGTGGGCTCCATGGGCTACCACTACGTCAAGCAAGCCAACTGGGGTTCCAAGGACCCCGCCAGGCCGACCGCCCTGCTCTACAGCTACACCAAGGACAGCAAGGGCCGGCGCAAGCTCCAGACGGTGGAGTGGATGTCCACCGACCGCGACCAGGACCTGAAGACCACCGACGACCGGCCCAGCATGTTCGGGCTGCCCTTCGACGGGCCGATGCCCGGGCACTGGGCGGGCATGCCCAAGCACTACGACCTGCACATGTGGGCGTACGAGAAGAACCCGGCGGGCCGCTTCCACAACTGGAACCCGGCCCTGCCCTGCCCCAACAAGCCCCCGAAGGTCCCGGGCGCCGCGGCCTCGGAGCACGCCCACGGCCACTAGCCCGGCCCCGCCGGTCCGTCAAGTGCTCACCACATATGCCTCACCCGGAAGGACGGCGTTCCGCGGACCCCCGGCCCTATGCTGGCCGCGTCCGCGAGACTCCGGCTCATGGGAGCACTGATGAACCCGGAACACAGCTGGCCGATCCCCCCGCCGGGCGGCTGGACTGCCGACGACCTGGACACGCTTCCGCATCTGCCTCCGCACACGGAGCTGATCGACGGCAGCCTGATCTTCGTGAGTCCGCAGACCCGATTCCACTCCGAAACGGTCGACCATCTGACCTGGGAACTGCGGTCCCGGGTCCCCGAGTCCCTTGGCGTCCTCCGCGAGTTCACGATCGACATCGACCGGCACAACCGTCCCGAACCCGATGTCATCGTGTTCCGAGAAGATGACAGCCACGGCCTCGAACAGACCCGCCTGCCCGCCGAGTCCGTTCTCCTGGCCATCGAGGTCGTGTCTCCGGAATCGGTCGACCGGGATCGCGAGACCAAGCCGGCCAAATACGCACGGGCTGCGATCCCCCACTTCTGGCGCGTCGAGAACGTGGACGGACGGGCGGTCGTGTACGTCTACGAAATCGACCCGGCCACTGGGAAATACGTCGCCACCGGCATCTTCCACGACCGGCTGAGGGTCTCCGTCCCCTTCCCCATCGACCTCGATCTCGCAGAGATCACCACGAGGCGGCCCCGCCCCGCGTGAACAAGAGGGCCCGGCTCCCCCGAAGGGGGGCCGGGCCCCGTCACGCGGTGGATCCGCTCAGCGCACGAACGTGCTCGCCTGGCCCGCCAGGTCCAGGAAGTACTGCGGGGCCAGACCCAGCACCAGGGTGACCGCGACGCCGACCGCGATGGTCGTCATCGTCAGCGGCGAGGGGACGGCCACGGTCGGGCCGTCGGCCTTCGGCTCGCTGAAGAACATCAGCACGATCACCCGGATGTAGAAGAACGCGGCGATCGCGGACGACAGGACACCGACCACGACCAGCGCCCCGGCACCGCCCTCCGCGGCCGCCTTGAACACGGCGAACTTGCCCGCGAAGCCGGAGGTCAGCGGGATGCCCGCGAAGGCCAGCAGGAACACCGCGAACACGGCCGCGGTGAGCGGCGAGCGCCGGCCCAGGCCCGCCCACTTGGACAGGTGGGTCGCCTCGCCGCCCGCGTCCCGCACCAGCGTGACCACCGCGAAGGCGCCGATCGTCACGAAGGAGTACGCGGCCAGGTAGAACAGCACCGCCTGGACGCCCTCCGCCGAGGTGGCGATGACACCGGCCAGGATGAAGCCCGCGTGCGCGATCGAGGAGTACGCCAGCAGCCGCTTCACGTCGGTCTGGGTCACGGCGATCACCGCGCCCGCGAGCATCGTGACGATCGCGACCCCCCACATCACCGGCCGCCAGTCCCAGCGCAGGCCGGGCAGCACCACGTACAGCAGCCGCAGCAGCGCGCCGAAGGCGGCCACCTTCGTCGCCGCCGCCATGAAGCCGGTGACCGGGGTCGGGGCGCCCTGGTAGACGTCCGGGGTCCACATGTGGAAGGGGACCGCGCCGACCTTGAAGAGCAGGCCCATCAGGATCAGCGCGCCGCCGATCAGCAGCAGCACGTCGTTGCCCATGGTGGAGGCGAGCGCCGGGTCGAGCTTGGCGACGGTGCCGTCCACGACGTCGGCGATCACCGCGTAGGAGACCGAGCCCGCGTAGCCGTAGAGCAGGGCGATGCCGAAGAGCAGGAAGGCGGAGGAGAAGGCGCCGAGCAGGAAGTACTTCACCGCGGCCTCCTGCGACATCAGCCGCTGGCGGCGGGCGAGGGCGCAGAGCAGGTACAGCGGGAGGGAGAAAACCTCCAGCGCGATGAACAGCGTCAGCAGGTCGTTCGCCGCCGGGAAGATCAGCATGCCGGCGATGGCGAACAGGGCCAGCGGGAAGACCTCGGTGGTGGTGAACCCGGCCTTGACGGCGGCCTTCTCGCTGTCGCTGCCCGGCACGGACGCGGCCTGCGCGGCGAAGGAGTCCACCCGGCTGCCGTGGGCCACCGGGTCCAGGCGGCGCTCGGCGAAGGTGAACACGGCCACGACCGACGCCAGCAGGATGGTGCCCTGGAGGAACAGGGCCGGGCCGTCCACGGCGATGGCGCCCATGGCCGCGATGTGCGCCTTGGTGCTGCCGTAGCCGCCCGCGGCGAGGGCGACGACCGCCGCGAACGCCGCCGCCAGGGCGATGACCGAGAGGAACACCTGGACGTAGTAGCGGGACTTGCGCGGGACGAAGGCCTCGACGAGGACTCCGAGGATGGCCGCGCCCACCACGATCAGCGTGGGCGCGAGCTGGGCGTACTCGATGTGCGGGGCCGGGATCCGGTCGGCCGGTCCGTTGGCCGCCAGTGTCAGCAGGCCCTGGGCAGCAGTCGCGGTGCTCACTTGGCCGCCTCCCCCTTCTTGGCGGTGCCCGCGTCGACGGCCACCTCGGGCTTCGGGTCGGTCTGCTTCACGTCCGACATGGTGTGCTCCACCGCCGGGTTGACGATGTCGGTGAGCACCTTCGGGTAGACGCCCAGCCCGATCAGCAGCGCGATCAGCGGGGCGACCACGAGGACCTCGCGCAGGCGCAGGTCCGGCATGGTGCGGACCTCCTCCCGGACGGGGCCCGTCATGGTGCGCTGGTAGAGCACCAGCGTGTAGAGGGCCGCCAGCACGATCCCGACGGTGGCGATGATGCCGACGGCCGGGTAGCGGGCGAAGGTGCCGACCAGGACGAGGAACTCGCTGACGAACGGCGCGAGGCCGGGCAGGGACAGGGTGGCGAGGCCGCCGATCAGGAAGGTGCCGGCGAGGACCGGGGCCACCTTCTGCACGCCGCCGTAGTCGGCGATGAGCCGGGAGCCGCGGCGCGAGATCAGGAACCCGGCGACCAGCATCAGCGCCGCCGTGGAGATCCCGTGGTTGACCATGTAGAGCGTGGCGCCCGACTGGCCCTGCGAGGTCATCGCGAAGATGCCGAGGATGATGAACCCGAAGTGCGAGATCGAGGCGTAGGCGACCAGCCGCTTGATGTCCCGCTGGCCGACCGCGAGCAGCGCGCCGTAGACGATGCTGATCAGGGCGAGGACCAGGATCACCGGGGTGGCCCACTTGCTGGCTTCGGGGAAGAGCCCGAGGCAGAAGCGGAGCATCGCGAAGGTGCCGACCTTGTCGACGACCGCGGTGATGAGGACGGCGACCGGGGCGGTGGCCTCGCCCATCGCGTTGGGCAGCCAGGTGTGCAGCGGCCACAGCGGGGCCTTCACCGCGAAGGCGAAGAAGAACCCGAGGAAGAGCAGCCGTTCGGTGTTGGTGGCCATGTCGAGGGTGCCGGCCGCGCGGGCGGCGGCGATCTCCTGGAGGGAGAAGTTCCCGGCGACGACGTAGAGGCCGATGACGGCGGCCAGCATGATCAGGCCGCCGACCAGGTTGTAGAGGAGGAACTTGACCGCCGCGTACGAGCGCTGCGCGGCCGCGTTCTCCTCGCTCCCGGAGTGCGCCCGGTCGCCGAAGCCGCCGATGAGGAAGTACATCGGGATGAGCATGGCTTCGAAGAAGACGTAGAACAGGAAGACGTCGGTGGCCTCGAAGGAGATGATCACCATCGCCTCGACCATGAGGATCAGGGCGAAGAAGCCCTGCGTCGGCCGCCAGCGCGAGGAGTGCGTCTCCAGCGGGTCGGCGTCGTTCCAGCCGGCGCCGATCACGAAGGGGATGAGCAGGGCGGTGAGGGCGATCAGCACCACCGCGATGCCGTCGACGCCCAGTTCGTAGCGGACGCCGAAGTCCTTGATCCAGGCGTGGGACTCGGTGAGCTGGTAGCGGTCGCCACCGGGTTCGAAGCGGACCGCGACCAGCACGGCCAGGGCCAGTGTGGCCAGGGAGAACAGCAGCGCGAGCCACTTGGCGGCGGTCCTGCGGGCGGCCGGGACGGCCGCCGTGAGGACCGCGCCGACCGCGGGCACGGCCGCCGTCACCGTCAGAAGCGGGAAACTCATCTCACACCGCCCTCATCAGCAGGGTCGCGGCGATGAGGATCGCCGTGCCCCCGAACATCGAGACCGCGTAGCTGCGGGCGTAGCCGTTCTGCAGCTTGCGCAGCCGGCCCGAGAGCCCGCCGACCGAGGCGGCCGTGCCGTTGACCACTCCGTCGACCAGGCTGTGGTCCAGGTAGACGAGCGAGCGGGTCAGGTGCTCGCCGCCGCGTACGAGGACCACGTGGTTGAAGTCGTCCTGGTACAGGTCCCGCCGGGCCGCCCGGGTCAGGAGGGAGCCGCGCGGGGCGAGGACGGGGACGGGCTTCCTGCCGTACATCGCCCAGGCGATGCCCACACCGATCACGAGGACCACCATCGTGGACAGGGTCACGGTCAGCGCGCCGATGGGCGGGTTGCCGTGCTCGTGCCCGGTGACGGGCTCCAGCCACTTCAGGAAGCGGTCGCCGACCGAGAAGAGGCCGCCCGCGAAGACCGATCCGAAGGCGAGCACGATCATCGGGACGGTCATCGACTTCGGGGACTCGTGGGGGTGCGGCGCGTGGCCCTCGGCGTCGGGCTGCCAGCGCTTCTCGCCGAAGAAGGTGAGGAGCATGACGCGGGTCATGTAGAAGGCGGTGATCGCCGCGCCCAGCAGGGCCACGCCGCCGAGGATCCAGCCCTCGGTGCCGCCCTTCGCGAAGGCCGCCTCGATGATCTTGTCCTTGGAGAAGAAGCCGGACAGGCCCGGGAAGCCGATGATGGCGAGGTAGCCGAGGCCGAAGGTCACGAAGGTGACCGGCATGTACCGGCGCAGGGCGCCGTACTTGCGCATGTCCACCTCGTCGTTCATCCCGTGCATCACGGAACCGGCGCCGAGGAAGAGGCCCGCCTTGAAGAAGCCGTGCGTGACCAGGTGCATGATCGCGAAGACGTAGCCGATGGGGCCGAGGCCCGCGGCGAGGATCATGTAGCCGATCTGCGACATCGTGGATCCGGCGAGGGCCTTCTTGATGTCGTCCTTCGCGCAACCGACGACCGCACCGAAGATCAGGGTGACCGCGCCGACGACGGTGACCACCAGCTGGGCGTCCGGCGCCCCGTTGAAGATCGCGCCCGAGCGGACGATCAGGTACACGCCGGCGGTGACCATCGTCGCCGCGTGGATCAGGGCCGAGACCGGGGTCGGGCCCTCCATCGCGTCGCCCAGCCAGGACTGCAGCGGCACCTGCGCCGACTTGCCGCAGGCGGCCAGCAGCAGCATCAGGCCGATCGCCGTCAGCTTGCCCTCGGTGGCCTCGCCCACCGCGCCGAAGACCGGCCCGAAGGCGAAGGTCCCGAAGGTGGTGAACATCAGCATGATCGCGATCGACAGGCCGATGTCGCCGACGCGGTTGACGAGGAAGGCCTTCTTCGCGGCGGTGGCCGCGCTGGGCTTGTGCTGCCAGAAGCCGATCAGCAGGTACGAGGCCAGGCCCACGCCCTCCCAGCCGAAGTAGAGCAGGAGGTAGTTGTCGGCGAGGACGAGCAGCAGCATCGCCGCGACGAACAGGTTGAGGTAGCCGAAGAAGCGGCGGCGGCGCTCGTCGTGCTCCATGTAGCCGATGGAGTAGACGTGGATGAGCGTGCCGACCCCGGAGATCAGCAGGACGAAGGTCATCGACAGCTGGTCCAGCTGGAAGCCCATGTCGGCCTGGAAGCCCTCGACGGGGATCCAGGTGAACAGCCGCTGGTGCAGGGTGCGGTCCTCGGCGCCCCGGCCGAGCATGTCGGCGAACAGGGCCACGCCGATCCCGAAGGAGACCGCGGCGAACAAGGTGCCGAGCCAGTGCCCCGCCTTGTCGAGGCGGCGGCCGCCGCAGAGCAGCACCACCGCTCCGAGCAGGGGCGCGGCGATCAGCAGCGCAATCAGATTCTCCACTGTGAACGCCCCTTACAGCTTCATCAGGCTGGCGTCGTCGACCGAGGCCGAGTGGCGGGTACGGAACAGCGACACGATGATCGCGAGGCCCACCACGACCTCCGCGGCGGCGACGACCATCGTGAAGAACGCGATGATCTGTCCGTCGAGGTTGCCGTGCATCCGGGAGAAGGCCACGAAGGCGAGGTTGCAGGCGTTGAGCATCAGCTCGACGCACATGAACAGCACGATCGCGTTCTTGCGGATGAGCACCCCGGCCGCGCCGATGGTGAACAGCAGCGCCGCCAGGTACAGGTAGTTGACCGGGTTCACTTCGATGCCTCCTCACGGCCCAGACGCTCCGCGGAGCGCTGTTCCAGCGCCTTGAGGTCGTCCATGGCCTGGCCCGACACGTCGCGGATCTGGCCGCGGGCGCGCAGGGTCTTGCTGACGGTCAGCTCGGACGGGGTGCCGTCCGGGAGCAGGCCGGCGACGTCCACCGCGTTGTGCCGGGCGTAGACGCCGGGGGCGGGCAGCGGCGGGAGCTGGACGCCCTCGCGCACGCGCCGCTCGGCGAGTTCGCGCTGGGTGGCGGCGCGCTCGGTGCGCTCGCGGTGGGTGAGCACCATCGCGCCGACGGCCGCCGTGATCAGCAGGGCGCCGGTGATCTCGAACGCGAAGATGTAGCGGGTGAAGATCAGTTCGGCGAGGCCCTCGACGTGCCCGGCGGAGTTGACCCGGCCGAGCCCGTTGAAGTGCGTGAGCCGGGCGTTGGCGATGCCCGCGATCAGCAGGACGCCGAAGCCCAGGCCGCACAGGGCGGCGAGCCAGCGCTGCCCCTTGATGGTCTCCTTCAGCGAGTCGGCCGCCGTGACGCCGACGAGCATGACCACGAAGAGGAAGAGCATCATGATCGCGCCGGTGTAGACGACGACCTGGACGACGCCCAGGAAGTACGCCCCGTTGGCGAGGTAGAAGACCGCCAGGATGATCATCGTCCCGGCGAGGCAGAGGGCGCTGTGGACGGCCTTCTTCATCAGGATCGTGCACAGCGCGCCGATCACGGCGACGGTGCCCAGCACCCAGAACTGCACGGCCTCGCCGGTGGAGGTCAGGGTGGCGCCTGCGGCTGCGAGGGCGCTCATGCCCGTACCTCCCCGTCCGAGCCGGCGGCGCTCTCGCCCTTGGAGACGGCCACCTGCCGGACGGTGCCCGGAGCGGCCTCCGTCACCAGCCCGCGGTAGTAGTCCTGCTCGTCCGTGCCCGGGAAGATCGAGTGCGGGGACTCGACCATGCCCTCGGTCAGGCCGGCCAGCAGCTGGTCCTTGGTGTAGATCAGCGCCTCGCGGCTGGAGTCGGCCAGCTCGAACTCGTTCGTCATCGTCAGCGCCCGCGTGGGGCACGCCTCGATGCACAGCCCGCACAGGATGCAGCGGGCGTAGTTGATCTGGTAGACGCGGCCGTACCGCTCGCCCGGGGAGTAGCGCTCCTCCTCGGTGTTGTCCGCGCCCTCCACGTAGATCGCGTCGGCGGGACAGGCCCAGGCGCACAGCTCGCACCCGATGCACTTCTCCAGACCGTCGGGGTGGCGGTTGAGCTGGTGGCGTCCGTGGAAGCGCGGAGCGGTCGTCTTCTCCTGCTCCGGGTACTGCTCGGTGAGGCGCTTCTTGAACATGGCCTTGAAGGTCACGCCGAACCCGGCGACCGGGTTCTGCCACTTTTCCTCAGACACGTCTCAACCCTCCTCTCGGTCACTGTCGGGGTTCGCCCCGCCGCTGACGATCAGCTCCCGCTCCGCGCGGGGCCTGCGGCGCGGTACGGGTGCCAGGTGCTGGCCGGGCTTGGGCGGTACGGGGAAGCCGCCCGCCATCGGGTCGAAGGGCTCCGCCGCGGCGGCCGATCCGGCCTCCTCGGCGGCGGCCCTGTGGCGTTTGTCGCGGAAGAGGTCCGCGACGAAGGAGAGCAGCAGGATCGCGACGACGGCCCCGCCCACGTAGAGGACGATCGCGCTGAAGTCGTACGCCTCGTTGCGCAGCGCCCGGACGGTGGCCACCAGCATCAGCCAGACCACCGAGACGGGGATCAGCACCTTCCAGCCGAGCTTCATCAGCTGGTCGTAGCGCACGCGCGGGAGCGTGCCGCGCAGCCAGATGAAGAAGAAGAGGAGGAGCTGGACCTTGATGACGAACCAGAGCATCGGCCACCAGCCGTGGTTCGCGCCCTCCCAGTAGGTGGAGATCGGCGCCGGAGCCCGCCAGCCGCCCAGGAAGAGGGTGACGGAGACCGCGGAGACGGTGACCATGTTGACGTACTCGGCCAGCATGAACAGCGCGAACTTGATGGAGGAGTACTCGGTGTTGAAGCCGCCGACGAGGTCGCCCTCGGACTCCGGCATGTCGAAGGGGGCGCGGTTGGTCTCGCCGACCATCGTGATGACGTAGATGATGAAGGAGACCGGCAGCAGGACGATGTACCAGCGGTCCGCCTGTGCCTCCACGATCGCCGAGGTCGACATCGACCCGGAGTAGAGGAAGACCGAGGCGAAGGCCGCGCCCATCGCGATCTCGTAGGAGATCATCTGCGCGCAGGAGCGCAGGCCGCCGAGCAGCGGGTACGTCGAGCCGGAGGACCAGCCCGCGAGCACGATGCCGTAGATGCCGACGGAGGCCACCGCGAGGACGTAGAGCATCGCGATGGGCAGGTCGGTCAGCTGCATCGTGGTGCGCTGTCCGAAGATCGACACCTCGTTGCCCGAGGGGCCGAAGGGGATCACCGCGATGGCCATGAAGGCCGGGATCGCCGCGATGATGGGGGCCAGGACGTACACCACCTTGTCGGCCCGCTTGACGATCAGGTCTTCCTTCAGCATCAGCTTGACGCCGTCGGCGAGCGACTGGAGCATGCCCCAGGGGCCGTGCCGGTTGGGGCCGATGCGCAGCTGCATCCAGGCGACGACCTTGCGCTCCCACACGATGGAGAAGAGCACGGTCACCATCAGGAAGGCGAAGCAGAACACCGCCTTGACGAGGACCAGCCACCAGACGTCGCGGCCGAAGAGGGAAAGGTCCTCCGCGGCGAGCTGTACCGCGTTCACGCGTCCACCTCCGCAGTGGTGTCGCCTGCGCCGGCCGGGGTCGCCGGACCGATGCGCACGAGGGTGCCCGGGCGGGCGCCGGTGTCGGCGAGGACGCCGGAGCCGGTGGAGTTCAGCGGGAGCCACACGACCCGGTCGGGCATGTCGGTGATCCGCAGCGGGAGTTCCACCGAGCCGGCCGGGCCCGTGACGGCGAGGACGTCGCCGTCCTTGACGCCGGTCTCGGCGGCGGTGGCGGCCGAGAGGCGGGCGTTCGCCTCGTGCCGGGTGCCGGCCAGGGCGTCGTCGCCGTCCTGGAGCAGGCCCCGGTCCAGCAGCAGCCGGTGGCCCGCGAGGACGGCCTCGCCGGCCCCGGGGCGGGGCAGCGGCTCGGTGACGGTGGACTGCTCCGCCGCCGGCTCCCCCTCCCAGGGGCCGAGCCGCTCCAGCTCGCGCCGTACGGCGTGGACGTCGGGCAGCGCGAGGGGCCGGTCGGCCGCGTCGGCCAGCATGTGCAGCACGCGGGCGTCGGCGGGGGCCAGCCGCCGCGTCATCTGGTCGGGCTTCAGCGCGGCCTCGAACGGCCGGACCCGGCCCTCCCAGTTGATGAAGGTGCCGGACTTCTCCGCGACGGCGGCGACCGGCAGGACCACGTCCGCGTGGTCGGTGACCGCGCCGGGCCGCAGTTCGAGGGAGACCACGAAGGCCTCCTTCAGCGCGGTGACGGCCCGCTCCGGGTCCGGCAGGTCGTCGATCTCGACGCCGCCGATCAGCAGGGCGGACAGTTCGCGGGTGGCGGCCGCCTCCACGATCTGCCCGGTGTCCCGGCCGTAGCGGTGCGGGAGTTCGTCCAGCCCCCAGGCGGTGGCGACCTCGTCGCGGGCCCGCGGGTCGGTGGCCGGGCGCCCGCCCGGCAGCAGCGCGGCGAGCGCGCCCGCCTCCAGCGCGGCCCGCTCCCCGGCCCGGCGCGGGATCCACACCAGCCGGGCCCCGGTCGCGGCGGCCGCGCGGACGGCGGCGGTCAGCGCGCCGGGGACCCCGGCGAGCCGCTCGCCGACCACGATGACCGCGCCGGGCCGGCGCAGCGCCTCGGCGGCCTCGGCCCCGCCGGCCTCCAGGCCGGTGCGGGTCGCGAGGGCCGACAGCCAGGCGGGTTCGGTGCCGGGCGCCGCGGCCAGCAGGGTGCCGCCCGCCTTGGCCAGGCCGCGGGTGGCGAAGGGGGCCAGGGCGAAGGTCCGCTGCTTGTGCCTGCGGTGGGCCTTGCGCAGCCGCAGGAAGACCCCGGGGGCCTCCTCCTCGGCCTCGATCCCGGCGAGCAGCACCGTGGGGGCCGCCTCCAGGGAGGCGTTGGTGACGCCCGTGCCGTCCAGGTCCTTGCCGCTGCCGGCCACGGAGGCGGCCAGGAAGTCGGCCTCCTCCGCGCTGTGCACGCGGGCCCGGAAGTCGATGTCGTTGGTGTCCAGGACGACCCGGGCGAACTTGGCGTACGCGTACGCGTCCTCGACGGTGAGCCGGCCGCCGGTCAGCACTCCGGCCCGGCCGCGCGCGGCGACGAGCCCGGCGGCGGCGGCCTCCAGGGCCTCCGGCCAGCTCGCCGGGGCGAGGATCCCGTCGGCGCCGCGCACCAGCGGGGTGGTGAGCCGGTCCGGGCGCTGCGCGTAGCGGAACGCGAAGCGGCCCTTGTCGCAGATCCACTCCTCGTTGACCTCGGGGTCCTCGGCGGCGAGGCGGCGCAGCACCTTGCCGCGGCGGTGGTCGGTCCGGGTCGCGCAGCCGCCCGCGCAGTGCTCGCACACGCTCGGGGAGGAGACGAGGTCGAAGGGGCGGGAGCGGAACCGGTAGGCGGCCGAGGTGAGGGCGCCGACGGGGCAGATCTGGATGGTGTTGCCGGAGAAGTACGACTCGAAGGGGTCACCCTCGCCGGTGCCGACCTGCTGGAGCGCGCCGCGTTCCAGCAGTTCGATCATCGGGTCGCCGGCGATCTCGTTGGAGAAGCGGGTGCAGCGCGCGCAGAGCACGCAGCGTTCGCGGTCCAGGAGCACCTGGGTGGAGATGGCGACCGGCTTCTCGTAGGTCCGCTTGCGGCCCTCGAAGCGGGATTCGGCGTTGCCGTGGGACATCGCCTGGTTCTGCAGCGGGCACTCGCCGCCCTTGTCGCAGACGGGGCAGTCCAGCGGGTGGTTGATGAGCAGCAGCTCCATCACCCCGCGCTGGGCCTTGTCGGCGACGGGGGAGGTGAGCTGGGTCTTGACGACCATGCCGTCGGTGCAGGTGATGGTGCAGGAGGCCATCGGCTTGCGCTGGCCCTCGACCTCGACGATGCACTGGCGGCAGGCGCCGGCCGGGGGCAGGAGCGGGTGGTCGCAGAACCGGGGGATCTCGATGCCGAGCTGTTCGGCGGCCCGGATGACGAGGGTGCCCTTGGGCACCGACAGTTCGAGTCCGTCGATGGTCAGCGACACGCTGTCCTCGGGCGGGAGGACGGCCTCTCCGCCACCGGTCGGAGCGTTCGTGGTGACGGTCATGCGTTCACCTCCGAGTCAGCCCAGAGGGTCGACTTCTTGGGGTCGAAGGGGCAGCCCTTGCCGGTGATGTGCTGCTCGTACTCCTCGCGGAAGTACTTCAGCGAGGAGAAGATGGGGCTGGCGGCGCCGTCGCCGAGGGCGCAGAACGACTTGCCGTTGATGTTGTCGGCGATGTCGTTCAGCTTGTCGAGGTCGGACATGACGCCCTTGCCGGCTTCGATGTCGCGCAGCAGCTGGACGAGCCAGTAGGTGCCCTCCCGGCAGGGGGTGCACTTGCCGCAGGACTCGTGGGCGTAGAACTCGGTCCAGCGGGTGACCGCGCGGACCACGCAGGTGGTCTCGTCGAAGCACTGCAGGGCCTTGGTGCCGAGCATGGAGCCGGCCGCGCCCACGCCCTCGTAGTCGAGCGGGACGTCGAGGTGCTCGTCGGTGAACATGGGGGTGGAGGAGCCGCCGGGGGTCCAGAACTTCAGCCGGTGCCCGGGGCGCATCCCGCCGCTCATGTCGAGGAGCTGGCGCAGGGTGATGCCGAGGGGGGCCTCGTACTGGCCGGGGCCGACGACGTGGCCGGAGAGCGAGTAGAGCGTGAAGCCGGGGGACTTCTCCGTCCCCATCGCCTTGAACCAGTCCTTGCCCTTGTTGAGGATCGCGGGAACCGAGGCGATGGATTCGACGTTGTTCACGACAGTGGGACAGGCGTAGAGGCCCTCGACGGCGGGGAAGGGGGGCCGCAGCCGGGGCTGGCCGCGCCGGCCTTCGAGGGAGTCGAGCAGGGCCGTCTCCTCGCCGCAGATGTAGGCGCCCGCGCCCGCGTGCACGGTGATGTCGAGGCTGCGTCCGCTGCCGCCGATGTCCTTGCCGAGGTATCCGGCCGCGTACGCCTCGCGCACGGCCTCGTGCAGGCGGCGCAGGACGGGGACGGTCTCGCCGCGCAGGTAGATGAAGGCGTGCTCCGACCGGATGGCGTAGCAGGCGATGATCATGCCCTCGACGAGGGAGTGCGGGTTGGCGAAGAGCAGGGGGATGTCCTTGCAGGTCCCCGGTTCCGACTCGTCCGCGTTCACGACGAGGTAGTGCGGCTTGCCGTCGCCCTGCGGGATGAACTGCCACTTCATCCCGGTGGGGAAGCCGGCGCCGCCGCGGCCGCGCAGTCCGGAGTCCTTGACGTACGCGATCACCTCGTCCGGGGTCATCTCCAGCGCCTTGCGCAGGCCCTCGTACCCCTCGTGGCGCCGGTAGGTCTCCAGCGTCCACGACTCGGGCTCGTCCCAGAAGGCCGACAGGACGGGCGCGAGGAGCTTCTCCGGACTCGTACCGTTCTTGCTCAGTTCCGTCGACACGGTCATCACTCCCCTCCCCCGGTGGCGGTGGTGCCCCGGGACTCGCCGCGCGGGTGGACGATCGGCGCGTGCGGGGTTTCGCCGCGGGCGATGCGCAGGCCGATCAGCGAGGCGGGACCGGCGCCGCCGCTCGCCGCGACCGCTCCCTCGCGCTCGTCGGGGAAGCCCGCCAGGATCCGGGCGGTCTCCTTGTACGTGCACAGCGGCGCGCCCCGGGTCGGCTCGACGGCGCGGCCGGCCAGCAGGTCGTCGACGAGGGCCTTGGCGGACTCGGGGGTCTGGTTGTCGAAGAACTCCCAGTTGACCATCACGACGGGGGCGTAGTCGCAGGCCGCGTTGCACTCGATGTGTTCGAGGGTGACCTTGCCGTCGGGGGTGGTCTCGTTGTTGCCGACGCCCAGGTGCTGCTTGAGCTCGTCGAAGATGGCGTCGCCGCCCATCACCGCGCACAGGGTGTTGGTGCAGACGCCGACCTGGTAGTCGCCGGAGGGCCCCCGCCGGTACATCGTGTAGAAGGTGGCGACCGCGGTGACCTCGGCGGTGGTCAGTCCCAGCACCTCGGCGCAGAAGCGGATGCCGGTGCGCGAGACGTGCCCCTCCTCGGACTGCGTCAGGTGCAGCAGCGGCAGCAGCGCGGAGCGGCTGTCGGGGTAGCGGGCGATGACCTCGGCCGCGTCGGCCTCCAGCCGGGCCCGGACCTCCGCGGGGAAGTCGGGGGCGGGCAGCTGCGGCATGCCCAGTTGCACGTCTGTCATCGGTCGACGCCTCCCATCACGGGGTCGATCGAGGCGACGGCCACGATGACGTCGGCGACCTGGCCGCCCTCGCACATCGCTGCCATGGCCTGGAGGTTGGTGAAGGACGGGTCGCGGAAGTGGACCCGGTAGGGGCGCGTGCCGCCGTCGGAGACGACGTGCACCCCGAGCTCGCCCTTGGGGGATTCGACGGCGGCGTACGCCTGGCCGGCCGGTACCCGGAAGCCCTCGGTCACCAGCTTGAAGTGGTGGATGAGGGCCTCCATGGAGGTGCCCATGATGTTCTTGATGTGGTCGAGGGAGTTGCCGAGGCCGTCGGGTCCCATCGCGAGCTGTGCGGGCCAGGCGATCTTCTTGTCGGCGACCATGACCGGGCCCGGCTCCAGCCGGTCCAGGCACTGCTCGACGATCCGCAGGGACTGGCGCATCTCCTCCAGGCGGACGAGGAAGCGTCCGTAGGAGTCGCAGCTCTCGGTGGTGGGGACGTCGAACTCGTAGGTCTCGTAGCCGCAGTACGGGTCCGCCTTGCGCAGGTCGTGCGGCAGGCCGGCCGAGCGCAGGATCGGGCCGGTGGCGCCGAGCGCCATGCAGCCGGTGAGGTCGAGGTAGCCGACGTCCTGCATGCGGGCCTTGAAGATGGGGTTGCCGGTGGCGAGCTTGTCGTACTCCGGCAGGTTCTTCTTCATGGTCTTCACGAAGTCGCGCAGCTGGTCGACCGCGCCCGGGGGCAGGTCCTGGGCGAGGCCGCCGGGGCGGACGAACGCGTGGTTCATGCGCAGGCCGGTGATCAGCTCGAAGACGTCGAGGATGAGTTCGCGGTCCCGGA
Organism: Streptomyces sp. NPDC048507; assembly: GCF_043199995.1. NCBI lineage: Bacteria > Bacillati > Actinomycetota > Actinomycetes > Kitasatosporales > Streptomycetaceae > Streptomyces > Streptomyces sp. NPDC048507. The sequence continues at coordinate 80,145 of NZ_JBICWZ010000017.1, read as the reverse complement.
AGCCGTAGATCATGATCGTGGTCGCGCCCAGCTCCATGCCGCCGGTGGCGATGCACACCAGGTGGGAGGAGAGCCGGTTGAGCTCCATCAGCAGGACGCGGATGACGGTGGCGCGGTCCGGGACCTGCTCGGTGATGCCGAGGAGCTTCTCGACGCCGAGGCAGTAGGCGGTCTCGTTGAAGAACGGCGTCAGGTAGTCCATGCGCGTGACGAAGGTGGTGCCCTGGGTCCAGTTCCGGAATTCGAGGTTCTTCTCGATGCCGGTGTGCAGGTAGCCGATGCCGCAGCGGGCCTCGGTGACGGTCTCGCCGTCGATCTCCAGGATCAGGCGGAGCACCCCGTGGGTGGAGGGGTGCTGGGGGCCCATGTTGACGACGATGCGCTCGTCGTCGGCGCGGGCCGCCGACTGGACGACCTCGTCCCAGTCGCCGCCGGTGACGGTGTAGACGGTGCCCTCGGTGGTTTCCCGGGAGGAGGCGTGGTGCGACGCGTTGGGGGTGTTCATCAGCTGTACGACCTCCGCTGGTCGGGAGCCGGGATCTGGGCGCCCTTGTACTCGATCGCGATGCCGCCGAGCGGGTAGTCCTTGCGCTGGGGGAAGCCCTGCCAGTCGTCCGGCATCATGATCCGGGTGAGGGCCGGGTGGCCGTCGAAGACGATGCCGAAGAAGTCGTACGCCTCGCGCTCGTGCCAGTCGTTGGTCGGGTAGACCGCGACGAGCGAGGGGACGCGCGGGTCGTCGTCCGGCACCGACACCTCCAGCCGGACGACCCGGCCGTGGGTGAGGGAGCGCAGGTGGTAGACGGCGTGCAGCTCGCGGCCCTTGTCCCCGGGGAAGTGGACGCCGCTGACGCCGGTGCAGAGCTCGAAGCGCAGGGCCGGGTCGTCGCGCAGGGTGGAGGCCACCCGTACCAGGTGCTCGCGGGCGATGTGGAAGGTGATCTCGCCCCGGTCGACCACCGTCTTCTCGATGGCGTTGCCGGGGACCAGGTCCTGCTCCTCCAGCGCGCCCTCCAGTTCGTCGGCCACCTCGTCGAAGTAGGAACCGTAGGGCCGGGCGGAGGCGCCGGGCAGGGCCACGGTGCGGACCAGGCCGCTGTAGCCGCTGGTGTCGCCGCCCTTGTCCGCCCCGAACATGCCCTTGCGCACGCCGATGACCTCGGGCCCGGCGGAGGTGCGGGGGGCGGGGAGGTTGCTGCCGTTCTCGACGGCGGGGTCGTCGCTCACCGAAGGAGCCCCTTCATCTCGATGGTGGGGAGGGCCTTGAGGGCCGCCTCCTCCGCCTCGCGGGCCGCCTCTTCCCGGTTCACGCCGAGCTTCGAACCCTGGATCTTCTGGTGGAGCTTGAGGATCGCGTCCATCAGCATCTCGGGGCGGGGCGGGCAGCCGGGGAGGTAGATGTCCACCGGGACGATGTGGTCGACGCCCTGGACGATCGCGTAGTTGTTGAACATTCCGCCCGAAGATGCGCAAACACCCATGGAGATGACCCACTTGGGAGCGGGCATCTGGTCGTACACCTGCCGGAGCACCGGCGCCATCTTCTGGCTGACGCGTCCCGCCACGATCATCAGGTCGGCCTGGCGCGGGGAACCGCGGAAGACCTCCATGCCGAAACGGGCCAGGTCGTAGCGGCCGGCTCCGGTGGTCATCATCTCGATGGCGCAGCACGCCAGGCCGAAGGTCGCCGGGAAGACGGATGACTTGCGCACCCATCCCGCGGCCTGTTCGACGGTGGTCAGCAGGAAGCCGCTCGGCAGCTTCTCTTCCAGTCCCATGGAAAATTCAGCCCCTCAGTCCCATTCCAGGCCGCCGCGGCGCCACACGTAGGCGTAGGCGACGAAGACGGTGAGCACGAAGAGGAGCATCTCGACGAGCCCGAAGATCCCCAGGGAGTCGAAGGTGACGGCCCAGGGGTAGAGGAAGACGATCTCGATGTCGAAGACGATGAAGAGCATCGCCGTCAGGTAGTACTTGATGGGGAAGCGTCCGCCGCCGGCGGGCATCGGGGTGGGCTCGATGCCGCACTCGTAGGCTTCGAGCTTCGCCCGGTTGTACCGTTTTGGGCCGATCAGCGTGGCCATGACCACGGAGAAGATCGCAAACCCTGCGCCGATGGCGCCGAGCACGAGGATGGGTGCGTACGCATTCACGCTCCTCGCTCCTTCCAGTCGTCCTTGACCGTTGGACCGCTGCGCTCCGGCGCCGAGTGCTCCGCCTCGCGAAGATCGCCCCGCAGGTCGGGGGGATCGCATGTGAGGCAGTTCACAAGCCGGGCTGGTGCGCATCTTATGCCTGCCGGTCTGTGATCTGCGACACGGGTAACAACACCGAGTTTGTGATCTCCACCACCTGACGAACGATCATGAAGTCCGATGAGTGGTGATCTTCGTACGCAAGGCATCCACATGATCACCAAAGGTGACATCCGGGCCCGTCGTCGCAGGTGGAGGGCGTGGCGCTCTATCAAATGATGCCGAGCACAGGCAAATTGGCGGGGCAGCGGCCCAAGTGGTAAAGGAATCCGCCCCCCTCGGACGGGGGAACGCCCGCGTACCGGAGTGGACGGGGCTCGCCGCGGCGGCCGGGGACCGCCGGAGCGGACCGGATGGCCGGGAGTCGACGGCCGGGCGGCGGGGACCCGGATGCTGTGCATCCGTTCACGAACCGCACGGGGACTTCACAGTCGGATCACGGACCGGCCACAGCGCCCTCACGGCGGCAGGTCACTGTGACCTGCGACACACCCCGCGAGGGCCGTCGAAAGGGGGCTTGGCCATCTGTGCGGCGGGATGGTAGGCAGTGGATCAATTCGGACTTAATACTGAAACCCCATGATCACAGGCTTGTGAAAGGGTGTCCGTTAAGCCCGTTACGGCGTCAATAAGAGGCGGTGCGCCGCCGGTTCGCGGGCTCCAGCCGCAACTGTGGCGCAGACCACGTTTCTTGAAGCGGACCCCGCACCCCTGATAGCGGTTGTTCTCATGTCCCACACCGCTCACATACCCAGCCACCGGAAGCCGCGCCGTAGCGCCTCGAAGCTCGCGGTACGCGCCGGAGTTGCCGGTGGCGTTCTCAGCACGCTGGCCATGGCCGGCACCGCGAGCGCGACACCCTCGTCCCCCGAGCCCGTCGCCGAGACGACGCTCGAAATGCCCGTGCTCGACCTGAACCTCGGCACCGAGGTCTCCAACGCCGTCAACACGGCCGCCGAGACCACCCGTGTCGCCGCCGTGGAGGCCGCCGTCACCGGCGAGCTGAACGCCCAGGAGGAGAGCGCCCGTACGGGAGCCGCCGCCGAGGCGAAGCAGGCCAAGGACGACGCCACCAAGGCCGCCGAGCAGAAGGCCAAGCAGGAGGCCGACCGCAAGGCCGACGCCGAGCGCGCGGGCCGCAGCTCCGGCCGCACCACGCTGGCCAGCGCCTCCGCGTCCGACGACGGCGGCTTCGCCCCGTCCAAGGGCACCGGCAGCGGCTCCAGCACCGGTTCCACGTCCAAGGCGACCGGCTCCGCCGCCGCCATCGTCAACTTCGCCCGCGCCCAGGTCGGCAAGGCGTACGTCATGGGCGCCACCGGCTCCTCCGCGTACGACTGCTCGGGCCTCGTCCAGGCCGCCTACCGCCAGGCCGGCATCTCCCTGGACCGCACCTCGCAGGACCAGTCCCTGGCCGGCACCTCGGTCTCGCTGAGCAACCTCCAGCCCGGCGACATCCTCTTCTGGGGCTCCAAGGGCAGCGCGTACCACGTCGCCATCTACGTCGGCGGCGGCAAGTTCGTCGGTGCGCAGAACCCCAGCACCGGCGTCGTCGAGCGCAACCTCAGCTACGACATGCCCACGGGCGCCGTCCGCGTCCTCTGATCCCCGCGCTCGCGCCGGAGGGCCGGCACTCCCCCGCTCGGGAGTGCCGGCCCTCCGGCGTGCCCGCGTACCGGAGCCGGGTACCGCGGGCGCCGGGGCCCTGCGAAGATGGGCGGGCGCGCCGAACGAAGACCTGGAGGTGGTGATCCGGTGAGCAGACGCTCCTCCGGGGCCCCCGGCACCGCCGGCCCCGCCCCCGACCCCACCGCCGTCCCGGCGGCCGCCGGGCTCGCCCTCCTCGCCGTCGGCGGCTGGCTGTTGACCACCGCCCGCCCCTGGCACAAACCCGGACACGTCCTGACGCTCGCCCTCGGCTGGACGGTGTCGGGCGCCCTCCTGGTGTCCGGGCTGGTGCTCCTGACCCGCTGCGTCCGCACGGTCCACGCCACCCCCGACGCCCCCGCGCTCCCCGACGCCCCCAAGAACCCCGAGAACGCCTGAGCCGCCCCCCGGAGCCACCGGGGATCCGCCGGACGGGAAACTTCCTACCGCCGGTGGTACGTTTTAGGTATGAGCAGCCACGCAGCACCCCAGTCCGTCGAGCGGGCCGGCAAGAGATCCGTGTCGCTCGCCCAGTCGTTGATCAAGGAAGTCGAGGAGCGCGCGGGCAAGAGCGGGTTCTCCTCGGTCGTGGCCGAAGCCCTGGAGGAATGGCTCGCCGCGCAGAAGCTCCGCGAGGTCGTGACCGCCGACCGCAAGGCGTTCGGCCCCGTCTCCGCCGAAGCGCGGCGGCAGGCGGAACAGGAGTGGTGAGCAAGCGCCTCAAGGTCAAGGCCAAGAGCGAAGGCACGCTCGTCCTGGACGCGCAGGGACTTTCACTGCACGTCGAGGGCGACGGCGACGAAAGCATGCGTGCACGCATCGAGGTCGCCCAGCGGAGCGGCCGGCGCGTGGCACTGTCCGCGCTGACGCCCCTGGAGGTCCGCCGCACCGGCAAGGCCGCCGAGCGGCTCCAGTTCCTGCTGTCCCGGTTCGACGTGAAACCGGTCAACGACGCGGTGACGGACGCCGCGGCGAAACTGCTGGACGCCTCGGGCCTCGACGGGCACGAATGCCTCGTGGACGCGCTCGTCGTGGCCACGGCCGCGCTCTGCACGCCTCCGGTACTGCTCGTCACCTCCGACACGTCGCACATCCCGGCGTTGTGCAAGGCGGCCGAAGTGCTTCCCGGCTCACCGAAGGTGAAGATCGTCCACGTGTGAGCGCGACCGCCGTGCGCCGGGCCGCCCGGCCTCCTGCCGCGCGGCCCGGTATGCACCGTCAGGCCTTGGGGGCCACCTTGGAGAGGCCGTTGATGACGCGGTCCATCGCGTCGCCGCCCGTCGGGTCGGTCAGGTTCGCCAGCATCTTCAGCGTGAACCGCATCAGCACCGGGTGCGTCAGGCCCCGCTGGGCGGCGATCTTCATGACCTTCGGGTTGCCGATCAGCTTCACGAAGGCGCGGCCCAGCGTGTAGTAGCCGCCGTAGGTCTCCTTCAGCACCTTCGGGTAGCCGTGCAGCGCCAGCTCGCGCTGGGCCGGCGTGGCCCGGGCGTGCGCCTGCACGATGACCTCGGCGGCGATCTGCCCCGACTCCATCGCATAGGCGATGCCCTCGCCGTTGAACGGGTTGACGAGGCCGCCCGCGTCACCGACCAGCAGCAGGCCCTTGGTGTAGTGCGGCTGGCGGTTGAACGCCATCGGCAGGGCCGCGCCGCGGATCGGCTGCGTCATGTTCTCGGGCGTGTAGCCCCAGTCCTCGGGCATCGACGCGCACCAGGCCTTGAGGACCTCTCGCCAGTCCAGCTCCTTGAACGCGGAGGAGGAGTTGAGGATGCCCAGGCCGACGTTGGACGTACCGTCGCCCATGCCGAAGATCCAGCCGTAGCCGGGCAGCAGCCGGTCCTGAGTGCCGCGCCGGTCCCACAGCTCCAGCCACGACTCCAGGTAGTCGTCGTCGTGCCGGGGCGAGGTGAAGTACGTGCGCACGGCCACGCCCATCGGGCGGTCCTCGCGCCGGTGCAGGCCCATCGCCAGCGAGATGCGCGAGGAGTTGCCGTCGGCGGCGACGACGAGCGGGGCGTGGAAGGTGACCGGGGTCTTCTCCTCGCCCAGTTTCGCCTGCACGCCGGTGATGTGGCCGGTGCGGGGGTCGCGGACCGGCTCGCCGACGTTGCAGCGCTCGTACAGCCGGGCCCCGGCCTTCTGCGCCTGGCGGGCCAGGGTCTCGTCGAAGTCGTCGCGCTTGCGGACGAGTCCGTAGTCCGGGTACGAGGCCAGTTCCGGCCAGTCCAGCTGGAGGCGCTGTCCGCCGCCGATGATGCGCAGGCCCTTGTTGCGGAGCCAGCCGGCCTCTTCGGAGACGTCGATGCCCATGGACACCAGCTGCTTGGTCGCGCGCGGGGTCAGACCGTCCCCGCAGACCTTCTCGCGCGGGAACGCCGTCTTCTCCAGGAGCAGGACGTCCAGTCCGGCCTTGGCGAGGTAGTAGGCGGTGGTCGAGCCGGCGGGCCCGGCACCGACGACGATCACATCCGCGGAGTGTTCGGAGAGGGGCTCGGTCACTGCGGGGTCTCCCGAAGGCTCGATAAGGGGTGCCCAACGGCACGGAACATGACGCAGTCTATTCAGCGCAAGAGATCGCGAACCCGAAGGGCTGCCCCGATGACCACATCGTCCATCCGGCCACTCCCCGACGTGCGGCTGCGCGTCCCGACCGACGAGGACGCGCACGAGTGGCACCGGCTCTTCGCCGACCCCGACGTGATGGAGTTCCTCGGCGGGCCGGCCGAGCTGTCCCGGTACGAGGAGTTCACCGCCCGGCAGCGGATGCACGACGCCCGGCTCGGCTACTGCCTGTGGACGCTGCTGGACGCGCAGGGGGAGGTCATCGGCTTCACCGGGGCGCAGCCGTGGCCGGCGGAGAAGGAGTGGGGGCCGGTCGGGGAGATCGAGATCGGCTGGCGGCTCGGGCGCTCCGCGTGGGGGCGGGGCTACGCGTACGCCGCCGCGCTGGAGACGCTCCGGCGGCTGCGCGCGGCGGGGGTTCCCCAGGTGGTGGCGATGATCGACGACGCGAACACCCGCTCGGCGGCGGTGGCGGAGCGGCTCGGCATGACGCTGGCGCGGACCTTCCCGCTCCCGGGCGGCCGCCGCCAGGGCCGCCGCTACGAACTCCCCCTCACGCGGGCCTGACCCCGCCCGGCCCCGGGATCCGGCCCCCGGGGCCCGCGGCCCCGGCCGGCCGGGGGCGGGTCAGAAGACGGACAGGCCCGTGAGGGTGGTGAAGCGGTCCAGGGCGGCGACGCCCGCGACCGAGTTGCCCTGGGCGTCCAGGCCCGGGCTCCAGACCGCGAGGGTGCAGCGGCCCGGGACGACCGCGATGATGCCCCCGCCGACGCCGCTCTTGCCCGGCAGGCCGACCCGGTAGGCGAACTCCCCCGCCGCGTCGTACGTCCCGCAGGTCAGCATCACCGCGTTGACCTGCTTCGCCTCGCTGCGCGTCAGCAGCCGCGAGCCGTCCGCCCGCAGCCCGTGCCGGGCCAGGAACCGCCCGGCCAGGGCCAGGTCCCCGCAGCTCATCTCGATGGAGCACTGCCAGAAGTAGTGGTCGAGCAGCGCCGGCACCGGGTTGTCGAGGTTGCCGTAGGAGGCCATGAAGTGCGCGACGGCCGCGTTGCGGTCGCCGTGCTCCTGTTCCGAGGCCGCCACCTCCGCGTCGAAGCCGATCTCCGGGTTGCCGCTCTCCTGCCGCAGGAAGTCCAGGAGTTCGCTGCTCGCGTCGCCGGTCAGCGTCTGCAGCCGGTCGGTGACGACGAGCGCCCCCGCGTTGATGAAGGGGTTGCGGGGGATGCCGCTCTCGTACTCCAGCTGTACGAGGGAGTTGAACGGGTTGCCGGACGGCTCCCGCCCCACCCGCTCCCACAGGCTGTCGCCGCCCTCCGCCAGGGCCAGCGCCAGCGCGAAGACCTTGGTGACGGACTGCGCGGAGAAGGGGGTCCGCCAGTCCCCGGCCCCGTACACGTTGCCGTCGAGGTCGGCCAGGGCCATCCCGAACTGCCCGGGGTCGACGGAAGCCAGGGCCGGGATGTACTCGGCGGGGGTGCCGCTGCCCACGAGCGGGGCGACGTCCGCCGCGATCCGCTCCAGGAGTTCCGCGTAGTCGTAGGGCCGGTTCGCCACCGTCGGCTACGCCTTGACCCCGCGGTGCAGGGCCACGATGCCGCCGCTCAGGTTCCGCCAGGCGACCTTGCCCCAGCCGGCCTTCTGCAGGAGCGCGGCCAGGGCCGGCTGGTCGGGCCACTCGCGGATGGACTCGGCGAGGTACACGTACGCGTCGGGGTTGGAGGAGACCGTGCGGGCCACCGGCGGCAGGGCGCGCATCAGGTACTCGGTGTACACGGTCCGGAAGGGGGCCCAGGTGGGCTGCGAGAACTCGCAGATCACGACCTGGCCGCCGGGCTTGGTGACCCGGTACAGCTCGCCGAGCGCGGCGTCGGTGTCCTGGACGTTGCGCAGCCCGAAGGAGATCGTCACGGTGTCGAAGACGCCGTCCTTGAAGGGCAGCTTCGTCGCGTCGCCCGCCGTCAGCGGCAGCCACGGGTTGCGCTTCTTGCCCTCGCTGAGCATGCCGAGGGAGAAGTCGCAGGGGACGACGTAGGCGCCGGTCGCGGCGAAGGGCAGCGAGGAGGTCGCGGTCCCGGCGGCCAGGTCGAGCACGAGCTGTCCGGGGCGGGCGGCGACCGCCTTGGCGACCTCCTTGCGCCACAGCCGGGCCTGGCCGAGGGACAGGACGTCGTTGGTGAGGTCGTAGTTCGCGGCCACGCCGTCGAACATGGAGGCGACTTCGTGCGGCTGCTTGTCCAGGGAAGCCCTTGTCACTGGCGTTGGCCCCTCGGTGCTCGGTGGATCTGCGGGTCGGCGGGTACGGGGCCATCCTCTCAGGCCGCCGCCCCGCCCGGACCGCTGCCCCGCCCCGGCCACCGGTCCGGCGGGGCCACAGCGGCGCCCGGCACACTGGGGGGACATGGCGAACAAAGGGTTTCGAGGATGCCGACAGGCAAGACAGTCAGCAGCGCCCGGCGCAGCGAGCGGCTGCGCCGGCTGCGCCGCACGCTCCTGACCGCGGGGGCGTTAGCCGCCCTGTGCGTGGCGGCCTACCGGTGCGGCGGCCCGGGCGGGGAGCCGCCCGCCGACGCCCGCCCCACGGGACGGCCCGCGCAGCGGCCCGCGCCGGAAGGGGCCACGGCCGCCTCCCCGGGGTTCACGGCCTCCACCGTCAGCGGCCGGGCCCAGGGGCGGGGGCCCGCGCTGCGCTGGCGGGTGGAGACGGAGCGGGGCAGCGGGGTGGACGCCGACGCGGCGGCCCGCGCCGTCGAGGCGATCCTCGGGGACCGGCGCGGCTGGATCCACGACCCCGCGAACGGCTTCCGGCTGGCCGGGCGCGGGGAGCCGGTGGACTTCACCGTGAAGATCGCCTCCCCGGGCACCACCGACCGGCTGTGCGAGGTGGTCACCCCGGAGCTCGTCGGGGAGACCAACTGCCGGGTGGGCCACACCGTCGTGGTCAACCTCAAGCGCTGGCAGGAGGGGTCCCCGCAGTTCGCGGGGCCGGTGGCCGAGTACCGGGCGCTGATCGTCAACCACGAGGTGGGCCACGAGCTCGGTCACGAGCACGAGACCTGCCCGCGCCCCGGCGCACCCGCCCCGGCGATGATGCAGCAGATCAAGGGCCTGCTCGGCTGCACCCCGAACGCCTGGCCGTACGCCGCGGACGGCACCTACCTGGCGGGCCCGCCCGTCCCCTGAGCCCGGCCCCGGCCGGGCCCCGGATCAGCGGCGGCGGTGCAGCAGCCGGCCACCGATGACGGTGGCCACGCAGGTCGTCGCGCCCCGCTCCAGCAGCTCCGCCGGACCGGCGACCGCGAACACCGCGAACCGGGCCGCGGCCCCCGCCTCCAGCACCCCGTGGAAGGCCTCCCCGGGGTCCGCCGTCCCGGCGAGCGGGTCCAGGGACGGCGCTCCCCCGCACGGCAACGGCGGCAGCGGCGCCAGCACGGTCAGGCCCGAGCGGACCACGGCGGTGCGCACCGACGGGACGGTGAACCGCCCGGCGACGGCGACCACCCCGCGCGCGAGGAGCTTCTGCGTGCCGCGCCGGGCGCTGTTGCCCCAGCGGGCCCCGGTCATCCCCAGGGCGTCGAGCGCCGCCGCCCCGGTGATCGGGGCGGCGCCCAGCTCGGCGATCTCGTACGGGTCGTCCGGGTAGTACGTCCGCTCCAGCAGCTCGTCCGCGCCGCGCACCAGCAGCCCCGGGGTGAGCATCCCGGGCCAGCGGCGGACCCGGGCGTGCGGGGCCGCGGCGGCGAGCTCCTCGAACGGGCCGGTACGGACGATCCGGTCGCCCTCGACGAGGACCGCGCCGCCCGCGAGCGGTGTGGATCCCGGTCCGGCGAGGAGGAGTCCGGCGGTGTGCAGCGTCAGCATCGGGCGTCAGTTCGTGGAGATGAGCTTCAGCTCGGGGTGCGCGGTGCCGCCCTCGATGGCGGTCGAGGAGATGTGGGAGACGACGCGGTCGTCGACGGGATCGTTCGCCGGGTCCTCGTGCACGAGGAGGTGCTCGTACGTCGTCGCGCGCTGCGCCGGAACGCGCCCCGCCTTGCGGATCAGGTCGATGATCTCCTGCCGGTTCGAGCGGTGCTTGGCACCGGCCGAGGAGACCACGTTCTCCTCCAGCATGATCGATCCGAGGTCGTCGGCGCCGTAGTGCAGGGAAAGCTGGCCCGCCTCCTTGCCGACGGTCAGCCAGGACCCCTGGATGTGCGCGACGTTGTCGAGGAAGAGCCGCGCGATGGCGATCATCCGCAGGTACTCGAAGACCGTCGCCTGGGTCCGGCCCTTGAGGTGGTTGTTCTCGGGCTGGTACGTGTACGGGATGAACGCGCGGAAGCCGCCGGTGCGGTCCTGCGTGTCACGGATCATGGCGATGTGCTCGATGCGCTCGGCGTTGGTCTCGCCGGTGCCCATCAGCATGGTGGAGGTGGATTCCACCCCCATGCCGTGCGCCATCTCCATGATCTCCAGCCAGCGTTCGCCGGACTCCTTGAGCGGGGCGATCGCCTTGCGCGGCCGCTCCGGGAGCAGTTCGGCGCCCGCGCCCGCGAAGGAATCCAGGCCGGCGGCGTGGATCCGCTGGATGGCCTCCTGCGCCGGGACGCCGGAGATGCGGGCCATGTGGTCGACCTCGGAGGCGCCGAGGGAGTGGATGACCAGCTGGGGGTAGGCCTTCTTGATGGCGGAGAAGTGCTCCTCGTAGTACTCCACGCCGTAGTCCGGGTGGTGCCCGCCCTGGAACATGATCTGCGTGCCGCCCAGCTCGACGGTCTCCGCGCAGCGGCGCAGGATGTCGTCGAGGTCGCGGGACCAGCCCTTCTTGGTGTCCTTGGGGGCCGCGTAGAAGGCGCAGAACTTGCACGCCGTGACGCACACGTTGGTGTAGTTGATGTTGCGCTCGATGATGTACGTCGCGATGTGCTCCGTACCGGCGTAGCGCAGGCGCCGCGCGGCGTCGGCGGCCTGGCCGAGCGCGTGCAGCGGAGCGTGCCGGTAGAGGTCGAGCGCCTCTTCCTTGGTGATCCGGCCCCCTGCGGCGGCGCGGTCGAGGACAGACTGGAGAGCGGCCTGGTCGGTCACCGGTGCGTCACCTTTCGGCGGTGTGTCAAGGGTCCGGACCGATCCAGCCTACGCCAGGGGCGGTGCGTGCTCGTCAGGGGCTACGGGTCAGGTCTCCCTCGGGGTTCCCGGCGGCCCGGTCGCCCGAGCGGTAGTGGAGGGTCCCGTTCGCGTTGAGGGTGAAGCGCTCGTCGGCGGAGCCGTCCGAACAGATGCCGGGGGCGGGGTTGGGGCCGCCCGACGAGTCCAGGACGAGGGAACGGTCGGTGGCGGAGACCAGCTTCCAGTCCCCCGCGCAGTCGGTGTCCAGGAGGTCGATCACGGACCTGTCCCGGCCGACGTCCTCGCCGACCCGGCCCGCCTTGATGGTGATCTCGAACTGGCTGGGCACGCCCATGCGGGCGGTGGTGACGGTGCCCCTCCAGGTGCCGGTCAGCGCCTCGGGCACGTCGCTGCGGGTGCCCTTGGGCGGGGCGCCCGTGGCCGGGGGCGACGCCGCGTCCGAGCCGGGCGGGACGGCCGGGACGGACCCGGCCGGGAGCGGGGTCCGGCTCGGGTCCGGGCTGCCGGAGGCCGCTTCGCGGCGCCCGTCGGGGCCCAGGCCCGGCAGCAGCCCGGACGCGTACAGCCCGCCGGCCAGCGCCACCGTCAGGGCGGCGGCGCCGAGCACCAGGGTGCAGCTGAAGCGGCGCCCCGCCACGCGCAGGCTCGCCCCGCGGCCCTCGGCGCCGCGCTGCGCCGGTACGGCCGCGCCGGGGTGCCCCGCACCGGACGGCCCGGACGCGCCGCCCGCTCCGTACATCCCGCGGCCCCCGCCGTACGGGCCCGCCGCGGCGGAGTAGGGGGAGGCGGGCCCGCCCCCGTACGAGGGGTCGGGGGTGCCGAAGCCGACGCCGACGGACCCGCCGGAGGAAGCCTCCGTGAACGGCACCGGCCCGGACGGGGGCTCGGGGACGGTACCGGCGGCGTCCGCGTCCAGGTCCAGCAGTGCCACCGCCGCCCGGCTCGCCTCCTCCACCAGCGGCCCCGGCAGCCAGCCCGGGGCGCCCAGGGCCCCGCCGAGCGCGGCCGCGAGGTCCTGCGGCGCGGGCCGCCCGGCGGGATCCTTGGCCAGGCAGGCGGCGATGAGCTCGCGCAGCGCACCGGCGGGCACCGCGTCCAGCTCCGGCGGTTCGTGGACCACCTTGTAGAGGAGGGTCGCGGAGTTGTCGCCGGTGAAGGGGGGCCGGCCGGTCGCCGCGAAGGCCAGCACCGCGCCCAGCGAGAACACGTCGCTGGCGCCGGTGACGCCCTTGCCGAGGATCTGCTCCGGGGCCATGTAGCCGGGCGAGCCGACGGACACCCCGGTGGAGGTCAGCGAGGCGGTGCCGTCCGTGGCCCGGGCGATCCCGAAGTCGATCAGCCGGGGCCCGTCCAGGGTCAGCATCACGTTGGACGGCTTCACGTCCCGGTGGACGAGTCCCAGCGCGTGCACCGCCACCAGCGCCCGGGCCAGGCCCGCGCCGACGGCCCGCACCGAGTGCCCGGGCAGCGGACCGTGCCCGGCCACCGCGCGGTCCAGCGAGGGCCCGGCCACGTACCCGGTCGCCACCCACGGCACGGCCGCCTCCGGGTCGGCGTCCAGGACGGGCGCGGTCCACTCCCCGCCGACCCGCCGCGCGGCCTCCACCTCGCGGCGGAACCGGGCCCGGAACTCCTCGTCGGCGGCGAAGTGCGGGTGCACGATCTTGACGGCGACGGTCCGGCCGCCCGCGCTGCGCCCCAGGTAGACCCGGCCCATTCCGCCCGCGCCGAGCCGGCCGAGCAGCCGGTAGGCGCCGATGACCCGCGGCTCGCCGGCTTCGAGCGGCTGCATCGCGTCCCCCGTCCCCGAGTTGGTGGTGTCGCGTCGACACGCAGCACCTTAGGCCGTCCCGCGGGGCCGGCGCCCAGCCCTGCGGGCAGACCGTCCCGGAGCCGGGGCCGGGGCTCCGCCGGGGCTCCCGGCACGGGGGCGCGCACCGCGCCGGACCGGGTGCGGGCGGCGGCGGACCGCGGGAGCGCTTCGCGGTCCGCCGGACCAATGGGGCGGCCGGCCCGTTCCCGTTCCGGCCGAATGCCGGCGGCTCCCCCGGCCCCCGTTCCTATTCACGGCCGGGGGACGGAAATGCGAAAGGGGAACGAATTCCCGGCAAACGGAACATTCCCCGTTCCGTACTGCCGGAGATCACCGGAGATCGGCTGGATAAACCCGCTCAGCGGTGCGGCCGGGCCACCTTCAGGAGCTCCACGGCGACATCCGCCGCGTACCCCGTGTCCGGACCCGTGCGCCGGGCGAATTCCCGCACTCCGGCGAGCTGCTCGGGGCCGAAGCGGAAGTCGAGGGTGGTGAAGTAGCGCTCCAGCAGCTCGGCGTCGAAGGCCTCCCAGCGGGCCGCCTGGTCGGCGACCTTCGTGACTTCCTCCAAGGAGAGGTCACGGGAGGCGAGGAAGGCCTCGTGGGCCTCATGGACCACCTGCGGCTCACGGGCGAGGTAGTCCTTGCGGGCGGCCCAGACGGCGAAGACGAACGGCAGTCCCGTCCAGTCCTTCCACATCTGCCCCAGGTCGTGCACGGTCAGCCCGAGGCGGGGGGCGTCGTGCAGCGACGCGCGCAGCGCGGCGTCGCCGATCAGCACCGCCGCCTCGGCCTCCTGCATCATGAGCCCCAGGTCAGGGGGGCAGGTGTAGTAGTCGGGCCGGACCCCGTACTGCTCGGAGAGCAGCAGCTGGGCGAGGCGTACGGAGGTCCGCGAGGTCGATCCGAGGGCGACCCGGGCGCCGTCCAGCTGCTCCAGCGGGACCTGCGAGACGATCACGCAGGACATGACGGGGCCGTCGCAGCCGACCGCGAGGTCGGGGAAGGCGACGAGCTGGTCGGCGTTGCGGAGGAACTCCACGAGGGTGATGGGGGCGATGTCCAGCTCGCCCCGTACGAGGCGCTCGCTGAGTTTTTCGGGAGTGTCCTTGGTCAGCTCCATGTCCAGCAGCGTGCCGGTGCGGGCCAGTCCCCAGTAGAGGGGCAGGCAGTTCAGGAACTGGATGTGGCCGACGCGGGGCCGGCTGCGATAGACGTCCACATCGCGAGACTAGCCCCCGCCTCTCCGTCAGCGATCAGGCGGGTCTCAAACGTCCGGGTGACGTGATCTTTCCCTCTGGTCTCGCCCCGAGGGTGCGTGCTAGGCTCGACGCAAGTTGCAGTTTTGGTTTCCCTTGCAGTACGAAGCCTGCGGAGCATGTGACCCGCGGGCTTTTGTAGTTTTCAGACTTCTTAGCAGGTTCTGGAGCAGGGCGACCCTTTGGCCCATAGGAGGGCTCATGGCTACCGGAACCGTGAAGTGGTTCAACGCTGAAAAGGGCTTCGGCTTCATCGCCCAGGACGGCGGCGGCCCGGATGTCTTCGTCCACTACTCCGCGATCAACGCCTCTGGCTTCCGCTCCCTGGAGGAGAACCAGCAGGTGAACTTCGACGTCACGCAGGGTCCGAAGGGCCCGCAGGCGGAGAACGTAACCCCGGCCTAGTCGCCTGGCCGACCGGATCGCGGTTGGATTAGCAGTACCCAAGGAGCCCTGTCTCCTCCGTGCGAGCGGAGGAGGCGGGGCTCCTGCCTTTCCCGTTCCGGCCGTTCAGGCCGGAACGCCAGTGGCCCGGGGACCCCGCGGGGGCCGGGGCCCCGGGGGGGGGGGCCCCCCGGCCCCCCCCCCGCCCGGGCCCGGGGCGGGGGGCCCCCCGGCGCAGCGCGG
>NZ_JBICWZ010000017.1:0-64863 GCF_043199995.1 Streptomyces sp. NPDC048507 | reverse complement strand
GCCCGTCCCGCCCGGTAGTGTTTTTATAACACTAAAAACACTGCACCCAGAGCTCGTGTCTGCGGGGTTGGCGGCGGGGCCCCCGCCCGCCCCCCCCCCCCCCCCCCCCCCCCCCACGCCAGTGGCCCGGTCACCTCGCGGTGACCGGGCCACTGGCGTTCGGCCCCCCGGGCCCCCGGACCGGCCGGAGCCGGTGCCGGGAGCCGCCGGGCCTCAGGGCTTCGCGGGCGGGACGTCCTTCGGGGCGGTGACCTTGATGTCCACGACGAGCTCCGCGCCGTCCGGGGTGGTCAGGCGGAGGTGGTAGGTGCCCGCGGGCACGTCCGTCGTGAGCAGCTCCGGCAGGGCGGTCTTGCCGTCGGCGTCGGTCTTGGGCAGCTCCAGCGTGAACAGCTTCGCGCCGTCCTTGCCCGCGAACCAGGGGCCCTTCGCCTTCGCCTGGTCCACCGGGACCCAGGCGCCCGGCTCGCCGTCGACCAGCGTGGCCGTCACCCGCGCGCCCGCCACCGGCTTGTCGCCCGCGGCGGTCCGGAACTCCAGGCCCTTGACGGAGGTGCCGGCCGGGGCCGTCACCGGGGCGCCGCCGTCGGTACGGGTGATCTCCAGCGGCTTGGCCTTCTCGGTGACCGTGCCGGGCAGCGCCACCGTGAACTGGCTCTTGGCGTCGTAGGCCGTCGCCCGCAGGGTGAAGGTGCCGCCCTTGGCGCCCGCCTTGAGGCGGGGCGCGGTGACCGTGCCGTCGGCGCCGGTCCGGACGACCACGCTCGGCTCGCCCTCGAAGACGAAGCCCGTGCCGCCGGTGGTGTCCTGCTCGACGGCGAAGACCACGGCCTGCCCGACGGCGGGCTTGCCGTCGCTGAGCGCCGCCTTGAAGCGGACGCCCTCCGCGAAGAGGGCGCCGGTCTCGGCCTCCAGCTTCGCGTCGCCGATCCGCTCCAGCTTGGCGAGGGTGGCCGGCGCCGGCTTCGACGGTTCGCCCGGGGTGGGGGTCGGCGTCGGCGTCGGGGTGGGAGTCGGGGTCGGAGTCGGCGTCGGCGTCGGCCGGGTCGCCGGGGGGTTCGGCGACGGCACGTGCGGCGCCTGCGGGGTGGGCAGGCTCGGCGTGGGCGGCGTCGGGTAGGTGCCGACGGGCGGGTTGGGCACGCCGGTGGCGCCGTCCAGGTACTGACGCATGTAGCCGAGCACGGTGTTCACGTAATCGCGCGAGCTGTTGTAGCTGAGGACGGCCCTGTCCAGGTCCGCAGGCAGCGAGAGGTCCTTGCCGCCCGCGCAGAGGTACAGGCCCGCGCCGAGCGCCGCGTCGTAGATGTTGTTCGCGTCGCGCTGGCCGTCGCCGTTGCCGTCGGCCTTCCAGTCCTTCCAGGTGGAGGGGATGAACTGGAGGGGGCCGAAGGCGCGGTCGTACTCGGTGTCCGCGTCCCACTCGCCCTTGTCGGTGTCGGTGATCTTCGCGAAGCCGTTGCCGTCGAGCCGGGGGCCGCGGATCGGCCGCTCGGTGGTGCCGTCGGCCTTGAGCCCGTAACCGGAGGCGTGCACCGACTCGACCCGGCCTATGCCCGCGATCAGCGCCCAGGACAGGTTGCAGTTGGGCAGGGCCGCCTTCACGGACACCTCGGCCCGCTTGTAGGCGTCGAGGGCGGTCGCGGGGATCCCGGACGCGCCCTCCGCGGCCGCGCCGCCGGCGGCGGCGGGCGGGACCAGCGGGTCGGCGAGGGGGGCCGGGAGGTCCAGCCGGGCGTCGCCGCGGTCGGCGGCCTGCGGGCTGTCCGGGGTCGGCTCCGCTTCTCCCGCGCCGGCGACCGGGGTGTTGGTCAGCGCGGCGGCGGTGGTCAGGCTGGCCGCGAGGGCGGCCGTGCACAAGACCTTGCGCGAGGTGTTGACTACGTGACGGTGAAGCTGCTTCACAGTGCGGCGATCCCCCCAAGGCAGCCGGCGAAGGCGTCGGCTTGTCGAGCCGTGATTGTTCTGTCTATCAGGTATTCGGATACGACTCGCCGTCACCCCCGCACATATGAGACACCATTCGTCTCGCCTTCATCCGGTTGTGGCTCAGGACGTCCAGCGGGCCACGGGACCGTCCGGAACGCCCCAATGACCCCTCCTGCAACGGCTCGCGGCGTTTGGCGCGGTTCCGCCCGCGTCCGAACGGGCCCCCGCGGCTGGTACGTTCGTTCGCCCGCCCCTCCCTCCGAAGGCCCGTCCATGAGCACTCCCCCCGTCAACCCCTACTCCGGTGCGCCGCTGCCGCCCCCGCCGGCCGGAGCCAACCCGTACGCCCAGCACCCGCAGCCGCCGTACCCGCAGCCGCAGTACGCGCAGCCGCAGTACGCCCACCCGCAGGCCCCGTACCCCGCGGCGCCCCCGGCCGGGTGCCGCAACTGCGGGGCGCCCGAGGCGGTGAACTTCGCGGTCCGGGCCCACGTCGGCGTGCTCGTACTGATGCGCTTCCACCGGCTCGACGGCCCCTTCTGCCGCCGGTGCGGCCGGGCCATGGTCCGGATCATGACCACGAAGACGCTCTGCCAGGGCTGGTGGAGCCCGCTCTCCCTGGTGCTGTTCACGCCCTTCACCCTGATCTGGAACCTCGTCGCCTCGATGAAGTTCGACAAGCTCGACCCCTCGGAGCCCGCGCCCGGCCGCCGGCAGCTCGACGAGGGCCCGCCGCTGCACGCCCGGCCGCTCGCCTACGTGGCGATCATCCCGCTGCTCTGGGCGGTATGGGTCGTTTCGCACATCATCGCGGACGTGGCGGGCTGACGCCCCGGGGCGGCGGACCCGGCCCGCCGCCCTTCCCAACCCCGCCCGGCACCCCTACCCTGACGGCCCGTCAGATCCAGTCGCCGGAACGAGCCGCCAGGGGGCGCGCCATGCTGCTGCGAGGGAAGACCGTCATCGTCTCGGGGGTCGGGGCCGGGCTCGGCCACCAGGTGGCCGCCGCCGTGGTGCGCGACGGGGGCAACGCCGTGCTCGGCGCGCGGACCGAGGCGAACCTGGCCAAGTCCGCCGCCGAGATCGACCCGGACGGCGCCCACACCGCCCACCGGACCACCGACATCACCGACGAGGCCCAGTGCGAGGCCCTCGTCGCCCTCGCCACGCAGCGCTTCGGCGGCGTCGACGCGGTCGTGCACGTCGCCGCCTGGGACTCCTACTTCGGGGGCCTGGCCGACGCCGACTTCGGGACCTGGCAGCAGATCCTCGACGTCAACCTCCTCGGCACCCTGCGCATGACCCGCGCCTGCCTGCCCGCCCTGCGCGCCGCCGGCGGCGGCGCGGTCGTCATCATCGGCACCCAGTCCGCCGTGGCCGCCCCGAGCGAGGTCCAGCAGGCCGCCTACGCCGCCTCCAAGGGGGCGCTGACCTCCGCCATGTACTCCATGGCGCGCGAGCTCGGACCGGACCGGATCCGCGTCAACACCGTGCTGCCCGGCTGGATGTGGGGGCCGCCGGTACAGGCCTTCGTCACCTTCACCGCACACACGGAAGGGGTGTCCGAAGCCGAGGTGCAGGCCCGCCTGACCGCGCGGATGGCCCTGCCGGACCTGGCCACCGACGGGGACGTCGCGGACGCCGCCGCCTTCCTCGCCTCCGACCGGGCGCGGGCGATAACCGGCCAGTCGCTGCTGGTCAACGCCGGTGAGCTGATGCGATGAGGCCCCTCACCGACCCGGCCCGTGATCGTATGCTCGCCGTATGACCACTCCGAGTGACGCTCCGACCGACAACGCGATGCGCCGCGCGCTCCGGCGGGCCCGCGACGGCGTCGCGCTCGACGCGACCGAGGCGGCCGTACTGCTCCAGGCGCGCGGTGAGGCCCTCGACGACCTCACCGCCTCCGCCGCCCGCGTACGGGACTCCGGGCTCGCCGCCGCGGGCCGGCCCGGGGTCATCACGTACTCGAAGAGCGTGTTCATCCCCCTCACCCGGCTGTGCCGCGACACGTGCCACTACTGCACCTTCGCCACCGTCCCCGGCAAGCTCCGCCGGGCCGGCCACGGGATGTTCATGTCCCCGGACGAGGTCCTCGACGTGGCCCGCAAGGGCGCCGCCCTCGGCTGCAAGGAAGCGCTGATCACCCTCGGGGACAAGCCCGAGGACCGCTGGCCCGAGGCGCGGCAGTGGCTGGAGGCGCACGGCTACGACGACACGATCTCCTACGTACGGGCCGTGTCGATCCGCATCCTGGAGGAGACGGGCCTGCTGCCCCACCTCAACCCGGGCGTCATGTCCTGGGCCGACTTCCAGCGGCTCAAGCCGGTGGCCCCCTCCATGGGCATGATGCTGGAGACCACCGCCACCCGGCTGTGGTCCGAGCCCGGCGGCCCGCACCACGGCTCCCCCGACAAGGAACCGGCCGTCCGGCTGCGGGTCCTGGAGGACGCCGGGCGCTCCTCGGTGCCCTTCACCTCCGGGCTGCTGATCGGGATCGGCGAGACGTACGCGGAGCGGGCCGAGTCCCTCTTCGCGCTGCGCCGGATCTCCCGCGCCTACCACGGCATCCAGGAGCTGATCATCCAGAACTTCCGCGCCAAGCCGGACACGGCGATGCGCGGGATGCCGGACGCCGAGCTCGACGACCTGGTCGCCACCATCGCCGTCGCCCGGCACCTGATGGGCCCCGCCGCCTGCCTCCAGGCACCGCCGAACCTGGTGGACGGGGAGTACGCCCGGCTGATCGGGGCGGGCATCGACGACTGGGGCGGCGTCTCGCCGCTGACCCCGGACCACGTCAACCCGGAGCGGCCCTGGCCGCAGATCGAGACGCTGGCCGCCCGGTCCGCGGCGGCCGGCTTCGAGCTGCGCGAACGGCTCTGCGTGTACCCGGAGTTCGTCCGGCGCGGCGAGCCCTGGCTGGACCCGCGCCTGCTGCCGCACGTACGGGCGCTGGCCGATCCGGAGACGGGGCTGGCCGACGAGTCGGCGGCGGTCACCGGCCGCCCGTGGCAGGAGCCCGACGAGGGCCTCGGCGCGTACGGGCGCACCGACCTGCACACCGCCATCGACACCGAGGGCCGCACCGGCGACCGGCGCGAGGACTTCGACCACGTCTACGGCGACTGGGAGGCCCTGCGCGAGGCCGCGGCCCCCGGCATGGTCCCCGAGCGCATCGACACGGACGTGCGCGAGGCCCTGGCGCGGGCGGCCGACGATCCGACGCGGCTCACCGACGGGCAGGCCCTGGCGCTGCTGCACGCGGACGGGCCCGCGCTGGACGCGCTGTGCCGGATCGCGGACGACCTGCGCAGGTCGGTGGTGGGCGAGGAGGTCACGTACGTCGTCACCAGGAACATCAACTTCACCAACGTCTGTTACACCGGCTGCCGCTTCTGCGCCTTCGCCCAGCGCCGTACCGACGCCGACGCCTACACGCTCTCCCTGGACCAGGTCGCCGACCGGGCGGCGCAGGCCTGGGACGTGGGGGCGGTCGAGGTGTGCATGCAGGGCGGCATCCACCCGGACCTGCCCGGGACGGCGTACTTCGACATCGCGCGGGCGGTCAAGGAGCGGGTCCCCGGCATCCACGTGCACGCCTTCTCCCCGATGGAGGTCGTCAACGGCGCGACCCGTACGGGCATGTCCGTACGGGACTGGCTGACGGCCGCCCGGGAGGCCGGGCTGGACTCGATCCCGGGGACGGCGGCGGAGATCCTGGACGACGAGGTCCGCTGGGTGCTGACCAAGGGCAAGCTGCCGACGGCGGACTGGACCGAGGTCATCACCACCGCGCACGAGCTGGGCATCCGCTCCTCGTCCACGATGATGTACGGGCACGTGGACCAGCCCCGGCACTGGCTGGGCCACTTCCGCACGCTGACCCGGATCCAGGAGAGCGCGCTGGAGAAGGGCGTCGCCGGTTTCACGGAGTTCGTGACGCTGCCGTTCATCCACACCAACGCCCCCGTGTACCTGGCGGGCATCGCCCGGCCCGGTCCGACCGCGCGGGACAACCGGGCGGTCACGGCGATGGCCCGGCTGCTGCTGCACCCGCACGTGCCCAACATCCAGACCAGCTGGGTGAAGCTGGGCTCGCAGGGCGCGGCAGAGATGCTCCGCTCCGGCGCGAACGACCTGGGCGGGACCCTGATGGAGGAGACGATCTCGCGGATGGCGGGGTCGAGTTACGGCTCGTACAAGTCGGTACGGGACCTGGTGGCGGTCGCGGAGTCGGCCGGGCGGCCCGCGAAGCCCCGGACGACCCTGTACGGGGAGGTCCCGGCGGAGCGCCGGGAGGCGGCCCGCGCCTCGGACGGGCACCTGCCGCAGCTGCTGCCGGTCCTGGACTGAACGCGGGGCGGCCCGGCCGGGGAGTCGTCCCGGCCGGGCCGCGGTCGTCGGGGAGGGTCAGCCGACGAGGAGGTCTTCCTTCAGGTCGCGCAGCTCGCGGGAGTCGATGCCGAGCCCGTTCTTCAGGTAGCGGTCGAAGGAGCCGTACGTGGCCTTGACCTCGGCGTAGCCCGCGTTCAGGTACTCGGGGCGGACGTCCAGGAGCGGCTTGTAGACGGCGGCCTGGGCGGCCGGGAGGTGCGAGAGGATCGCGTCGTTGGCGGCCTTGCGGTAGTCGTTGGAGGCCAGGTAGTCGGCCATCACCGTCTCCTGCGGGACGCCGAGCGCCGTCAGCAGGGTGGCGCCCGCCCAGCCCGTGCGGTCCTTGCCCGCGGTGCAGTGGAAGAGGACGGCGCGGCTGCGGTCCTTCTCGATGCCCTCGAAGACCTGGGTGTAGGCCTTCTTGCCGCCGGCGCCGCTGACCATCGTCTTCTCGGCGTCGATCATGCTCTTGACGGCCTCGTCGGGGGTCTTGGGCATCGTCTGGAAGGACGGCGAGCCCGCGAAGACGTCGGCGACGACGTAGGTGGCGCCGGCCGGGACCCGGTCGGCGTCCTTGCTGCGCTCGTCCTGCATGCGCAGGTCGAAGACGGTCTTGACGCGCAGCCGCTGGAGCTTGGCCAGGTCGTTCGCGGTGAGCTTGTTGAGGGCGTCGGAGCGGTAGATCTCGCCCATCTTGACCCACTGGCCGGTGGTGGTGCGGTAGCCGCCCGCGTCGCGGAAGTTGGCGGTGCCCTCCAGCGTGATCAGGCGGTCGGCGAGGCGCAGGCCCTCGCCGCGCTCCGGCTTGAAGTCGAACCACTGGCGGTCGGCGGCGGGCAGCCGCTTGACGACGGCCCGGCCCTGGGCGCCGCCCTTGGCGACGACCTTGCCGTTGGCCTTGATCTCGACGCGCTTGGTGTTCTCGGCGCTCCACTTCAGGGTGTACGAGCCGTCGGCGCCGGCGGTGACGGTGGCCTCGGTGAACGGGATGGCGTGCCGGCCCTGGTGGTGGCCGTTGCCCCAGGGGAGGTCCCAGCCGGAGGCGGTGGCGGCGGGGGCCGCGACCAGGGAGGCGGTGAGTGCGGAGGCGACGACGGTCGCGGCGAGCAGAGCCTTCTTCATGCCGTCGAGGCTGGGCGGGTCCGGAGAACGCGGTATGAACGAGGCATGGCCGAAACCGACCGGCTCGAAGGCCAGTGGCAATACGTGCCACATAGTGGGACGGTGGCCGGATTCGTTCGCCCGACGGCACTCCGCCGGTCACTTACCGACGCGGCGACCGACTCCTTCCGGATATGACCGAACCTGTCCACTACAGTGCGCGCCAGGACACGGGGGGATGGACATGGACACGACGATCACACCGGACGCGGGCGCCGCGGGGGCGGCAGCCGCCTCCGCGCACACACCGACGACACCGCCGCCGACCGCGGCACCACCGGCCGCCGCCCCGGCCCCGGCACCCACGGCGACACCACCGGCACCACCAACACCACCGGCCGCCGCCCCCGTCCCGGCCACCGCACTGTGGGGCCGCACCGAACAGCAGGACTTCCGCAGCCGCGTGCGCGGCGCCCTGCTCGGCTCCGCCCTCGGCGACACCCTCGGCGCCCCCCTCACCGCCCTCACCCTGGACGGCATCCGCACGGCCCACGGCGAGGCGGGCCTGACCGAACCCGCCCCCGCCGCCGGCGGCCCCGCGGGCACCGTCACCGCCGCCACCCAGCTGACCCTGTTCACGGTGGACGGCCTGATCCGGGCCCACGTCCGCCGGGACTCCGGCGGCTGGCACCCGCCGACCGACGTCCACCGCGCCTACCGCCGCTGGGCCGCGACCCAGCAGGACTGGGGCCCGGACGAGCGCCGCGCGGACAACGGCTGGCTCGCCCGCGAGGAGTGGCTCTACGCCCGGCGCGCCCCGGACCGCTCCTGCCTGACCGGCTTCGCCGACGACACCCCCGCCACGCCGGAGCAGCCGAAGAACCCCACCGCCCGGGACGCGGCCGCCGCCACCCGCTCGGCGCCCTTCGGGCTGCTGGTCGGCTGGGAGCCCGCCCTGGTCCTCCAGCTGACCGTCGAGTGCGCCGCCCAGAGCCACGGCCACCCCACCGCCCACCTGGCGGCGGGCGCCTTCGCCGTGATCGTGCACGGCCTGACCCGGGGCGACTCCCTGGACGCCGCGGTCCAGCGCACCCTCGGCGCCCTCGGCACCCGGCCCGGCCACCAGCCCGTCACCGACGCCCTCCGGCGGGCCGTCGCCGCCGTCACCCGGGGCACGCCCTCACCGGCGGCCGTCGAAGCCCTCGCCCCCGACGGCGGCCGGGACGCCGCCGACACCCTCGCCGCCGCCGTGTACTGCGCCCTCGTCGCCGAGGACGTCCGCCACGGGCTGCGGCTCGCCGTCAACCACGGCGGCGACTCCGCCGCCGCGGGCGCCCTGTGCGGGGCCCTGCTCGGCGCCCTGCACGGGGAGACGGCCCTGCCCGCCGGATGGCTGGCCGGGCTGGAGGGCCGCGCCACCGTCCTCGCTCTCGCCGACGACCTCGCCATGGAACTGACCCAGGGCCCGGCCCTGCACGGACCCCGCTCCGCCGCCCCGGCCTGGCTCGCCCGCTACCCGGTCCCCGCGGCCTGACCCGGCCCGGACCGGACCGGGGGCCCGCCGGACGGCGGCGGGCCCTGCCGTCCTGGCGCGGAACGCCGTACCTTGGCCCTCCCCCGACCCGGAGGTGCCTCGCCCATGCGGATCGCCACGACCGTCTTCCTCACCGACCACACCGTCTCCCCCGTCCGGCTGGCCCGCGCCCTGGAGGAGCGCGGCTTCTCCGGCCTCTACCTCCCCGAGCACACCCACATCCCCGTCAGCCGCGTCACCGACGCCCCCATGGGCGGTGACCTCCCGGACCAGTACGGACGCACCCTCGACCCCTTCGTCGCCCTCGGGCAGGCCGCCGCCGTCACCGAACGCCTGCACCTGGGCACCGGCATCACCCTGGTCGCCCAGCACGACCCGATCGGCCTCGCCAAGCAGGTGGCCACCCTCGACCACCTCAGCGGCGGCCGCGTCACCCTCGGCATCGGCTACGGCTGGAACGTCGAGGAGGCCGCCGACCACGGCGTCGACTGGCGCACCCGGCGCGAACGGGTCCGCGACCACATGGCCCTGATGCGCGCCCTGTGGGCCCCGGCGCCCACCGGCCACCAGGGCCCGTACGCCCGCGTCCAGCCGAGCTCCGCCCACCCCAAGCCGGTCCAGCCGCCGCGCGAACTGGCCCCCGGACAGCCCCTGTACGGTCCGCGCACGCTGATCGGCGGCTCGGCCGGCCCGAAGCTGTTCGCGGCCATCGCCGACCACTGCGACGGCTGGCTCCCCATCGGCGGACGCGGCCTCACCGAATCGGTGCCGGTGCTGCGCCGGGTCTGGGAGGACGCCGGGCGCGACCCCAAGTCCCTCCAGGTCGTCCCGTACGCCGTCCAGCCGACCCCCGGCAAGATGGGCCACTACGCCGAACTGGGCCTGGAGGAGGTCGTCCTCCAGCTCCCCTCGGCGCCGGAGGGAGAGGTGCTGCGGGTCCTGGACGAGTTCGCCCAGTACCTCTGAGCGGACGGGAACCGCCCGCCCGGCCCGCGCGTGTCCGCAGGTGCCGCCACCGGCCGGCCCGGCTGGTACGTTGGCGCGTTCCGCCGATCAACTCGCTTTCCCTGGGGGATTCTTCCGTGCTCGACCACCTGCGCCTGTCCGTCGCCACCGCCACCGGCATCGCCGCCGTGCTCGCCCTGACGGGCTGTGGCAGCGACGCCGCCCCGGCCGCGGACAAGAAGGAGACCCCCGTCATCGCCCCGGCCCCCGCCGCCAGCCCTTCGGCGGGCGGCGCGGGCGGAGCGGCGAAGGCGGGCACCCTCGACGGCGGCTGGATCTCGATGCAGAACCCGGGCAAGGGCGTGGTGCTCACCGTCAAGGGCCGGACCGCCTTCGTGGTCGAGGCGGCCACCGGGCTGACCTGCGAGGGCACCAGCACCGGCGCCGCCCTCGACCTGACCTGCCCGGCCGGGGCGACCCGCTCCAAGGGCAAGGTCGACTCCGTCGACGCCACCACCCTGAAGGTCACCTGGGAGGGCGCCGCCGGCACCGACACCTTCCAGCGCAGCGACGCCAAGCTGCCCTCCCTCCCGGCCCTGCCGACCAAGAAGTAGCGCCCCTAGGACTCCCACCCCGGCGCCCCGGGGGCCAGCATCTCGCCGGCCCCCGCCCGGCAGGACCAGCGGAAGACCCCGGGCTTGCCCAGGGACACCCGCGTCCCGGGCTCCGCGCCCCGGACGCCGAGGTGGTGGCCCGTACCGAACACCAGCCGCAGCGCACCCGTCCGGAAGGCCACCGCCGACAGGACGGTGGCGCCGACGAGCCGGTCCCACCCGTCCCCGGCGACCACCACGGCCCCCGGAGCGGTGGCCGGTCCCTCCGTCAGGAGCACCGGTCCGGACACCGCGAGCTCCGTCCCGTCGGCGAACGTCACCGACAGCCGCGACTCCGTACGGCGCACGGCGAGCACCCGGGTGCCCCGCAGTCCGATGCGCCAGCGGTCGCCGAGGTCCTCGATCACGGCAGCTCCGGCAGGTGGTCGAAGATGTTGCCGATGCTGTCGCCCGGCGAGCCGTCCGGCATCTGGGGGTGCACCTCTCCGGTCTTGGGGTCGACGAGCATGTCCGGGTTCTTGTTGCCGCCGATCCCGCGCCACGCTCCCTGGGCCTTCACCTTGTGGATCGCGTCCTTGATCTGCTTCACCGAGTAGCCGGTCGCCTTGGCGATCGCGGCCGGCCTGCTGCACAGTCCCCCCGCATTGTGGACCAGGACCGGGGTGGCGCCCGCGAGCACGTAGTAGGTGTGCAGGTCGTTGACCGTCAGGTTGTACGCGCCCCGGAGCTCCTTCCAGTGCGTGACCCGGTCGACCGCGACGGTCCCGCCGTCCGGGGTGCGCAGGGCGTCGCCGGAGTTGAGCTCGGCGGCGTCCTTCCACTGCCCGCGGTTCTCCACCCAGAACGGGTGGTGGTCGGTGGCCGTGAGGGCGCCCGCCCCCTGACCGACGGTGACGCCGGTGAAGTCGACGTCGTCCGGGGTGTGGATCGTGTCGTCGACCCGGCGGGGGCCGTCGGCGCCCGTCCCGGGATCGGTGGCGAAGACGGTGTCGCCGACCGCGACCTCCTCGATGGGACGGGTCGTCGTCCCGTCGCCCATCAGCACCCGCGTCCCGGCCGGGAAGCTGTTGAAGCACCCGGCGACCTTCTCGGTCTTGCGGGCCGCCCGGATCGCCTCGGCGGTCAGCGTCCCGCCGGTCTTGAGCCAGCGCAGGACGACGAGCCCGCCGATGACCCGGTCCGTGGTGCTCAGTTCCTCACCGGTCGCCAGGTTGTGCCCGGTGAGGGCCTCCACGACGCCCTTGCCGTTGCCGACGCCGGGAACCAGGTCGAGCAGCAGCCCCATCTTGCGGTCCTGCTCGGCGAGCACCTCGCGCGGCACCTGGTTCGCCCCGACCCGGTCGGCGACGTGCGAGAAGTCGAACGTGAAGTCCGGAACGGCGAGGATCTTCTCCGCGGCCTTGTTGAACCCGGCGACGGCCGTGTTCATCTGGCCCACGCCCCGGTTCATCTGACCGACGCCCTCGTTGAGCTGCGTCATCCCCCGGTTGGCCTGGTTCAGGCCCTCGTTCATGCCGTCGATGCTCTTGTTGACATCGACCATGATCCCGTTCATGTCGTCCAGGGCCTCGTTCATCTGGTCGAGGCCGCTGTTGATCTGGGTCAGGGCGCCCAGGACGTCGTCGATCCACCGGCCGAACGACCCGTCGGCGACGACCGGCGGCCGCTCCTCGCCCGGCGGGAAGAACTGGACGGCGGTCAGGAAGGCGAGCATCTCGACGGAGTCGCTCGCCGTCCCGCTGACGCGTGCCGCCAGCTCCAGCTTCCCGCGCAGCGACTCCATGGCCGGCTTGGCGGCCTTGAACGTCCTGGCGAACTGCTGGAGCACCTCCAGCCGCTTCTTCGGGTCCGTGTCCGGCTTCGGGTGCAGCAGGAGCTCCGGCTGGAGCTTGCGGAGCGCCTCCACCTCCTTCTCGATCTCCGCGAAGGCGGGCCGCTCGTCGTCCTCCATCCCGCCCTGGAGCGTGTAGAGGACCACCCCCAGGGCGAGCCCGACCTTCAGCGACTTGAGCGCGAACTCCTTGGCGCACTTGGGCCGCTCCAGCAGCGGCAGGTTCTTGCACTTCGCGTACTGCGACACCCTGGCCGCGATCTCCAGCAGGGTGGGCGGACGGTCGAGCGCATCGGCCGCCGCCGCCGTTCCGGCCGCCCCCACCGTCAGGCACATGACGGTGAGGAGGACGACTATCTTCTGTCTGACGTGCTGAAACATGCGTGTCCCCGTTGTTACTCGCGCGTACTGCGCGTGGTCGCGGCCCACGCTAAGGCGTTACCCGAGGTCATGATCATCTTCATGGCCGCCGGGCGGAACGGGCCTGATCCGGCGCGGCAGTTCGGCCCACACCGTCTTGCCGACGAGCCGGTCGGTGACCCCCCAGTCGGCGGCGAGCGCCGCCACGATCCGCAGCCCGTACCCCGACCCCGCCCGGAGGTCCCGCGCCCGCACCACCGGCCGCCGGTCACCACGGGCATCGGACACCTCCACCCGCAGCACCCCCGCCAGCAGCGTCATCCGCAACTCGAAGTCCCGCCCCGGCACCCGCCCGTGCAGGACGGCATTGGCGGCGAGCTCCGAGACGAGCAGCCCGGCATCGAGCGAGAGGGGCGTCCCCTCGGGAACCCCCCAGCCGTGCAGCTCCACGAGCGCCAGCTGCCGCGCGAGCCGCGCTCCGCGCCGGGTGCAGCTGAAACGCTGAGTGAACACGCGTACGAGGGTCCGGGCGGGGCCGGGGGGAGTGGTCATGAGGAGAACGTCCCTTGTGGGGAGGGCAGTTCCCAGCACCGCGGCTACTACTCTTCAACTGTAGTAGCCGACTCTCTGGACAGGCGCAGTCACCGACCGTGAGCATGACGCGGGGAGGTGACCGTGATGACGGCTGACGAAGACGGCACCAAGAAGACCGAACCGGACCCGGACCTGAAGAACTTCGGCGAGACGCTCGCCGCCTTCCGCAAACGAGCGGGGCTGACACAGGAGCAGTTCCACCCCTTGGTGGGCTACTCGGTCCAGTACGTGGCCTCGGTGGAACAGGGGCGACGGCATCCGTCCCCGAAGTTCGTGAGCAAGGCGAACGAGGTCCTGGACACTTTCGGCGTCCTCCAGATCGCTGCCCGCCAGATGAGACGGCGGAGCGGACTGGCGTCCTGGTTCCGCCGGTGGGCGGAACTGGAGGAGGAGGCGATCGCCCTCAATACGTACGAGTGCCGAGTCGTGCCCGGGCTCCTGCAGACCGAGGCTTACGCGCGCGCCCTGGTCGCTGACGTTCTGCCGCCTCCATCACCCTCGGATGCCGAGGACCGCGTCACGGCACGGCTCAAGCGGCAGCAGCTACTGGCGCGCATCCCTTATACGGTCTTCAGCTTCATCATCGATGAGGCGGTGATCAGCCGGCAGACCGGCGGGGCCGAAGTGAGTCGCGGAACCATCGACCACCTGCTGGAGCAAGCCGAGCTGCCAAACGTCGACCTCCAGATCATGCCGCTTGTCAGCTGCCATCACGCCGGCCTAGGCGGAGCATTTCAACTGCTCGAAACCTGGGAGCACGAATGGGCGGGATACAGCGAGGGGCAGCAATCGGGCCGCGTGCTGTGGGACCCGAAAGACGTCAGCGTGCTCCACCAAAGGTATGCCAAACTTCGCATCCAGGCCCTCAATCCTGCTGACAGCATGGGCCTGTTGATGCGAATGCGAGGATCCCTGTGAACAGCTCCCAGCTCCGGTGGTTCAAGAGCAGTTACAGCAGCGGCGACGGCGACAGCTGCGTCGAGGTCGCCCTCTCCTGGCACAAGTCCACCTACAGCGGAAGCCAGGGCGACGACTGCGTCGAGGTCGCCGCCTGCGCCACCGGTACCGTCCACGTCCGGGACTCCAAGCTCACCGCCAGCCCCGAGCTCGCGGTCAGCCCCGCCGGCTGGGTCGACTTCCTGGGCTCGCTCGACGCCTAGTTCGTACGCCATCACTCGAACGAGTGACGAAGGATCCGGACGATCCCCGGGGCCGTCCCGCACGTCACCGGACGGCCATACCGGCCCTCTCTCTACGATAACGGGCACCTTTTCGCGCCGGTGTCCGACTCGGGGCCCGAACCGGCTCTTGTCGGGATTCGCACGCGCTGCCGATCATCCCCTCCGTTGGGCCGACCGGCCCGGTCACCGTCCCGGTGGCCGGGAGCCCCGTCGGCCCCGTGACGGGTGAGGAGCCGGCCTGCCGTGGCTGACACGAAAATCGATCTGCCCCTGAGCTTCCAGGTGCCCGAGGCGTTCACCGACATCGACTTCACGGTCTCCGCCGAGATCAACACCAACCGGCTCATCGACCGGCTGAACATGGTCGACCCGCGCCCCTCGGACGCGGACATCGCGCACGCCGTGCTGACCCAGCAGTCCATGTACGAACTGCTCTCGGCGGCCGGCGCGGTCTACGCGGGCACCCTGCTCTACGGCCCGACCAAGGAGAACCCGCAGGCCACGCTGGCCTCGGCGATCCTCACCGTGACCGCCCGCCCCAGCGAGCTGTCCAACGAGAACACCGTGCACCGCCTCGCCCGCACCATGGGCGCCCTCTACCCGGAGGCCGAGGTCGGCGTGGTCGTCCTGGGCGCGGGACCGGCGGTGCTGCTGACCGAGGAACGCAAGGTGGAGCGGCCCGTCAACCTGCTCGGGGACGGCGGCGGGGCCACCGTGGTCCGCCAGCTGCACGCCTTCGTGCCGATCCCGGGCCGGCTGGCCATGGCCGACTTCGCCATCGCCACCGAGAACCTCGCCGAGTGGGAGTCCTGTGTGGAGATCCTCGCCGAGGTCTGCCGCACCATCACCTTCGACACCGCCGACGCGGCCTGAGACCCGGGGGACGACCGCCATGAAGATCGAGTACCGGCTGCAGCACAGCCTCTACAACCTGCTGTACAGCCCGGGCGCGGACAACCTGGTCTGGGCCGTGCACTCCGAGCTGAACATGTACACCGGTGACGAGTCCTCGGCCATGAAGATCTGGGGCTGGGACCCCGGCGCCCTCACGGACGTCGAGCGCTACAAGATCGACCAGCTGCTCCGGATGTTCGTCTTCCAGCGCGGCTAGGTGCTCGCCGCGCTCAGCCGGGTCGACGAGGAGCTGGGCCGGCTGCTGGCCGAGGACCCGGAGGCGGCGAAGGAGTACCGCCGGTTCGTGTACGGACTCCCGGAGCGCACCCGCAAGGCCCTGGAGGAGCACCGGTTCGACGACTTCCCCGAAGACGTCCGCACCGCCCTGGTGGAGCAGTTACGCGAGCAGCGGAAGTCCGCGGGCGGCGAGGCTGAGGCCGCACCCGAGCCGACGGACGAGCAGCTCGCCTACGGCTACCGGACCAGCTACCAGCGCCCGATGACCACCGCTTCCGGGGTGGCCGTACAGGGCGCGATGGCCTTCCAGCACCCGGCCGTGGCCCGCAACATCGGCTACAGCGCCTCCCTGGCCATGGGCGGCATCTCGTTCAGCTGTGAGCACTGGCGGCTCAAGGACAACGGCTATCCGCGCGAGTGGATCAAGAACGCCGAGCTGTGGGACATCCTCGACATGGCCCTGGCCCTCCAGGCAGAGCTCCAGCTCCAGTGCCTGCTGACGGACCGGGAGTTCACCCGGCTGATCGAGACCCGGGGCGCCGAGTTCGAGTGGCTCAAGGCGGAGGCGGCCCGCCGGGCGGCCGAGGAGGCGGGCGGCGGGTTCTGGGGCTTCCTCGGGGACGTACTGGGCGTCGTCTCGGCGGTCGCGGGCGTCCTCGCCCTGATCCCGGTGCTGACCCCGATCGCGGGCCCGATCGCCGCCGTCACCGCCATCGCCTCGCTCGGCGCGCACACCGTCGACGCGGCCATCAAGGGCGACTGGGACGCGATGACCATCGTCGGTCTGGGCGCGGACGCGCTCGCCGCGCTGCCCGGGGTCGGCGCGGTCGCCAAGGGCCTCAAGGCGGGCCGGACGGCGATGAAGACCATAGGCACCGGAGCCAAGGCCGTGACCAAGGCGAGCGTGGTCTCCAAGGCGGCGGGCAGGTCCTTCCTCGCCACGACCGGCGGCACGGGCGCCTCGGAAGCCTCCGCCGTCTTCAACTACCTGGGCACCAAGGGCGCCAAGGCCGTCGGGGCGTCCACCACCGCGGGCAAGCTCAGCGGCAAGGTGCTCCAAGGTTCCGTCAACCTGTCCACCCAGGTGCCGGTGGTCGTGGAGATGACGACCGGCGCCGACATGGCCGATCCGAAGAACGTGGCCGCTGGCAGCGCGCTGACCGCCAACTACGGGCAGTCCATCGGCAACTGGGGCGCGGGTGGGAACGGCGGCGAAGAAGGCCGGAACGGTCTCCCTGGCCGCGTTCGCCGGGGTGATCGGCCGCCGCTGACCCGGAGGCCTCCCGGCCGGGGGCCGGTGGCGCCCCTACGGGGGCGGCACCGGCCCCGGGGCCCGTTCGCCCCGGGCCGGACGCCAGAAGCGCCCGTCAGGCAGGGCCTGACGGGCGCCGAGGAAGTACTCCGCGTCGCGCTGGAAGCGGACTCCCGGCACGGCGCTGCGGACGCGGGCCCATATCCCGGGGGCCACCCGGTACTCGCCCGCCACCATCCAGGGATCGTCACCGAGCACGAACAGGTTCCGTATCTCCAGGAACTGGTCCCGGTCCAGGGTCACGGACTCGACCAACTCCTCGTCCGCATCGCCGAAGCCGCTCAGGTCCCAGACGAGGTTGTACCCGTCGGCGAATGGATAGTCGCTGCTCATCCGCCTCAAGCTAGGCGGCGTGCGAGGGCGGACGCACCTGCTTTTCACGGCGGCGGACGGGGCCGGGGGTGGGCGGTGCACCCCCGAGGGAGCCGGAGGGGCGCTGGGGGCTGCCCGTCAGTCCACTGTCCTTCCGCGTCGGGCCGGTCCCTCAAGGGCGCTCCTTCGTCGCGTCGCTTCGCGATGGCCTTCGGCCACCCTTGACCGACCGTCCCGCCACGAAACGCCAAAGACTGCCGGGAAGCCCCCAGGGAAACGGCAGGGGGGACGGAGCATGCCCGGGCCCGTCAGAGAAGAGAACGAGGGGCCGGGCCCCGCCAGACCACCCGAAACAGCGACCACAACACCTCACCGGGAGGTTGGGCGCGTCAGATCGCCACGCGCTTCGCCCGGCTTGGCGTCTGCGGCCCGCCCGTGGCTGGACATAAGCCGCCCAAGGCAGCGAAATGCCCCTGCTCGACGGGCGACTGACCCCCGGCAGAAGCCAACCGGCCCCAGACCGCAAGAAGACCCACCTGCGTCGACCGCAAGAAGACCCACCTGTGTCGACCGCAGGAAAAGCCACCTGCGTCGCTCTCTCGCTCCACCAAGCCGCAGACGCACGATCACACCAGGCAACTGGCGGCCATGGGCGGCTTATGTACGGCCACGGACGGTCCGCAGACGCCAAGCCGAGCGAAGGGGATGGCGATCTGCTGCGCGCGGGGGCTTCTGCCGTGCTCGCAGGGTCGTCGTGTCGCTGTTTCGGGTGGTCTGGCCGCCCGGACGGGGATGAGGCAGGCGCACGGCCCGGTTGCCCGGTTGGGTCTGGCGGGGAGGGGTCGAGGGTCCCTGACGAGGGCAGGACATGTCCACTGCCCCGTGACCGTTCTTTTGGGGGTTTCCCGGGAGTCTTCGTTTTTCCGTGGCGGGACGGTCGGTCAAGGGTGGCCGAAGGCCATCGCGAAGCGACGCGACCGAAGGGAGCGCCCTTGAGGGACCGGCCCGACGCGGAAGGACGATGAGACGGACGGGAGACCGCCAAACCCTCCCTGATCCGGATCCACTGCACCCCGCCACTCCCCCGCCCCGCCCGGCGGACGTAGCCTCCCCGCATGATCACTGCCAACACCCACATCAGGGTCGCGCGGCCCTCGCTCGACCTCGCCGCCGCCGAGCGGTTCTACGTCGACGGGCTCGGGCTCGACGTCCTGTGGCGCACCAGCGGGCACGTGCCCGGGGAGCACGACCTCGTGATGGTCGGCCCGGCCGGCGGCGGCTGGCACTTCGAGCTGACCCGGGACCCGGACAGCCCGCTGGCGCCGACGCCGACCGTGGACGACCTGTTCGTGGTCTACCTCGGGGAAGCCCCCGACGAGGCGCTCGTGCGGCGGCTGGTCGAGTGCGGCGGGACCCGGGTGGCCTCCCACAACCCGTACTGGGACGAGTACGGGGTCACCGTCGCCGACCCGGACGGCTACCGGCTGGTGCTCTGCTCCCGCACCTGGGGCTGAGCGGCGCCCCCGAGCGCGCCGGTCAGCCCGCCTTCGGGGTGCTGGGGAGTCCGGCCGTCAGGGCGGAGCCGGCGCCGGTGAGGGAGGTGTCGGCGGCCTGGGAGGCGGCGCCGGCCGCCTGGGCGGTCACCCCGACGGCGGTCTTCGTGTCCTGTACGGCGTGCCCGGGGTGGTCGACGATGTCGCCGACGCGCTTGGCGATCGGCGCCACGGCGGGCTGTGCGTCCCCGTCGGCGGCGTGCGCGACGGCGGGGGTGAGGGCGAGGGCGGCGCCGCCGGACAGCAGCAGGGCGGTGAGGGTGCGCTTCATGGCAGTCATGCCCCGCCCAACGACCCCGCCGTACGCCGGGTCACCCCACACCCTCTTTGGTGTGAGCTCCCTCCACGCACCGACCCCCGATTATGACGCTTGCGTAATATGCCACACCCGTCATACTCGAAGGGAAGGTCCGTGGACTGGGAAGTGATCGTCGTGGAGCCCGCTTTGTCCTGGCTGCACAGTCTCCGCCAGGGTGACCGCCCCACTCTCA
This sequence comes from Streptomyces sp. NPDC048507, assembly GCF_043199995.1. NCBI lineage: Bacteria > Bacillati > Actinomycetota > Actinomycetes > Kitasatosporales > Streptomycetaceae > Streptomyces > Streptomyces sp. NPDC048507. The sequence continues at coordinate 45,598 of NZ_JBICWZ010000017.1, read as the reverse complement.
TCCAGATCAGCAAGGCCCTCAAGGAGCTACGGCCGGGTTCCGCAGGTGCCACCGAGGTCCGGCTCCTGTTCGTCTTCGACCCACTGCGGCGGGCGGTGTTCCTCGTCGGAGGCGACAAAGCCGGCGACTGGCGCGGCTGGTATCGGTCCGCGGTACCCCGGGCCGAGAAGGCGTACGAGGATTACCTGAAGCAACTGGAGGAGGACACCGCATGAGCCAGACGCCCGACGGCCCCCCCGGGGCCGCACGCTGGGACGATCTCGTCGACGAGTTCGGCTTCTCCCCTGCCGAGCAGGAGGACATCGACCGCGGAGCGGCGGAGATGATCGCCGTCGTCCGTGCTCACCGGCTGGCGGAGGTGCGCAAGCGCCAGCACACGACACAGGTCCAGGTGGCCGAAGCCATGGGGGTGACCCAGGCGCGCGTCTCCCGGATCGAGAACGGAGAGCTGGAACGCAGCGAGGTCGAAACCCTCGCCGCTTATGTCCGAGCCCTCGGCGGCAGGCTGAGGATCGTGGCCGAGTTCGGAGACGAGCAGTACGTCCTCGGGTGAACGGGGCCGCCAGAGGAACGGCCGCCGCCCCGGAGCGGGTCCGGGGCGGGGCGGGCGGGGCCGGGGCGGGCGGGGCCGGGGGTCAGTCCTGGACGACCAGGGACGGGGTGGCCTTGGTGAGGACCTCGCCGCGGAAGAAGGCCGGGGTGCGGCGCTGGAGGACGAGCATGATGACCAGGCCGAGGGCCAGCAGGCCGACGCCGATGACGAAGACGCTGCCGACGCCGAGGCCGGGGATGGAGGAGCCCGAGCCGTAGGAGGGGTCCCAGGCGTCGGTCAGGGTCTTGAAGAAGACCGCCGCGAGGAGCAGCCCGCCCAGGACCGGGAAGACGCCCTTGAAGAGCAGGCTGCGGACGGAGTCGCGCAGCTCGCCGCGGAAGTACCAGGCGCAGGCGAAGGCCGTCAGCGAGTAGTAGAAGCAGATCATCAGGCCGAGCGCGAAGATCGTGTCGGTGAGGACGTTCTCGCTGACCAGGGTCATGACGGTGTAGAACGCGCCGGTCGCGGCGCCCGCCATGACGGTGGCGCGGCCCGGGGTCTTGAACTTGGGGTGCACCCGGGCGTAGGAGGCGGGCAGGGCCTCGTAGGTGGACATGGCCAGGACCGTGCGGGCCACCGGGATGAAGGTGGTCTGCAGGGAGGCGGTGGCCGAGGCGAGGACGGCGACGAAGAGCAGGATGCCGAGGACGGGGCCCATGACGGGACCGGCGAGGGCGGCGAAGACGTTGCCGGAGGTCTCCGGGTTGCCGAGGCCGAGGCCGGAGGTGCCGGAGCCGACGGCCATCTGGGCGGCGACGCCGGTGGCCAGGTAGGAGCCGACCAGGACGACCATCGCGATGAGCGAGGCGCGGCCGGGGGTCTTGGCGGAGCCGGTGGTCTCCTCGTTGGTGGCCAGGCATGCGTCCCAGCCCCAGTACATGAAGATCGAGAGGGAGAGCCCGGCGGTGAAGGAGCCCATGGAGCCGACCGCGAAGGGGTTCATCCACTCCCACGAGAAGTCCAGGCCGGTGCCGAAGCTTCCGGCGGAGGCCTTCTGGAGCGCCATGGCGACGAACAGGGCGAGGACCGCGAGCTGGAGGCCGACGAGGGTGTACTGGACGCCCTTGGTGGCGGTCATGCCGCGGTAGCTGATGGCGGTCGCGGCGGCGATCAGGGTGAGGCAGGTGGCGATGTGGACGGCCTTGTTGCCGTCCAGGTCCGCGATCGAGGGGTTGTTCGTGATCTCGCCCGCGAGCAGCCAGAAGTAGGACGTGGCGACGCCGGCCAGGTTGGACAGCACGATGATCGTGGCGATCACCAGGCCCCAGCCGCACATCCAGCCGATCCGCGGGCCGAAGGCCTTGACGGTCCAGGTGAAGGAGGTGCCGCAGTCCGGCATGGCCTTGTTGAGCTCGCGGTAGGCGAAGGCGACCAGCAGCATCGGGAGGAACCCGGCCAGGAAGACGGCGGGCATGTGGATGCCCACCTCGCCGGCGGTGGAGCCGAGGGTCGAGGTCAGGCAGTAGACGGGGGCGACGGTGGAGATGCCGATGACCGCGCTGCCCACCAGGCCGACGGACCCCTTGCCGAGGCCCTTGCCGCGGACCTCGCCGTCGCCCTGACCCTGGCCCCGGGCGACGCCGCTTACCGTGTCTCCGACCTGCGGCCGAACGTCCAGCTGTGTCATGTGTCAGGACGTTAGACGGTGCGGTTTCCACATTCGGAGGACTTAAGTCCGGATCCAAAGACCCCAAAATCCCTGGAATCTTGAGGTCGAGAGAGTTAACGAGCTCGTAATGCAAGGTTCACGGGCCCGCCGATCATCGTTTCGGCGGGCCCGGAGCTTCGCTTTCGCCATGCGGAAACCGCAGCAGTGTCCGTTTTGAGGCTTTTCAAACTTTCCGGTTCAACTTTTGGTCAAGCCCATACGATCGACTGGATTTCGCTGTATGCGTGCAGCGCGTACGAGCCCACGTCCCGCCCCACACCGCTCCGCTTGAACCCGCCGAACGGCGCTTCCATGTTCCGGCCGATCGTGTTCACCCCGACCCCGCCGGCCCTCAGCCGCCGCGCGACACGGAAAGCGCGGGCCGCGTCCCCCGACCAGACGTAGCTCAGCAGCCCGAAATCGCTGTCGTTGGCCAGCCGGACCGCCTCGTCCTCCGCCTCCTGCCCCTCCCCGTCGAAGGGGACGACCACGACCACCGGCCCGAAGATCTCCTCCCGGACCACCCGCATGTCGCTCGTGCAGTCGACCAGCAGCGTCGGCGCCACGTAGAACCCGCGGCCGTCCCCGACCACCGGCCGCTCCCCGCCGTACGCGATCCGCGCCCCCTCCTTGCGGCCCAGCTCCACGTACGACTCCACCCGGTCCCGGTGCGCCGCCGAGATCACCGGCCCCACCACCGTGCCCCGCTCCCGCGGATCGCCCACCTTCATGAAGGCCAGGTAACCGGTCAGCTTCTCCACCAGCTCCGCGTACACCGACCGGTGCACGATCACCCGCGTCGGCGCGGTGCAGATCTGCCCCGAGTAGAAGGAGAACGTCGTACCGATGCCCAGCACCGCCGCGTCCAGATCGGCGTCCGCCAGGACGACCGCCGCCCCCTTGCCGCCGAGCTCCATCAGCTGCCGCTTCATGCTCCGGCCGCACACCTCGGCGATGCGCTGCCCGACCCCCGTGGACCCGGTGAAGGACACCATGTCCACGTACGGGGAATCCACCGCCGCCTCGCCGGCCTCCGCCGAAGCGCCCGACACCACGTTCACCACCCCGGCCGGCACCCCCGCCTCGTGCAGCGCCTCGGCCATCTTGAACACCGACAGCGGATCCTGCGGCGCCGGCTTGACCACCACCGTGTTCCCCATGGCCAGGGCCGGGGCCACCTTCCCCGCCGGATTCGCCCACGGGTTGTTGTACGAGGTGATGCAGGTGACCACCCCGACCGGCTGGCGCACCTCCAGCGCCCCCAGCACGCTCGCCCGCCCCATCGGACCGGCCTCGGTCACCTGCGGGGGCAGCCCGCGCTCCACCGGCTCCAGCGCGCCGCGCGCGTACCGCCGGAAGCGGGACACCCCCACGCCCACCTGCATCCCCCGCGCGATGCCCACCGGCGCGCCCGTCTCGGCCCGCGCGAGCTCCGCCCACGGCTCGAACTCCCGCTGCATGATGTCGGCGGCCCGGTCCAGGATCGCGGCCCGCTCCCGCGGCTCCGTGCGCGACCAGGCGCCGAAGGCCTCCGAAGCGGCCCGCGCCGCCTCCTCGACCTGGGCCCGGGAGGCCTCGGGGGCCAGCCCGACGACGGACTCGTCCGCCGGGTCGATCACCTCGTAGTGGCCGCCCGCGGGCTCCACCCACTCGCCGCCGACGTAGAGCTTCTGGGGCGCCTGGCTCATCGGGTGCTCACCGTCCTCGTGTCCCGGCCCGAACGGAGCACGGTCCCCGGGACCGCCCCCGTCACCTCGTCGTCGCGGATGGTCTCCACGCCGTTGACCCGGACCGAGACGATCCCGATGGCACGGGCGTCCAGGCGCGGGCTGTCCCCCGGCAGGTCGTGCACGAGCGTCGCCGGCCCGGCCTCGATCCGCTCCGGATCGAAGAGGACCAGGTCCGCGTGGAAGCCCTCGGTGATCCGGCCGCGCTCGCGCAGCCCGAACAGCCGCGCCGGGTCGTCCGTCAGCATCTTCACCGCCGCTTCGAGCGGGACCAGCTTGCGGCCGCGCAGGCAGTCGCCGAGGAACCGGGTCGTGTACGGGGCCCCGCACATCCGGTCCAGGTGCGCGCCGGCGTCCGAGCCGCCCAGCATCACGTCCTCGTGCTCCCAGGTCCGGGCGCGCAGCGCCCAGCTGGCCGGGTCGTTGTCGGTGGGCATGGGCCACAGCACCGTGCGCAGGTCGTCGTTGGCGCAGATCTCGACGAGGCAGTGGAAGGCGTCCTGGCCGCGCTCGGCGGCGATCTCCCCCACGACCCGGCCCGAGAGGCCCTCGTTCTCCTTGCTGTACGTGTCCCCGATGACGTACCGCCCGAAGTCGGCCAGGCGCCGGAAGACGCCCGCCTCCTTGCTGTCGGCGCGGCGCAGCAGCTCGGCGCGCACCCCGGCGTCGCGCAGCCGCTCGATCCGCTCGGGGACGGGCAGGGCGAGCACCTCGCCCCAGCCGGGGATGAGGTTCAGCGCGCAGAAGGTGCGCAGCGACATGTTCATGGGGGTCAGGATCGGCATGGTCAGCGCCACGATCCGGCCGCCCGCGGCGCGGGCCCGCTCGCTGGCGAGCAGCTGGCGCGGGACCCGTTCGGGGACGGCGGCGTCGATGGTGAGGACGTTCCAGTTCAGCGGGCGGCCGGCGGCGGCGCTCATGTCGACGAACAGGTCGATCTCGGCGTCGGAGAACTGGTCCAGGCAGCCCGCGACGATCGCTTCGAGCTGGGTGCCCTCGTGGTCGGCGACGGCGCGGGAGAGCGCGAGGAGTTCGGCGGGCAGGGCGTGGCGGGAGGCGACGGGGGCGCCGTCGCCGTCGGAGTGGGTGGAGGACTGGGTGGTGGACAGGCCCCAGGCGCCGGCGTCCATGGCCTCGTGGAAGAGGTCGAGCATCCGCCGGAGCTGCTCGGGGGTGGGCTGCCCGCCGACCGCCGCCTCGCCCATGACGTGGCGGCGCAGGGCGCAGTGGCCGACCATGAAGCCCGCGTTGACCGCGATGCGGCCCTCCAGGGCGTCGAGGTACTCCCCGAAGGTGGACCAGGACCAGTCGACGCCCTCCTCCAGGGCCTTGAGGGCCATCCCCTCGACCTTGCTCATCATGCGGCGCGTGTAGTCGGCGTCCTCGGGGCGGGCCGGGTTGAGCGGGGCCAGGGTGAAGCCGCAGTTGCCGCCCGCGACGGTGGTGACGCCGTGGTTCATGGAGGGGGTGGCGTACGGGTCCCAGAACAGCTGGGCGTCGTAGTGGGTGTGGGGGTCGACGAAGCCGGGGGTCAGCACGAGCCCGGTCGCGTCCTCGCTCGTGCGGGCCTCCTCGGTGACGGTGCCGGGGGCGGCGACGACGGCGATCCGGCCGTCCCGGATGCCGATGTCCGCGGGGCGCGCGGGGGCGCCGGTGCCGTCGACGAGGGTCGCTCCGCGGATGAGGTGGTCGAGCATGACGGTTCCCCTCCTGGGTGGTTCGGGATTCCGGCGGCCCCGGAGGGGGCTCCGGGGGTGTGCGCGTCGGGCCGGGGCGGGGGCAGGCCGCTGCCGCCCGCCCCGGCCCGACGCGGTGCCCTGCCGGGCGGCGGTCCGGGAAGACGCCGCCGCGGCGGGGGGTCGGAGGGCCCCCGGGGGTCAGGCGGACTGGCGGAAGCGGGTCGTGCGGTGGACCGGGTCGGTGTCGATGTGGGGGATGACGTGTTCGCCGATCAGCTTGATCGTGGTCAGCGTGTCCTCCTTGGAGACGCCCGTCGGCAGGCCGAAGGACAGCTGGTCCGCGCCCGCCTGCTCCCACCGCTTGCACTGGGCCCGTACCTCCGACGGGTCACCGCAGATCAGCAGCTCCTCCGCGATGAGGAGTTCGATGATCTCCGCGTTGTACTCCGGCAGGGTCTCCGGCCACTGCGGGATCGCCTCCGGCCGCGGGAAGGTGTCGTGGTAGCGGAAGACCAGCGACTGGAAGCGGTTCATGTTCGCGTTGACCGCGATCTCGACCGCCTTCTCGTGGGTCTCGGCGCAGATCGCCGTCGAGGTGACCATCACGTTGTCGTTGACGAAGGCACCGATCGCCTTCGCCTCCCGGATCGCCGTCTTGTACTGGTCGAGCACCCACTCCATGTCCGAGACCTTCTGGACGCTGAAGCCGAGCACCCCCAGGCCCTTCTTCGCCGCCATCGCGTACGAGGCCGGCGAGCCCGCCGCGTACCACATGGCCGGGTGCGCCTTGCCGTACGGCTTCGGGAAGACCTTCCGCGGGGGCAGCGACCAGTGCTTGCCCTGGAACCCCTCGTACTCCTCCTGGAGGAACATCTTGGGGAACTCGGCGATGGTCTCCTCCCAGATCTCCTTGGTGTGGTTCATGTCCGTGATGCCGGGCATGAAGCCGAGGATCTCGTGGCTGCCCGCCCCGCGTCCGGTGCCGAACTCGAAGCGGCCCTTGGAGAGGTGGTCGAGCATGGTGACCTTCTCGGCCACCTTCACCGGGTGGTTGACCGGCGCGAGGGGGTTGAAGATGCCGGAGCCGAGGTGGATGCGTTCGGTCGCCGCGGCGAGGTAGCCGAGGAAGACCTCGTTCGCCGAGAGGTGGGAGTACTCCTCCAGGAAGTGGTGCTCGGAGGCCCAGGCGTACTTGAAGCCGGACTGGTCGGCCTGGATGACGTACTCGGTCTCCTCGAGCAGCGCCTTGTGCTCCGCCTCGGGGTCGACCTTGGACCGCGCCTGGGGCACGTATCCCTGCACGAAGAGCCCGAATTCCAAGGGGGTTCACCGTCCTTAGGTTTCTGACATGTCGTCAGATTCGATGGGTCCGACTGTTCCACCGCCGGGCGGGGGCGTCAATACCCGCGCCCAGCTGAGCTGACGGTCCATCAGAAACAGGGGGAGCGGGGTCAGAGGATGCTCACCCCGGCCATCCAGCCGCCGTCCACGACGAACGGCTGGCCGGTGATGTACGAGGAGTCGTCGCCGGTCAGGAACAGGGCCAGGCGGGCGATCTCCTCCGGCCGGCCCACCCGCCCGAGCGGCACCACCCGCCGGTAGAGCTCCGCCATCGCCCCGCGGGCCTCGTCCGTCATCCCGTCCGGGTCCAGCAGGCCGGGATTGGCCATCGGGGTGTCCACCGCCCCCGGGCACATGGCGTTGACCCGGATGTTCTTCGCCGCCAGCTCCAGCGCCGCCACCCGGGTCAGCCCGAGGATCGCCGCCTTCGTCGCCGCGTACGCGCCCACGTACGCCATGCCCGTCAGCCCCGTGTACGAGGAGGTGTTCACGATGGTCCCGCCGCCGGCCGCGGCGATCTCGGGCGCCACCGCCTTGATCCCGAGGAAGGCACCCACCTGATTGACCTCGATGACCTGCCGGAACTCCTCCAGCGGGGTCGCCGTCAGCTCGTTGAAGCGCAGGATGCCCGCGTTGTTGACCAGGCCGGTGACGGGGCCGAAGGCCTCCTTCGCGGCGGCGACGGCGGCCGCCCAGTCCTCCTCCCGGGTCACGTCCAGGCGCACGTACCGCGCCCGGTCCTCCCCCAGCTCCTTCGCGACGGCGCCGCCCTGCTCGTCCAGTACGTCGCCCAGCAGCACCCTCGCGCCCTCGGCGGCGAAGAGCCGGGCCTCCTGCTCGCCCTGGCCGCGCGCCGCACCGGTGACGATGACGACGCGCCCGTCCAGCTTGCCCATGACCGTGCTCCTAGTCGTTGAGGAGGGGGGCCACTTCGGCCCCGAAGGCGGTGATCTGGTCGATCAGCTCGGCCCGGTCGCGGCTGCGGAAGCGGACCTGGATCTGGTCCACGCCCAGCGCCCGGTACTCCCGCAGCGACTCCGCGAGCACCTCCGCCTTGCCGGTCAGGGCCCGGCGGCCGGTGTCCCAGCCGGGCTCGCCGACGTACAGCGCCTCGGTGATCGCGCCGATCTCGACGGGGTCCGCCACCCCGGCCGCCTCCCGCAGCGCGCGCAGCCGGGCGATCTGCTCCGGCAGCTTCTCCCGCGGGTCGCCCTGCGGGAGCCAGCCGTCGCCGCGCACGGCGGCCCGGCGGACGGCGGCGGGCGAGGAGCCGCCGACCCAGACGGGGATCCGCGCCTGGGCGGGCCGGGGCAGCTGGCCGAGGCCCTTGAAGGAGAACAGCTCCCCCTCGAACTCCGGGTACTCCTCGGGCCCGAGGGCGGCGCGCAGGGCGTCGAGGCTCTCGTCGAGGACCGCCCCGCGGCGCGCGAAGTCCACGCCGAGCACCTCGAACTCCTCCTGGACGTGCCCGGCGCCGACCCCGAGGACCAGGCGGCCGCCGCTGAGGTGGTCGAGGGTCGCGTACTGCTTGGCGGTGACCAGCGGGTGGCGCAGGCCGACGATGGCGACGTGGCTCAGCAGCCGCACCCGCTCGGTGATCCCGGCCAGGAAGGCCAGGGTGGCGACCGGGTCGTACCAGACGGTGCTCATGGGACCGGCGAGGCGGCGCGGGATCGCCACGTGGTCGCAGGTGGCGAGGTAGCCGAAGCCCGCCCGGTCGGCGGCCCTGGCCACCTCGGCGAGGTCGGCCGCGCCGGCCGAGGCCTCCCAGGGCTCGGCGTAGATGGTGCTCTGCGACTGGACGGGAAGCTGCATCCCGTACGCCAGCCGGCCTTCCGGAAACACGCGTGCCATGCCGGGCCCGCCTCGCCTTCGTCTGCCGGATCGTGGTGCCGGTCGTGGGGCCGGCGTGGTGGGCCGGTCGTGGGGCCGGCCGTGGTGCGGGCGCCGTCTCACGGGCGCCGTGTGCCGGGCCATCGTCGTAGCTGACGGGTCGTCAGGCAAGGGGTGGGGCGGCCACGGCCACTGACCCGCGCTGCGCCCGACGGGTGTCCGGGCCCGGCGGATCCGTGCCCGGCACCCGCTCCCCGTTCCGAACGGACCGCTCCGGGCCTAGGGTGCGCGCGTGGAACTGATGCTCACGCTCATCAGCGGGCTCGCCTGGACCCTCGTGTACCTGGAGGCGATCCGGGTCGGGCTGCGCGACCGGACGTACGCGGTGCCGGTGGCCGCGCTCGCGCTGAACTTCGCCTGGGAGGCCACCTACGCCGTCGTCGAGCTGCGCGGCGGCCCCTCCGCCCAGGGCGTGGTCAACGTCGTGTGGGCCCTCGCCGACACGGTGATCATCTGGACGTACCTGCGCCACGGCCGCGCCGAACTGCCCGGCTTCGTGACCCGGCCGCTGTTCGCCGCCTGGAGCGGGCTGCTCTTCGCGACGGCCTTCGCCGTCCAGTGGCTCTTCCTCGCCCACTTCGGGACGCACGACGCCACCCGCTACTCGGCGTTCCTGCAGAACCTGCTGATGTCCGGCCTGTTCATCTCCCTCTACGCCGCCCGGCAGGGCCCGCGCGGGCAGTCGCTGCTCATCGCCGTCGCCAAATGGCCGGGCACGCTGGCGCCGACCCTGCTGTTCGGGGTGCTGGAGGGGTCCGGCTTCGTCCTCGGCCTGGGCGTGCTGTGCTCGGTCTTCGACCTCGCCTACATCGCACTGCTGCTCAGAAGCCGGGCGGACCCATCGCGATGACCGGGTGCGCGGCCGGGTCCAGGGTCGCCAGGAGCTTCTCCATCGCCTCCTTCGGGATGCCCACACAGCCCTGGGAGGGGCCGTCGTGGTCCACGTGGAGCCAGATGTTGCCGCCCTTGTCCTCGCCGTCCGGCTTCGCCGGGTCGAGCGGAGACACGCCCTGCCTGCGGTTGTAGTCGATCGCCACGACGTAGTCGAAGGAGCCGGCGAGGGATTCGCCGTTCACGCCCCGGCCGCTCGCCACGAAGGCCGGATCCCGGTCGTACGGGAGCTTCGTGCCGGACGGGGGCGCCAGCAGGCCGCCCGCGTCCGTGAGGGAGAACACGCCCTCGGGGGAGGTCAGGTCCCCGTACGAACGCCCCGTGGACCAGCCCTTGGCACCGTTGCGGGCGGGCCACTGCGCGGCGGGGGTCCACTCGGCGCCCGCGGCGGTGCGGGTGTAGAAGGTGACGGTGGACTCCGAGGAGTCCTTCGCCTTGCCGGTGACCAGCACCAGCTGCCGCGACTCCGCGGGGATCTCGGCCCGGGCCGCGTCGCCGAGGGTGACGGGCAGGCCCTGGCGGGGATCCGGACGGTGGGCGTCGCGGGCCGCCCGGTCCTTGCTCTGCGGGCGGGCGTCCGCACGGGCCGCCGGGACGGGCGCGCCCGGCTGCTCGTGCAGCGCGTGCACCCAGCCGGCGCCGAACGCCAGCAGGCCGACGGTGGCCACCACGGTCAGCGCCCTCGGCCGGCGGGCGGCGGAGCGGGAGCGCGGACGGGTGCTGCCCCGGGAACGGGAACGGGCTCGGGCGTGCTTGCTCATTGCCCCGACCGTACAGGAGCCGATCTTCGTTCCCGCCGAACTCCCGCCCCCACGAGCGCGCCGGGACCCCGCTAACTGCCCGCCGACGGCCGGAAACGGACCCTGATCGTCAGGCCGCCGTCGGGGGCCGGATTGGCCTCGGCCCGCAGGCCGGCGCCGTGCGCCCGGGCGATCGAGGCGACGATCGACAGCCCCAGGCCCGCGCCCTCGCCCGCCGTGTGACGGCGCTCCGCTCGGCGGCGGAACGGCTCCAGCAGCCCCGGCACCTCCGACGGCTCTATCGGCGGCCCGGTGTTGGACACCGTCAGCACCCCGCCCGGGGCGGTCGACACGCGCAGCCGGCCGCCCGCGCGGTTGTGGCGGACCGCGTTGGCCAGCAGGTTGCGCACGAGATGGCCCAGCAGGGCGCCGTCGCCGCTCACCGTCAGCGGCCCGAAGTCGCCCACGGCGTCCACCCCCGCGGCCGCCGCCTCCTCCCGCACGGCCGCCAGCTCCGCCGCCGCCAGCTCCGCCACGTCCACCGGCCGGGCCGACTCCAGCCCCTCCTCGGAGACGGCCAGCAGCAGCAGCGACTCCACCATGTGCTCGCTGGAGTCGGCCACCGCGATGAGCCGCTCCCGGATCCGCGCCACCTTCGCCGGCTCCGGCTCCCCGGCCAGCCCGATCTCGGCGGCTGCCCGCTGCACGGCGAGCGGGGTGCGCAGCTCGTGGGCGGCGTTGGCCGCGAACCGGCGCTGCGCCCCGACCAGGTCCTCCATCCGGTCGAGCATCCCGTCGAAGGTGTCGGCGAGCCGCTTGAGCTCGCCGGGCGGCGCCTGGAGGGCGATCCGCTCGTGCAGGTTCACCCCGGACAGCCGGCGGGCCGTCTCGGTGATCACGGCGACGGGGCGCAGCACGCGGCCCGCCATCCACCAGGCCAGCCAGGCGGAGAGGACGGCGAAGAGGGCGAGCGCGATGAGGGAGACGAGGGTCAGCTCCTGGAGCGTGGCCCGGGAGACCGCGTCCGAGAGGTCCTTGGTGGCCTGCCACTGCGCGACCTCCGCCGGGGCGGGGGTGGTACCGGGCGGCAGTTTGCGGGCCGGTTCGTGGGGCGGGACCGTGCCGTCCGCGTCGAGCCGGATGCCGGGCATGACGGTGGTGACCGCGCCTGCGACGCGCCCGCCCAGGCCCTTGCGCAGCAGTACGTTGACCAGCGCGACCAGGCCGCCGCCCGCGAGGAGCAGCAGCGTTCCGTAGAGGGCGGTGAGCCGGGCGCGCTCGGAATGGAGCACCGCTCTCATCGCGGACCGGCGCTCTGCGGGCCGGTACCGCCCGGGGCCGCCGTCGCGATCCGGTAGCCCGCCCCCGGCACCGTCTCGATCAGCGGGGGCTCGCCGAGCTTGGCGCGCAGCTTGCTGAGGGTGACCCGGACGGCGTTGGTGCTGTAGGCGGTGTCCTGCTCCCACACCTGCTCGATCAGGTCGTCGCTGCTCAGCACCGCCCCCTGCGCCCGCAGCAGCGCCTCCAGCACCGCGAACTCCTTGCGCGACAGCGCGAGCCGGTGCCCGTCGCGGGACGCGGAGCGCCGCGCGGTGTCCAGGGCGAGCCCGGCGCGCTCCAGGACCGGCGGCAGCGCCGGGCGGGTGCGCCGCCCCAGCGCCAGGACCCGCGCGAGGAGCTCGTCGTAGGCGAAGGGCTTGGTGAGGTAGTCGTCGGCGCCGAGGCCGAGCCCCTCCACCCGGTCCCGTACGGTCCCCGAGGCGGTCAGCATCAGCACACGGGTCAGCAGCCCCTCGCGCACCACCTGGCGGCAGACCTCGTCCCCGTGCAGGCCGGGCAGGTCGCGGTCGAGGACGAGGACGTCGTAGTCGCCCAGGCGCAGCCGGTTGAGCGCCTCCAGGCCGTCGCCCGCCTCGTCGACGGCCAGCGCATCGCGGCGCAGCCCCTCGGCGATCATCTCCCGGAGGAACTCCTCGTCCTCCACCACCAGTACTCGCATCCGTCCTCTCTACAGCAGGAGGACATTTCGCCGTTGTAAGCGGCCTGCGAGAGGGAAGCGAAACCCCCCTTTCCCGCACCCTCGGGCCCATGAAGCGATCCCTGACGATGACCACGGCCGCGTTCCTCACCGGCCTGACCCTGTTCGTCACCGCCTGCACCAACGGCGGGGCGTCGGACGAGAAGGACGGCGGGAGCGGCGGGACCAGCTCGGCGAGCGGCGGCGGCGGGGCCGGCGGCGCCGACGCCGACAACGCGCTCAAGGTGCGCAAGTGCCTGCGCGACCACGGCATCGACGCCCCCGACCCCGAGCCCGGCCAGGACCCGCGGGGCATGACGCTCGGCGGCGGGGCGGACCCGCAGAAGATGGGGGAGGCCATGAAGGCCTGCGGGATGCAGGCCCCCGGCTCGGGCAAGGAGCCCACGCAGGAGGAGAAGGACAAGGAACTGCGCTGGATCCAGTGCATGCGCAAGAACGGCGTGGAGCTCAAGGACCCCACCTACAACGGCGGCATGAAGAGCGCCACCGAGATCCCCAAGGGGCAGGAGAAGGCCTTCGAGGAGGCCCAGAAGAAGTGCGAAGCGGCCTGATGGCCCGGCGCGGCGCATGGCTGCTCGGCTCCCTCGCCGTGGTCCTGGCCGTCTCGGGCGGCGGCTACGCCGTCCTCGACCGGCCCGCGCAGGGCGGCGAACGCCAGCAGCGCACCGACGGGCTGCCGCCCGAGACGGCGCCGGTGCGGCGCGGGGACCTGTCCACCGGGATCCAGGTGGACGGCACGCTCGGCTACGCGCAGGAGCGCAAGCTGAGCGCGTCCGGCCCGGGGGTGCTGACCTGGACCGCGCCGGAGGGCTCGGCGGTCGAGCGGGACGGGCGCCTCTACGACGTCAACGGGAAGCCGGTGCGGCTGATGTACGGGGCCGTGCCGATGTACCGGCCGCTGAAGGCCGGTGACAAGGGCGAAGACGTCAAGCAGCTCAAGCGGAACCTGGTGGCACTCGGTTACGGGACGGGCCTGGACGCCTCGGACGCCACCTTCACGGCGGGCACGACGGCGGCGGTCAAGCGCTGGCAGAAGGCCCACAAGGTGACGGAGTCGGGTGAGGTCGCCAAGGAGGACATCGCCTTCGCGGCGGGCCCGCAGCGGGTCAAGCGGAACGACGCCGCGGTGGGTGACGAGCCGGGTCCCGGGAAGCCGGTGCTCACGGTCACCGGCACCGAGCGGATCGTCCGCCTCCAGCTGGAGGCGGCGAAGGCGGGCTCGGCGAAGACCGGCGACAAGGTGACCGTACGCCTCCCGGACGGCGCCGGCGCACCGGGCAAGATCGACTCGGTGGGCGGCACGGCCGGCCCCGACGACCAGAACGGCGGCGCGGGCGGCGGGGGCGGTGGCGGCGGTGGCGGCGACAAGAAGGCGAAGGTCGAGGTGAGCGTCGTCTTCGACAGCCCGGGCGACGTCAAGGGCCCGGACCAGTCCCCGGTGTCGGTGTCGCTGACCGGCGAGACGCGCACCGGCGTGCTGTCGGTCCCCGTCAACGCGCTGCTGGCCCTGCCCGGCGGCGGCTTCGGCGTCCAGGTCGTCGAGGGCGGCCGGGCGCGCGACGTACGGGTGGAGCTCGGCATGTTCGGCAACGGCCGGGTCGAGGTGACCGGCGGGGACCTGAAGGACGGCATGCGGGTGGGGGTGCCGAAGATATGACGGCGCCCGGCCGGTACGGCCCCCACAGCCCGCAGGATCCGTCCGCCCCGCTCGACCCGCTCGACCCGCTCGACGCGACCACCCCGACCACCGCGCTCGACGCGAGCGCCCCGCGCGGGGGTGCGCGGGGCGGCGCCCGTCACGGGCATCCCGTCGTCGAACTGGCCGGGGTCACCAAGGAGTACCCCGGCGGGGTCGCGGCCCTGCGCGGGGTGGACCTGACCGTCCTGAGCGGGGAACTCCTCGCCATCGTCGGCCCGTCGGGCTCCGGCAAGTCCACCCTGCTGCACATCGTCGGCACCCTGGACCGGCCGACCGCGGGCCGCGTCGCCATCGCCGGGCACGACGTGGCGACCCTGTCCGACCGGGCCCTGTCGGCCCTGCGCTCGCGCCACGTCGGCTTCGTCTTCCAGTCCTTCCACCTGGTGCCGGGCCTCAGCGCCCGGGCGAACGTCGCCGAGGGCCTGCTGTACTCCGGGCTCTCGCGCGGCGAACGCGGGCGCCGGGCGGAGCGGGCCCTGGAGCGGGTCGGCCTCGGGGACCGGATGGACCACCGGCCGCACGAACTGTCGGGCGGCCAGAAGCAGCGGGTGGCCATCGCCCGGGCGGTGGCGGGCGAACCGGACCTGCTGCTGGCCGACGAGCCGACCGGAGCCCTGGACACGGCCTCGGGCCGGTCCGTGATGGAGCTGCTGCACGAGCTGAACGAGGACGGCGCCACCATCGCGGTGATCACGCACGACACCGAGATCGCCGCGGCCCTGCCCCGTCAGGTCCGCATCCGGGACGGCGAGGTCGTGGCGGACGTGTGGAACCGCCCCGGAACGGAGGCGGCGTGAGCAGGGCCCGTACGCGGCTGAGGCCGCCCCGGCTCTCGCCCCGCGACGTCCTGCACGCCGGTTCGGCGGGGCTGCGCTCGCGCCCGATGCGGGTCTTCCTCTCCGCCCTCGGCATCGCCATCGGCATCGCGACGATGATCGCGGTCGTCGGGATCTCTTCGTCCAGCCAGGCCAAGCTCCTGCGGGAACTCGACAAGCTGGGCACGAACATGCTGGTGGCCACCCCCGGCCAGTCCATGTTCACGGGGCAGGACACCAAGCTGCCCCCGGAGGCCCCCGGCATGATCGCCCGCATCGAGGGCGTCGAGTCGGTCGGTACGACGGGGGACGTGGCGCAGTCCGTGCGCCGGTCGGAGAACATCCCGGCCGGGGAGACGGGCGGCATCGCCCTGAAGGCCGTCAAGGACGACCTGCTCGGCACGCTGCGGGCCGGCGTGCGCAGCGGCACCTGGCTGAACGCCGCCAACGGCCGCTACCCCGCGGTGGTGCTCGGGCACGTCTCGGCGCAGCGCCTGGGCATCACCGCGCCGGGACAGCAGGTCTTCATCGGCGGCCGCTACTTCACGGTGGTCGGCATCCTGGAGCCGGTCGCGCTGGCCCCGGAGATCGAGCGCTCGGCGCTGATCGGCTGGGAGGCGGCGACCGGGCTGCTGGACTTCGACGGCCACCCGACGGCGGTCTACGAGCGTTCGGCGGACGACCGGGTGGCGGAGGTCCGCAGGCTGATGGCGCCCAGCGCCAACCCCCAGACCCCGAGCGCGGTGTCGGTGACGGACCCGTCGGCGGCGCTCCAGGCGAAGGCGGCCACGGAGGGCGCGTTCAGCACGCTGTTGCTCGGGCTGGGCGGGATCGCCCTGCTGGTGGGCGGGGTCGGCGTCGCCAACACCATGATCATCTCGGTGCTGGAACGCCGCCACGAGATCGGCCTGCGCCGCTCACTCGGCGCCACCAAGGGGCAGATCCGGATCCAGTTCGTCACCGAGTCGCTGCTGCTCTCCGGACTCGGGGGCCTGGCCGGCATCGCGCTCGGCGGGGCCGCCACCGGGATCTACGCCCGGGCGGGCGACCTCCCCTGGGTGGTCCCCCTGTGGGCGGTCACGGGCGGCTTCGCGGCCACCCTGGCCATCGGCACCGTCGCGGGCCTCTACCCGGCGGTCCGCGCGGCCCGCCTCTCCCCGACGCTGGCCCTCCAGGCGGCGTAGCCCGCAGGCGGGACGGGAGGACGGGGCGCGGCGTCGGGGAGAAACGACACTGCGGGCGCGCCGGTCCCATGATCAGACAGCAAAGGCCACCTGATCAGGGGAAATGCCCGCCCGAACCTCCCCCCTCGGGGCCCCGGGACGCTATGACTGGTCGGGCCGGCCGCACGCCTTGCCCAGGCGGCCGACCCGACCAGGAGGATCAGTCATGCGGAAGTCCGCGACCCTGCTCGCCGCCGTCGCCCTCGCCTTCGCCGCCGCTCCGCCCGCCAGCGCCGAGGTCAACAGCCAGTGCGGCCGGTACATCTGCGTCATGACGGCGCACCACAACCGCTTCGTGCAGGACATCACCGTCCAGACCCGCGACGGCAACCCCGGTGTGCTGCGCGCCTACTGGGGCGAGTTCCGCTCCGGCCGGGTCACCGCCGCCTCGCACCGCTGGGCCGTCGGGTACGAGCAGGCCGGAGCCAAGCTCGTCTGCGGCGGCCTGGAGCGCGACGGCCGCACCATCGAGGACGGCATCTGCGTGACCATCTGACCCCGCCCGGCGCGGCGTTCGCCCCCGGCTGCGGCCGTGCGGCGGGAGCGGCCCGACCCCTCCCGCCGCAGGGGCCCCCGGACGTACCCTCAAATGATGAGAACTCCTCGTCAGGCAGCGCGCATCGTCGTCCTCTCCCCCGGCGGATCGGTGTTCCTCTTCCGGGAGAACAACATCGAAGTCGGCATCCACTGGCTGCCCCCGGGCGGCGGGATCGACCCGGGCGAGAGCCCCGAGGAGTGCGTGCGCCGCGAGTTGCGCGAGGAAACCGGGTGGACCGACCTCGAACCGCAGCGGCTGCTGTGCACCTGGGAGCACGACTTCACCCACCAGGGCATCCCGGTCCGCCAGCACGAGCACATCTACGTCACCACCGGCCCGCAGCGCGAACCGCGGCTCGAAGCCCCCGGCATCCACTGGCAGTGGCTCTCCCCGCAGCGCCTGGCCACCCTCGGCGAACCCCTGTGGCCGCCGCGGCTGGCGGACCTGCTCACCGAAGCCCCGGCCGCACCGGTCCACCTGGGCCTGCTGGCGTAACCGCCCGGCGGGCCGGCCGGACGGACCCGGCTGACGGCCGGCCGCCAGCGCCGCTACCCTGCGGGAGCCCGACCACACGGCACCACGGGGAGAAGGCGTGAGCATGCACACGGGGGACGAGCACCCGGACCCGGCCGGCGGACCCCCGCCCGGGGGACCCTCCGGCCCGTACGCACCGGGTCCCTACGCCCCGGGCCCGTACGCACCGGGTCCCTATGCCCCGGGTCCGTACGGCGGGCCTCCGCGGCCCGGTTACGCGCCCGGGCCGTACGGAGTCCCCGCGCAGGCCAACCCCTACGCGGCGCCGCCACCCCCGCCCCCGTCGCGGGGCCGGCGGATCGCCCGCTTCGTCTTCAACCCGCTGTACGCCGCCCAGCGCGCGTTCCGCCCCTCGCGCCCCGGCGTCGTCACGGACCCCCTGGTGCGCAAGCTCCAGCTGTGGCGCACGGTGTTGGGGTTCGCCGCCTGGCTCGCGCTGACCCTCTCGTACTCGGCCGTCACCGACCCGGCCGACGGCGCCGGCGCGGCCGCCCAAGACCGCCTCGACCAGAGCTGGAACAGCACCCTCGTCCTGGCCTGCACCCTCCCCCTGCTGGTCGGCGCCTTCGCCGCCGCCGCCCGCGGCCGGCTGCGGCGCGATTACCTCAAGCGGGCCCTGCGCCCCCTCGGCGCCGTCCTGGCCCTGATGGCCTCGATGGCCACCTTCCCGCTCGCCGTCACCGAAGAGACCCAGGGGCTGCGCGACGCGGTCGGACTGCCGGGCAAGATCGTCATGGGGCTGATGTGCCTGTGGTCGCTCGGCTTCGCGCTCTACGGCATCGGGCTCTCGCTCGTCCACGTCTTCCGCACCGCGGACGTCCACGAGCTGCTCCCGCCCGCGCTCGCCACCGCCCTGGTGTGGGAGATGGCGGTGGCGGACCTCGTCAGCGGGAACTACGCGGAGGTGCCGTTCGCCGCGCGGCTGGTGTTCGTGCTGGGCGCGCCCGTCTCGGTCACGGCGCTGGCGTGCTGGGAGACGTACCGGCTGCACCGCCACCACGGCCTCACCCTGCGGTCGGCGCTGGGGCGCTGAGGCTCCGGGGCGCGGGGGGCGGGCCGTTCGTCAGCGGGCCGTGGCCTTCGCGTAGAGCTTCGCCGCGTAATCGCCGAGGACGGTGCTGGTGGAGACGTCGTCCGTGTCCCCGCCCGTCAGGATCCCGATGACCTTCCCGTCCCGGCCGATCCAGGCGCTGCCGCTGGTGCCGCCCGGGAAGTCGGCGCAGTCGAAACGCTGCTCCGTCGGGCTGAGGCGGGTGGCGACGGCCGTACAGGTCCGGGGGACCTTGCGGTCGGCGGGATAGCCCGTCACCGTGACCTCCTCGCCCGCGCGGCCGGAGGTGTCCAGGGGGGCGGCGCCGGTGACGTCCTCGATCCTGCGCCCCTTGTCGTCGGGGGCGACCCTGGCGAAGGCGAGGTCGTAGTCGTCGTCGGTGCCCTCGGCCCAGCGCTCGTCCTCGTAGACGTGCTCGATCTTCCACGTCCCGTACGGGGCCACGCCGTTCGCGTACGCGGGCGCGAAGACGGCGCCGTCCTCGCCGCCCTGCTCACCCTCCATCAGGCAGTGCCCGGCGGTGATGAGGAGGTTCTTGCCGGGGCTGCGGACGACGGTGGCGGTGCAGAAGTGGTCCCCGTCCAGCCCGCCGGTGAACAGGGCGCCGGTGAAGGCGGCGGGCCCGCCGGGCTTGGGGGTCACAGGGGTCGGCGCGGGCTTGGCCAGCTGCGGCTTGGAGGCCTGTGAGCGCGACGGCCCCGTGGGCGAGCCCGACGGCGTCGCCGGCTCGGCCCGGACGGCGGCCCGGGCCCCGTCGGGCGGGGGCACCAGCTCGGCCATCGCCGCGGAGGCCCCGAGGGCGGCCACCGCACACAGCACAGCCGTCACCACGGTCCGCTTGTCCACCGCCACGTTCCCTCCCGCTCAACCCCCGCGAAGCATGCCCCGCGCCCGGGGTGGGGTGCAAGGTCATCGAGTGTCGCCACGACCGCACGAGGGGCGGTGGACGGGGGGTGGGGGCGGGTGGTCGGCCCGGGGGGCTGCGGGGGAACCCCGGCGGGATGCCCCCCGGCCGGTCTCGCGGAACGGCCGGGGGTTTCCCGTCAGTCCACTGTCCTTCCGTGCCGGGCCGGCCCGTCAAGGGCGCTCCTTCGTCGCGTCGCTTCGCGATGGCCTTCGGCCACCCCTGACCGGCCGTCCCGTCCCGGAACGCCAAAGACTGCCGGGAAGCCCCCGAAGGAACGGTCTGGTCTGCACGGACGAGGAGCGGGCCCGTCAGAGACGACGATCCGCGGCCACGGACAGGAACGGCCACCCTCCGGCCCACTCGCAGCCCCGTTCCGGGCCGGGCGTGGACTTCCCCACATCTACGGCCAACCAGAACAGCCAACGGGCCCACCCACGCATCAGATCGCTGCCCGCTTCGCTCGGCTCAGCGACCGCGGGCCGTCCGTGGCCGAATCAGCCGCACAGGGCTGCCGCGGGCACCTTCGCCAGTCCACTGCCCTGCGGCACGGGGCGTTGCTGCTTCAGTTCCGCGGCGAGGTCGTAGACGTTGGCGGCCAGGACCAGCTGTCGTTGACCGTCCGTGGTGGTGAGGGACACGCTGGTGAAACCGGGTCCGGCGCCGTCGGTTTCCCAGGTGCTGACCTTCCTGGCGTCCGGTCCCGGGCCGCACGGCACGTCCACGCGCTGCACCCCCAGTCCGTGCGCGGCCCCGTCGGACTCCACCGTGGTGAGGAGTTCTCGCTGCTGGGCGGGGCGCAGCAGCGTGCCCGCGAAGAGGGCCCGGTGGAAGCGGGCCAGATCGTCGACCGTGGAGATCATGGCACCGGCGGTCCAGTCGTACGACGGGCTGAACCGGGTGATGTCGCGCCCGGCGAGGTCGTATCCGTGCAGATGGGGGCCGTGCACGTCCGGATCGGTCAGCGGGAAGGAGGTGTCCTTGAGGCCGAGCGGGGTGAGGATCCGCCGCTGGATTTCGGTGGGCGCGCCGTGGTGCGTGACCGCCTCGATCACCAGGCCGGCGAGCAGGTAGTTGGTGTTGGAGTACTGCCATCCTTCGCCCGGGTCGAACGGCCGGACGTGCCGGACGGCCCGGGCGACCACCTGCCGGGGTGTGTACACGTAGTCCCACTCGTGGCGCTCCAGGTAGGGAGCGAAGAACTCCGGCTCATTGGTGGGGTCGTAGATGCCCGAGGTGTGGTTGAGCAGGTGCCGGACGGTGATGCTCCTGCCCTTTCCCCGGAACGTGCCGGGCAGCCACTTCTCCACGCTGTCGTCGAGCGAAAGCCTTCCTTCCCCCTCCAGTTGGAGGAGCACCGTCGACACGAACGACTTGGTGTTGCTGGCGATCCGGAACCGGTGGTCCGGCCGGGCCCGCTCGCCGGTCGCGGTGTCCGCGAGGCCGGCCGCCATGCGCGATTCCCGCTCTCCCTGCCTGGCGTAGGCCACGACGCCGGGGAACCCGTCCGCGACCGTCTGGTCGATGGCCGCCTTGAGTCCGTCCCGCTCCGCCGCGGCCGCGGCCGCGGGGAAGAACCCCGGGACCGCCACCATGCACATCCCCGCCAGCAGTGCCACTGCCCCCGTACGTACCTTCACCGACTGCTCCCGCTCCTGGTTCCCGTCTCCTGCCCGCCCAGCGTGCCGGGCGCCGCTGCGGGCGCCCATCCCGCTGGCGCCCGGATGGAAGCGGGGGTTGTCCCCCTCAGAGCGTCTTCGTCATGAAGGTGCTGAGCGGGTCGGGCAGGTAGTCGGCGAACGGCTCGCACGTGGTGAAGCCGAACTTCTCGTACAGCTTCCTGGCCGGCAGGAAGAATTCGGCCGTGCCGGTCTCCAGGCTCAGCCTCGTGAAGCCCGTGCGCGTGGCCTCGGTGAGGATGTGCCCCAGCAGGAAAGACGCGATCCCGCTTCTCTTGCGGGCCGGGGAAGTGCGCATCGACTTCAGCTCCGCGTGGCCCGCGTCGAGCCTCTTGAGCGCACCGCAGCCCAGTACGGTGCCGCCCTCCCGCACCGACCAGAACGTGATCGCGGGCTCGCGCAGGGCGTCGAGGTCGAGGGCGTGTTTGCTCTCCGGAGGGGAGATGGACCGCATCTGCTGGACGTGCGCGGAGAGGAAGGCCGCGATCTCGGGGCCGGAGAGGTCGTCTACCGCGATCTTCACCCTGCTCGTCCCTCTCCAGGCCACCTGACGCTACGTGTTCGAGGAGTCTGCCACGCACGGAGGGGCGAGTGTCCGATCGGCCACGGACGGCCCGCGGTCGCTGAGCCGAGCGAAGCGGGCAGCGATCTGATGCGTGGGTGGGCCCGTTGGCTGTTCTGGTTGGCCGTAGATGTGGGGAAGTCCCCGCCCGGCCCGGAACGGGGCTGCGAGAGGGCCGGAGGGTGGCCGTTCCTGTCCGTAGCCGCGGATCGTCGTCTCTGACGGGGCCGCTCCTCGTCCGTGCAGACCAGACCGTTCCTTCGGGGGCTTCCCGGCAGTCTTTGGCGTTCCGGGACGGGACGGCCGGTCAAGGGTGGCCGAAGGCCATCGCGAAGCGACGCGACGAAGGAGCGCCCTTGACGGGCCGGCCCGGCACGGAAGGACAGTGGACTGACGGGAAACCCCCGGCCGTTCCGCGAGACCGGCCGGGGGGCATCCCGCCGGGGTTCCCCCGCAGCCCCCCCCTTACGCCCCCGCCCAGAGGCCCTCCGGGGTCAGGCCCAGCAGGTCGATCGCGTTGCCGCGGACGATGCGGTCGACCACGTCCGGGGACAGGTGGCCCATCTGGCCCTCGCCCACCTCCCGGGACTTCGGCCAGGTGGAGTCCGAGTGGGGGTAGTCCGTCTCGTAGAGGACGTTCCCGACGCCGATCGCGTCCAGGTTCCGCAGGCCGAAGGGGTCGTCGAAGAAGCAGCCGAAGACGTGCTCGGCGAAGAGTTCCGACGGCGGCCGGTGGACCTTGTCCGCGACCCCGCCCCAGGCGCGGTTCTCCTCCCACACCACGTTCGCGCGTTCCAGGATGTAGGGGATCCAGCCGATCTGGCCCTCCGCGTACATGATCTTGAGGTTCGGGAAGCGTTCGAACTTGCCGCTCATCAGCCAGTCGACCATCGAGAAGCAGCAGTTGGCGAAGGTGATGGTCGAGCCGACGGCCGGCGGGGCGTCGGCCGAGGTGGAGGGCATGCGCGAGGAGGAGCCGATGTGCATGGCGATGACCGTGCCGGTCTCGTCGCACGCCCGGAGGAACGGGTCCCACTCGTCGGTGTGGACGGACGGCAGGCCCAGGTGCGGCGGTATCTCGGAGAAGGCGACCGCGCGCACCCCGCGGGCCGCGTTGCGGCGGACCTCGGCGGCGGCGAGCCGGGCGTCCCACAGCGGGACGAGGGTGAGGGGGATGAGGCGGCCGCGGGCTGCGGGGCCGCACCACTCCTCCACCATCCAGTCGTTGTACGCCCGTACGCCGAGCAGGCCGAGCTCGCGGTCCTTGGCCTCGGTGAAGGTCTGTCCGCAAAAGCGCGGGAAGGTGGGGAAGCAGAGGGCGGACTGGACGTGGTTGACGTCCATGTCGGCGAGCCGGTCGGGAACCGAGAAGGATCCCGGGCGCATCTGCTCGTAGGTGATGACTTCCAGTTTGATCTCGTCGCGGTCGTACCCCACGGCCGTGTCGAGCCGGGTGAGCGGACGGTGCAGGTCCTCGTACACCCACCAGTCGCCGATCGGGCCGTCGTCGCCCTTCGCCCCCATGACGGGGGCGAACTTGCCGCCGAGGAAGGTCATTTCCTTCAGGGGAGCGCGGACGATCCGGGGGCCGGTGTCGCGGTATTTGGACGGGAGCCGGTCCCGCCAGACGTGAGGGGGCTCGACCGTGTGATCGTCCACCGAGATGATCTTCGGGAAGGTCTCCATGCGTTCTACCGTAGCGCCGATCTGACGAACCGTCAGCTATCTGGCGCACAGTCGCCCGCAGAACGGGGAGCGGCTCCCTCCGCTGCGGGCTGACGTGTACGTGCAAGACAGGGCAGACTGACCCTTAAACCGACGGAAGGCAGGGGGGACGACAGATGGACGGCATACCGGCCATCCCGCACCAGCGGAACCACCCCGAGGCAGCCCGGTCCCGGAACTCCGCCGACGTGCCCGCATCCCCCGTACCCCCGGCACACCCCGAGAGCCCCGTACCCCCCGAGAGCGCCCTGCGCCCCGGTCCGGCGGCCGAACCCTCCCCCGCCGACAACCGGTTCGCCGTCCTCGGCCCCATCCGCGCCTGGCGCGGCGCCGAGGCCCTGCCCTCCGGCAGCCCCCAGCAGCGCGCCCTGCTCGCCGTGCTGCTGCTGCGCGACGGCCGCACCGCGACCGCCCCCGAGCTGATCGACGCCATCTGGGGCGAGGACCCGCCCCCACAGGCCCTGGCCACCATCCGTACGTACGCCTCCCGGCTGCGCAAGGTCCTCGACCCCGGGCTGCTCGTCAGCGACGCCGGCGGCTACGCGGTCCGGCTGCGCCACCAGGAGGCCCTGGACCTCGGCATCGCCCGCAGCCTCGCCGCCGACGCCGATGCCGCCCGCACCGCCGGGGACCGCGCCCTGGCCCGTACGCTGCTCGCCCGCGCCCTGGACCTCTGGGACGGCGAACCCCTCGCCGGAGTCCCCGGCCCGCACGCCGACACCGAGCGGACCCGGCTCGCCGAATGGCGCCTCCAGCTGCTGGAGACCCGCCTCGACCTCGACCTGGAGGTCGGCCACCACGCCGAGGCCGTCTCCGAACTCACCGCCCTCACCGCCGCCCACCCCCTGCGCGAGCGGCTGCGCGAACTGCTGATGCTGGCCCTGTACCGCAGCGGCCGCCAGGCCGAGGCACTCGCCGTCTACGCCGACACCCGCCGCCTGCTCGCCGGTGAACTCGGCGTCGACCCCCGGCCCGAACTCTCCGCGCTCCAGCAGCGCATCCTCAACGCGGACGCCGAACTGGCCCGCGCCGAAGACCCCGCCCCGGCGGCGGCACCCGTACTCGTGAGGCCAGCGCAATTGCCCGCCACCGTCCCCGACTTCACCGGCCGCAGCCCCTTCGTCAGCGAACTCGGCGACATCCTCTCGACCGCCGAGGGCCAGGTCATGGCCGTCTCCGCGCTCGCCGGCATAGGCGGCGTCGGCAAGACCACCCTCGCCGTGCACGTCGCGCACGCCGCCCGCCCGCACTTCCCCGACGGCCAGCTCTACGTCGACCTCCAGGGCACCGACCCCCGCCCGGCGCTCCCCGAGGCCGTCCTCGGCTCCTTCCTGCGCGCCCTCGGCACCCCCGACAGCGCCATCCCCGACTCCGCCGCCGACCGGGCCGCCCTCTACCGCACCGTCCTCGACGGCCGCCGCGTCCTGGTCCTCCTCGACAACGCCCGCGACGCCGCCCAGGTCCGCCCGCTGCTGCCCGGCACCGCGGGCTGCGCCGCCCTCGTCACCAGCCGGGTCCGCATGTCGGGCCTCGCCGGGGCCCATCTCGTCGACCTCGACGTGATGAGCCCCGATGAGGCCCTGCAGCTGTTCACCCGCATCGTCGGCGCCGAACGCGTCGGCGCCGAACGCCAGGCCGCCCTCGACGTGGTCGGCGCCTGCGGCTTCCTGCCGCTCGCCATCCGCATCGCCGCCTCCCGGCTCGCCGCCCGCCGGACCTGGACCGTCTCCGTCCTCGCCGCCAAACTCGCCGACGGGCGCCGCCGCCTCGACGAGCTCCAGGCCGGCGACCTCGCCGTCAAGGCCACCTTCGAGCTCGGCTACGGCCAGCTCGAACCCGCCCAGCAGCGCGCCTTCCGCCTCCTCGGCCTCGCCGACGGCCCCGACATCTCCCTGGCCGCCGCGGCCGCCGTCCTCGACCTGGCCGAGCACGACACCGAAGACCTCCTGGAGGCTTTAGTCGACTGCTCCCTGCTGGAGTCGGCCGCCCCCGGCCGCTACCGCTTCCACGACCTCGTACGCCTCTACGCCCGCGCCTGCGCCGAACGCGACGAGCAGCCCCCGGCCGGCCGCGAGGACGCCCTCGACCGGCTCCTCGACTTCTACCTCGCCACCGCCTCCCGCGTGTACGCGCTGGAACGCCCCGGCGACCGGCTGCCCGCCCACCTGTCGGCCACCCGCCACCCCGGACTGGTCCTGACCGAGGCCCGCGCCGCCCTCGACTGGCTGTTCGCCGAGGCCGACCCGCTGCTGGCCTGCGTACGCCAGGCCGCCGGCCGGCCCCCCGGGCTGCGCCGGGCCGTGGACCTGCTGTGGGCGGCGAAGGACCTGGCCGAGTCCGGAGCGAACTCCAAGCAGTACGAGTCCGCCGCCCTGACCCTGCGCGAAGCCGCGCAGGCCGCGCGGGACCCGCGCGCCGAGGGCCGCGCCCGGATCACGGCGACCATCGTCCACCTGGTCGCGGGCCGCTTCGCCGACGCCGACGACGAGGCCCGCCAGGCCATGGACCTGGCCCACGAGGCCGGCGACCCGCTGCCCAGCTGCTGGGCGCCCAACGACCGCGGGATCATCGCCCTCTACCAGGGCCGCCACCGCGACGGCGAGCGCCACCTGCTGGAAGCCATCGAGAACTTCCGGGCCGACGCCAACCTCGTCGGCGAGGCCAGCGCCCTGTGCAACCTCTCCCGCATCCACGTCGAACTGGGCCGCCTGTCCTCCGCCATCGACCTGGCCCAGCAGGGCATCGCCATCTACGACCGGATGGGCCTGACCCTGCGCCTGGCCAACGGCCGGTACGCGCTGGGCATCGCGCTGACCCAGGCCGGACGGCTGCGCGAGGCGCTCACCGAGCTCGCCGAGGCGCTGTCGCTGTTCCACGAGAACCGCCAGCCCCTGTGGGAGGGCGTGACGCACTTCCGGCTCGCCGAGGCCCACCTCGCCGCCCGGCGGCCGACCCTGGCCGCCAAACACGCCGAGCAGGCCATCGCGCTGCGCGGGATCGGCGGCGAGTGGCGGCGGGCGACGGTGCTGACCGTGCTCGGCAAGGCGCTGCGCGGGCTCGGCCAGCCGGACCGGGCGCGGGCCTGCTGGCGGGACGCGGAGGGCGTCTTCGCCCAGCTGGGCTCGGCCGAACTGGCCGAAGTGCGGGCCCTGCTGGCCTCCGAACTGGCCGCCTGACCGGGTCCGATCACGGGCCCGGAGCCGATGGACGGGCGCGTTCATCGTTCGTTTATCGCCACGCGCGACGATAGGTGCATCGACCCGGTGCGTCGGGGGGCAACCGGGCCGGCTGGAGGACTACCCGTTCGGCGGTCCTCGGGGGAATCGCCGAACGGGACCGACTCATCCATCAGGAGATCCGATGACGACGAACGAGAACAGCCTGCCGCTCGACGGGGACATCAGACCGCTCGACAACCACGCTTCGGGCGCCGACATCAATCCGCTGGATCCGCTCGACCCGCCGGCCCCGAAGAAGCCGGGCGAGAAGCCGCTCGACAACCACGCCTCTGGCGAGGAAATCGTGACGCTGGACAACCACGCGTCGGGAACGCGCCCGTAACCAGGGCCCGTTCCGGCGGTACGGAGCACGGGGGAAACGTACGGGGGAAACGTACGGGGGGCCTGCGGGGAGCGGTGCGCACGGGGGACCGCGAGCGGACGTACGGGGGAACGTACGGGGGAACCGCTCGCGGGACGACGGGGATGCGCACGGGGGACGAACCCCGCAGGAACGTACGGGGGGAAACGTACGGGGGACGTACGTACGGGGGAGCACGACGGGGGACGTACGGGGGACGTACGGGAACGGCGGCCGCGGTGGCCAGGAGGGGGACCACCGCGGCCGCCGCGCGCCCGCGTCCGGACCCGGACGGGCCGGTGCGGGCCGCCGGGGTGGTGGTGGGGGCCTCGGAGATCCGCAGGGTCCGAAGGTCCCGACCGGCGCTCCGCGCGGCCCCGCGGTGGCTACGCTGACCCCGTGTTCACCTCCCAGGGCCCAAACCTGCGCGAACTGGCCGTCCAGGCCCTCACCTCCGTCGAGCGGGGCTACGACCTGCTCGCCCCGAAGTTCGACGAGACCCCCTTCCGCACCCCCGACCGGATGCTCGACGCCGTCGAGGAGACCCTGGCCGGGCGGGAGGGCTCCTTCGGCGACGGACTGGACCTGTGCTGCGGCACCGGCGCGGGCCTGCCGATGCTGCGCCGGCTGTGCCGGGACCGGGTCACCGGGACCGACCTCAGCGCGGGCATGCTGGCGCAGGCCGCCCGGCGCGGCCCCGCCGGGGTGGACCTCGTACGGGCCGACGCGCTGGCGCTGCCCGGGACGTTCACGGACGCCTACGACCTCGCGGTGAGCTTCGGGGCCTTCGGGCACTTCCTGCCGGCCGAGCGGCCCGCCCTCTTCGCGGGCGTGCACCGCGCGCTGCGGCCCGGCGGGGTCTTCGCCTTCCCCGTGGGCGCCCCGATCCCGGCGGCCTCGCCGCTGTGGTGGGCGGTGGCCGGCTTCGACGCGGCGATGCGGGTGCGCAACGCCGTGTGGCGGCCGCCCTTCGTCATGTACTACCGCACCTTCCCGCTGGGCCCGGTCCGCGCGGACCTGACGGCTGCGGGCTTCGCCGTGGAGACGGCCCCGCTGGAGCACTTCGGGTACCGCGAGGACGGCAGCCCGCGCTGGCGGCTGCTGCTCGCCCGCAAGCCCGGCCCGGCCGGTGCCACCGCCCACGCCACGGGCGCGGCGGCGGGCGCGGGAGCAGCAGCCGTCTGATCAGCCGGTCCGGTCGAAGGTGAGCCGGACCCGCTCCTGGTCGGTGAGGTCGCCGCCGTCGCGCAGCCGGGCCATGTCGTTGCCGGACAGCGCGCGCCCGTAGATCCGTACGTCGTCCAGCGCGCCCGCGTAGAAGGCCTTGTAGTCGGGCTGCGTGCCGAGGTGGACGGTGAAGGCGCCGGTGGGCCGGAAGTCGGCCCGCCCGGGCCCGAGCGGGGCGGTGGCGGCCCGGCCGCCGTCCACCGACAGGGCGAGCAGGCCGCCCCGGCGCTGGAAGACCACGTGGTGCCAGGCGTCGTCGTCGGTGCGGTCCGGGGCGGTCACGGACACCGGTCCCGGCCCCGGTCCGGCGTTGACGGTGGCCACCAGGCGGCCGGTCTGCGGATCGGCCTCGACGCGGAACTGCCGGGCATCGGGGCCCTGTCCGTACGCCCACACCAGGGGCTGGCGCAGACCGCTCTCCCGGTCCTGGCCCCGGGTCTTGTACTTGACCCAGGTGGCGACGGCGAAGTCCCCGTCGCCCAGGCGCAGCGAGTCCGGGCAGTCGATCAGGCGCAGGAAGTCGTCCTTGCCGTCGAAGCGCATGCTCTTGCCGCCGCCCGGCCGGTTGCCGGGCCGGGGCGCGCCGTGGACCACGGCGTCGTTGTGGTGGGGCGTGGCGTCGGGGGTGTAGCGGGGGGTGAGGTCCTCGGCGGCCTCCCGCAGCTCGTGCGGGCCGAAGGCGGTGAACTTGATGTAGCCGTGCGGGGTGCCGTTGGCGGTCTCGTAGAGCATGCCGACGCGGCCGCCGGGCAGGACGGCCATGTCCGAGTAGCCCGCGCGTTCGCGCAGGACGACGGCGCCGTCCTTGGACCAGGTGCGGCCGCCGTCCGCCGAGGTGCGCACGGCCAGGGTCCAGCGGTCGGAGAACTCGGCGCCGGGGCGGCTGGGCGCCGACAGCAGGAGGGGGCCGGCGGCGGGCAGCTGGAGCAGGGAGCCGGAGGCGGGCGGGGCGGTGAGGCCGGTGACGGGGGCGAAGCCGGGCGCCGGGAAGGCGGGTGCGGCGGCGTCGTCGACGAGGGCGGCGACCCGGTGGTCGGCGGTCCCGCAGGTGGCGGTGGAGCGGGCGTTGACGTAGATCCGGCCGTCGGGGAGCTGCGTGAGGGCGGGCTCGTTGGGTGCGGGGGTGCCCTCGGGGGCGCCCCAGCGGGCGCCGGCCAGCCAGGTGAGGCCGCCGTCGTCGCTGTAGAGGAGCTGGGCGCCGGATTCGTTGGACTCGGTGCGGTAGTCGGCGCCGACGACGAGCCGGCCCGGGCGGTCGGGGCGGGTCGGGGTCAGCTGGATGCCGTGGCCGGGGCCGACGGAGACCCAGGCCCAGTCGGCGCCCTTGAGCTGCGGCTGCGGATTGGGTTCGGCGCTCCAGTGGGCGCCGTCGTCGGTGCTGTGCGCCAGGCGCAGTTCGCGGGGGCCTCGGACCCGGTTGCCGGCGGCGTCGGGGGCCCAGGTGCTGTAGGCGTAGAGGAGGGAGATGCGGCCGGAGGCGGAGTCGACGACGGGAGCGGGGTTGCCGTAGGCACCGGGGTCGCCGGCTCCCCGGACGACTTCCATGGGGCCCCAGGTGCGGCCCTCGTCGGTGGAGCGCTTCATGACGAGGTCGATGTCGCCGATGTCGTTGCAACTGGCGGTGCGGGCCTCGGCGATGGCCAGCAGGGTGCCGTCCTTGGTGGTGGTGAGGGTGGGGATGCGGTAGCAGTCGTAGCCCTCGGTGAAGGCGCTGAACGGGGCCGACACGGCGGCCGTCAGCCCGGGCCGGCCGCCCCCGTCCCGGCCGTCGCCGCCGCCCGCGCCGTCCGCCCCGGGGGGCCCGTCGGGGAGCAGGGCGAGGAGCAGGACCACGACGAGGGCGGCCCCGGCCCCGGCCGCCGCCCAGAGCCGGGCCCGGGTACCCCCGGGAATTCGGACAACCGGCTGGTTCGAGCTCACCCGTGCAGGCTAACGCGCCGACGATCACCCCCACCGCCCCGGGCGGCCCCCCGCGGGTACGCCGGCCCGGGGTGACACGGCGGGGACGTGATCCCGGCCGTCAGTCCCCGGAGGGGCCGGCGGAGCGGCGGCGGGCGCGCAGTTCGGTCTTGAGCACCTTCCCGCCGGCGTTGCGCGGGAGGGCGGTGACGAACTCCACCGACCGGGGCACCTTGTAGTTGGCCATCTCGCGGCGCGACCAGGCGATCAGGTCGTCGGCGGTGAGGACGGAGCCGGGGCGCCGCACCGCGTACGCCTTGCCCACCTCCCCGAGCCGGGGGTCTGGGATGCCGATCACGGCGACGTCGGCGATGTCGGGGTGGAGGCCGAGGAGCTGCTCGATCTCGGCAGGGTAGGCGTTGAAGCCGCCGACGATGAACATGTCCTTGATCCGGTCGGTGATGCGGAGGTTGCCGTCGCCGTCGAGGACGCCGACGTCGCCGGTGCGCAGCCAGCCGTCGGGGGTGATGGCGCGGGCGGTGCCCTCCGGGTCCTCGAAGTAGCCCCGCATCACGTGGTGGCCGCGGACCCACACCTCGCCGGGCGTGCCGTCGGGCCGCTCGTCGCCCTCGGGGCCGGTGATGCGCAGCCGGGTGCCGGGGATGGCGCGTCCCGAGGTCTCGGAGACCACTTCGGCCGGGTCGCCGCGCCGGCACATGGTGACGATGCCGCTCGCCTCGGAGAGCCCGTACGCGGTCAAGACGGTGGCGATGCGCAGTTCGGCGCGGAGCCGTTCGACGAGCTGGAGGGGGACCACGGCCGCGCCGGTGACGACCAGGCGCAGGGCGGAGAGGTCGTGGTGGTCGCGCTGGGGGTGGTCCAGGAGGGACTGGTGCAGGGTGGGCGGCCCGGGGAGCACGGAGATCCGCTCGGCGGCGATGTTGGCGAGGACGGTGTCCACGTTGAAGACGGGCTGCGGGACCATCGTGGCGCCGCGCATCAGGCAGGCGATGATCCCGGCCTTGTAGCCGAAGGTGTGGAAGAAGGGGTTCACGATCAGGTAGCGGTCGCCCTCGCGCAGTCCGGCGAGTTCGCTCCACACGGCGTAGCAGCGCAGGGTCTGGGCGTGGGTGAGGACGGCGCCCTTGGGGCTGCCGGTGGTGCCGGAGGTGAAGACGATGTCCGAGGGGTCGTCGGGACCGATCGCCCCGGCCCGGGCCCGGACGGCCGCGGCGGGGACGGTGTCGCCGCCCGCGAGGAAGTCCTTCCAGGTGCGGAAGTCCTCCGGGGCGTCGTCGGCGAGGACCACCACCTGCTCCAGGTGCGGCAGCCCGGGCAGCGGCCCGCGGGCGGCGGTGTCGGGCGCGGCGGTGTCGGGGGCGTCGGCTTCGGGGGCGTCGGCTTCGGCGGTGGCGCGGCGCAGGGAGGCCACGTAGGAGGTTCCGAGGAAGGTGCCGGTGACGAACAGCAGGCGGGCGCGGCTGCGCCGCAGGACGTACGCGGCCTCCGCGCCCTTGAAGCGGGTGTTGAGCGGGACGAGCACCGCGCCCGCGCTGACGGCGCCGAGGGCGCAGACGATCCACTCCAGGGTGTTGGGCGCCCAGACGGCGACCCGGTCACCGGGCTCGACCCCGGCGGCGAGGCAGGCGGCGGCGGCCCGCTCGACGCGCTCGCCGAGCTGGGCGTAGTCGAGCCGGACCCGCCCGTCGACCACGGCCTCGCGGTCGCCGTAGCGCTCGGCGGCGTCCCGGACCAGGGCGGCGATGGTGCCCCACCGCAGGTCCCCGCGGGGATCGGCGCCGTCCGGCCCGGCCTGGGCGTCGGGCCCGGCCTGGGTGTCCGGCCCGGCCTGGGTGTCACGCCCGTCCTGTTCGTACCGTTCGCCCCGGTCGAAACCCTCCGTGCCCGCGACTTCCGCCATCGCCCGCCCCTCACCGCGATCCCAGTAGCTGACTATCCGTCAGATTAGCTGTAGCCTTCGCGGCTGTCAGCACTGGCGACCGCACCCCCGGAGGTGGCGATGGCGGCAACGCTCAAGGACGCTACGGCAATCGTCGGCATCGGCCAGACCCCCTTTGCCAAACAACTGCCCGCATCCGAAAAGGAATTGGCCTGCCGCGCCATCCTCGCGGCACTCACCGACGCCGGCATCGCGCCCGCCGAGGTCGACGCCTTCGCCTCCTACACCATGGAGGAGACCGACGAGGTCGAGGTCGCCAAGGCCATCGGCGCCGGCGACGTCACCTTCTTCTCCAAGGTCGGGTACGGCGGCGGCGGCTCCTGCGCCACCGTCGGGCACCTCGCCTCGGCCGTCGCCACCGGCCAGGCCACCGTCGGCGTCGCCTGGCGCTCCCGCAAGCGCGGCTCCGGCCCCCGCCCCTGGAAGAACACCGCCGTCCAGCTGCCCACCCCCGGCCAGTGGACCCGCCCCTTCGGGCTGCTGCGTCCCGCCGACGAGATCGGCATGCTGGCCCGCCGCTACATGCACGAGTACGGGGCCACCCGCGACCACCTCTTCAACGTCGCGATGGCCTGCCGCAACCGGGCCAACGAGAACCCGGCCGCCATGATGTACGAGCGCCCGCTCACCCGCGAGATGTACATGACCTCCCGCATGATCAGCGAGCCGCTCTGCCTCTTCGACAACTGCCTGGAGACGGACGGCGCCCTGGCCTGCGTGATCGTCTCCGCCGAACGGGCCCGCGACTGCCGCCAGAAGCCCGTCTACGTGCACTCCGTCGCCCAGGGCCTGCCCGCCCAGCACCACGGCATGGTCAACTACTGGAACGACGACCCCCTCTCCGGCCCCGCCTGGACCGCCGCCCGGCACCTGTGGAAGCAGGCCGACTTCGGCCCGCAGGACGTGGACGTCGCCCAGATCTACGACGCCTTCACCCCGCTGATCCCCCTCTCCCTGGAGGGCTACGGCTTCTGCGGGCGCGGCGAGGGCGCCGCCTTCACCGAGGGCGGGGCCCTGGAGATGGGCGGCCGGCTCCCGATCAACACCGGCGGCGGCGGGCTCAGCGAGGCCTACGTCCACGGCTTCAACCTGATCAACGAGGGCGTCAAGCAGCTGCGCGGCGTCTCCACCGCCCAGGTGCCGGACGCCGCGACCTGCCTGGTGACGGCGGGCGAGGGCGTCCCCACGTCCGCGATCCTGCTGCGCGCCTGACGCGCCCGATGCGCCCCACGGACCCGAGGAGCCGAAGATGACCACGCCGACGACCGCACCCGCCGAGGGGCTGCTCCTGCCCGTCCCCGACGACGACGGCGCCCCCTTCTGGGAGTACGCCGCCCGCGGCGAACTGCGGATCCAGGCCTGCGCCGACTGCGGCCGGCTGCGCTTCCCGCCCCGCCCCTGCTGCCCGCACTGCCAGTCCTTCGACAGCGAGTGGCGCCCGATGAGCGGGCGGGGCCGGATCTGGTCCTACGTCCGGCCGCACCCGCCGCTGCTGCCCGCGTACGCCGCGCAGGCCCCGTACAACGTGATCCTCGTGGAGCTCGTCGAGGATCCGCTGATCCGGCTCGCGGGCAACCTGGTCATCTCCGCCGACGCCCCGCTGGACTCGGTGGACCCGGCCCGGCTGCGGATCGGCGCCCGGGTCCAGGTGGTCTTCACCGAGACCGGCGGGATGAGCGTGCCGCGCTGGATCCTGGAGAAGGCGTGACGCTGCGGGTGGAACGGGACGGGGCCGCAGGGGTCGCGGTCCTCACCCTGGACCGGGAGCGCCGCCACAACGCGATCGACCTCGCGACGGCCGCCGAACTGGCTTCGGCATGGCGGGAGTTGCGCTTCGACGACAGCGTGCGCGCGGTGGTGCTGACGGGCGCGGGCCGGGCCGCGTTCTGCACCGGCATCGACCGGGGGGTGGAGGTGGCGCAGCCCGCGTCCCCGTACTCGGTGGACGATCCGCTCGTCGCGATCGGCCCCAAGGCCAACGATCTGTGGAAGCCGGTGATCGCCGCCGTCAACGGCATGGCGTGCGGCGGGGCGTTCTACCTCCTGGGGGAAGCCGAGTTCATCGTCGCGTCCTCGTCGGCGACGTTCTTCGACCCGCACACGACGTACGGCATGGTCAGCGCCTACGAAGCGGTCTACATGGCGCAGCGGATGCCCTTCGGGGAGGTCGCCCGGATGTCCCTGATGGGGACGGCGGAGCGGCTCTCGGCGCAGCGGGCGTACGAGACCGGCCTGGTCTCCGAGCTGGCCGGGCCCGGGGAACTGCTGGAGGCGGCCCTGCGGTCGGCGCGGACCCTGGCGGGCTTTCCGACGGAGGCGGTGCAGGGCACCGTACGGGCCCTGTGGTCGGCGAAGCAGGCGGCGCTCCAGCAGGCCCTGTCCCAGGCCCCGGCCCTGATCGCGCTGGGCAACCTGGCGCCCGGCCGACAGGCGGAGCTGTTCGGCGCCCGCCGCCCGGGCGCGGAGTTCCGCCTGCGCTGATCAGCGGCGGGGCCGGGTGGCCTTGGGGCCGGGCCGGGTGGCCTTGGGGTCCTTGGGGGCGGGCTTGAGGGTGGGCTTGGGGGTGGGCCCCGGGGTCCGGTCACCGGAGTCGGGCGAGGCGGTGCCCGGGGCCTCGCGCACGCCGTCGAGCCGGCAGTCCGCGACCTCACCGGCCCGGGCGGGCTCGGCCATCGCGACGGCGGCCGTACCGGTGGCGCGCGCGTCCAGGGTCACCGTCCCGGTGGCCGTCTCGATGAGGGCCCCGCCCGCCGCCCGCCGGGACAGGGAGACCAGGAAGGTCGCCTTCCGGTCGAGCAGGGAGGTCACCTCGACGGTGGCGGAGGGCCGGGAGGCGTCACCGCAGGAGGTCACGCGGGCGGTGGCCGCGCGCGGGGTGGCCGTCGGCGAGGCGGTGGCCGTACCGCCGCCCGTACCGCGGGTGGAGCTCCCGGCACCCCCGGAACCGCCGGAAGTCTTGGAACTGCCGGAACTCTTGGAACTCTTGGAACTGGAACACCCGTGGCCGCCGCCGTCGCCCTTGCCGCTGCTCCCACCGCCCGTCGAGAACCCGGTCAGCGCCAGCACGACGCCCACCAGCACCGCGCCGAACCTGACCCGGCTCCTCCCCCGTCCCGCGAACATGACGTGAACCCCTCCCCGTGGCCGATGGCGGGCACGCTACCAAGCCGGCCGCCACCGGGGCGGGGGCGTCTCACGGGCCCCGCCCGACGTATCCGCATACGCCACCCCACAAACGGACTCGCCCCCTCCACTCTCTCCGCCACCAGCGAAGACGCCCCACCGGCCCGCCCCCGGCCCGGCGAACCGTGGTTCCATCCCGACACCCGAACCCGGCGGCAGCCGCAACCCCCGCGTCCCTTCGGTGAGCACCGACCCATCACGAGGAGCACGGCACCAGTGCGCACCATCGCCACCGAAATCACCATCGACGCGACGCCCGAAGAAGTCTGGGCGACGCTGACCGACCTGCCCCGGTACTGCACGTGGAACCCGTTCATCCGGGAGGCCTCCGGCGACCCGGTGCCCGGCTCCCGGCTGCACCTGGTCATGTACCCGGAGTCGGGCAAGCCGACCGTCTTCCGGCCGACCGTCCTGGTGGTCACCCCCGCCGTCGAGTTCCGCTGGATCGGCCGCTTCCTGGTCCGCGGGCTCTTCGACGGCGAGCACTACTTCCGCCTCGCCGAGGGCCCGGGCCGCACCACCCGCCTGGAACACGGCGAACGCTTCCGCGGGCTGCTGGTCCCCTTCCTCGGCAAGCTCCTGGACGGCACGGCGCGCAACTTCACCGCGATGAACGAAGCCCTCCGCACCCGCGTCGAATCGGCCCGCGCCACCCCCTGAGCCCCGGGCCACACCGGCCGTCGCCACGGCCGGCCCCCACCACCCGGGGCCGGGTGTGGCGGCGGCCCCGGTCCCCTGGTGGGGGCGGGGCCGCACGGCCTTGCAGGGGTGGGTCAGGCGGCGTCGACGACGCCGGAGGCGGCGATCTCGACCTTGCCCTTGGGGGCGCCGGACTGGGAGCCCAGGGCCTCGATCTGGTCGACCAGGGCCTGGCCCTCGACGACCTCGCCGAAGACGACGTGCTTGCCGTCGAGCCACGGGGTGACGACGGTGGTGATGAAGAACTGCGAGCCGTTGGTGTTGCGGCCGGCGTTCGCCATCGACAGCAGGTACGGGCGGTCGTGCTTCAGGTTGAAGTTCTCGTCCGCGAACTTCTCGCCGTAGATGCTCTTGCCACCGGTGCCGTTGTGGTTGGTGAAGTCGCCACCCTGGAGCATGAACTGCGGGATGACGCGGTGGAAGCCGGAGCCGGCGTAGCCGAAGCCGTTCTGGCCGGTGGCCAGCTCGCGGAAGTTGCGCGCGGTCTGCGGGACGACATCGTCGAACAGGTTGAAGACGATGCGGCCGGCCGGAGCGCCGTTGATGTTGATGTCGAAGAAGACGTTGCTCATGGGCCCCATCCTGTCACTCCTGGTGCCGTGCGCTACCCGGAGGGGGGCCGGGTCGCCCCGCGCGCACCGCGCGGGGCGACCCGGCCCGAGGTCAGGAGGCCGTACGGGTGCCCGTCCCCTTCGCCGCGTCCAGGGCGTAGACGCAGCGGTCCTTGCTGCACGCGTAGACCACCCCCGCCTCCGCCACCGGCGCTCCGGTGATCTCCCCGCCCGTGGCCAGTTTCCAGCGCAGCTGGCCGCCCGCCGCGTCCAGGGTGTACAGGCAGTGGTCGGCGGAGCCGAAGTGGACCCGGCCGTCCGCGACCGCCGGGGAGCCGGTGATCTCGCCGCCCGCCGCGAACCGCCACTTCGGGGTGCCGGTGACCGCATCCAGGGTGTACAGCGCGCTGCCCGCGCCCAGGTGGACGTTGCCGCCCGCCACCAGCACCGCGTCCGACGCCGGGCGCGGCTCGGTGGCGATGCGCCAGCGGTCCTTGCCGGTGGCGGCGTCCAGGGCGTAGACCGTCCCCAGGTAGTCGGCGAGGTAGACCCCGCCGCCGGTCACCGCCGGGCCGGGGGCGAACGCCGGGGGCGCCAGGAAGACCGCCGGGGCCTCGAAGTGCCAGCGGACCCGCCCGGAGGCCCGGTCCACCGACAGGACACGGGTCCCGGCGCTGATGTAGACGTTGCCGTCGGGGGCGGGCGTGACGCGGACCGGGACGTTGCCGCAGGAGGCCGCGTCGCCGACCGGGTAGGACCAGGCCTCCTGGCCGGAGCGGGCGTCGAGCGCGCGCAGCCGGGCGTCCTGCCACACGTACACGGTGCCGTCGTGCAGGACGGGGGCCGCCTCCGGCGTCTCGAAGTCCGACTGGGCCCCGGACAGCTCCCACAGCTTCTGGCCGTTCGACGCCTCCCAGCCCTGTACGCCGCCACCGCGCGTGGCGGTGATGACCGTGCCCCGCCCCGCGCGCAGGGCGTACACCCAGGCGTCGGTGGACAGCCGCCACCGCTCCGCGCCGTCGGTGGCGTCCAGCGCGTAGAGGGAGGGGCCGTCGGAGGCGTGGATGCGGCCGTCGGCGACGGCCATGGACCAGGCGACGTCCCGCGTCTTGAACTGGCGGCGGCCGCTGCCGACGTCCAGGGCGTGCACCTCGAAGGAGGTGACGTACAGCAGGTCGCCCGCGACGGTCGGAGTGCCCCAGACCTCGTTGGACATGCGGAAGCGCCACGGCCGCCAGCGCCCGCTGTCCGGAGCCGGACCGGGCGCCGGTACGGAGGACGAGGAGACCGGCGCCGGAGCCGCCGCCACGCTGCCCAGGGGCGGCCGCACCCAGCCCGTCGCCGCCGCGTCGGCGACGGCGTGCCCGGCCGCGGCCGGAGCCGCGGCGCGCGGCCCCGGCCCGATCGGCACCGGCGAGGACCCGATCCGCACGGGCGCGCCCGGGGCGGCGGACAGCGCCGCCACCGCGGCCACCGGCGGGCGGTCCGGGCGCGGCGGAGCGGCCTGCCCGGTGCGCGGGTCGGCCCACGGGTCGGCGGCGCCGCG
This sequence comes from Streptomyces sp. NPDC048507, assembly GCF_043199995.1. Taxonomy (NCBI): domain Bacteria; kingdom Bacillati; phylum Actinomycetota; class Actinomycetes; order Kitasatosporales; family Streptomycetaceae; genus Streptomyces; species Streptomyces sp. NPDC048507. The sequence goes on along the minus strand of NZ_JBICWZ010000017.1, from coordinate 7,675 downwards.
CGGACGGCGGTGCGTGGCGGGCCCGGCAGCGGGCCCCGCCGGCCCGGAGACCGGACCCGAGCGGGGGCCGGCGTGCGGCCGGGGCGCGACGACGGGCGCGACGGCGGCCGTACGGTGACCCGCCCGGCGGGCCTCGATCATCGCGACGGCCCGCTCCGGCAGCCACGCGGAGGCCGTACCGCTCTCGTCCCCGCCCTCGAAGAGGTGCGGCGCCAGCTGCGCCTGCAGGTCGGCGGGGGTCGGCCGCTGGGTGGCGTCCATCTGCATGCAGGAGTCGATGAGCGGCCGCAGCTCCTCGGGCAGCCCCTCCAGGTTGGGACCCTCGCGCAGCAGCATGAACACCGTCTCCACCGGGTTGGCCCCGTGGTACGGCGGATGCCCGGTCGCGGCGAAGACCAGCGTCGAGCCGAGCGAGAAGACGTCACTGGCGCCCTTGACGCTGCGCGAGTCCTTCGCCTGCTCGGGCGACATGTACGCGGGCGTGCCGACGGCGACGTTCGTCATGGTCAGACGGGTGTTGGAGACCCCGCTCGCGATGCCGAAGTCGATCACGCGCGGGCCGTCCTCGACGACGAGCACGTTGGACGGCTTCAGGTCGCGGTGGACCAGGCCGGCGCCGTGGATCGACTGCAGCGCCTCGGCGATGCCCGCCGCGAGCCAGCGCACCGCCTGGGCGGGCATCGGCCCGCACTCGTTGATGATCTCCTCCAGCGAGGGCGCCGGAACGTACGCGGTCGCCAGCCACGGCACGGCGGCGCGCGGATCGGCGTCCACGACGGCGGCCGTGTAGAACCCGGAGACGGCACGCGCCGCCTCCACCTCCCGGGTGAAGCGCACCCGGAACAGCTGGTCCTCGGCGAGCTCGGTGCGCACCGTCTTGATCGCGACCCGTCGCCCCGATGCCGACCGTGCGAGATAGACCAGCCCCATGCCGCCGGCGCCGAGCCGTCCCAGCACCTCGAAGGGGCCGATCCGTCTCGGGTCGTGCTGCGTCAGCTGCTCCACCACTCGCCTCCACACCTCCCCGTACGGGCCCCTGCCGGACCCGCTGCTCCTACCGGCACTCCGCCGTGCGCGCCACCGGCACGCAGCCGGCGCGCACGGCGGCACGGCGGCCGGACCCTGCGGCGTCCGTCCCCCGTTCCGTGCAGCGTGCACCGCGGGCGGGCCCGCGGTCGCGCACGTCGATTCTGTCAGGCCCGCGCCTGGTCCGGCCCCGGCTCCCGTGCCCGTTTCACGTACCGGTCTTCACACGGGGCTCCGAAAGCAGTCCGAAGACGGCTCCCTGGTTGTCCGCGACGACCGCGATCCGCCCGTACGGCGTGTCGAACGGGTCGGCGGTGACGCGCCCGCCGAGGCGCTGGACGGTGGCCACGCTCTGGTCGCAGTCGGGGACGGCGAAGTAGGCGAGGAAGTGGGCCGGCATGATCTCCGGGAACGCGTCGGTGATCAGGGTGCGGCCGAGGACGGCGGTGTCGGAGCCGGGGGCCGTGCCGGGCGGGGACCAGACGCGGTAGGCGATGCCGGTCTCGGGGTCGTCCTGGTCTTCGGGGACGTAGCCGAAGACCTTGGCGTAGAAGGCGTCGACGGCTTCCCGGGCCCGGGTGTAGACCTCGGACCAGCAGTACGTGTACGGCTCCTGCTGGGCGTCGAAGCCGTGGTGGGTGCCGGGCTGCCAGAGCCCGAAGACGGCCCCGCCGGGGTCGGCGGCCATCGCGGCGGTGCCGTAGGGGCCGACGGGCTGCGGGTCCATGACCATCTGGCCGCCGGCCGCGCGGATGCGCTGGGCGCAGGCGTAGGCGTCGTTGGTGTACAGGTACACGCCCCACACGGTGGGCATCCGGCCGTCGGGCTTGGGGGCGAGGGCGGCGATGTTGCGGCCGCGGCTGTACGCCTGGGTGTAGTGGCCGTACTCGGGGCCCGCGCTGTCGGGGAAGGTCCACCCGAAGAGCTCTCCGTAGAAGCGCTTGCCGGCCTCGACGTCGGGCAGCGAGGCGTCGACCCAGCAGGGCGAGCCCTCCACGAATCCGGCCATGGGACGGGTTCCCTTCCGTTCGGGTTCGTGCTGTTTTCGTGCGTTTCAGACATGATCCGCCCGAAAACTTGTCCACAGCCTGTTGATAAGACTATTCGGGGGATACGCCACGATACGGGTGGGCCCGGACGGGACGGGCGGGCGGGTCCGCGGACGGGAGCGCGGGCGCGGGCCCCGGCGCGGATCGCGGCGCGCCGTCGGTGCGGGCCCGTTGCCCCGCGGCCGGAATTCGCCGTCCGCCGCGCACCGCACGCCCCGTCCCCCCAGGTCGGCGGGTGCGTAACCCCATTTGCAGGCGGCCGAATAGCGCGCCCATCCCCCCTCGGTAAGCTGACGGCATGACAGGACAAGTACGCACCGTCGACGGGCGTGTCGCCGGCCGGCGCGGTCAGGCGACGCGGCAGAAGCTGCTCGACTGCCTCAGCGAGATGCTCAGCTCCTCGCCGTACCGCGACGTCAAAGTGATCGATGTCGCCCGCAAGGCCGGTACCTCCCCCGCGACCTTCTACCAGTACTTCCCGGACGTCGAAGGCGCCGTCCTGGAGATCGCCGAGCACATGGCCACGGAGGGCGCCCAGTTGACGTCGCTCGTCGAGGGCCGCAACTGGGTCGGCAAGGCCGGCTGGGCCGCCGCCGAGGAACTCGTCGAGGGATTCCTTGAGTTCTGGCGGCGCAACGACGCCATCCTGCGGGTGGTCGACCTGGGCGCGGCCGAGGGCGACAAGCGGTTCTACAAGATCCGCATGAAGATCCTGAACTCCGTCACCAACTCCCTGACGGAGTCGATGAAGGAGCTCCAGGCCAAGGGCAAGGTCGACAAGGACCTCAGCCCGGCGGCGATGGCCGGTTCCCTGGTCGCGATGCTCGCCGCGGTGGCCTCGCACCAGAAGGGCTTCCAGACCTGGGGCGTCAAGCAGGCCGAACTCCGCCCGAACCTGGCCCTGCTCGTGCACCTGGGCATCACCGGGAAGAAGCCGACCAAGTGACGGTGGACCCTCACCGGGGGTGAGGGTCCGCCGGCCTTGCCCCGGCCCCGGGCGTCACCCGCCTGCGATCAGCGTCGCTCCAGGCGGAACAGCCTGATCTCGCGCTCGATGCGCGCCTGGTACGCCGCGTACGGCGGCCAGAACCCCAGCACCGCCCGCCACGCCGCCGCGCGCTCCTCCCCGGCCAGCAGCCGGGCCCGTACGGCGATGTCCCGTCCCTGCCAGTTCACGTCCGCGTCCGGGTTCTTCAGCAGGTTCCCGGTCCAGGCCGGGTGGCCGGGGCGGCCGAAGTTCGAGCCGATGAGCAGCCAGCTCTCGCCTCCGTCCTCCGGCATGCAGGCGAGCGGGGTGGTCCGCGGCTCGCCCGTCTTCGCACCCTTGGCCGTGAGGATCACCCCGGGCAGCATCCGCGCGCTGAGCAGGACCTTCCCCCTGCTCAGGCGGTGCACCGCCTTGTCCATGGCGGGAATGAAGTGCGGGGCGATCCTGGCGAACAGCATGGTCGAGGAGACCTTCTGCATCAGCTTCACGCCGAGGTGCACAGCCATCAGACGGCCACCTTCTCGTTGCCGGAGGTCGGGGTGAACAGCCCGGACCGCTGCGCGGCGTGCGCGCGGAGCCGGTGGACGGGGCCGAAGAGCAGCTCGTCGGCGGCCGCCCGCTTGAAGTACAGGTGGGCCTCGTGCTCCCAGGTGAAGCCGATGCCGCCGTGCAGCTGGACGGCCTCCCCCGCGGTGATCCGCAGGGCCTCCAGGGCCTGGGCCAGGGCGAGGGGGCCCTGGCCGGGGTCCCAGGCGGCGTAATAGGCGGCCGAGCGGGCCGCCTGGACGTGTACGTAGAGGTCGGCGAGGCGGTGCTTGACCGCCTGGAAGGAGCCGATGGCCCGGCCGAACTGCTCCCGCTCGCGCACGTACTCCACGGTGCGGGCCAGCGCGCGGTCGGCCGCGCCGACCGCCTCGGCGGCGAGGACGGCGGCGGCGGTCCGGCCGGTGGCGGCGAGGGCGGGCAGCGGATCGGGCCAGGAGGCCCCGGCGGAACCTGCGGACCCGGCGGATCCGGCGGACCCGGCGGACCCGGCGGAACCTTCCTGGGTGCCGAGCAACTCCGCCGGGACGTCGCGCAGTTGTACGCGGCCCTGCGGGCGGGTCTCATCGAGGGTGGGCTGCCGGGTCCGGACGAGGCCCGGTGCGTCGCCCCGTACGAGGAACAGCAGCGTGCGGCTGCGGGCGAAGCCGCCGGTGTGGGCGGCGACGAGGAGCAGACCGGCGGCGTGGCCGTCGAGCACCTGGGCCACCTCCCCGTAGAGCCGCCAGCCGGGGCCGGGGGCCGGGGCTCCGGCGGCGTCCGCCGGGGCCGCGGCGCGGGCCTGCACCCCGCCCGCCCGGCCCCCGCCGGCCCAGTCGCCGGGGGCGTTCTCGCCGGTCAGCCCGAGGGCGGTCGCCAGGGCGGGCCCGGGCACGGCGAGCGCCGCCGTCAGCTCCCCGGCCGCCAGCGGGGGCAGCAGGTCCGCCCGCTGGCCGGGGGTTCCGAGGGCGGCGATCAGCGGGGCGGCGAGCACGGCGGTGGCCAGCAGGGGCGAGGGCAGCAGGACGCGCCCGGTCTCCTCGCAGGCCAGCGCCAGGTCGGCGGGGGCGCAGCCGACGCCGCCGTACTCCTCGGCGATGGCGATGCCGGGCAGCCCGAGCTGCCCGGCGAGGCGGCGCCACAGTTCGAGGTCGTGTCCGGTGGCGGTGCGGGCGGCGGCCTTGACCTCGTCCGGACCGCAGCGTTTGCCCAGGATCTCGCGCAGGGTGCGGCGCATCTCGTCCTGCTCCGCGGTGAAGGCGGCATCCATCGTCGGGCTCCTCCCCGTATCTGACGGGCCGTCATGTTAGGGCGGGCGGGACGAGAAGCACAGGGGGCGGACGGTGCGGCGTCGGCCGGGAGGCGGGGCCGGGCAGGAGGCGGGGCCGGGCGGGAGGCGGGGCCGGGCGGGAGACGGGGTCAGGCGGCGGGTGCAGGAGCGGCCGGTCGCCGTCTAGCACCTGACGGTGCGTCAGTTGTACCGTCCCCTCATGCCTGGACCCACTTCCGGACCCGCCCGCGGCCCCCTGTCCCGCGCACCCGAGTCCCGCCCGCGCCGCCGCGTCGCGGTGGTCGGCGTCGCCCTCTCCGACTGCGGCCGCGTCGACGGCCCGACCCCCTACGCCCTGCACGCCCAGGCCGCCCGCCGGGCCCTGGCCGACTCCGGCCTGGAGCGCTCCGTCATCGACGGCTTCGCCTCGGCGGGACTCGGCACCCTCGCCCCGGTGGAGGTCGCCGAGTACCTGGGACTGCGGCCCACCTGGGTTGACTCCACCTCGGTCGGCGGCTCGACGTGGGAGGTCATGGCCGCCCACGCGGCCGACGCCATCGCGGCGGGCCACGCCAACGCCGTCCTGCTCGTCTACGGATCGACCGCCCGGGCCGACATCAAGGCACGCCGCCGCACCTCGAACCTCTCCTTCGGAGCGCGCGGACCGCTCCAGTTCGAGGTCCCGTACGGCCACACGCTGATCTCCAAGTACGCGATGGCCGCGCGCCGCCACATGCACGAGTACGGCACGACCCTGGAACAGCTCGCCTCCGTGGCCGTCCAGGCCCGGGCCAACGCGGCCACGAACCCCGACGCGATGTTCCGCACCCCGCTGACCGTGGACGAGGTCCTGGGCTCCGAGATGATCGCCGACCCGTTCACGAAGCTGCACTGCTGCATCCGCTCGGACGGCGGCTGCGCGGTGCTGCTGGCGGCGGAGGACTACGTACCGGACACGGCGAAGGCACCGGTGTGGGTGCTGGGCTCGGGAACGTCCGTCTCGCACACCACGATGTCGGAGTGGGAGGACTTCACCGTCTCCCCGGCGGCGGTATCGGGCCGCCTGGCCTTCGAACGGGCAGGCCTGACCCCGGCGGACGTCGACTTCGCCGAGATCTACGACGCCTTCACCTACATGACCCTGGTGACCCTGGAGGACCTCGGGTTCTGCGCCAAGGGCGAGGGCGGGGCCTTCGTGGAGAAGGGCCGCCTGCTGCGGGAGGGCGAACTCCCCGTCAACACGGACGGCGGCGGCCTGTCGGCCTGCCACCCCGGGATGCGGGGACTGTTCCTGCTGGTGGAGGCCGTACGCCAACTCCGCGGCGAAGCCGGCCCGGGCCAGGTCCTCAAGCCGGGCGGCCACCCTCCCCGGGTGGCCCTGGCCTCGGGCACGGGAGGCTGGTTCTGCTCCTCGGGAACGGTCCTGCTGGGGCGGGAGTAGGGACGGAGTCCCCGTGCCCCGTGTCAGGGAGGGTTTGGTGGTCTCCCGTCCGTCTCATCGTCCTTCCGCGTCGGGACGGTCCCTCAAGGGCGCTCCTTCGTCGCGTCGCTTCGCGATGGCCTTCGGCCACCCTTGACCGACCGTCCCGCCACGGAAAAACGAAGACTGCCGGGAAACCCCCAAAAGAACGTTCACGGGCAGGACAAGGGGAGGAGCGACCCCGTCAGGGACCCTCGACCCCTCCCCGCCCGGCCCAACCGGGCATCCGGGCCGTGCGCGCGGCGATCCCCGCCCGGGCGGCCAGACCACCCCAAACAGCGACCAGGACAGCCAACCGGCAGGTCGGGCGCGTCAGATCGCTACGCGCTTCGCCCGGCTTGGCGACTGCGGCCCGTCTGGGGCCGTACATAAGCCGCCCAAGGCCGCCAGTCGCCGGTGTGGTCAGGCGTCTGCGGCCTGGTGGAGCACTTGACGTGGTGCTTGGTGGAGTGAGAGGGCGACGGGCGTGGCTTTTCCTGCTGTCCGGGGACGATCGCCGTCCACCGGGGGCCGGTCAGCCGTCAAGCCGGACCATTGCGACGTCTCGCTGCGCGCGGCTCGCGAGGGGTGGCGAGCCGCGCGCAGCAGACAGGGAACGGCGGACCGTGTCAGGTCCGTCAGGCGCGCGGGTTACGGCGGCCCACGCCCCACTCGCCGAGCGGCGTCACGAGGTTGGAGTCGGACAGCTGGGTGCCGAAGGCCACGGTTGCCTGCGGGGCGGGGGTGGAACCGGACCGTCCGCCGTCCGCCGCGGACGCCTGGCTGGTGGCCACGGCCGCGAGGATGACGCCACCGGCCACGGCCATGGCACCGGCAACCAAAATGCTCTTCTGCTTCATGCTGGCTCTTGCCTTTCGTTCTGCTCGACATGTCCCGCCGCGCCTTCCCGGACCACCGAGGGGCCAGGAAGGGGAGGCGCTGTGCATCGGCGGCGGGGTAGTCCGCCGTTGCGGGGGCAGCGCCCTGCGGCAGGCCCAGTCGACCACTGTGGAGGGGCACGGCCCCAGGCAATTCCACCCGCAGAAATAAGGTCGTCGCTGTTTTGCCGGGCATCCGACCAACCGTGCCAGTCCACCCGATGCCACGCCCGTCGCCCTCTCGCTCCACCAAGCCGCAGACGCGTGACCACGCAGGCAACTGATGGCCGTGGGCGGCTTATGTACGGCCACAGACGGGCCGCAGTCGCTAAGCCGGGCGAAGCGCGTAGCGATCTGACGCGTCTGAGGTGCCGGTTGGCTGTCCTGGTCGCTGTTTCGGGTGGTCTGGGCCCCCCCCCCCCCCCCCCCCCCCGCCCGCCGCCCGGCCGCCGCCGCGCACGAGCACGCGGAGGAGGGACGGGA
>NZ_JBICWZ010000016.1:0-122559 GCF_043199995.1 Streptomyces sp. NPDC048507 | reverse complement strand
CTTGGGAGGTTGGGCCCGCGGCGGGCGCTGGGCGAAGGTCGGCTTCGCGGAGGAGAGCGGACTCTTCGGAGCGGGACCCCCAGCGCTGCGCGCTGGGGAAGGGAGCCCGCCTCGCTGCGCTCGGCGGCCGGGCCGCTTCGCGGCCTAGAGCCTGGCCTTCGGCCTAGGCGTCCTCCGCTTCGCTGCGGACGAAAGACCCGCCTCGCTGCGCTCGGCGGCGGTCCGCTTCGCGGACCAAGGCCTCGCCTTCGGCGAGGGGTGTCCTCCGCTTCGCTACGGACGACAGGCCCGCTCCGCCCGCTGGGCGGGTGTCCGCTCCGCGGACCAGAGCCGCTCCTTCGGAGCGGGAACCCAAGCGCTGCGCGCTTGGGAAGGGAGCCTGCTTCGCTGCGCTCGGCGGTGGGCCGCTTCGCGGCCCAGGGCCTCGCTTTCGGCGAGGGTGTCCTCCGCTTCGCTACGGAGGAAAGGCCCGCCTCGCTGTGCTCGGCGGCGGTCCGCTTCGCGGCCCAGGGCCTCGCTTTCGGCGAGGGTGTCCTCCGCTTCGCTGCGGACGAAAACCCCGCCTCGCTGCGCTCCGTGCAGGGCCGCTCCGCGGACTAGAGCCAGGCCTTCGGCCGGGGTGTCCTCAGCTTCGCTGCGGACCAGAATCCGGCCTCGCTGCGCTGGGCTGGTGGTTGCTTCGCAGTTCAAGGCGAGGCTTTTGGTTTTGAGGTCCTTCGCTTCGCCGCAGCCAGGACTGTTCCGTGTTGCTGTCAAGGCCGGCCTGGTTGTGTTTGGGTCTGGGCCGCTTCGGGACAAGGGCTGGCCCCTGGGGTTGGGGGTTCTTTGCTTGGCTGGGGACAACTACAGCCTTGCTGGGCTCAGTAGAGCTCGGACAGATCCGGCCTTTTGTGTTCGGGCCCGGGGGAGGGCAGGGGTTGGACTCGGCCTTGGTTTGTCCTCCGGTTTGCTCTCACAAGAGGACCTTCAACTGAGGGTGACTCTTGGTTGAGGGGTTGAAGTTCGTCTGTACTTGAGGGGAAACCGGGTTGTGTCGTGCTTGGGGCTGGAGTGGCGAAAGGGGTTTGTGGGTTGAGGTTTGTGGGGTGGTAGTTGATGTGGAGTCTGAAGTGACTTGAGAGGTGCTGGAAGGTGTTAACGGCGTTAATGGGGGGTGAGGGCGTGATTCAAAGTGATGCGTGGATAGAGATAGGAATGAGTCAGATTCTGCGTGGTTATGGACAGGGTGTCCGGGCCAGGGGTCTGTCGGGGTTGAAAGGTCCGGGGTCGGGGAGGCGGGAGTCTGAGGCGTTCGGGAAGGCGTTGGCTGCGTTGAGCGCGGCAGCTGACGGCCTATAGAAGGTACGGATATGCGTTGTCGCAGGTCAGCGGGGGTGCAGGGGGAAAGTTATGTCCCCTCAGGAGGGACATAACTCGGTCGATGTGTCGCTGCTAGGGGGACACATCGACGGCAAAACGTCAGTGGGGCTGACGCTTTTTGGGCTAAAACGTCGGGGAGGCTGACGTTCTTGCGGAGATACGTCCTTGAACTGGGTGAGGGGAGGGTGAGGTTGGGCGCGGGGCCGAGGAGGGGGCGGAAAGACGCCGTGGCCGAGATGTGTCCCTCCTGGGGGGACACAAGACACGCCGAACGTCAACGAGCGTGACATTAGTGTCACCCTTGTTGACATACTCTCTCTGCAGATCAACGAAGTGGAGAGCATCCTCGTGTCATCAGAGCCACAGCGCCGCCGGCCGAGTCCGTCGCGCGCGCCGCGTCCTGATCTCCCGGTTGATGACGCGATCTCGGCCTGGAGTCAGCCGCTGGCTCCGGTCAAGGATCTGGACAGCCTCGCGAAGCGGTACCCCAGCCGGAAGCTCACCCTGGACGGCGAGCGCAAGCCGCTGGAGTTCTACGGGACGCAGAGTCAGCCAAATGCGTTTTCGATGGACAGCCTTGAGTTTTTTCTGGTGATCGCCCAGTACTTCAGGGAAGCCTTGCCCTTGAGGCTCATCCTGTTGCTGATCGCGTGCCAGCGGGCGGGGGGGCGGATTCCGCTTACTCAGGAGGAGATGGCTACGATCCTGGACGTCAGCCGGACAAAGACCTCGGAGGCACTGCACAGTGTCATGTCCCATGGGATCGTCTTCAAGGTGCGGCGGGGTGTGTACCAGTTCAACCCGCCTTACAGTTACCGGGTGGCGGAGTTCATTCCGGGCACGGAGACGGCGGGTGAGTTCGTGAAGGTGGAGCAGCACAGCACCATCTCGCAGATTCGCAGCGACACGAGCCTGCCCGACCTGGTGCGCTTCCCGTCGCTGGACCACATGCGGCAGGCAATCGAGGAACTGCGGGCCGAACGGTCCAAGGAGCGCGCTGCGCGCCGGCTGAGCCGGGCGCAGCGTAAGGAAGAAGGGACAGCTCAGTGAGCACCTTGCGATTCGCTGCGGTCAACGCCGACGGGCTTCTCTCCGACCTGGACCTTCCGCCGGCGGCGTACCGCGTGCTGCTGAAGCTGCGTTCGCTGAGTGAGCCCGGGGGGCGGATCCTCATCGATCAGGCCACCATCGGTGGGATGCTGGAGCTCAGCCGGCCGAGCGTCAACGCGGCGCTGCGGAGCCTGGAGCTCGCGAAGCTCGTGCGGAAGGTCAGGAACGGGGTCTACCAGATCAACCCGATGCTGGCCGGGTACAACTCCTTCGAGGACGCCGTCGCCGCGGTGAACGAGATGCCTGCCGAGGAGCGGCTGGACGCCCGCGGGTATGTCGCCAGCTACCACCAGGCGGTGGCGGAGTATCAGGACCAGCTCGCCGAGCAGCGCAAGAAGCGGGCCGCGCAGGCCGCCGCGAAGAAGGCTGCGGAGTCCAAGCGGCGGAGGACCTTGCACGCGGTTGGATGAGGGGCCTGGGAACGGCTTCTGAGGGGGTTTTGAGAGTGCGGGAGGGCCCCGGGGTATCCCGGGGCCCTCTTTGTGTGGGGAGGGGCTGTGGGGGCGCTGGGAGGCTTCGTCAGAAGGCGAAGTCGGCGTAGTCGATGTCGGTGAATTCGACCAACAGGCTCGTGGCCCGGGCGCCGTTGTCCTTGAAGTAGATCTCCTGGAGGGCTTCGGCCGTGATGTGCCGGAGCTGGGCTTCGGTGGCGCCGGATTCCTGGGCGGCGAAGAGGCGTTGCGCGTACTCCGGGGGGAGGTGCTGGGTGATGCGGCGCATGCGGCCGTCGTCGGTGGTGCCGGGGGCGGCGGTGAAGCCGAAGCGGGCGCGGGTCTCGATGACCAGTCCGGTGGTGCGGGCCGCCTGGTCGCGGGCGCGCTTGCGGACCAGGGGCTGCCAGCGTCGGCGTACCTCCGTCGCCAGGCGGGCGGCCAGTTCGGGCTTGGGCCGCTTGATCTGGTTCTTGACGTAGCGCTCCACCGTGCGTTGGGAGATGCCGAGGGCGCGCGCGGCTTCGCGGGTGGACTTGAGCTGCTTGACCAGGAAGCGCATCTGGGCGCCCGCCGACTTGGGGATCGGGCGGGTGAAGTGCTGTTCGTCGGCCTTGGTGAGGCCGTCGGAGATGTCGTCGGTCATGGTGTGTGGTTACTCGCCGTCTGCGGCTGCGTCGTGGCCCTTGATGTGGCGGGCGGGGTTGAGGCCTTCGTCGAGCATGCCGACCGCCCAGAGGAGGGGCTGGGTGCCTTCGTGCTTGACCATGCCGGGGCTGACACCGAGGCGGAAGCCGCCCGGTAGGGGCTTGCCGTCCGGGGTGCGGGGGAGGAGGTCCAGGGGGCTCGGGCCGGGGGAGAGGTAGACCGCGCAGTCGGAGAGGACCGCGATGGGGTGGAGTCCGGCCGTGGTGGAGAGCTTGAGCATCTTGCGGTGCATGTTGACGCGGGCCGTGGAGATGACGGCCGCGCGGATGTCGGGGCGCCAGGTGGGGCGTTCGAGTGCGGGCCAGGGTTCGCCGGGGCGGTAGGCGGCGCCCTGGGGGCGTTCGCGGAGCTTGCCGATGCCGCCCTTGACGGTGGACTTGATCGCCGAGAGGACCGCGGTGGCGAGCGGATCCTCTTGTTTGTGGGTGGCCATGGCCCGGAGGAACTCGGGCTCGGGGAGGGCGGGGGTGACGCCCAGGTCGGCCATGGTGGCCATGTAGGCGTCCCGGAGGCGGGTGTACCACGCGTCGAGGTAGGGGGCGTGGTCGTGGCGGATCCAGGCCTCGGTGGGGCGGACGTCGTGGCCGAGCTCCTGGGCGTAGGCCAGGGTCGGGGTGGCGTACCAGGCGGGGCCGGTGGGCGGTTTGCCGTGGGGGGTGAAGGGGCTGGGGAGGCGGGGGTCGTGGGGGACGGCGGAGAGGTCGGCCAGCCAGCAGCCGGGGGTCTTCGGGTCGAAGCGGGGGTGGTCCGCGGTGTGGGTGGCGGGGCCGATGCCGACGACGAGGCGGTTGGCGGCGGCGGCGAAGGCCATGTTCACGTCGATGCCGACGGCGTGGGTGGCGGCGCACTCCGCGTCCGTGAGGAGTTCCGGGTCGCGGATCCAGTCGTAGGCCTCCTCGTCGAGGACCTGGTCCGGGGTGCGCTGGTGGGAGCGGGGGTAGAGGGACGCGACCACCGGGTGCTCGTCGGGGGCCTCCGGAGGGGCCGGGTCGACCGGGCGGGTGAGGGAGCCGGGGACCGGGGCGGACTCCCAGGCGTTGGTCTGCGGGTTGCGCGCGGCGCGGGTGGGCGGACGTAGGGCCGTCATCAGTTCCAGACCCGTGACGGCGGTGGAGCCGCGGGGGGTGAGGACGCGGGCGGCGTACGTGGTGAGCAGCTCGGCGAGTTCGGGGGCCGGGAGGTCCGGGGTGTCCTCGCCCCAGGCGCGGGCGTCGAGGGCGCCCCAGGGGAGGACGGCGAGCTGGACGCACTGGCGGCCGGTGGTGGGGGAGGCCGGGCGGTAGACGCGGGCCCAGGGGCCGAAGCCGCGGCGGGTCAGTTGCCACTTGGCCTTCGTGAGCTGCTTGATCACCGGGTGGTTGTCCGGGAGGCGCAGGGCGCGGCGGTCTTCGAGCGCGAGGGGGAGGCCGAGGGCTTCGCAGGCGGCGGGCGTGAGGACGAGGAGGGGGTCGCCGTCCTTGCCGTTGCGGTGGAGGCGGGGGGCGCGGAGGTCGGCGTCCGGGCCGAGGGCCCAGGTGATGAGGGCGGGGAGGTCGGAGGTGGGGTGGGGGAGGAGCAGGCCCCCGGCGGCGTGGGCGTGGCCTGTGCCGTCCAGGACGGCCAGGGGGCCGTTGCCGGAGAGGGGGAGGGAGGGCCGCCTCTTGGGTGGCTTGGGAGGGGAAGCGGGGGAGGTGGGGGAGGTGGGGGAGGTGGGGGAGGTGGGGGAGGTGGGGGAGGTGGGGGGGTGGGTGCGGGGCGCGTTAACGGCGTTAACGGTCGGAGGCTCCGGGGTGGGGTGGAGGGAGGAGAGGCCTTCCAGGAGGCGGGCGTACGCCGCGCGCTTGGGGGGGCGGGGGGCGGTGCGGCCCGTCTCCCAGGAGGTGACCGTCTCGCGGCGGACGGACAGGGCCTTGGCCACTTGGTCCTGGCTCAGGCCGCCGGCCTCGCGCAGGCGCCGGCGTTCGTCGGGGCTGGGCAGCGGGTCCTGGGTCGCGGCTTCTTCGAGCAGGGCGTCGACCGCTGCGAAGAGGGTGGTCTGCTCGTTCATCTCGCTCATGGGTACCTCCGGCGGCAGCCTACGTGAAACGCACTGTTGAACGCACATGGAACGCACGCGGGTCGGCGTTAACGGCGTTAACGCCGTTAACGGCACGCGGGGGCGTTGCCGGTGGTTCCGGTCAGCGCCCCCGGCGTGTGCGGTGTCAGATGCGGTTCATGAGGAGCTCGGTGACGGCCTTGAGGTCGTCCGGGGTGAGGTGGGCGGTCAGGGCGTCCGCGATGGTCTCCGGGGAGTGGGTGGAGATCGTGATGCGGGGGGTGGGGGCGGTGGCGGGGGCCGGTTCGGCGTTAACGGCGTTAACGCCGTTAACGGTCGGGGGGGCCGGTCGGGTGCGTTGGCGGGGCGGGTTGGGCGTGCTGATGCTCTCGTCCGCGGCCGCGGCCTGGGCCTCTTGGGGGAGGCGGCCGATGCGGCGGGCCGGCTCGACCTTCAGCTCGCCCGTCTCCACCTTCTCCTGGAGGGAGGGCGTGAGGTTGAGCAGGGTCAGCCGCTGGGAGACCCAGGCCGCCGTCTTCCCGATCCGCTTGGCGACCTGTGCCTGTGAACCGTGGACGTCGACGAGTTCCTGGAGGGCGCGCGCCTGGTCCATGGGGGCCACGTCGACCCGGTGGACGTTCGCGATGAGCGCCGATTCGAGGATGTCCGCCGCCGATGCGGAGAGGGCGTCGTTGACGTGGATCTGGATGGTCTTCAGCCCCGCGAGGTGGGCGGCCGCGAGCCGCCGGTTCCCGTCGATGACCACGTACGGGGCCCGGCCCAGGCCGTCGGTCGCGCCGGGGTGCGCCTCCATGAAGGCCATTCGGGTCGCGACCGCGAGGGGCTGGAGCTGGCCGCGTACGGTCAGGGACTCGGCGAGCTCGTCGAGGTCCGTGAGATCTTCGCGGAGGTTGAAGGGATTGTGGGCGAGGGCCTCGATGGGCACCTCGGACGGGGGGACGACCCCGGAGGTCGGGGCGCCCGTGGCCTCGGCGATGGCGGCGCGGCGGGAGCTCACGCCGACCGGCTGGGCGCGGGCGAAGGAAGCCGATACCCCGAGCTTGTCGGCCTTGCTCATGAGATCTCCCTTGCGAGGGCGCGCAGGGCCACGGCCTGGTCGCCCTTGGGTGCGTAGACGAAGAGCGGCTGCTTCACGCGGACCGCTTCGCGCTGTTCCTTGAGGTCGGGGACGATCGCCACCACGCGGGGATCCTTTATGTCCATCCAGGCCTGGAGGGACGATGTGGCGATGTAGCCGCGGCGGCCGTCGTAGAGGTTCACGACGAGGCCGAGGTAGTCGATGTCGAGGCTGAGGTCGTCGCGCAGATCGTTGATCTGGGAGGTGAGCAGGTCGTACGCGTCGGCGGAGGAGTCCTCGGCCTGGACGACGATCAGCGCGCCGGAGGCGCCCGGCTGCTCGGCGTCGCGGCGGCGGCCGTAGTAGATCGCGGCGTCCATGCTGAGGCCGAGGCTGGGCGGGCAGTCGATGAGGATGACGTCGTAGTCGGACTCGACGGGGGAGAGGGCGCGTTCCAGGGCGGCCTCGCGGGCGCGGACCGTGGAGAGGCGGACGTCGAGGAGGAAGGCGTCCGTGCAGGCGGGAAGGATGTGGAGGCGGTCGCCGAAGCGGTCGTCCGGGATGGAGACGATCAGGTCGGAGAGCGGTCCCTTGGCTTCGCCGGCCATGTGACAGGTGAGGCTGTCGCCGCCGATGGGGAGCGGCTGCTGCCCCAGCTGCTTGGTGAGGTGGCCCTGCGGGTCGAAGTCGACGAGCAGGACGCGCATACCGAGGCCCGGGAGGTCTTCCAGGTCCAGCGGGGTGACGGGCGGGTGGGGGTGCTCGCCGGCGTCGGCGGCCGGGTTGAGGCGGGCCAGTTGGCGGGCGATGCGGACCGGGTGCAGGGAGGACGGGTCCTCCGCGAGGGCCTCGGCGGTACCGGCGGTGATGGCGGTCTTGCCGACGCCGCCCTTCTGGTTGCACACGACGATGCGGCGGACCACGGAGGGCCGCTTGACGGTGGGGGCCGGGTTCAACTCCAGCCAGAGACGGACCGCTTGCGCGAGACCCTGGATGAGGGAGACGCCGCGGTCCTTGGCGTCGGTGCGGAAGGACTCCCACTGGCCGGCCGGGAGCCACGTCGAGAAGGACTCGGCGCCGGAGGTGTCGACGGGGGAGGGCGCGGAGGCGAGGGCGCTCCATTGGGCGATGCCCTGGTGGACGGCGTCCTGGATGTCGACCCGCAGTTGGGCGGTGCGGATCTTCAGTTCCTGGCGGAGCCACGGGGGGAGCTTGGAGACGACCTTCTCTCGGTCGCTCTGGGACGAGGGCGAAGTCATGAGAGGGACTTTACTAACGTTCCTGGGTGCTCGTGGGCGCCACGCTTGGGTTTTGCTAACGAAATGGCTTGGAGGGACAGGGCGGCCTCGTGCACGTCGTGGCGAGCACCCCCGTGGTTCGCCACGACGTGCACGAGACCGCCCTGTCGTGAGGTCCCGTCAGCCGGTGGTGACGGGGAGGGCGGTGTTCAGGCCGAGTTCGGTCCGGCAGGTGCTGGAGCCCGCGGGGTCGAAGAAGGGGGTGCGCCGCGCGGGCACGATGCCCGGGAGGAGGTAGTGCCACAGATCCGTGATCCGGCAGTGCAGGTCGTCGCGGCCGGTGCGGACGTGCGAGGTGACCTGGATTCCGGTGAACGAGCCGACGAGGAAGGTCGACAGGTCGTGCACGTCGAGGGAGGGCAGGAGGTCACCGCGTACCTGGGCCGGCGTCAGGCAGTGGACGCAGGTGTCGATCCAGGTGTTGTACGGGGACGGGTCCGGGTGCGTGAACGAGCCGAACTCGATGACCAGGCGGATCCCGGCGCGGACGCGGACGTTGGAGCGCAGCCCCGCCGCCATCCGGTGGGTGAGGTCGATGACCGTCTGGAGGCCCGGGTCCTCTTCGAGGCTGGGGACGCCCTCGGAGATCTGGAACTGCTCGTCGATCAGGGTGCGGGCGAGGGATTCCTTGGACTGGAAGTGGAAGTACAGGGCGCCCTTGGTGACTCCGGCGTGTTTGACGACGTCGCTGAGGCTGGTGCCGCCGAACCCGGCGTGGTCGAAGGCGATGGCCGCGCCGTCGAGGATCGCCTGTCGGGTGATCTCGGCCCGTTCTTGCCTGACCCTCGCCACGTGCGTTTCTCCCGTTCCGGTGCTGAGTGTTTGGTGGTCGGTGGGGGTGGTGGGTGGGGGGTGGTGGGTGGTGCGGGGTCAATGTAGTGGGGTTGGGGGAAAGAAAACCAGTCGACCAGTAGGTTTATGGGAGGTTGAAGAGGCTGTATGGGCTGGTGTGCGGCTTTTGCGTTGTTACTTTTTGGTGGGGTGGGGTCTTAACGGCGTTAACGCCGTTAATGGTGGGGGGGTGGGGAGGCGTTAACGGCGTTAACGGCGTTAACGGCGTTAACGGCGTTAACGGCGGGGGCGGGACCTTCTGTAGTCGGGGTGGGGTCCGTTTCCGGGGGGCGGGGCCCGGGGCAGGGTGGGGCCGTGTCGGGTGCGGTGCTGGTCGCCTTGGCGGTGGTGGTGCTCGCGTGTGGCGCGGGCGGGGCGGTGGCGCGCGGGCTCCGGCAGCCGGCCGTGGTCGGGGAGATCGCCGTGGGTGCCCTGCTCGGGCCCTCGCTGCTGGGGTGGTTGTGGCCGGAGGGGCAGCGGTGGCTGCTGCCGGGGGAGGTCCTGCCGTACCTCGGGGCGTTGGGGGACCTCGGGCTCGTCATCTTCATGTTCCTGGTGGGGCTGGAGCTGGATCTCGGGCTGCTGCGGGGGCAGGGGCGCGCGGTGGTGGCGGTGAGCCAGGCGAGCGTGTGGGTGCCGCTGGGGTTCGGGGGGTTGTTGGCGCTCGGGCTGTACGGTCCCTTCGCGCCGGAGGGGGTGGGCCGGAGGGAGTTCGGGTTGTTCGTGGCGGTCGCGCTGAGCGTGACCGCCTTTCCCGTACTGGCCCGGATCCTCACCGAA
This sequence comes from Streptomyces sp. NPDC048507, assembly GCF_043199995.1. Classification (NCBI taxonomy): domain Bacteria; kingdom Bacillati; phylum Actinomycetota; class Actinomycetes; order Kitasatosporales; family Streptomycetaceae; genus Streptomyces; species Streptomyces sp. NPDC048507. The sequence continues at coordinate 112,950 of NZ_JBICWZ010000016.1, read as the reverse complement.
CAGGGGCTGTACGGGACGCCGGTGGGTGCGCTGGCGATGGCGAGCGCGGCGGTGGTGGACGTCGTGGCCTGGTGCCTGCTGGCGGTGGTCGTCGCCGTGGCCGGGGGAGGCGGGGCGTGGGCCGGGCTGGGGCGGGCCGCGTCGGCCGGGGCGTTCCTGGCGGTGATGTGGTGGGGGGTGCGGCCGTTGCTCGGTGGGGTGCGGACGGGAGTGGGGGCGGGGTGGCGGTGGTCGGGGGGCGGGCTGTTCGGGGGGCTGTGTCTGGCGGCGTACGTCACCGATGGTCTGGGGGTGCACGCGCTGTTCGGGGCCTTCGTCTTCGGGGCGGTGCTGCCGCGGGGGGTGAAGGAGGTCGAGCGGGCGGCGGGGCGGATGCGGGACTTCGCGGTGCCGGTGCTGCTCCCGCTGTTCTTCGTGGGGAGCGGGCTGCGGACCGACGTGGGGGCGTTGGGTGCGGGCGGTGCCGGGGCCTGGCTGTGGGCGGGGGTGGTGCTGGTGGTGGCCGTCGTGGCGAAGGGGGGTGCGGCGACGGCTGCCGCGCTGGCGGTGGGGCGGAGCGGTCGGGACGCCGTGTTGCTGGGGGCGCTGATGAACTGCCGGGGGGTGACGGAGCTGGTCGTGCTCAACGTGGGGCTGGAGCTGGGGGTGATCGGCGTGGAACTGTTCACGGTCCTCGTGCTGATGGCCCTGGTGACGACGGCGGTGACGGGTCCGGTGGCCGGGGCGCTGGCCGCGCGGGGGACGGGCTCCGGGGGTGGGGCGGGGCGGGGGCGCGTGCGGTGAGGGGGGTGTGGTGGCGGGCCGGTTGAGGTGGGGGCCGGCCCTCGGTGTGTGGGCGGGGCGACGGTGGGCCGCCGCCGTGCGGGGCCGGTCCGCTCGGGCTCGCCCGGTGGCCGGGTGAAGAGGGCCCCGGTCGTCTGGACGGTCCGCCTGTCGTTCGGACGGGGTGGGGCGGGCGTGTGGGGCTGGGGTTCGCAGGGTCGGTGTGCCGGATGGTGCCCGGCGGCGGGGCCGGGCGTGGTTCCGGGGGTCGGGTTGCCGGGTTCTCGATTGGGATGTCGGTGCGACGTCGCGCTGCAGGGTGTGGTGCGTGTTCGGCGGGGTGGGTGAACCCCGACGGGGTCGGGTAGGTCCGGAGGCCGGGGCACTGGGGGCGTGCGGGTCGGGCTGCGAGGGGTGGTTCGGGGGCGCTCGTCACGGGGCGGCCGGGCCGGGCGGACCCCTTGTGGGCGGGCGCGGTTTCTCTCGTACGGCGGGCCGTGGTGCCGGCGGGCGGGCGACGGTGGTGGGCGCGGGTGGCCACTCCGTGGACCGGGGCTGGACGGTGGGGGGCGTACTGGGTGGTTCGTACCGGTTGTTCGGGGGGTCTCCGGTGGAAGTCCGCCGGTCCTCCGGCGGGGGCGCCGACCGTTGCCGCGATGATCCCGTACCCCTGTCTGGGGCGAACCACGGAGCCCCCATGGTCAAGCAGGAGCGTGCGCAACGTACGCGGGAATCTCTGGTGCGCGCGGCCGCGGAGGTGTTCGCGGAGGAGGGTTTCACCGTCGCCTCGGTCGCCGCGATCAGCGAACGGGCCGGGGTGACCTCCGGTGCGCTGCACTTCCACTTCGACGGCAAGGACGCCCTCGCGCGGGCCGTCGAGGAGCGGGCCGCCGAGGTGGTGCGGGGGATCACCGGGGCGGGGGGAGATCCGTTGCGGGCGCTGGTCGCATCCTCGTACGCGCTGGTGGCGTCGGTCGGCGACGAGGTGCTCGTGCGGGCCGGGTTCGTGCTGGGCGGCGACGTCGCCCACCGCAGCCCGGTGGACCTGCGGACGCAGTGGTGGCGCTGGGCCGAGGAGGCGCTCGGCGCGGCGGCGCGCGAAGGGCTGCTGGCCGAAGGGGTGTCGGTACCGGACGCCGCGCGGCTGGTGGTGGCCGTGACGGTGGGGCTGGGGACGCTGGAGCCCGTCGGACCCGAGGGGGAGGCGCCGCATGCCCTCACCCGGATCTGGTCGGTGCTCCTTCCGGGGATCGCCCCTGCCGAACAGGAAACAGACTGGATGGTTTGATTATCGGGCCCGCAAGGGTGTTATATGACCCCTGTTGCGCGGCGACCGAAGGCCTCCGAGCTGCCACCGGTGCGCGCGTTGCGCATAAAAGGGCAGGTCAGTGCGGTTTCTTTGGAGAGCGCCAAGATCCTGAAGGACCTCAAAACAGCATGTCCGGTTTGGTATTGACAAACCGTCCGGCCTGTTTTCTACTGACTCTTGCGACTCATCCAAGGACAGGGGAGTACGACGTGGACATCGATGTACTGGGCGCACTCGCCGTGCGGGAGAACGGGATCTCCATCACGCCCACCGCCCCCAAGCCCCGGCAGGTCCTGGCGCTCCTGGCCCTCCATGCCGACCAGGTCGTGCCGGTGTCGGCACTGATCGAGGAGCTGTGGGGAGCGGTACCGCCGCGCAGTGCCCGTACGACGCTGCAGACGTACGTACTCCAGCTGCGCGCGCTGATCGCCACCGCGCTGGAGGGCGGCGACGCCGCGGAAGGTGACGCGGTGCGGACCGCCAAGGACGTGCTCGTCACGCTGCCCGGCGGCTACCTGCTCAACAGCGGCGGCGGCACGAGCGACGTGAAGGAGTTCGACCGCCTGGCGGCCCTCGGCTACCGCGCCATGGACGCCGGGGACTTCCCCGACGCCGCGCAGCGGCTGCGCGAGGCGCTGGCGCTGTGGTCCGGGCCCGCCTTCGCCGACGTGCACGGCGGCGTGCAGCTGGACATGGAGACGCGGCGGCTGGAGGAGATCCGGCTGTGCGCGCTCGACCAGCGCATCGAGGCCGACCTGAAGCTGGGGCGGCACCGGGAGCTGCTCGCGGAACTCACCGTGCTGGTGAGCCGGTACCGCACGCACGAGAACCTGCACGGTCAGTTCATGATCGCCCTGCACCGGTCCGGGCGGCGCGGCGAGGCCCTGGACGTGTACCAGCGGCTGCGCGCCACGCTCGTGCGGGACCTCGGGCTGGAGCCGTCCGCCGCGCTGCGCCGGCTGCAGCGCTCGATCCTGATGGCCGGTCCGGAGAACGCGGCGGCCGGCAAGGCGGCGCTCCCCGCGGTGGCCGGAACGGGTCCGCGGGCGGACCGGCTCGTACGGGCCTGAGCCGGCGGCCCGGCGGGTGCCGGGCGGTCGGCCGGGAGCGGTGCGGGTGCGGGGTCGGGGTCGGAGCGGGGGCGGAAGGAGACGGAGCGGTGCAGGAGAGGTCGGAGCGGACCCGTAGGCGGTTGGTCTTCGCCGGGGCCGAGTTGTTCCACCGCAGCGGATACGCCAACGCCACGCTCGGCGAGATCGCGGGCGCGGCCGGGGTGACGAAGGGGGCGCTGTACTTCCACTTCGCCTCCAAGGACGAGCTCGCGGAGGCCGTGCAGCGGCGCGGCTGCGGTCTGTTGCGCGAAGCGGTGCGCGGGCTGAACGAGAGCGGGGCCTCGCCCTTGCAGGCGCTGATCGACGCCACCCACTGGCTGGCGCGGACGCTGCACGAGGAGCCGGCGATCCCGGCGAGCTTCCGGATCACCAAGGAGTGCGCCGGGCAGCAGTCGGCGCAGATGGACTTCCAGGAGGCCTGGCTCGCGGCGGTCTCCGACCTGCTGCGCCTGGCGCGGGACACCGGGGAGCTGCCGCTGGACGCGATGGCCCGCGGCGCCGGGGACGGACAGTCGGCCGCCGAGCGGTGGGAGAGCGCCGAAGCCCTGGTGGCGGCGGCGGTCTGCGGGATCGAAGTGCTGTCGGGGACCGGGCTGTCGTACCGGGAACTGCGGCGCAAGGTGGCCGCCCTGTGGGGGCTGCTGCTGCCGAGCCTGGTCGGCCGGGCACGGGCGGGCGAGTACCGCACGGACGCCGACGGCGAGGCCGGGGCGGACGGTGTGCGCGGATACGAATTCCTCGGCAGCGGGGTGTAGGTCCGCGTTCCGCGCGGAGTGCGGGTCCGGCCGGGCGGCACCGGTGCGGGTCAGAGTGTGCGAAGCGGGCTCCGGTCGGGCGCCCGCCGCTATCGGTGCGATTCGACGAACCACGAAGGGGGAGAGACCGTGAAGATCCAGGTTCTGGGTCCGCTGAGTGCCGAGGTCGACGGGGACTCGATCGTGCCGACGGCGGCCAAGCCGCGGCAGCTCCTCGCGCTCCTCGCGCTGCACCCCGGGCAGGTGATGCCGGTGCCCACCCTCATGGAGGAGATCTGGGGCCAGGACCTGCCCGCCAGCGCGCTGACCACCCTGCAGACGTACATCCTCCAGCTCCGCCGCAGACTCGGCACCGCCATGGGGCCGGGCCGGCCGGGCGGGGCGAAGGAGGTGCTCACGACGCGGCACGGCGGGTACCTGCTCCAGGTGCCGCCGGAAACCGTCGACGTGAACGCGTACGGGAGCCTCATCGCCCGCGGGCAGAGCGCCTTCGAGGCGGGCGACGACCGGGCCTCGGCCGACCTGTTGCGCGAGGCGCTCGCACTGTGGCGGGGGCCCGCGCTGGTCGACGTACGGGTGGGGCCGGTCCTGGAGATCGAGGTGCTGCGGCTGGAGGCCAGCCGGCTGGTGGCGGTGGAGCGGCGCATCGACGTCGACCTGCGGCTCGGACGGCACACCGAACTGCTCGCCGAACTCACCGAACTGACCGCTCGTCACCCGCAGCACGAGGGGCTGCACTCCCAGCTGATGGTGGCGCTGTACCGGTCCGGACGGCAGGCCACGGCCCTGGACGTGTTCCGGCGGCTGCGCGGCCGGCTGGTCGGGGAGCTCGGCGTCGAACCGTCACCGCAGCTGAGGCGGCTGCACCAGGCGATGCTCACGGTGGACCCGGCGCTGGACGTCGCGGCCGGTCCCAAGCGCGGTTCGACCTTCGACCTCTACGCGGCCTGACCCCCCGGCCCCGGGCCGGAGCGGCCGGGGCTGGCAGGCTGGGGGGCATGGACGATCTCGGTGGCCAGCTGGAGCCCTTCCGCCTCGACGTGGCGCGGGAGGACCTCGACGACCTCGACGGGCGGCTGCGCCGGGTGCGGTGGCCCGATGAGCTCGACGGGGTCGGGCGGGCCTACGGGATGCCGCTCGGCGAGATGCGGGAACTCGTGCGTTACTGGCGCGAGGAGTACGACTGGCGGGCCGCCGAAGCCCGGCTGAACCGGTGGCCGCAGTTCACCACCCTCATCGACGGGGCCCGAGTGCACTTCGCGCACCTGCGCTCGCCCGAACCGGACGCCACACCGCTGCTGATGACGCACGGCTGGCCGGGGTCCTTCGTGGAGTTCCAGCAGGTCGCGGGCCCGCTGACGGATCCGCGGGCGCACGGCGGGGACCCCGCCGACGCCTTCCACCTCGTACTGCCGAGCATCCCCGGCTTCGGCCTGTCGGGGCCGACCACCTCGACCGGCTGGGAGTTCAAGCGGGTCGCGCGGGCCTTCGGGGTGCTGATGGAGCGCCTCGGGTACGCAACATACGGGGTGCAGGGCGGCGACTGGGGCGCGGCGGTCTCGCGGGAGCTGGGCCGGCTGCTGCCCGGGCGGGTCATCGGCGTGCACCTGAACCTGCTGCCCGGGGCGGGGGCCACCGCCGAGCCCGGCGAGGCCGAACTGGCCGCGCTGAGCCCGGCCGAGCGGGAGCGGACGCTGGCCTCCTGGGAGCGGTACCGGGTGTGGGCGCGCGAACGGCAGGGCTACGCGGACATCCAGGCGACCCGGCCGCAGACCCTCGCGTACGGGCTGAACGACTCGCCCGCCGGGCTGCTGGCCTGGATCGGGGAGAAGTTCGCCGAGTGGGCGGACCCGCGGTGCCCGGTCGACCGGGACCAGCTGCTGACCAACGTGATGCTGTACTGGCTGACCGGCACCGCCGGTTCCGCGGCCCGCATCTACTACGAGCGCGCCCACGCCGACCACCACGGGCGGCCGCCCGAGGTGTCGACGACACCGACCGCCCTGGCCGACTTCCCCCGGGACAACTTCATCCCGCTGCGGCACGTCGCCGCGCGCACCGACTCCGTGGTCCGCTGGACCTCGTACGACCGGGGCGGGCACTTCCCGGCGATGGAGGTGCCGGAGCTGCTGGTGGGGGACATCCGGGAGTTCTTCCGCGAGCTGCGCCGCCCGTCCGGGATGTGAAACGGCCGGTGGGGGCGGTGTCGTTGATGTGATCATCGCGCGATGAAGAGCGAACAGCGGACCCCCGCCGTCCTGGACGGTGACGAGCGCGCCACCCTCACCAGCCTCCTGGAGCGCCAGCGCGACACCCTGATGATGAAGTGCGCGGGCCTCACGGACGAGCAGCTGCGGCGCAGGGCCGTGACGCCGTCCGGGCTGAGCCTGCTCGGGCTGGTGCGGCACCTGGCCGAGGTCGAGCGCGGCTGGTTCCGCAACGTGGTGGGCGGCGAGGACGTGCGCGGCTACTTCCCGCGGAACGAGGCCGGTGAATGGACGGAGTTCCACGTCGACGACGCGGACGTGGCCGGGTCGTTCCGGATCTGGCAGGACACCTGCGCGCGGTCGCGGGCCGTCGTGGAGGCCGCCGGGTCCCTCGACGTACGGGGCCGATACGAGGACCAGGAGTATTCCCTGCGCTACGTGCTGGCCCACATGATCGAGGAGTACGCCCGGCACAACGGGCACGCCGACCTGCTGCGCGAGGCGCTGGACGGGGCGACGGGGGAGTAGGCGGCGGGGAGCCGGGGCCCGCGGGGTCGGGGCTCGCGGGGTCAGGCCTGTGGGGTGACGGCGCTGTCCACGGCGTCCAGGGCGGCCTGCCACGGGAAGTGCGGCGGGACGTCGACGCCGGGCGGGCCGGGCACGAAACCGCCCTCGCCGAAGAGGACTCCGGCGCCGGCGGCGCGCAGCACGGTCAGCGACTGCTCGAACTGCGGGTGCGCGGCGAGGGCGGTGTTGGTGCACGGCACGGCGACGACCGGGACGCCCTTGCCGAGGGCCTCGGCGGCGATGCCGACGACGAGGCGGTCGGTGAGGCCGAGGGCCCAGGCGTTGACCGAGTTGAAGGTGGCCGGGGCGAAGAGCAGCGCGTCGGCGGGCGGCCACGCGTCCGCCTCCCCGGGCATCTTGTACTGCCAGCGCACCGGGTTGCCGGTCAGGGCGGCGAGCCCGTCGAGGCTCCCGGACACCCACTGCGCCGCCGCCGGGGTCAGTCCGAGGCACACGTCCCAGCCGCGCGACTGGGCGTCCTCGATCACGTGGGCCACGTCGAAGACGGGCGGGGCGGCGGAGCAGAGCAGGTAGAGAGTCCTCGTCATACGGTCATGTGATCACATTTCGAGCGCCGGTTCAGCCTGACGTGATCTTGGTCCCTGAAGTGCACGTGGTCGCGGTCCGCCGGATCCGGGCGGCGGGCGCGGCTGGACGCTCGCGCATGCGGACGAGCTTCTCGGCGATGTCGCGTCTTCGCCGGCGGAGCTTGACTGGGGTCCATGACGAACAACGAGAACGTGACGGGCGACGGGAACACGGCGGGCCACGGGAGCGCGGTGGGCGGGGAGAAGGGCACCCTGGTGATCGGGGGGCGCGGCAAGACCGGGCGGCGCGTCGTGGAGCGGCTGCGCCGGCAGGGGCGGCCGGTGCGGGTCGGATCGCGCGCCGGTGAGCCGGCCTTCGACTGGGACGAGCCCGCGGGGTGGGCGGCCGCGCTGGCGGGGACGGACCGGGTGTACGTGACCTTCCAGCCCGACCTCTCCGTCCCCGGCGCCCCCGACCTGATCGGCGCCCTGGCCGAGGCGGCGGTGGCCGCGGGGGCGCGCAGGCTGGTGCTGCTGTCCGGTCGCGGCGAGGAGGCCGCCCGGCTCTGCGAGGAGCGGCTGAAGGTGCCGGGCGCCGAGTGGACCGTGGTCCGCGCCAGCTGGTTCAACCAGAACTTCGACGAGTCCCTGTTCGTGGACTCCGTACGGGCCGGGGAGCTGGCCCTGCCGGTCGCGGACGCCGTCGAGCCCTTCGTCGACGCCGACGACATCGCCGACGTCGTGGTGGCCGCGCTCACCGGCGACGGGCACGCCGGGCGGACGTACGAGCTGACCGGGCCGCGCCTGCTGGGCCTGGACGAGGTCGCCGCCGAGCTGTCGAAGGCGACCGGGCGCGAGATCGCGTACGTACCGGTGTCCGCGGGGGACTACCGGGGGGTGCTGCGCGAGAACGGTCTGCCGGAGGAGCTCGTGGAGCTGTTCACGGTGATCCTGGACGGGCGCAACGCGCATCTGGCCGATGGGGTGCGGCAGGTGCTGGGGCGGGAGCCGAAGGACTTCGCCGACTACGCCCGCGCGGCGGCGGCGAGCGGCGCGTGGGACGTCTAGGCCGTCTCTTCCGGATCTTGCCGGTCGGCGCGGGTCAGGCACGATCCGGAAGAGACGGCCTAGGCCGGCCCGGGGGGGCGCGGCGGGGGCGGAGCGGGAGGGAGGATGGGGCGATGGACATGCTCACCGGGCTGCTGGACGGGCCGAAGGCGCGGGGCGCGCACCTGCTCAAGTCCGTCCTCAACCCGCCCTGGTCGTTGCGGGTCGAGGACCGGGCGCCGCTGTCGGTGATCGCGCTGGTGCGGGGCTCGGGCTGGCTGCTGCCGGACGGCGGGGAGCCGGCCCGGATCGGGCCGGGCGACGTGGCGGTCGTACGGGGACCCGTGCCGTACGCGTTCGCCGACAGCCCGGACGCCCGGGGGCCGTGGATCACGATCGGCCCGGACCAGCGGTGCAGTACGGAGTCCGGCGAGGACGTCACCGACGCCCTGTCCCTGGGGGTGCGGACCTGGGGCGCCGACCACGAGGAGCCCGGCGCGTCGGTGGTGCTGAGCGGCACCTACCAGGCGCCGAGCGAGGTCGGGCGGCGGCTGCTGGGGACGCTGCCGGCGGTGCTGGTCCGCCCGGCGGGGGCCGCCGACGCCACCCTGGTCGGCCTGCTGGCCTCCGAGACGGGCCGGGACGAGCCGGGGCAGGAACTCGTACTGGACCGGCTGCTGGACCTGCTGCTGATCGGCGTCCTGCGGGCCTGGCTCGCAGCTCCGGGCCCAGGCGCCCCGGCCTGGCACCGGGCCCAGGGCGATCCCGTCGTCGGGGTGGCCCTGGGGCTGCTGCACGCGGACCCGGCGCACGGCTGGACCGTCGCGGAACTCGCCCGCCGGGCGGGGGTGTCGCGGGCCGCGCTGGCCCGCCGCTTCACGGAGCTCGTCGGGGAGCCGCCCGTGGCCTACCTGACGGGCTGGCGGCTCGCCCTCGCGGCCGACCTGCTGCGCGAGGGCGACACCACGGTGGCGACGGTGGCCCGACGGGTCGGCTACGGGAGCGCGTTCGCGCTGTCGACGGCCTTCAAGCGGGTGCGCGGGGTCAGCCCGCAGCAGTTCCGGGCGGGGGCCCGGCCGGAGGGCGCCGGGACCCCGGGCACGGTCGTACTGGCCTGACCGCGCTCAGCGGGCCGGGGCCAGGTCGAGCACGCCGACGGGCTGGTCGCCGCTGAACTCGCCGGTGCGGCGGAAGCCGAAGCCCGCGTAGAAGGGCTCGGGAGTGCCCTCGCCGGTGTCCCAGCAGACGTACGCCCGCCCGGCGCCGCGCGCGCGGAGCTCGTCGAGGACGGCCCCCACGGCGAAGCGGCCGTAGCCCTTGCCCTGGTGGGCCGCCGCGATGTTCAGGCGCCACAGGCCGCTGCGGCGGTGCTCCGGGTCCTTCGACGGGTCCCAGACGATGTCGAGGAAGGCCATCACGAAGCCGACGACCTCGTCCCCGTCCACCAGGGCCCGCGGCCAGGCGGTCTCGCCGTGGACGTAGGCCTCGGCGAGGGACTTCTGGACGGGGGAGACGAGGTGCTCCTGGCGCGGGTGCACCCGTACGGCACACACCGCGGCGAAGTTGTCCGGGGTGACCGGCACCAGACGGAGCGAAGAACTGATCATGCGCAAAGCATCTCAGTCGCCCAGCCCGGCCCTCCCGGTGGATTCCCCTCTCCCGCAACCCCTCCCGAAGAACAGTCCATGCGGTATATTTCCGTTCCGGAGGGTCAGCCGGCCGCGCGCTCGACCTCGGCCTCCGGCACGCTCTGCGAGTGGGCGAAGGCCTCGTTGTAGACGTTCTGGCCGCGGCTCTCCGAGATGTCCACGGAGGTCAGGACGGAGGACTGGACGATGCTCGGCATCAGGTGGCGCAGGAGCGCGGTGACCCTGGAGACGAGGTCCTCGTAGTCGGTGAGGGCCTGGGACATCGACTGGATGCCCGCGTAGGTGCCGACGATGACGTCGGCGGTCTCCGTGGGATCGATCTGGGGAAGCAGTTCGCCCTGGCTCTTCGCCCTCTCCAGGCCCTCGCGCACGGGCATGGCCCAGGTGCGGAACGGACCGCTGCGGTCGAGGCCCTGGGCGAGCTGGTCCATCGTCAGCCGTACGCCCGCGCGGACCATGGGGTCCGTCTGCAGGCGGTAGGTGTGCAGCATGACGATGTCCACCACCCCCTGGACCTTGATCGCGCGGTCGGGGATGACGAGGTTCTGGTTCTGCGCGTTGAGGACCCCGAAGGCGAGGTCCTCCTTCGACTGGAAGTGGAAGTAGAGGGCGCCCTTGGTGACCCCGGCCGAAGCGAGGATCTCGGAGATGGTGGCCGCCTGGTAGCCGCGTTCCTCGAAGACCTTCGCCGCCGCGGCGAGGATCGCCTGGCGCGTGCGGATGGCTCGGACTTGCTCAGCCACTGTGGCTCCTTCCCTCGGAGGATTCTCGGAGCGTCGGAAGCTCTGGTGCAAACCGCCCGTCCCGTACGTATCTTACAGCGGGTGACCCTTACGCCAACCCTGCATGTCGCACAAGGCACGCGGACGAACCTGAGGACGGACCATGATTCTCGTGACGGGGGCTACCGGAACGGTGGGACGGGAGGTGCTGCGCCGCCTCGGCCCGGGCCCCGCGGTACGGGCGATGACACGGCAACCGGAACGCATCGCGCGGCTGGCCCCGACGGCCGAAGCGGTCCGCGGCGACTACGACGATCCGGCCTCGCTCGCGCGGGCCGTGCGGGGCGTGGACGCGGTCTTCCTGGTGACCGGCCGCGTCGGCCGCGACGACGACGCGCGGTTCCTGCGGGCCGCCCGGGAGGCCGGGGTGCGGCACGTGGTGAAGCTGTCCGCGGCCGCCGTCGAGGACGAGCGGGCCGATGACCTCATCACCCGCTGGCAGCGGGAGAACGAAGCGGCCCTGCGCGGATCGGGGATGGACTGGACGCTGCTGCGCCCGCGCTCCTTCATGTCCAACGCCTTGTCCTGGGCGGGATCGGTGCGCGCGGAGGGCGTCGTCCGGGGCCTGTACGGAAGCTCGGCGAACGCCTGCGTCGATCCGGGTGACATCGCCGAGGTGGCCGTGCGCGCGTTCACGGAGCCGGGGCACACCGGGCGCGCGCACACGCTGACCGGGCCCCGGGCGCTCACGGCGGTGGAGCAGACGGCCCAGCTCTCCGCCCTGTTGGGCCGTCCGCTGCGGTTCGAGGAGTGGGAGCCCGAGCAGGCCCGCGCGGCGTGGGGCGCGCGGTACCCGGCAGCCGTGGTGGAGGCGCTGCTGCGCAGTGCGGAGCGACAGCGCGCCGGGGCCAAGGCAGGGGTCGGGGACACGGTCCGGGAGGTGGTCGGCAGGCCGGCCCGGTCGTTCCGGCAGTGGGCCGCGGAGCATGTAGCGGTCTTCGAGCGGGTCTGAGGCCTTTCTGGTCAGCCGATGTAGGGAGCGGCCGTCACGAGGGAGCTGAAGACGAGGTTGCCCTCCTGGTGGCCCGCCACGGCCACCGTCTCCTGCCCGCCCGGCACGCCGTCGTAGAGGCGCTCGGCGGTGATGACGCAGGGCACGTCGAGTTCGGCGTAGCGCTTGAAGTCGCCGGAGATGCTGAGCGGGAGCAGGGCGGCGCGGCCGAGCGCGGCGGCCGACGCCTGCCGGGCGGCCTCCAGCAGGGCCATGCCCGGTACGTGGTCCACGGGGTGGTCGAAGAGGACGGGGTGATTGGGGTCCACCCGCAGCTGCCAGCTGTCCGGCTCGGCCAGGGGCGAGAGGACGACGTCGACCGGCGAGAGCCGGCCGACGCTCTGCGGCGCGACGGGAGCCGTCAGCGGCAGCGGCTTGTGGCCGGGCAGCAGCGTGTGCGGAGGGCGTATGCGCCGGTACACGGCCGGGGTGGTGCAGGTGTAGGAGACGTGCCCGGTGGCCACGACGTGTCCGTCGCGGCGCACCACGGCGTCGTAGTTCAGCCCGCCCAGGTCACCGCCGCGCCGTCTGACCTCCGTGCAGGTGACGTCGATGTCGAGGGAAGCGGGGGTGCCGTGCACCCGGAGGTGCTCCGGGTCCACGGTGAGGCTGAGGTCCCACAGCAGGAAGTGGTGGCCGAAAGGCACCCCGAATTCGGCGTGTCCCAGCAGGCTGCCGATCTGGCGGATCGTCTCGACGCACATGAGCGGATCGTGGTAACCGCCGGCCACGGGGGAGTAGAAGCTGTGGCAGCGGGGCCACTGGGCGCTGACGGTGAAGCGGGTGTGGTCGACGCGTTCCCAGTCCGTGAGCAGGACCTCGGCGACCGAGGCGCGGTGCACTAATTCCTTCGGGACGGTCGAGGTCAGCGAAGTGAAGCGCTGGTCACGGCGGTTGTTCGGTGGGGCGGAGGTGCGCCACGCCGGTTCGTAGACCGCTGTGCGCTCGACTTGAAACGTGCTCGCGCTCATTGTTCCCCCTAGACAGCGCTGGCCAGTTACAGGTGTGACTGCGAGAAAAATATATACCAACCGGTTTTTTATCCAGAGGGATCACAACCCCCGATTCCGAAATATGCGGAGCAATGCATTCCGGCCACGGGCCGTTCCTCTGCCGCTCCCGGCCCTCCCCCCGGGTGCGGCGTCGCATCCGCGCCACTCGCACTGAACCATCTCAAGAGGGACCTGGGGGGTGCCCCGGTGGGTTGTCGGACGCTCGATGAAGCCTTGGTGCCGAAAAATGGCCGATTCGCACCGGGGCGGTTCCTTTGCGTGCGGGCCGGGGGCCGCGCGCGGACCCGAGGCCGCCCCGCCCGGGGCGCGCCGCGAACGGAGGGTCCCGCTATGCGGCATGTCGGAGTCCGGTTGGCGCGGCCGTGCACTCCAGGGCGCTGCGCCGGCCACCGGGGCCGCCGCGCGGGGGCGGGCGGCCCGGGAGCGGGGGGCGGGGCGGCGACGGACCGGCACACCGGTCCCGTTCGCCCTTCCCTTATGTGAATCTCCTGGCATATGCCACGTCCTGTCGCCACTCCGTGGCCGGGCCCCGCCGGTCGCCGAACCGGCCGCCGGCGGGGCGGGCGGCCGCGGGCGGCCGGGCCCGGGCGGGCCGCCGTCACCGAACGGGTGGCGGGCGGTACGTGGCCCGAACGGCCGCCGGGGCCCCCGGCGCGGGGGCCTCGCGGCGCGGAGTTTCCAGCGGTGGTCCAGTGGATCTCTGCCAGGGCTCTGCTCCATCCCTAGTGCGAATACCGGCGAGCAAACCGCTAAAGCGGTTTGTATTGATCGACTTCGCCTCGTGTTCAGAGTCCCGAGCGGTCTGGGACGGTCGGCCGGGTGACCCCCGTGAGGAGGGGGTGGCGGGGGCGGAGCCAACCACATGGTCTGTTCTCGGCCGTCTTCTGTCTGCAAGACGACCCCTCCAGGGCGATTCCTGAGGCTCTCCGGGGCCTCTGGAGAGGGACGAAGGCCCCGGTGGGGGGCAAGAAACGGCAGGTCGGGGGCGGGCTCCGCGGGCCTGAGGGGCTGAGCGACGGCGAAAAACGGTACAGCCGGTTTGGTATTGACAAACCGGCCCGGCTGTTTTTTGCTCATTCCAGCGAAAGTCGAGAGCTCATCCAAGGACGAAGCAGGGGAGTACGGCGTGGACATCGATGTACTGGGCGCACTGGCCGTACGGGAGAACGGGGTCTCCATCACGCCGACCGCGGCCAAGCCCCGCCAGGTGCTGGCCCTGCTCGCGCTCCATGCGGACCAGGTGGTCCCGGTCGCCGCGCTGATCGAGGAACTGTGGGGGGAGAAGCCGCCGCGCAGCGCCCGTACGACGCTGCAGACCTACGTGCTCCAGCTGCGCGGGCTGATCGCCGCCGCGCTGGAGGGCGGCGACGCCGAGGAGGGCGGCGCGGTCCGGACCGCCAAGGACGTGCTCGTCACGCTGCCCGGCGGCTACATGCTCAGCAGCGCCGGCGGCACCAGTGACGTCCGCGCATTCGACCGGCTGGCCGGAATGGGCTACCGGGCCATGGACGCGGGCGACTTCCCGGGGGCCGCGCGGCTGCTGCGCGAGGCGCTCGCGCTCTGGTCCGGGCCGGCCTTCGCCGACGTGGACGGCGGCGTACAGCTGGACATGGAGACGCGGCGCCTGGAGGAGACCCGGCTGTGCGCGCTCGACCAGCGCATCGAGGCCGACCTGCGGCTCGGCCGGCACCGCGAACTGCTCGCGGAGCTGACCGTACTGGCCAGCCGCTACCGCATCCACGAGAACCTGCACGGGCAGTTCATGCTCGCCCTGCACCGCTCCGGCCGCCGCGGCGAGGCCCTCAGCGTCTACCAGCGGCTGCGCGCCACGCTCGTGCGCGAGCTCGGCATCGAGCCGTCCTCCGCCCTGCGCAGCCTGCAGCGCTCCATCCTGATGAGCGGTCCCGAGAACCCGGCGGAATCCCCGGAGACGGCGCGCAAGCGGCTGGCCCGGGTGGGCTGACCGGACGGCCCTTCGAACGTACGGAGCCACGGGCGTTCACGCGTTCACCCAAAGATCATTCGCGGATCATTTCCGGAAGCTTCCGTAAATCCGCGGAAACATATTTCGCACCAGGTAACCGGAACAATGATGAGAGGCCTGATCTACGTGCTGAACAGGGGTTCTGGCCTCCAATCGGAAGCCACGGTTTCGAATCCACCGGCCGTTCGCCTGTTTCGGAGGTCTGCTCGACGTCGGCTTGAGAACGCGGTGACCGCGCCCGGCGCTGGCTTACCGTCATCGGGTCGAATACGGAAAACCGAGAGTATCTCGACGAAATACGGAGGGGAGACGGGAGACCGTGGAGATTCAGGTTCTGGGTCCGTTGAGCGCTGAGGTCAACGGGACATCGATCGTTCCTACGGCGGGCAAGCCGCGTCAGATCCTGGCGCTCCTCGCGCTCTACCCGGGCCGGGTGATGCCCGTACCGACCCTGATGGAGGAGATCTGGGGGACCAAGCTCCCGGAGAGCGCCCTCACCACCCTCCAGACGTACATCCTCCAGCTGCGCCGCAGGCTCGGCACCGCGATGGGGCCGGGCGCCCCGGGTACGGCCAAGGACGTGCTCGCGACCCGGCACGGCGGGTACCTGCTGCAGATCCCGCAGGAGTCCGTGGACGTCCACGCCTACGAGGCCCTGGTGGCCGGCGGTCAGGCCGCCTTCGACGAGGGCGACGACGAGCGGGCGGCGCTGCTGCTGCGCCGGGCCCTCGACCTGTGGCAGGGGCCGGCGCTGGTGGACGTCAAGGTCGGGCCGATCCTGGAGATCGAGGTGCTGCGGCTCGCGGAGAGCCGGCTGGTGACCACCGAGCGGCGCATCGACGTCGACCTGCGGCTGGGGCGGCACACCGAACTCCTCGCCGAGCTGACCGAGCTGATGGCCAGGAACCCGCAGCACGAGGGCCTGCACTCGCAGGCGATGGTCGCGCTGTACCGGTCCGGGCGCCAGGCGACCGCGCTCGATGTGTACCGCAGGCTCCGGGGCCGGCTGATCGGCGAACTGGGCGTCGAGCCCTCGCAGCAGCTCCAGCGGCTGCACCAGGCGATGCTCCGGGTGGACCCGGCGCTCGACGTGGTCGCGGGCCCGCGCCGCAGCTCGACCTTCGACCTCTACGCGGCCTGACGCACGGCGCCCGGGCGGACCGGGAGGGACCCGGGCGGACGCAAGACGGCTCCAGCGCGGCTGGCTTCCCGCGTGAGCGGCTCTCCAGCGAGCCCGGTCAGGCTCTTCGCGACCCGGTGTGCGTCGCCGCCCCGGCGGACGAGGAGAGAGGGAAGCCATGGACCGGCTGGAGCTCACCGACCTGACCCGCATCCTGCGGGTGTGGGGCGGCGAGGAGGACTGCGTCGAACTGACGGAGGAAGTCCAGGACCTGTACTGGATCGAGCTCGGGTACGACTGTCTCTCCGTCCTGCAGACCACCGGCTCCATCGAGCGGAAGTACGACGTCCTCCTGGACGGCGACCTGCTCGAACTCGCCGACACCCCGAGGCTCTTCCTGCGGCTCGTCAACGGGGTCCTGGACAGCCGGGCCGCCGTCGTGTGATCCCCCGGCGGCGCCGGGAGCGGGCCGCGTGCGCGATTCGAGCGACATTCCAAGGGGGCTCCGGCGGATACGGACAGACTCTGCGTCAAGCGTTGAGAGAGGTGTCTGATGTCTGTCGAGCGAGTACACCGGATGTCACACGCGGTCGACGCGGCCGCGCCCGCCGGAGTCCTGTACGCCCTGGTGGCCGACACCACGCCGTGGCCGCTGTTCCTGCCGGACACCGTGCACGTGGAGAGACTTGACTTCGACGGTGCCACGGACCGGTACTCCCAGTGGGCCGCCGTGGACGGGAGCATTCGGCCGCAGCTGTGGCGGCGGACCCTGGACGCGCACCGACGGCGCATCGGCTTCCGCCGGGAGCGGCCCGCGGAGCCCGTCACCACGGCCGGCGGCGTCTGGAGCGTGGAGGAGCTGGCCCCCGGCTGGTCGCGGCTGACCCTGGAGCAGGACATCACCGTCGCCGGGAACCGGACGGCCGACGTCGAACGGGTGCTGGAGTCCGCGCGCGACGGAGCGAAGGCCGTGCTGGGCCGCTTCGGCGCGTTCGCCGAGCGCTGGCACCGGCTCGACTCCCTGCGGGTGTCCTTCGAGGAGTCCGTACGCGTCCAGGGACCGGCCGAGCCGGTCCACGAGTTCCTCTACCGGGTCGGTTCCTGGCCCGGCCGGGTCGCGCACGTGGTGGGCGCCGACGTCACCGAGGAACGTCCGGGCGTGCAGCGCACCAGCCTGGTCAACCTCGCCGACGACGGCTCCGCGTACCCGACGGAGGCGCTGCGGGTCTGCTTCCCGGCGGCCGGGCGGATCGTCTTCAAGAACACGACGCCGCACCCCCTGCTGGCCGCGCACGCCGGGGAGTGGTCCGTGGAGCCGGATGCCACGGGGGTCACCGTGGTGTGCCGGCACGACGCGCTGCTGGACGAACGCGCGGTGGAGCGGGTGATGGGACCCGGTACGGACCTCGCGCGGGCGCGCCGGTACGTGCGGGAGGTGCTCGGCCGCGAGAGCCGGGCCACGCTGGAGCCCGCGCAGCAGTACGCGCGCGAGGCGGTCAGGAGCCTGCGGCCGGTGTGAGCGGGCCGGGAGCGAACGGTGCCGGGCGGGCGCGAGGGCGGCCGCGGCGGCGGCCGCCCCGCTCACCGTACGGAGCGATCGGTCGGGGCCCGTGCCCCGCCCCGTGATCAGGGGCGGGGCACGGGCCGTTCGGCGTGTCCGGCGGCGGGCCGGCGGCCGCCTCAGCCGCCGCGTCCGGCGCCCTCCAGCGCGCGCAGGGTGGCCGGGACGGCCAGGCAGGGCATGACGACCCGCCAGAACCCGGCCACCGTGCGCGGAGCCAGCCACTGCGGGTCGTCGCGGCCGAGCACCTCGAAGCCGAGCGTGGCGGCGACCACGGTCGTCGTGACGCTCTGCCGGTTCAGGCCGGGCAGCAGCGCGCCCTCCTCCTGCGCCTGCGTCAGCAGCAGCTGGACGTAGAGGTGCCACTCCCTGGGCAGGGCGTAGGAGGAGGGGTAGGTCGGCTCACGGCCGAGCTGGAAGCCGGCGCGCGCCACGACGTCGGCGAGGAGCAGTCCGGCCAGGGCCTGGGAGCTGTCGGCGAGGGCCTGGAGGGCGCAGGTGCGCCGTTCGTACACCTCCCGCGCGGCCGCGCGCAGGGCGCGCGCACCCGCGGCCTCGACGGCCGCCGCGACGGCGGCCTTGTTCTCGAAGTGGAAGTGCAGCGCGCCCGGGCTGACTCCGGCTCCGACGCTGATCATGTTCAGCGTCGCCTCTCGGTACCCGCGCCGGCCGAACACCGTCGCGGCTGATTCGATCAGCGCGCGGCGGGTCCGGACGGCGCGTTCTTGTTTGATCACGCATAGCTCCTGTATCAGTTTCCTTCCATTATTAAACCGTCCCGTTGGTATTGGAACCGTGTCCGGGTGGACCGCGGTGGCCTGTTTTACGGCGATTCTCGTCCCTCGATGGCCGATTTGGCCCAGTTTTCGCGAACCTTGCTGAGTTTTGGGACCTTTGACAAACCGACGAAGCGGTTTGTATCTTCTGTGACGTTGACCCAACCGAGCTTGAGGGAGGGGGGCAGATGAACCAGCGGACCCTTGCTGTGCTGGAACCTCACACGGCCACCGCGGTGGCGAACGCCGGGTTCCCACCGGTCGAAGGCCTGAGAACACCGCACCACACGCCGGCCCAGTCCGCGCTGTGGCGCATCCTCATCGTGGAGAGCAACTCGGCCGACGCCGAGACCCTGGCGCGCGGTCTGCGCCGGCACGGGCACGAGGTCGACATCGTGGGCACCGGCAGCGAGGCGCTGCGCGCCTACGCCGACGCCGACCTGGTCCTCCTCGACCTGGAACTGCCCGACCTGGACGGGCTGGAGGTCTGCCGGGGCATCCGCGCGGCCCACGAGATCCCCGTCATCGCGGTCACCGCCCGGGGCAGCGAACTCGACCGGGTCCTCGGCCTGCAGGCGGGCGCGGACGACTACCTGGCCAAGCCCTACGGCTTCCGCGAGCTGATGGCGCGCATGGAGGCGGTCATGCGGCGCTCGCGCCCGACCCGTCCCGTCGCCGCCAGCATCACCTGCGGGGCCCTGCGGATCGACTCCGGGACGCGCGAGGTGACCCTGGACGGCGTACCCGTCGAGACCACCCGCAAGGAGTTCGACATGCTCTACCTCCTCGCGTCCCATCCCGACACCGTCATACCGCGCAAGATGCTGATGCAGCAGGTGTGGGGCGACTCCTGGTCCCGCCGCACCGTCGACACCCACGTCAGCACCTTGCGCAACAAGATCGGCGCCGGCTGGATCATCACGATCCGCGGCGTCGGATTCCGCTTCGGCCAGGGCTGAGCCCGGCCCGTCCCGGTCCGCCCGGTCCGCACGCGCGCAGGCGCACGGACGCCCGGGCGCGCGGGACCCACGCAGGACACCGGCACCGAGCCGAGGGGGGAACGACATGACGGTGAGCGCACTGTGCCACGGCGAGGGCTGCCGGGGCGGGAACGCCGGCGGACGGCCGCGGCGCCGCACGGCCGGGGGCGGCAGGCTGTGCCGGCCCTGCCGGGAGCACCTCGACGCGGGACTCGGCGAACTGGCGCACCTCTACGAGGAGTGCGGGCGCGTGCTCGGCGGCGCCTCCCCGGGCAGCCTGCGCGAACGCACCTCCGGCGGCGAGCTGCCCGGCCTGCCCTTCAACGGGGCCGCGGCCGACGTACGGGCCCGGATGATCTCCGTACTCGGCTCCTGGAGCGGCCTGGTCGCGCAGCAGCGCGGGTTCGCGCCGCCGCCGCGCACCGTCGCCGGGCTCACCGCCTTCCTGCTGCGCAACACCGACTGGCTCGCCGCGCACCCGGCGGCCGGCGAGGCCAGCGAGGAGATCGCCCGGCTGGTCCGGGCCGGACGCCGCGCGGCGTTCCCCGACCCGGCGCGCACCGTACGCCTCGGCGGCTGCCCCGAGCCCGGCTGCCCCGGCACCCTCGCCCTGTCGGTGCGCGCCGCGACGCCGGCCGACGGGCCGGCGATCGTCTGCGAGGCCGACCCGGGCCACCGTTGGACCAGCGAGCAGTGGAGCGCCCTGAGCGAGGCGATGGGATCCGGCCGGGCACCCGGCGCCCCGGCCCCGGCCACCGAACGCTGGCTGACCGCCGCCGACATCGCGCAGCTGTGGCGCACACCGACGGGCACCGTCTACCGGCTGGCGAGCGAGCAGCGGTGGCGCCGGCAGGGCCGCGCGGGCCGCACGTACTACCACGAGGGCGACGTCCGCGCCTGCTTCGAACGCCGGGCCGCGGCCCGCGCCTGACGGCCCCGCGCCGCGCCCCCCTCCCCGCGTCACGCACTCCGTCCGGCAGCGCCGGGCGGAGTGTTCTGACCTGCCCTTGACACTCCCCTGTCCGTTCTCCGACGCAGCGGACCGGCCCTTGTGGAACCTGACCGAGTCCTGAATCCAGCCCCATTGAACGGCCGCTCGCGTCCGAAGAACCTTGTAGTCAAGATCCGGTGCACTGTCTCCGGAGGCGAATTCAAGGAGACGTGATGGACGCCCCAGTGATCGTCGTCGGCGCGGGTCCCGCGGGCATGATGCTCGCGGGCGAACTGCGGCTCGCGGGAGTCTCCGTCATCGTCCTGGAGCGCCTGGAGCGCCGTACGGGCGAATCGCGCGGCCTCGGTTTCACCACGCGCACGCTGGAGACCTTCGACCAGCGCGGCATCCTGGCGCGCTTCGGCGAGATCGAGCGCAGCACGCTGGGCCACTTCGGCGGCCTGCCCCTGGACTTCGGCATCCTCGACGGGGCCTGCCAGGCGGCCAAGACGGTGCCGCAGTCCGTCACCGAGACGCACCTGGAGGACTGGGCCACGGGTCTGGGCGCCGACATCCGGCGCGGCCACGAGGTGCTCGCCGTGCACGACGACGGCGAGGGCGTCGACGTCGAGGTGCGCGGCCCCGGCGGCCCGCACACCCTGCGCGCCGCCTGGCTGGTGGGCTGCGACGGCGGGCGCAGCACCGTGCGCAAGGCGGCCGGCTTCGACTTCCCCGGCTCGGCGGCCACCATGGAGATGTACCTCGCCGACATCAAGGGCGTCGAGCTCAAGCCCCGGATGATCGGCGAGACCCTGCCCGGCGGCATGGTGATGGTGGGTCCGCTGCCCGGCGGCACCACCCGCATCGTGGTCTGCGAACGCGGCACCCCGCCGCGGCGGCGCGAGGCTCCGCCGGCCTTCGCGGAGGTCGCCGCCGCCTGGCAGCGGCTGACCGGCGAGGACATCTCGGCCGCCGAGCCGGTCTGGGTGAGCGCCTTCGGGGACGCCGCCCGGCAGGCCACCGAGTACCGGCGCGGCCGGGTGCTGCTGGCCGGGGACGCGGCCCACATCCACCTGCCGGCCGGCGGCCAGGGCATGAACACCGGCATCCAGGACGCGGTCAACCTCGGCTGGAAGCTGGCCTCCGTGGTGCGCGGCCGGGCCCCGCTCGCCCTGCTCGACACCTACCACGGCGAGCGGCACCCGGTCGGCCGCCGGCTGCTGATGAACACCCGGGCCCAGGGCCTGCTGTTCCTCAGCGGCGCGGAGGTCCAGCCGCTGCGCGACGCGCTGCGCGAGCTCATGGCGTACGAGGACGTGGCCCGCCACCTCGCCGCCATGGTGACCGGACTGGAGATCACCTACGACGTCGGCAAGGGCGGCCACCCGCTGCTCGGCCGCCGGATGCCGCACCTGGAGCTGGACGGCCCGGGCGGCCGCACCTCCAGCACCGAACTGCTGCGCCCCGCCCGCGGGGTGCTGCTGGACCTGGCGGACAACCCCCGGCTGCGCCAGCGCGCGGCCGCCTGGTCCGAGCGGGTCGACCTGGTCACGGCCCGGCCCCGGGAGGCGGCCGCGGACGGGGCCGCGTACGCGCCGCACGACACCACCGCCCTGCTGATCCGGCCCGACGGCTACGTGGCCTGGGCCGCGCCCGGCAGCCACCACGACCTGCCGATGGCGCTGGAGCGCTGGTTCGGCGCTCCCTGACGACCCCGTACGGCCCGCACGCCCCCGTACCGCTGGACGGTCAGCACCACCGACGGCCGCCGCAGCGGCGGCCGGACGCGCACGTCACGAGGAGGAACCATCCATGGCAACGCCCACCGCAACGATCGAGCGCTCCGCGGCCGGCCCGGCCGGCGAACGGCGCGCGATCGTCCGGGCCGCCCGCAGCGTCCTGGCCCGTGAGGGCTGGACGCGTTCCACACCCGAGGCGACGGCCGCGGAGGCGGGCGTGCTGCCGGCCGCCGTGGCGCGGCACTTCCCCGACCAGGAGCAGCTGCTGCTGAGCGTGCTGCTGGACAGTTCGGCGTCGGTCGCGGCGGCCCTCGCGTCCGTCGCCGAGACGCACCTGGCGGAGATCACCGACCTGGAGCAGGACCTCATCGCCCTCGGCCGGGCCTGGCTGGCCCCGCTGGAGGCCTTCCGGGAGCACTTCGCGATCGTCCGGCACATCAGCGCCGAGGTGACCCGGCTGCCGGCCGAGGCCGTGGAGAAGTGGCAGGCCACCGGACCGCGCCAGGCCCGCCGCGAACTGGCGCACCGGCTGCGGAGCCTCGCCGCCCGCGGGCTGCTGCACATCCCCGACGCCGACCAGGCGGCGGAACGTTTCATCCTGCTGGTCCCCTCCGGCGTCGTCCAGCGCTCCTTCCTCGGCGCCCTGCCGCTGCCCCGGGCCGAGGCGGACGCGCTGATCGCCGACGGAGTGGCGGACTTCATCCGCCTCTACCACCCCTGACCCCACCGCCACCGACGCACCGACACCAGGAAAGAGACGTCGCATGCAGCACAGCAACCTGATCGTGGCCCGGATGAACGACATGTCGAGCGACCAAGTCGCCACGCTGTTCTCCGAGTTCGACAAGACCGACATGCCGGAGCGGATGGGGACCCTGCGCCGTCGCCTGTTCATGTACAAGGGCCTGTACTTCCACCTCCAGGACTTCGCCGCCGACGACGGCGGCAAGCGCATCCAGGAGTCCCGCAACGACCCGCGCTTCATGAAGATCAGCCACGACCTGCTGCCCTTCATCCAGCCGTACGACCCCGCCACCTGGCGCACCCCGGCCGACGCCATGGCCACCCGCTTCTACGACTGGTCGGCCGCGCAATGACCTCCGACCGGCCCGATACGAGGGGAGGGCCGCGCCGGTGGCTCGCCGGGTAGTGATCACGGGGGTGGGAGTGCTGGCGCCGGGAGGCATCGGGACCCGCGAGTTCTGGAGCCTGCTGAGTTCGGGACGTACGGCGACGCGCGAAATCACCCACTTCGACGCCGCCGGCTTCCGCTCCCGGGTGGCCGCCGAGGCCGACTTCCTCCCCGAACTGCACGGACTGACCTCCCGGGAGGTCCGCCGCATGGACCGCGCCGCCCAGTTCGGCGTGGTCGCCGCCCACGAGGCCGTCGCCGACAGCGGCCTGGACCTGGCCGGGGCCGACCCCTACCGCACGGGGGTCAGCATCGGCACCGCCGTGGGCGCCATCGCCGGTCTCGACAAGGCCTACCGCGTGGCGAGCCACGACGGCGGCCTCGCCCTCGTCGACCACATGTACGCGCCGGGCCCGCTCTACGACCAGTTCGTGCCGAGCTCCTTCGCCGCCGAGGTGGCCTGGGCCGTCGGCGCGCAGGGCCCGTCCACCGTGGTCTCCACCGGGTGCACCGCGGGGATCGACGCGGTCGCGCACGCCGTCGACCTGATCCGCGAGGGCAGCGCCGACGTCATGGTCGCCGGAGCCACCGACGCCCCGATCACCCCGCTCACCCTGGCGTGCTTCGACGCGATCAAGGCGACGACCGCCCTCAACGACGAACCGGAGACGGCCTCCCGGCCCTTCGACGCCTCCCGCAAGGGCTTCGTCCTCGGCGAGGGCGCCGCGGTGTTCGTCCTGGAGGAACTGTCGGCCGCCCGTCGCCGCGGCGCGCACGTCTACGCGGAGGTGGCCGGCTACGGATCGCGCTCCAGCGCCTTCCACATGACGGGGCTGCGTCCCGACGGACGGGAGCTGGCCGAGGCCATCACGGTGGCGCTGGACGAGGCCCGGCTGAACCCCGCCGACATCGACTACGTCAACGCGCACGGTTCGGGGACCCGGCAGAACGACCGCCACGAGACGGCGGCCTACAAGCTGGCCCTCGGCGCGCACGCCTACACCACGCCCGTGAGCTCGGTGAAGTCGATGATCGGGCACTCGCTGGGATCCGTCGGCTCCATGGAGATCGCCGCGTCCCTGCTCGCGATGGAACACCACCTGGTGCCGCCCACCGCGAACCTGCGCACTCCCG
Source organism: Streptomyces sp. NPDC048507 (assembly GCF_043199995.1). Lineage (NCBI taxonomy): Bacteria > Bacillati > Actinomycetota > Actinomycetes > Kitasatosporales > Streptomycetaceae > Streptomyces > Streptomyces sp. NPDC048507. The sequence goes on along the minus strand of NZ_JBICWZ010000016.1, from coordinate 88,872 downwards.
ACCCCGAGTGCGACCTCGACTACGTGCCGCTCGTCGCGCGGGAACACCGCACCGATGCCGTCCTGACCGTCGGCAGCGGGTTCGGCGGCTTCCAGAGCGCGATGGTGCTGGCCCGGCCCGACAGGAGGACCGCATGAGCGCGAGGACCCTGGTCACCGGCATCGGTGTGGCGGCCCCCAGCGGGCTCGGAGTGGAGGACTACTGGGCGGCGACCCGTGTCGGCAAGAACGCCATCGGGCCCGTCACCCGCTTCGACGCCTCCTCCTACCCCTCGCGCCTGGCGGGGGAGATCCACGGCTTCGACGCCGGGGAACACCTGCCGGGCCGGCTCGTCCCGCAGACCGACCGGGTGACCCAGCTCGCCCTCGTCGCCGCCGACTGCGCCTTCGCCGACGCGGGCGTGGCGCCGGGCGAGATCGACCCGTACGACATGGGCGTGGTCACCGCGGCCGGTTCGGGCGGCTTCGAGTTCGGCGAGAACGAACTGCGCAAGCTCTGGAGCCTGGGCGCCAACCACGTGAGCGCCTACCAGTCCTTCGCCTGGTTCTACGCCGTCAACAGCGGGCAGATCTCGATCCGCAACGGGCTGCGCGGGCCGACCGGCGTCGTCATCAGCGACCAGGCGGGCGGCCTGGACGCCCTCGCCCACGCCCGCCGCCAGCTGCGCAGGGGCAGCCGGCTGATCGCCACCGGGGGCTTCGACGCCTCGATCTGCTCGCTGGGCTGGGCCTCGCACCTGCACGGCGGCCTGATGTCCACGAGCGACGAGCCCGAGCGCGCCTACCTGCCCTTCGACGAGGCCGCGGCCGGCTACGTACCGGGCGAGGGCGGGGCGCTGCTGATCCTGGAACACGAGGACAGCGCCCGGGCCCGCGGGGCCCGCACCGTCTACGCCGAGTTCGCCGGCTACGGCTCCACGCTCGACCCCAAGCCCGGCAGCGGCCGCGAACCGGGACTGCGCCGGGCCATCGAGACGGCGCTCGCGGACGCCGGCTGCCACCCGGCGGAGGTCGACGTGGTCTTCGCCGACGCGGCGGCCACCCCGCGCCTGGACCGGGAGGAGGCCGAGGCGATCACCGCCGTCTTCGGCCCGTACGGGGTACCGGTCACCGCCCCCAAGACGATGACCGGACGCATCAACTCGGGGGCCGCCCCCATCGACGTGGTCGCGGCGGTCCTCGCCATGCGGGAGGGCCTGATCCCGCCGACCACCAACGTGGAGCTGTCCCCCGCCTACGACCTCGACCTGGTGACCCTGCGCCCGCGCACCGCGTCCGTCCGCACCGCGCTCGTCCTCGCCCGCGGCCACGGCGGCTTCAACTCCGCGGTCGTCTTCCGCTCCCTGGACTGACGTCCGGCCGACCCACCCACCCCGTACCGATGAAGGGACCCATTTTGTCCAAGCACGAGTTCACCTTCGACGACCTCAAGCGCATCCTCCTGGAGGGTGCCGGAGCCGACGAGGACGTCGACCTCGACGGCGACATCCTCGACAGCGAGTTCGAGATGCTGGGCTACGAGTCGCTCGCGCTCCTGGAGACCGGCGGCCGCATCGAGCGCGAGTTCGGCATCACGCTCGACGACGACGTCTTCACCGACAACCCGACCCCCCGCCTGCTGGTCACGGCCGTCAACGCGAGCCTGCGCTCGCTCGTCGACGCCTGAGCCGCCGCGCCCCGGCCGGGCCGCTGCGGCGGCGGACGCCGCTCCGGCGCGGCGTCCGCCGCCCCCCACACCGTTCACCTTTCTGGTTTTGGAGAAGAGACACATGTCGGATCAGGGCAAGCGGGTCGCCGTCGTCACCGGCGCCACCAGTGGCATCGGGCTGGCCGTGGCGCGGCTGCTGGCCGCGCAGGACCACCGGGTCTTCATCGGCGCCCGCAACGCCGAGAACGTCGCCGCGACCGTCAAGCAGCTCCGGGACGAGGGCTTCGAGGTCGACGGAGCGGAGGTCGACGTCCGCTCGACCGACGAGGTGCGGGCGTGGATCGGGGCCGCGGTGGACCGGTTCGACACCATTGACGTGGTCGTGAACAACGCCGGGCGCTCGGGCGGCGGCGTGACCGCCGACATCGACGACGAGCTGTGGCACGACGTCATCGACACCAACCTCAACAGCGTCTTCCGCGTCACCCGCGAGGCGCTGACCACCGGCGGACTGCGGGCCAAGGACCGCGGCCGGATCATCAACATCGCCTCCACGGCCGGCAAGCAGGGCGTCGTGCTGGGCGCCCCCTACTCCGCCTCCAAGCACGGGGTGGTCGGCTTCACCAAGGCGCTCGGCAACGAGCTGGCCCCGACCGGCATCACCGTGAACGCGGTCTGCCCCGGCTACGTCGAGACGCCGATGGCGCAGCGGGTGCGGCAGGGCTACGCGGCCGCCTACGACGCCACCGAGGACGCCATCCTGGCCAAGTTCCAGGCGAAGATCCCGCTCGGCCGGTACTCGACGCCGGAGGAAGTGGCCGGCCTGGTGGGCTACCTGGCCTCGGACACCGCCGCGTCGATCACCTCGCAGGCGCTGAACGTCTGCGGCGGCCTCGGCAACTTCTGACCGGCCGGCCGCCCGGCCGCCCGACAGGCCACCGTCCGCCCGCCCGCGGTCCGCCGACGCGAACCGTTCCCCCCGATTCCGAGGAGTCACCAGCATGACGCAGCCCGGCCTGCGCGAGGTGGAGCACGAGATCACGATCTCGGCCCCGGCCACCGCCGTCTACCGTCTGATCGCCGAGGTCGGGAACTGGCCCCGGATCTTCCCCCCGACCATCTACGTCGACCGGATACCGGAGGGCCCCGGCGAGGAGCGGATCCGGATCTGGGCGACCGCGAACGGCGAGGCGAAGAGCTGGACCTCGCACCGCACCCTGGACGCCGCCGCCCTGACGATCACCTTCCGCCAGGAGATCCCCGCGCCGCCGGTCGCCGCGATGGGCGGCACCTGGATCATCGAGGAACTCGCCGCGGACGCGTCGCGGGTACGGCTGCTGCACGACTACCGGGCCATCGACGACGACCCGGCGTCCCTGGAATGGATCGACCGGGCCGTGGACCGCAACTCGCGCTCCGAACTCGCCGCGCTGAAGACGAACGTCGAGGCGGCGCACGCGGCCGAGGACCTGACGTTCTCCTTCGAGGACACCGTGCAGATCGAGGGCTCCGCGAAGGACGTCTACGACTTCGTCAACGAGGCCGACCGCTGGCACGAGCGGCTGCCGCACGTGGCGAGCGTCCGCCTGAGCGAGGACACCCCCGGGCTCCAGGAGCTGGAGATGGACACCCGGGCCAAGGACGGCTCGGTGCACACCACCAAGTCCTACCGGGTGACCTTCCCGCACCACAAGATCGCGTACAAGCAGACCACGCTGCCCGCGCTGATGACCCTGCACACCGGCTACTGGACCTTCACCGAGAACGAGGACGGCGTCGCGGCCTCCTCGCAGCACACGGTCACCGTCAACACCGCGAACATCGCCCGGATCCTCGGGGACGCGGCCACGGTCGAGGACGCCAAGCGCTACGTCCACACCGCGCTCAGCACCAACAGCACCGCCACCCTCAACCACGCCAAAGCGCATGCCGAAGGCATCGCGCGGGCCGAGAACAAGGACTGATCATGTCTGGGGACTACACCGAAACCGAGGTGATCGTGGTCGGGGCGGGGCCCGTCGGCCTGCTGCTCGCCGGGGAACTGCGGCTGGCGGGCGCAGACGTGGTGGTCCTCGACAAACTCACCGCGCCGACCACCGAATCACGCGCCTCCACCCTGCACTCGCGCACCATGGAGATCCTCGACACCCGCGGCCTGCTCGACGGCCTGGGCGAGGTGCCGAACGACCCGTCCGGCCACTTCGGCGGGATCCCCTTCGACCTCTCCCTGCCCGGCCCCTACCCCGGCCAGTGGAAGGTCGCGCAGACCCGCCTGGAGGAAGTGCTCGGCCAGTGGGCCGCCGACCTGGGCGCCGACGTACGGCGCGGTCACGAGGTGACCGCGCTGACCGTGGCCGGCGACCTCGTCACCGTCGAGGCGCGCGGCCCCGACGGCACGCCCGCCTCCCTGCGGGCGGCCTACGTCGTCGGCTGCGACGGCGAACACAGCGCGGTCCGCACGCTCGGCGGCTTCGACTTCCCCGGCACCGACGCCGAACGCGAACTGCTGCGCGCCGACGTCGCGGGCCTGGACATCCCGGCCCGCCGCTTCGAGCGGCTGGAGGGCGGACTGGCCATCGCGGCCCGCCGGCCCGACGGGGTCACCCGGGTGATGGTGCACGAGTTCGGCTCCCGCCCCCGGCGCGGAGCGCCCTCCTTCGAGGAGGTCGCCGACACCTGGAAGCGCATCACGGGCGAGGACATCGGCGGCGGCACCCCGCTGTGGGTGAACTCCTTCGGGGACGCCTCCCGGCAGGCCGTCCACTACCGCCGCGGCCGCCTCCTGCTCGCCGGCGACGCGGCGCACCAGCAGATGCCGATCGGCGGCCAGGCCCTCAACCTCGGGCTCCAGGACGCCTTCAACCTCGGCTGGAAGCTGGCCGCCGTCCTCGCCGGGCACGGCGGCGAGGAACTGCTCGACAGCTACCACGAGGAGCGGTACCCCGTCGGCCAGGCCGTGCAGAGCAACATCAGGACCCAGGCCCTGCTGCTGCTCGGCGGCCCCGAGGTCGACGCGGTGCGGGAGGTGTTCGCCGAACTCACCGGCCACGAGGACGTACGCGCCCACCTGGCCGGGATGATCTCCGGACTCGACGTGCGCTACGCGCTCGGGGCGGACGGCCCCGCGCCGCTCGGCCTGCGCCTGCCGCAGGCCGGGGCCGTCGGCGAGGACGGCGGGACCACCACCTTCGCACTGCTGCGCGCGGGCCGGGGCCTGCTGCTCCTGGCACCGGGCGACGAGGCCCGCCGGGAGGAACTGCGCGCCGCCGCGCTGCCCTGGAGCGACCGGGTGCGCGTGGCGACGGCCGCGGAGGGGGCGGACGGGACCGGCGGGACGGCCCTGCTGGTGCGCCCGGACGGCCACGTCGTCTGGGCGGACGGAACCGCCGACTCGGGCCCGGACGGGGACCCGGCCGCGGCACTGGCGCGGTGGTTCGGGCCGGCGTCCGTCCCCGCCGCCCGGCCGCCCGCCGTGCGCGCGCCGGCGACGGTGTCCGCGGTGGCGCCCGCCGTACGGGAGCGCCGCAGCGGCACGGACCGGCTCGCGGGCCGCAGCGCGCTGGTCACCGGGTCGAGCCGGGGCATGGGGCGGGCGGCGGCGATCAGGCTGGCGGAGGAGGGCGCGCTCGTCGCGGTCCACTACACCAGCGACGAGGCGGCCGCCCGCGACGTCGTCGCCGCGGTCGAACGCGACGGCGGCCGCGCCTTCGCCGTACGCGCCGAACTGGGCGTACCGGGGGACGTGGACGCCCTGTTCGGCGCCCTGGAGGCCGACCTCCTCGACCGCACCGGCAGCACCGACCTGCACATCCTCGTCAACAACGCCGGGGTGATGGGCGGGGCCGGCCCCGACGACATCACCCCGGAGCAGTTCGACCGGATCTTCGCGGTCAACGCGAAGGCGCCGTTCTTCCTGATCCAGCGGGCGCTGCGGAACATGCCCGACGGCGGCCGGATCGTCAACATCTCCTCCGGCCTCACCCGGTTCGCGAACCCGGACGAGATCGCCTACGCGATGAGCAAGGGGGCACTCGAACAGCTCGCCCTGCACTTCGCGAAGGCGCTCGGTCCGCGGGGCATCACCATCAACTCGGTGGCGCCCGGCATCACGCGCAACGGCAGCCCCGTCTTCGACATCCCCGAGGCGGTGGAGCACATGGCCTCGCTGTCCGCCTTCAACCGGGTGGGCGAACCGGAGGACGTGGCCGACGTGGTGGCGTTCCTCGCCACCGACGAGGCCCGCTGGATCACCGGCTCCTTCGTCGACGCCACGGGCGGCACCCTGCTCGGCTGAGCGGTCCGCCCGTACCGAGACCCGCCGGCGCACACCCGCGCCGCGCCGGCGCCGGGGCGGGGCGGCGGGGATCCCTCCCCGGCGCCCCGCCCCTCCCCTTCCCTCCCCGTCCCTCCTGGTGGAACGCGAGCATGCAGTCCTCGACGAAATCCCCGACCGGCGGCGGGCCGGCGCACCCGAGCCCGGTTCCCCGGGCCCTGGTGTCCGTACTCGCCGCGAACATGCTGGTCGACGCGTTGGAGGTGTCCGCGAACCTGATCGCCCTGCCCTCGGCCGGCGCCGGTCTGGGGCTGTCCGTCCCGCAGGCGCAGTGGATCGTCAGCGGTTTCGCCGCCGGATTCTGCGGCCTCCTGCTGCTGGGCGGCCGCCTGGTCGAACACCTCGGCCGCCGCCGGGTGTTCCTGGCCGCGCTGCTCGTCTTCGCCGCCGCCTCGCTGGCCGGGGCGCTGGCGGACGGCGCCGCCCTGCTGACCGCCACCCGCGTGGTCAAGGGCTGCTGCGTCGCGCTGACCGCGCCCACCGGGCTGGCCATCATCACCTCCGCCGTCCCCGAAGGCCCCGCCCGCCGCCGGGCGGTGTCCCTCTACTCCTTCTTCGGCGCCGCCGGATTCTGCACCGGGCTGCTGCTGGCCGGGCTGCTGACCGCGGTCGGCTGGCGCTGGACCCTGGCCTTCCCGGCCCCCGTCGCGCTGCTCCTGCTGGCCGCCGGGGCGCGGCTGGTCCCGCGCGACGTCCGCGGCCCGGGCGCCGCGCGCGGCCCCGGACGGCACGCCGTGGCGGCCGCCCTCGGGCTGACCGGCGCGGTCCTGCTGCTCGTGTACGGGCTCGCGCACCTGGCGGGCCCCGGCCGCGACCCGGACCTCGCGGCGGCCGCCCTCTGCGGGGCGGTGCCGGCGGCGGCGGTGTTCGTGGCGGCCGAACGGCGCGCGGCGCGGCCGCTGGTGCCCCCCGTACTGCTGCGGCACGCACCGCTGCTGCGTTCCGCGCTCGGCGCCGCCGCGCTCAACGGCTCGTACGTGGGCTTCCTGCTCGTGGCCACCCTGCACGTGCAGGGTGCGGGCCGCAGCCCCTGGCAGACCGCCCTCTGCTTCCTGCCGGCGGCGGCCCCGCTCGCGCTGAGCGCACTGCACTCGGCGCGGATCGCCGTCCGGCTGGGCCCGGCGCGGGCGGTCGCCGCCGGCGCCGTCCTCGCCCCGCTCGGCTACGCCCTCTACCCGCGGGCCCCGGACGCGGATCCGGGGTTCACCGCCCTGCTGCCCGCGACGGCCTGCGTCGGGGCCGCCTTCGTGCTCGCCTTCACCGCCCTGCACCTCCAGGCCACCGGCACGGTCCCGGCCGGGCTCCAGGGCGCGGCCGGCGGGCTCTACCAGACCTTCGTCCAGGCGGGCGCGGCCCTGACGGCGGCGCCCGTCGCCGCCCTCTACACGGTGGGCCCGGGGCCGGCGCTCCTGCTGGTCACCGCCATCGGGGCGGCCGGAGCCTGCGTCGCCCTCGGCGGCCTGCTCCCGGCCGCCCGCCCCCGTCCTTCACCAGCCGCTTCACCGTCCCCCTCATCACCGATCCGACCGTGAAAGCAACCGACCACGGGCGGACGGGGACAGCCCCGTCCGCCCCGACCCCGGAAAGCGTCATGAACACACTTCACATGTCACAGACGTACGAGACAGACACCGGCCTGGTCCACATGACCCGGCCCGACATGGCCCTGCTGCACACCGCCGGACTGCGCGAGCGCACCCGGATCCTGGAGCAGTACGTCCGCGAGGAGCTCGGCCGCATCCTCGGCATCGAGCCGCACATGGTCGACACCACGGGCCGTCCCATGGGCTGCCTGGGCATCGGATCCATCTCCGGAATAGAACTCCAGTACAGGATGGAGAACACGCTCGGCGTCGACGTGAACCTCCAGCGGCTGCTGCTCGCCAACAGCGCCCAGGAGCTCATCGACTGCCTCGCCGGCCAGTTCGGCCCGGACGCCCACCTGCACGGCGCCCCGGTGCCGGCATGACGGCCACCACGCTCCTGCCGGCCACGCGCCCGGCAGTGAACCACCGGGACCTCGCGCGCCCCGACTTCACCCTCTCCGCCGACCGCGTCGACCTCTGGCTGATCCGCCGCCCCACGGGCGCGGACGCCGAGGCGCTCGCCATCGAGGAACTCGACGAGAAGGAGCGCAAGCGCACCGACTCCTTCATCCGCCAGTCCGACGGCATGCTCTACGCGGCCGCCCACGTGGCAGTCCGCCGCCTCCTCGGGCGCTACACGGCCACCCGGCCCGAGGACGTGCGCTTCATGCGCGAGCCCTGCCCGGGCTGCGGCGAAGCACACGGCCGCCCCGCCCTGTCGCCCCCGCCGCCCCCGCTGCACTACTCCCTCTCGCACAGCGGGGGAGTGGCCATGGTCGGCGTCGGCACGGTGCCGCTCGGCGTGGACGTCGAGAAGCTCCCCGGTGCCGAAACGGTGGACATCTGCTCGAAGGCGCTCCACCCGCAGGAGCAGCTGGAGATAGCCGAAGCCGAGGCCGGCGAGGAGCGCAGGCAGCTCTTCGGCCAGATCTGGACGCGGAAGGAAGCATTCCTCAAGGGGCTCGGGACAGGGTTGAGCCGTTCCCCCGCGGAGGACTACCTCGGCACCGATCACGACCGTCACCCGCAGGGCTGGACCATGGTCGGCGTTCCCGCCGACGCCAGCCACGCGGCGGCCGTCGCCGTGGCCGGACCCTCTCCCGCGAAGGTCGACGTCAGGTGGGTACCGGACGCCTGGCTCTCCGTCGGCCACACCGTCTGCTCCGGTACCGCCCCGGACCGCACCCCGCCCGCCCGTTGAACCGACCCGAGGAAACGGCCGGCCCCACCACAGAAAAGGACGTGACCGGATGAGCCGCACCGCCTTCCTCTTCCCGGGCCAGGGCTCCGAATGCGCCGGAATGGCCAGGGAGTTGCTCGCCCTGCGCCCCGACCTCGCCGACACCCACTACCGCACCGCCGACGACCTCCTCGGCATCCCCCTGGCCCGGATCTGCCGGGACGGCTCCCCCCGGGACTTCGAGGACCCGGCGGTGGCGCAGCCGGCCGTCTTCCTGACGAGCCTGGCCGTGCTGGAAGTGCTGCGCGGCGAGGGCCTGGCGCCCGACGCCGTCGCCGGGCACAGCCTGGGGGAGTACGCGGCCCTGGTGGCGGCCGGCGTCCTGGAGTGGACCGAGGCGCTGTGGCTCGTGCGGCTGCGCAGCGAGCTCGTCGCGACCGTCGGCGACCGGGTCGGCAGCGCCACGGTGGCGGTGATCGGCCCGCGCCGTACGGACCTGATGCGGATGTGCGCCGAGGCCCGGGCGGCCACCGGCCAGGTCGTGGAGGTGGCCGGGGACAACGGGCCCCGGCAGACCGTGGTCTCCGGTCAGGCGGAGGCCGTGGAACGCGTCGCGCGGGAGGCCGCCGTGACCGGCGCCCGGATCGCCTGGCTGCGGGCCGGCGGACCCTTCCACTCCAGCCTGCTGGACGAGGCCGAGGCGGAGTTCACCGAGACGCTGATGGCCACGGAGTTCCGCGACCCGGCCGTCCCGCTGGTCTCCGGCGTCACCGGCGGCTGGGTGACGACCGCCGCCGAGGCCGTCGTCGCCCTGCGCGGCCAGCTCACCAGCCCGGTGCGCTGGACCCAGGCCGTCGGCGCGCTGGCCACCGCCGGCGCCGACCGCTTCGTGGAAGTGGGCCCCGGCCAGGTGCTCAGCGGACTGGTCCGGCACATCCTGCCGGGCGCCCGCGTCCACCCGACGCACACCGCCGGGCGACTGGCCGAGGCCGTGGGGGCCCTCAGCACGACCGCGGTCTGACCGGCCCGCCCGCAACGGACCGCCGTACGCGGACCCGCCCGGGCCCGGCCACCGCCCGCGCACGCCGACCCGCCGCCGCGACCGCCGGCGCGGACCGTCCCGACCAGAGGAGCAGCCCGTGCAGACGCAAGCGCCGGACCACCTCATCCGCGTGGTGAGGGGGCGCCCCGACACCGACGAACTCGCCGCGCTCACCGCCGTCGTGCTCGCCCGGGCCGCGGCCCTGGAGGGCGAGTTCGGGGGTACGGCGGGCAGCGGGCCCGCCGTGGCCGGCTGGTGCCGGTCCGGCCGCCCGCGCGACTTCCTCGGGCCGCGCACCTGGCGCGCCCACCGCGCCGGGCCCCGGCCCGCCTGACGCGCCCGCCGGCGCGCACCTTCCCACCGAGGAGACCCGACCCATGACCCACCCCGTCCCCGGACGGAGGGACGTCCCCGAGGGCCTCCCGGCCGTCCCGCGCCCCCGCCACGACCCGGACCTCCCGGAGTGCTTCGCCCGCTCCGCGGCGGCCCTGCGGGGCGTGGTGCGGCGCACCGCGGACGTCCACGTCTGGCTGGAGGCCCGCCGCCGGGCCCACGGCCCGCGGACCGAGCGCATCCCCCTCGCCGAACTCGACTCGGGCTGGAACGCGGACCCCGACGGCGGTGACCTCGGGCGCCGCGGCCGGACGCCCTTCACCGTCGAGGGACTGCGCGTGAACGCCGCCACCGACGGACACGGGCGGCAGTGGCACCAGCCGGTCGTCCGCCGGTCCGAACCCGGCGTCCTCGGCATCCTCGTCAAGGACTTCGACGGCGTCGCGCACTTCCTGCTGCGCGCCGCGCCGCAGCCCGGCCACCGCAACGGGCTCCAGCTCGCGCCGACCGTACGGACCACCCGCGCCGAACTCGCCGCGGCCCGTCCGGACTCCGGCGCGCGCCACCTGGAGCACTTCACCGGACCCGGCCGCGGCCGGGTGCTGGCCGACACGCTCCAGTCCGCGCACGGCGAGTGGAGCGCCGGCGCGGGCGACCGCCTCATGCTCGTACGGGCCGTGGGCGAGGTACCGGCCCACGCGGACTTCCGCTGGCTGACCCTCGGCCAGATCGGTGAGCTGCTGCGCCGGGACCACGTCATCGACGCGGACGCGCGCAGCGTGCTCGCCTGCGTCCCGCACGCGGACCCGGACGGCCTCGCCCTGCACACGGACACCGAGCTGCTCTCCTGGTTCACCGCCGAGCGTTCCCGCCACGACCTGAGCGCCGCACGCGTCCCGCTCGCGGACCTGCCCGGCTGGAAGCGCACCGGGCACGGCGTCACCCACGAGGAGGGCCGCCACGCCGACGTCGTCGCGGTCGCCGTCCGCACGGCGGACGGGCCCGGGACCACCTCCTGGACCCAGCCGATGCTCGAACCCGCGGGCACCGGCCTGCGCGCCTTCCTGACCCGCCGGATCGGCGGCGCGCCGCACCTGCTGGTGCGGGCCGCCGCCCCCGGCAGCGCCGGGACCGTGGAGATCGGCCCGACCGTGGACTGCGTCCCGTCCGCCCACGCGCACCTGCCGCCCGGGCAGCGCCCGCCCTTCCTCGACGCCGTGCTCGACGCCGGCCCCTCGCGCATCCGCTACGAGGCGTGGCACTCCGAGCAGGGCGCCCACTTCCTCCACGCCGAGAGCCGCCACCTCTTCGTCGAAGCCGACGAGGAGCAGGCCCCGCTCCAGTCCCCGCCCGGCTACCGGTGGGCCACCCCCGGGCAGCTCACCACCCTGCTCCGCCACCACCACCCCCTCGACGTCCGGGCGCGCACCCTGCTGTCCTGCCTGACCACGGGAGCGGTACACCTCTGAGGGGACCGGCTGCCGGGTCGTCGCGCCACCCGCCCATCACGTCCGCCCCTGGAGAGGCCATGCCTTCGCCCCACGACGACATCGCGGACCTGCGCGAGCAGATCCGCTACCTACGCGACCACGCCGAACTGCGCGAGCTGTTCGACCGCTACGTCACCGCCCTCGACACCGGCGGGCCGCCCGGCCCGGACCGGGAGCGCTTCGCCGGCCTCTTCACCGAGGACGTCACCTTCGCCTTCCCGATCGGGGTGTGCACCGGCGTCGAGGCCTTCGCCGCCTTCCAGCGCGAGGCCCGCGAACGGTGGGCGCGCACGCACCACCTGGCCGCCGGACACAGCGTGGTCCTCGACGGGGACCGCGCCACGCTGCGCGCCCAGCAGCTCACCACCCACGTCCACCACGCGCCCGGCGAGGCGCCGGCCCACTTCGAGGTCGGCGGGTACTCGGAGGCCCGCGCCGTGCGCACCCCGGCCGGCTGGCGCCTGCACCACATCGCCTTCCACGTCGTGTGGGACTCCGGCGTCCGCCTGCCCGAGCTGGCCGGAGTCCGGCTGTGAGCGCCCGGTGAACGCCGTGCAGATCGCCGGCTACTGGGTCCCCGCGCGCGAAACCCTGCGCGAGCTCCCCCCGGAACCGCTGCGCGAGCCCGCGCCGCCGCACGCCGTACGGCACCCCGCGCCGCACGCCGTACGCCACCCGCTGCCGCCCCTGACCACGCTGCTGCGCCGCCGGGCCGCCTGGGCGCTCGCCGCGGCCCGGGTCCGCCCGCTCCGCCCCCGCGGCTGACCGCCGCACTCGGTCGCCCGTCCCCTCCCCCCGTCACCGTCACCGTCACCGTCACCCTCACCGGAGGCCTCCGCATGCCCGCTCCACCGCCGTCCGGCCCGCCCGGGATCCGGCCCGTCGTTCTCGACGCGGCCGGCGTCCCGCTGTCCGGGCTGCTCGCCCTGCCGGACCGGCCGGTGCCCCGGGCCGTCGTGGTGGCCCTGCACGGGGCGGGGATGAGCGCCGGATACTTCGACAGCCGGGCCCGTCCCGGGCTCTCGCTGCTCGAACTCGGCGCCGCCCTCGGCTACGCGGTCCTCGCCCTGGACCGGCCCGGCTACGGGGCCTCGGCGGCCGCGCTGCCCGAGGGGCAGGAGCTCGCCGGGCAGACCGATACGCTGCTGGCCGCCCTGGACGGCTTCGCCCGGGACCACGAACTGGGCGCCGGGTACTTCCTCGTGGGCCACTCGAACGGCGGCCGGCTCGCGCTGTCCGCCGCGGCCGACGCCGACTTCGCGCCGGTCGGGCTGGAGCTCAGCGGGCTCGGCCGGCGCTTCGCGGTCGAGCCCGGGCAGCTGCCCGGGGCGGCGGCGGACCTGCGGGGCCAGTGGCGCCGGCACTGGGGGGCGCTGCGGTTCTACCCGCCGGACGCCTTCCGGCTCGGCGCGGGACTGGTCCGTCCGGTGCCCGCCCTGGAGGCCCGGGAAACCGTCCGCTGGCCGGACATGTACCCCCGTTTCGCGGCCCGGACCAGGGTCCCGGTGCGGTTCACCTTCGCCGAACAGGAGCTGTGGTGGAGGACCGACGGCGCGGCACTGGAGGAACTCCTGAGTCCGCTGCCCCGGGGCTCCGCGGAGGCTGTCCGACTGCCCGATTCCGGTCATAACATCAGCTTGGGCTGGGCGGCTCGCACCTATCACCTGCGGGTTCTGGCCTTCCTGGAGGAGTGCCTGCTCGCCCGTGACGCCGCGGCGGTCCGTGTTTCCCGGCCGTCTGACAGAGACCTGAAAAAGGTTGACGCGGATCTGACATAAAGCCCGTTGACCAACAGATCGTCACCAACGAGGCTTTTCGTGAGCATCCCGAGACGTGTAACGAAATCCGTCATGCCGGGACACGTCAACTCGTTCGGCCCGTACTCGCTTTGATCCAGCAGATACATCCCGAAAAGGAACACACATGAGTGACGTGAAGGACCTGGTGCAGGTCGCCGGAATCATCGACGCCGAGGAGGCCGCTCTGCTGGCCGAGGAGGGCGTCGACTGGTTCGGCTTCCCGCTCCGGCTCCCGTCGGGCAAGGACGACATCTCCGAGGCCGCGGCCACGGAGATCATCGCCGGCCTGAAGGCCCCGCAGGAGGGCGTCCTCATCAGCTACATGACGGACGCCGACGAGATCAGCGCGTTCACCACGCAGCTCGGTGTCAAGGCCGTCCAGCTCCACGGCGACGTCGAGCCCGAGCAGCTGCGCAAGCTCAAGGCGAACCGCCCCGACCTGTACGTGCTCAAGAGCCTGGTCGTGAAGGAGGACAACGCCGAGGAGCTGCTCAAGCTCGTCGACGACGTCGCCGACTCGGTGGACATGTTCATCACCGACACCTTCAACCCGGCCACCGGTGCCAAGGGCGCCACCGGCCTCACCCACGACTGGAACGTCAGCGCGGAGCTCGTGCGCCGCTCGCCGAAGCCCCTGATGATGGCCGGCGGCCTGAGCCCGGAGAACGTCGCCGACGCGATCCGCTTCGTCAAGCCCGCCGCCGTCGACGCCCACAGCCTCCTGGAGGGCACCGACCGCCGCAAGGACCGCGCCAAGGTCGCGAAGTTCGTGGCCGAGTCCCGCAAGGCCTTCGCCGAGATCGCGGCCTCCTGACCTCGGCACCCCACCACGCGGTTGCGGCCGCCCGGGGCCCCCTGGGCCCCGGGCCCGGCCGCAGCCCGTCTCCACCGACCGACGAGAAGCAGGTTCAGATGGCGACCGGCCACCACAACGTCCACCCGCTGCCGCAGACCAACCAGCTCCGGGCCATGCACACGATCATCCGCGACCGCGAGGCATCGCGCGCCGACTTCGTGTTCTACTCCCGGCGCATCATCCGACTCCTGCTCGAATCGGCGCTCGACCAGCTGCCGTTCGACAAGGTGAAGGTCGTCACGCCGGTCGGCGAGACGTTCGAAGGGCTGAAGTTCGCTCCGAAGCTGTGCGCCGTGCCCGTGATCCGGGCCGGTGACTCCATGGTGGACGAACTGCGCGAGGTCGTGCCGAACATCCGCATCGGCAAGGTCCTCATCCAGCGGGACAAGACCACCAAGCTCCCGCACCTCTTCTACCAGAACCTGCCGTCCGACATAGCGGACCGGCACGTCCTGCTCCTGGAGCCGATGCTCGCCACCGGCGGCAGCGCCAACGCCGCGATCGAGGTCCTGCTCGACGCCGGCGTGCGCGAGGAGAACATCGTCTTCGTCAATTTCCTCGCCGCCCCCGAGGGCATCGCCGCGGTCCACGCGGTGCACCCGCTGGTCAAGATCGTCACCTCCTCGGTCGAGGAGCGCCTCAACGAGCACGCGTTCATGATCCCGGGCATCGGCGACTTCGGTGACCGCTTCTTCGGCACGACGGACTCGGGCGCCGCACGATGAAGGGCTCCCGCACCCTAACGGACTCCGCGCTGACGGCGTTGGCGCCGGCGATCTGGGGTTCGACGTACCTGGTCACCACGGAGCTGCTGCCCGAGGGACGCCCGCTGCTGGCGGCCGTGCTCCGTGCCCTGCCCGCCGGTCTCATCCTGGTGATCTTCGGGCGCACCCTGCCGAAGGGCATCTGGTGGTGGCGGGCCCTGGTCCTGGGCGTCCTGAACATCGGCGCCTTCTTCTACCTGCTCTTCGTCGCCGCCTACCACCTGCCGGGCGGTGTCGCCGCGCTGGTGATGTCCATCCAGCCGATGATCGTGCTGCTGCTCGGCGCGGTGCTGCTGAAGGAGAAGATCAAGCGGATCCACCTGGCGGCCTGTGCGCTCGGCGCGGCCGGTGTGGCGCTGCTCGTCCTCCAGCCGAACGCCGGGCTGAACGCCACCGGTGTCATCGCCGGTCTGCTGGGCGCGCTCAGCATGGCCTCCGGCATCGTGCTGACCAAGCGCTGGGGCCGACCCGAAGGCGTCGGCCTGCTGCCCTTCACGGGCTGGCAGCTGACCGTCGGCGGTCTGGTCCTGCTCCCGATCGCGCTGATCGGTGAGGGCCTGCCCGGCGAGATCACCGGCAAGAACGTCTGGGGCTTCCTCTACCTCGGCATCATCGGGGCCCTGTTCGCCTACGCGATCTGGTTCCGCGGCGTGCAGCGCCTGCCCGCCCTGGCCGTCTCGTTCCTGAGCTTCGCCTCCCCGCTGGCGGCGACGCTGCTCGGCTACTTCGTCCTCGACCAGTCGCTCTCGCCGCTCCAGATCGTCGGAGCGCTGATCGTCGTCGGCGCGGTCTTCCTCGCCCAGCCACGGGCGGGCGCGAAGAAGGACGCCGCCGGACCGGCCGCCGAGCCGGCCGCCGAGCCGGCCCCTCACAAGACCCCGCGGGAATCCGCCCCGGCGTAACGCGCCGGACTCCCGCCCGAGACTCCCCGCCGGGCCCCTTCCCCCCTGGGCACGGGCGGGGAGCGGTGGTGGCACACCGCGGCCTCCCCCGTCCGCGGTGTGCCGCCCACCCCCCCCACGACCACACGTACGCGCAGTACCCCGCGAGAGGACCGAGGCCGTGCCCCACATACACGTCCGGCACTACCCGAGGGACTTCACGCAAGAGCAGCTCAGGGCGATCGACGAGGCGGTCACCGCCGCCGTGACGAAGACCTTCGCCACCGGCGAGGAAACCGTCTCGATCTCCCTCGAGCCGGTCACCCCGGAGGACTGGGACAGCCAGGTCCTCGCCGAGATTGCCGCCCGCCGGGACGAGCTGCTCAAGGCACCCGGCTACTGGAACGAGAGTTGAGAGAGCCCCGATGAGCGCAAGCAACGGCATCCCCGTCGTCTACACCGAGGAGGTCCGCGAGGCCCTCCACGAGGGCGCGGCCGTCGTCGCCCTGGAGAGCAACGTCATCACCCACGGCCTGCCCTACCCGGACAACGCGGCCACCGGCCGCAAGGTCCAGGACGCCGTACGGGCCGGCGGCGCCGTGCCCGCGACGATCTCCATCGAGGGCGGCGAGATCCGGGTCGGCATGAGCGACGCCGACATCGAGCGCTTCGCCTCGCTGCCGGGCATCCCCAAGGTGTCCAGCAGGGACCTGCCCGTCGTCCTCGCGCAGGGCGGACTGGGTGCCACCACCGTGGCCACCTCCGTCGTCGCGGCGGAGCTCGCCGGGATCCCGTTCTTCTCCTCCGCCGGCATCGGCGGCGTGCACCGGGGCGCCCAGGAGACCTGGGACGTCTCCTCGGACCTCATCCAGTTCACCCGGTCCAAGGTCGCCGTCGTCTGCGCGGGCGCGAAGATGATCCTCGACCTCGGTCTGACGCTGGAGTACCTGGAGACGCAGTGCGTCCCCGTCGTCGCCTACCGCTCGGACGACTTCCCCGCCTTCTACTGCCGCACGAGCGGCCACAAGGCTCCGCACCGGCTGGACGACGAGCAGGTCATCGCCCGCGCCGTCGAGGCCCACTGGGCCCTCGGCAACAACAGCTCCTTCCTGATCACCACCCCGGTCCGGGAGGAGGACGCCATCGACTCCGCCGAGGTGGACACGGCCATCCGCGCCGCCGTCGCCGAGGCCACCCGCGACGGGGTGTCGGGCCAGGCCATCACCAAGTACCTGATGCGCGCCGTCGACGCGGCGACCGAAGGCCGCTCCGCCAAGGCCAACATGGCCGTCCTCGCCTCCTGCGCCGAGGCGGCCGGCCGCCTGGCCGTCGCCCACTCCCGCCACCTCGCCGAGATCGCGGGCCGCTGATCCGCCCCGCCCGCGGGCGTTTTCCGTTCCACCACCGCACCACGCGTTGACCTCAGTCTGGAGAGACACATGTCCGAGAAGCTGTTCGAGCCGGTCACCCTCGGGAAGCTGGCCCTGAGCAACCGAGTGGTCATGGCGCCCATGTCCCGCAACCGGGCGACCGCCGAGGGCCTGGCCACCGACCTGATGGCCACCTACTACGGCCAGCGGGCCGGGGCCGGCCTCATCATCACCGAGGGCGCCCAGCCCAGCGCCGTGGGCCAGGGCTTCGCCAACAGCCCGGGTCTGCACACCCAGGAGCAGGCCGAGTCCTGGAAGCCGGTCACCGAGGCCGTGCACGCGGCCGGTGGCAAGATCGTCGTGCAGCTCATGCACGCCGGCCGCATCGGCCACCCCGCGCTGTACCCGAGCGGCCACCAGTCGGTCGCCCCGTCCGCCATCGCCGCGGCCGGCCAGGCCTACGGTCCCGAGGGCCCGCTCGACTACCCGGTCCCGCGCGCCCTGACGGTCGAGGAGATCGCCGGGGTCGTCAAGGAGCACGCGGACGCCGCCGAGCTCGCCATCGAGGCCGGCTTCGACGGTGTGGAGATCCACGCGGGCAACGGCTTCCTGCTCCACCAGTTCCTGGCGGACAACAGCAACCAGCGCACCGACGAGTATGGCGGCTCGGTCGAGAACCGCGTCCGCTTCGCGATCGAGGTGATCGAGGCGGTCTCCGAGCGCATCGGCGCCGACCGCGTCGGCGTGCGCATCTCGCCGTCGAACCCGTACAACGACATCGTCGAGAACGACACCCGCGCCCTGTACGAGGCCCTCGTCGCGGCCCTGCCGCCGGTGGCCTTCCTGCACATCCTGGAGGGCGGCAACCGCGACCACATCGCGGCCCTGCGCGCCCAGTGGACCGGCACCATCGTGCTGTGCCCGCACCCGGAGAACGGCGTCCCGGTCAGCGCCGAGATCGCCACCGAGGCGCTGGAGACCGGCGTGGCCTGCGCCGTCGCCTTCGGCTCGGCCTTCCTCGCCAACCCGGACCTGCCGGAGCGCATCCGCAGCGGCCACGCGCTGGCCGAGGCCGACCAGAGCAAGTTCTACGGCGGCGACCACACCGGTTACACCGACTACCCGACGTTCGCCGCGTGAGCGAGACCGGGCAGATGCTGCTGTTCTCGGGGCGCGCGCACCCCGAGCTGGCGGAGGCGATCGCCGCCGAGCTGGGCACGACGCTGGTCCCGACGAAGGCGATCGACTTCGCCAACGGCGAGATCTACATCCGCTACCACGCCTCCGTGCGCGGCGCGGACTGCTTCGTGGTCCAGAGCCACACGGCGCCGATCAACAAGTCCATCATGGAACAGCTGATCATGATCGACGCGCTGAAGCGGGCCTCGGCCCGCAGCATCACGGTCATCCTGCCGTTCTACGGATACGCGCGGCAGGACCGCAAGCACAGCGGCCGGGAACCCATCTCGGCCCGCCTGGTGGCGGACCTGCTCAAGACCGCGGGCGCGGACCGGATCCTGACGGTCGACCTGCACGCCGACCAGATCCAGGGCTTCTTCGACGGCCCCGTGGACCACCTCTTCGCCATGCCGGTCCTCGCGGACTACATCGGCTCCAAGGTGGACCGCGAGGACCTCACCGTGGTCTCGCCCGACGCGGGCCGCGTGCGCGTGGCCGACGGCTGGTGCGACCGGCTCGGCGCCCCGCTCGCGATCGTCCACAAGCGGCGGGACAAGGACGTGGCCCACCAGGTCACGGCCCACGAGGTGGTCGGCGACGTCCGCGACCGGGTCTGCGTCCTGGTCGACGACATGATCGACACCGGCGGCACGATCTGTGCCGCGGCCGACGCGCTGTTCGCCCAGGGGGCGAAGGACGTCATCGTGGCGGCCACGCACGGGGTGCTCTCCGGCCCCGCCGCGGACCGCCTGAAGAACTCGCGCGTCAGCGAGTTCGTCTTCACGGACACCCTGCCGGTGCCCGGGGCCCTCGGACTGGACAAGGTCACCGTCCTGTCGATCGCCCCGCTCATCGCCGGGGCCTCCCGTGAGGTGTTCGAAAACGGATCAGTGACCCGGCTCCTGCAGAGCCGGTGATCGCCCGGGCGGACGGGCCTGACGGGGGCCCGTCCGTCCGATGGGGGAGGCGGCCGCACGCACCGCGCCGTTCCGGTTCTTTCCGGGGTGGCGAGGCTCCTGACCTGCGCCCCTCGTTTCTCTGATTCTTATCGCCGGGAGGTTCCTCCCGGCCCCGACGCTCACCGCCGGCGCGGTGGCCGCCCCAGGGCGGACACCTCCCCCCAGGCGCACGGGTGAGCCGTCGCACACCGGGCCGACCGCTCGACCGCAGGCCCGGTCGCGGGGGCGTGCGCGCGCCCGCTGCTCGACAACGGAACGTAAGGAAGCGGGAAATGACACTTCAGGAGACCACCGTGCTCGAGCCCACCCTGCGCGGCACCACCACGTTGCCCGGCCTGCTCGCGGAGCGCGTCGCCGAGCACCCCGAGGCGACCGCAGTCGTCTACCGTGACGAGCGGCTGACCTACCGCGAGCTCGCCTCCCGCAGCTCGGCCCTGGCCGCCTACCTCAGACACCTGGGCGTGGCGGCGGACGACTGCGTCGGCCTCTTCGTCGAACCGTCGATCGATCTGATGGTCGGTGCCTGGGGCATCCTGACCGCCGGAGCCGCCTACCTGCCGCTGTCCCCGGAGTACCCCGAGGACCGCCTCCGGTACATGATCGAGAACAGCCAGGCCAAGATCATCCTGGCGCAGCAGCGCCTGGTGTCCCGGCTGCGTGAACTCGCGCCCGCGGACGTCACCGTCGTCACCCTGCGCGACTCCGACGCCTTCCTCCTGCCCGAGGGACAGCAGGAGGCGCCCATCGTCGACGGCGCCCGCCCGGACACCCTCGCGTACGTCATCTACACCTCCGGCAGCACGGGCAAGCCGAAGGGCGTGATGATCGAGCACCACAGCATCGTCAGCCAGCTCGGCTGGCTGCGCGAGACCTACGCGATCGACCGCGGCAAGACCATCCTGCAGAAGACCCCGATGAGCTTCGACGCCGCCCAGTGGGAGATCCTCTCCCCGGCCAACGGCACCACCGTCGTCATGGGCGCCCCCGGCGTCTACGCCGACCCCGAGGGCCTCATCGAGACCATCGTCAAGTACGGCGTGACCACGCTCCAGTGCGTGCCCACCCTGCTCCAGGGCCTGCTGGACACCGAGAAGTTCGACCAGTGCGTCTCCCTCCAGCAGATCTTCAGCGGCGGCGAGGCGCTCTCGCGCCTGCTCGCCGTCCAGGTCACGCAGGAGATGCCGGGCCGCGCCCTGATCAACGTCTACGGGCCGACCGAGTGCACCATCAACTCCTCCTCGTTCGTGGTCGACCCGGCCGCCCTCGACGAGGCGCCGCAGTCCATCTCCATCGGCGCCCCGGTCCACGACACCCAGTACCACATCCTGGGCAAGGAGGACCTCAAGCCCGTCGGCGTCGGCGAGATCGGCGAGCTGTACATCGGCGGCGGCCAGCTGGCCCGCGGCTACCTGCACCGCCCCGACCTGACCGCCGAGCGCTTCCTGGACATCGAGCTCGCCGAGGGCGCCGGCACCACCCGCCTGTACAAGACGGGCGACCTGGGCCAGTGGAACCCGGACGGCACCGTGCAGTTCGCCGGCCGCGCCGACAACCAGGTCAAGCTGCGCGGCTACCGCGTCGAGCTGGACGAGATATCCCTGGCGATCGAGAACCACGACTGGGTCCGCAACGCGGCGGTCATCGTCAAGAACGACGGCCGCACCGGATTCCAGAACCTGATCGCCTGCGTCGAGCTGAGCGAGAAGGAAGCCGCCCTGATGGACCAGGGCAACCACGGCTCCCACCACGCCTCGAAGAAGAGCAAGCTCCAGGTCAAGGCCCAGCTGTCCAACCCGGGCCTGCGCGACGACTCCGAGCTGGCCGGCCGCTCCACCTTCGACCTGCCGGGCGCCCAGGCCACCCCCGAGCAGCGCAGCCGGGTCTTCGCCCGCAAGACGTACCGCTTCTACGAGGGCGGCGCGGTCACCCAGTCCGACCTGCTCTCGCTGCTCGGCGCGAAGGTCCCCGCGGCCTATTCGCGCAAGTCCGCCGACCTGGCGCCGGCCGAACTGGGCCAGATCCTGCGCTGGTTCGGCCAGTACGTCAGCGAGGAGCGGCTGCTGCCGAAGTACGGCTACGCCTCCCCGGGCGCGCTGTACGCGACGCAGATGTACTTCGAGCTGGAGGGCGTCGGCTCGCTGAAGCCGGGCTACTACTACTACCAGCCGGTCCGCCACCAGCTCGTCCTCATCAGCGAGCGGGCCGCCACCGGCAAGCCCACCGCCCGGATCCACTTCATGGGCAAGAAGGGCGGCATCGAGCCCGTCTACAAGAACAACATCCAGGAGGTCCTGGAGATCGAGACCGGCCACATCGTCGGCCTCTTCGAGCAGGTGCTGCCGGCCTACGGCCTGGACATCCGCGACCTGGCCTTCGAGCCGGCCGTCCGCGAGCTGCTGGACGTCCCCGAGGAGGACTACTACCTCGGCACCTTCGAGCTGGTCCCGCACACGGGTCAGCGCGAGGACCACGCCGAGGTCTACGTCCAGACCCACGGCGGCAAGATCGAGGGCCTCCCGCAGGGCCAGTACCGCTACGCGGACGGCGAGCTCACCCGCTTCTCGGACGACATCGTCCTCAAGAAGCAGGTCATCGCCATCAACCAGTCGGTGTACGAGGCCGCCAGCTTCGGCATCAGCGTGGTCAGCCGGGCGCCCGAGGACTGGCTGCACTACGTCACCCTCGGCAAGAAGCTCCAGCACCTGATGATGAACGGGCTCGGCCTGGGCTTCATGTCCTCCGGCTACAGCTCCAAGACCGGCAACCCGCTGCCCGCGTCGCGCCGGATCGACTCCGTCCTGAACGCGGCCGGGGTCGACAGCGGTCCGTCGTACTTCTTCGTCGGCGGCCGGGTCAGCGAGGAGCAGCTCGGTCACGAGGGCATGCGCGAGGACAGCGTCCACATGCGCGGTCCGGCGGAGCTGATCCGCGACGACCTCGTCAGCTTCCTGCCGGACTACATGATCCCGAACCGGGTCGTGGTGTTCGAGCGGCTGCCGCTGTCCGCCAACGGCAAGATCGACGCGAAGGCGCTCGCCGCCTCCGACCAGGTCAACGCCGAGCTCGTGGAGCGGCCCTTCGTCGCCCCGCGCACCGAGACCGAGAAGGAGATCGCGGAGGTGTGGGCCAAGTCCCTGCGCCGCGAGAGCGTCTCGGTCCAGGACGACTTCTTCGAGTCGGGCGGCAACTCGCTGATCGCCGTCGGCCTGATCCGCGAGCTCAACTCGCGCCTGGCCGTCTCCCTGCCGCTGCAGAGCGTCCTGGAGTCCCCGACGGTCGAGAAGCTCGCCCGCCGCCTGGAGCGCGAGGTCGCCCAGGAGTCCTCCCGCCTGGTGCGGCTGCACGCCGAGACCGGCAAGGACCGTCCGGTGCTGTGCTGGCCGGGCCTGGGCGGCTACCCGATGAACCTGCGCACGCTGGCCGGCGAGATCGGCCTCGGCCGCTCGTTCTACGGCATCCAGGCGCACGGCATCAACGAGGGCGAAGCCCCGTACGCCACCATCACGGAGATGGCCAAGGCCGACATCGAGGCCATCAAGGAGCTCCAGCCGCAGGGCCCCTACACCCTGTGGGGCTACTCCTTCGGCGCCCGCGTCGCCTTCGAGACCGCCTTCCAGCTGGAGCAGGCGGGCGAGAAGGTCGACAACCTCTTCCTGATCGCCCCGGGCTCGCCGACCGTGCGCGCCGAGAACGGAAAGGTGTACGGCCGGGAGGCGTCCTTCGCCAACCGCGCCTACACGACGATCCTCTTCTCGGTGTTCACCGGCACCATTTCGGGTCCGGACCTGGACCGGTGCCTGGAATCGGCGACGGACGAGGAATCCTTCGCCGAATTCATCAGCGAGCTCAAGGGCATCGACATCGATCTGGCGAAGCGGATCATCTCGGTCGTGGGGCAGACCTACGAATTCGAGTACTCGTTCCGTGAGCTGTCCGAGCGCACGCTGGGCGCGCCGGTGACCATCTTCAAGGCCCGCGGCGACGACTACTCGTTCATCGAGAACAGCAGTGGTTACTCCGCCGAGCCGCCCACGGTCATCGACCTCGACGCCGACCACTACAGCCTGCTCCGCACCCCGGACATCGGCGAACTGGTCAAGCACATCCGGTACCTGCTCGGAGAGTAGTCGCGAGCCGGTCCACCCCATGCGGCCGCCCCGCCGGAGAAATCCGGCGGGGCGGCCGTCTTTTTGTGTTTCCGGAGGTCCGTGACGGGGATCTGTGAAAAGCATTCCGAATGCTGACGCAAGTTGACTACGCCCTGACAAATGGCTGGTTGACGCGCATCAGAGGACTGGAAGAGACTTCTTATAATTCAGGCGGATTGCTCATCGCATTGTCCTGCTGACGAGGAGTCATCACCCATGCGTTTCAATCTCATCGGCCCCTTCGAAATCGTCACGGACGACGGCAGGACCTACCGGCCGGGGACCCCCAAGGTCTGCCAGACGCTGGCGCTGCTGCTCACCCGGCCGGGCGAGATCGTCACGGCCGACGCGCTCATCCAGGAGCTGTGGGGCGAGAAACCGCCGCGCAGCGCCGTCACCACGCTCCAGACGTACGTGTACCACGCACGCCGGATGTTCACGAACGAGTCGCTCGCCCCGGCCGGCCGCCAGCTGATCCTCACCAGCCCGCCCGGCTACTCCATCCAGGCCGACGACTCGGAGATCGACATCCGGATATTCGAGTCGCTCGTCACGCGGGCCCGCCTCGAACTGAGCGAGGGCGACGCGCTCACCGCCCTGCGGACCGTGCGCGAGGCGCTCGACCTGTGGCGCGGGCCGGCGCTGTCCAACTTCCCCGCGGGCGACCTGCTCGCCGGGCACGTCGTGCACCTGGAGGAACTGCGCATCCGCGCCTTCGAGATCCGCATCGCCTGCGAGGAACAGCTCGGCTGGCACCGCGAGTCCATCCCCGAGCTGCGCAAGCTCATCAACGACTACCCGCTCAACGAGTGGTTCCACAGCCAGCTCATCGGCGCCCTCGGCGCCGCCGGGCGGCGCGCGGAGGCCCTCCAGGCCTACCAGAACGTCCGGCGCCTGCTCGCCGACGAACTGGGCCTGGAGCCCTCCCTGGAGCTCAAGCAGCTCCAGGCACGGCTGCTGAGCCCCGTCCCGCAGCCCGAGCGCGCCGACCGGCCCGAGCGCGCCGACCGGGCCGCCCGCACCGTGCGTCCCCGCGTCCCCGGCCAGGAGGTCCCGGCCCGCCGGGAAGCGCCCGCGGCCCGCACCGCGTTCTGAGCACCGCGACGCACGGGAGTCCCGGTACGGCGTGCGGGCCGTAGCGGGACTCCCGTGCGTACGCGGGCCTCAGCCGCGGCCGTCGACCCCGGCGAGCGCGCGCAGGACCGCCGCCTGCCGGGCGTCGCGCTCCCGTACGTGGTCCTCCCGCCCCGTCGCTCCGTAGGCCCGCCCCGCCCGCTCGGCGAGCCGGGCCGCGGTCCCGGCGTCCAGCCGGCCGCGCGGGCCGCCCTGCGCACCGTCCAGGTGGAAGCCGAGGAACGGGCCGACGGCGGCCCAGCGCAGCCCGAGGGAGTGCGTGACCACCCGGTCCAGCTGCTCCGCGGTGACGACGCCCTCGCGCACCAGCCGCACCGCCTCGCGCAGCAGCGCCGCCTGGAGCCGGTCCGCCGCCGACGCCGCGACGGCGGGGCCGCGCAGCACCACCGGGACCCGGCCCACCGACTCCAGGAAGAGCACCGCCTCCTCCACGGCCGCCTCCGAGGTCCGCCGGCCGGCCACCACCTCCACCAGCGGCACCACGTGCGGCGGGTTGCCGGGGTGGCCCACGACCAGCCGGCCGGAGTCGGCCATCCGGGCGCCCATGGCGTCCGGGTCCAGGGCGGAGGCGGACGACAGCAGCAGCGCCCGGGCGGGGGCGGCCCGGCCGATCCGCTCGTACAGCGCCCGCTTGAGCTCCAGGTCCTCCGGCACGGCCTCGACGACGACGTCCGCGCCGGCCACCGCCCGTTGCGGGTCCGGCTCGAAGGACAGCCGCCCGGGGAAGCCCGCCGGGTCCGCGCAGCCGTCGGGCAGGTACGGGACGCGCAGGGCCAGCCCCTCGGCGACGGCGCGCGGCGCGTCCGCACGGCGGCTGCTGACCCGTACCGTCAGTCCGTGGCCCAGGAACAGGGCGATCCAGCCGAGCCCGACGGTGCCCGCGCCGATCACGGTGACGACGCGCTCCTCCGCCTCTTCGCGCGCCCGCCTCGCGCGGCGCCCTTCGTCCTCGTCCGGCTGTCGCGGCTCGCGCGCCGCACCGTGGCTCATCCGCCCGCCCCGCTCAGGCGGCGGTGAGGCCGGCGGACGGGGACAGCAGCCGGGCCCCGTACGGACCCGCGGCCGCCTCGAACCGGAGCCCCGCATGGCTCGCGAGGCTGTGCACGTCGCGCCAGATCCGCTGGAGCGGATGCCCGGCGAACTGCCCGGAGCTCCCGGTGGCGCGCAGCAGCCGCTCCACGACGTCCACCAGCCGCTCGACGGCGTACGCGCACTCGGCGGGGCTGCGCACCAGCTCGGCCGGGCCGGAGCCGGGGCAGTCGGCGGCCCGGGCCGCCCGCTCCAGCAGCAGGCCCGCGCTGTCGGTGGCGATCACCCCGCGGGCCACGGCGGTGCGCAGCCCGAGGTCCTCCGGCTCCGCCCCCGTACGGGAGTCCTCGGCCCACACGCGCAGGGCGGCGCGGGCCGCGCCGAGCGCGGGGGCGCCCAGGAGCAGGCCGCCGAGCAGCGGCTGCGGCGCCGTGTGGCAGCGGGCGTCGGAGCCGACGGCGCGGCCCTCGGTCAGGTGCCGGCGGGGGAAGCCGCGGTGGGCCGGTACGAAGACGTTCCCGGCGACCAGGGTGTGACTGCCGGTGCCGCGCATCCCCACCGAGGTCCAGGTGTCGGCGATGTCGTAGTCGGTCCGGGGCAGGGCGAAGAACCAGGGGACCCGCCGGCCGTCCTCGGGCACCAGCGCGCACACCAGGGCCCAGTCGGAGAACCCGACGGCGCTGGTGCACTCCCACTCGCCGGACACCCGCCAGCCGCCGCGCACCGCGGTCGCGCCGCCGCGCGGCACCAGCGCGCCGACCACGGCGGTGTCGGCGCCCCGGGCCCACAGCTCCGCCTGCCCCTGCTCGGGCAGGAAGGCGCCCATCCGGCTGCCGCCGGCGAGCACCGAGGCGCACCAGCCGGCCGAGGTGCAGCCCTGCGCGAGGGCCGCGACGGCGTCGAGCAGTCCGGTGGCCGGCCCGTCGCGGCCGCCCCAGCGGGCGGGGACGAAGTACCGGGCGAAGCCCGCGCCGATGATCCCCTCGCTCACCACGGGGGACAGGGCGCGCTCGCTGTCGGCCCGTTCCGCGTACCGGACGGCCAGGGAAGCCAGCTCCTGTGCTCCGGCACGCAGATCCGTGCCTGACGTCGGGGAGCTTGGCATCGGCACCACTTTCCTCGTCGGTTCGGGGCGGCGCGCCGGGCGGGCGGCAGTGCGGCCACCCTGGACGCATTGCGTCCAGATCCGCTGGAAACGGACTCGACGTGCGGTCGTCGCCGGTACGGGGGCACGGCGCGGCCGCCGACGGGCGCCGCCCCGTACGGCGGCCGCCGCCACCGGCCCGGACCGTGTTCCTCCAGGCAGCCTCCGGTGAGGCGCGCCCGGTTCCTCAGAGCCTGGCCGCCCATATCCGTCCCAAAGCGGTGCGAGGTTGCATGTGAAACTCAAGGGCAGGGTCGCCGTCGTCACCGGCGGTACGAGGGGGCTGGGCCTCAGGATCGCCGAGGGCTTCGTCGCCGAGGGGGCGTACGTCGTCGCCGCCGCGCGCGGCGAGGAGGGGGCGCGCGAGGCCCTGGAACCGCTCGGCGAGCGGGCCGTCTTCCACCGGGTGGACGTGCGCGACCCGGAGTCCGTGCGCACCCTGACGGACGCCGTGGCGGAGGCGTACGGCGGGATCGACATCCTGGTGGCCAACGCGGGCGTGAGCCGCTCGGGCCCCGCCGTGGGACTGGCCGGGGCGGACTGGGCGGACGTCGTCGACACGAACCTGAACGGCCTCTTCCACTGCGTCCGGGCGGCGGTCCCGCACCTGGAGCGCAGCCGGGCGGGCGGGCGGATCATCGCGATGTCCTCCGCCCTCGGCAGCCGGCCCACCCCGGGCGCCTCCTCGTACTGCGCCACCAAGGCGGCGGTGGAGATGTTCAGCAAGGTCATCGCGCTGGAGCTGGCCCCCCGGGGCATCACCGTCAACTGCCTGTCCCCGGGCTTCATCGACGAGGGCATGGGCAAGCTGCTCAAGCGCAACGAGGCGGTGTGGAGCAAGTACGCGCCGAAGATCTCGCTCGGCCGCATGGGCAGCGGCGCGGAGGTGGCCGACGCGGCGGTCTACCTCGCGGCCGACAGCGGCTCCTACGTCAACGGCCACGTGCTGGAGATCAACGGGGGCCTCGGCTGGTGAGACCCCGGCGGTCCGGGGTCCGGCGGTCCGGGGTCCGGGGTCCGGGGTCCGGGCGGTCCGGATTCCGGGCGGGGCCGGTGACCCCGCCGTTCGAGCCCGCCTCCAGGACGGTCGGGGAGGGTCGTCGCCCCCACCCCGCAGCGCAGGAGGAAGCCACCCGTGTCCCGCCGCCCGTTCACAGCGCCGTCCCCGCCCGCCGTCCCCGCCGGAGGCCGCACATGACCGCCCTGCGCGACGCCCTCGCCCGGGGTGTCCCGTCCTTCTCCTTCGAGTTCTTCCCGCCCAGGACCGACGCCGGCGGCCGGGTCCTGTGGGACGCGATCCGCCGCATCGAGCCGCTGGCGCCGACCTTCGTGTCGGTCACCTACGGGGCCGGCGGCTCCTCCCGGGACCGCACCGTGGAGGTGACCAAACGGATCGCCGCCGAGACGACGCTGCGGCCCGTCGCCCACCTCACCGCCGTCGGGCACTCGGTGGCCGAGCTGCGCCGCATCATCGGCCAGTACGCGGACGTGGGCGTGCGCGACGTCCTCGCGCTGCGCGGGGATCCGCCCGGCGACCCGAACGCGCCCTGGGTGCGCCACCCGCAGGGCCTGGAACACGCGCACGAACTGGTCAGCCTGGTACGGGACGCGGGGGCCTTCAGCGTCGGCGTCGCGGCGTTCCCCGAACGCCACCCGCGCTCCCCGGACTGGGAGAGCGAGATGCGGCACTTCGTGGCCAAGTGCCGGGCGGGCGCCGACTACGCCGTCACGCAGATGTTCTTCCACGTGGACGACTACCTGCGGCTGCGCGACCGGGTCGCCGCGGCGGGCTGCGACACCCCCGTCATTCCGGAGATCATGCCCGCCACGGACGTCCGCCAGATCAGCCGGTTCGCCGAGCTCAGCGGCGCTGCGTTCCCCGGACACCTGGCCCGCCGCCTCGACGCCGTGCGCGACGACCCGGCGGCCGGGCACGCCATCGGCGTCGAGTACGCCACCGCCATGGCGCGGCGGCTGCTGGCCGAGGGCGCCCCGGGGCTGCACTACATCACCCTCAACCGCTCGACGGCGACCCTGGAGATCCACCGCGACGTCCTCGGCTCCGCGACGCCCGCCGGGTCCGCCGCGGGCGCCGGAGCCGCCCGGGCCGCCTAGCCGCGGTCCGGCCGGGCGGGGTCCGGCCGTCCGGGGCCGGACGTCCGGGGCCGGCCGTCCGGGGCCGGGCCTCCCGGAGACGGGGTCGAGACCGGCTCGGGGCGCGGCCGTCCGCCGGGCGGGGACGGCCGGTCCGGGGCCGTGCGCGGGCCGGTCACCACCGGCCCTCCACCTGCCGTCGAGCGGCTCTGACCAGGCTCGTCCCGCGGACACGGACCGACGAGGGGCTGACCGGACCGCCGGATGCGCCGAAAGCACAGCAGAAGGACTCACCCGTGAAGGACACCCAATGAGCCGACGCGTCGTCATCACCGGAATCGGAGTCGTCGCGCCCGGGGGGGTGGGCACCAAGGAGTTCTGGTCCCTGCTCACCGCCGGACGGACCGCGACCCGCCCGATCAGCCTGTTCGACGCCTCCGCGTTCCGCTCCCGCATCGCCGCCGAGGCCGACTTCGACCCGCTCGACCACGGGTTCACCGCCGAGGAGGCCCTCCGCCTCGACCGGGCCGCCCAGTTCGCGCTCGTCAGCGCGGACGAGGCCCTGCGCGACAGCGGCCTGGCCGGCGCGCAGACGGACCCGGCGCGCACCGGTGTCACCCTCGGCAGCGCGGTGGGCTGCACCACCGGCCTGGACGTCGAGTACAACGCGGTGAGCCGGGGCGGCAGCACCTGGCAGGTCGACCACACCCTCGCCGTCCCGCACCTGTTCGACTACTTCGTGCCCAGCTCGCTCGCGGCCGAGGTCGCCTGGCGCGTGAACGCCCAGGGCCCGGTCTCCGTGGTCTCCACCGGCTGCACCTCCGGTCTCGACGCCATCGGCCACGCCGTGGAGCTGATCCGCGAGGGCAGCGCCGACGTGATGGTCACCGGCGCCACCGAGGCCCCGATCTCCCCGATCACCGTCGCCTGCTTCGACGCGATCAAGGCCACCTCCCCGCGCAACGACGACCCGGCGACCGCCTCCCGCCCCTTCGACGCCACCCG
The DNA here is from genome assembly GCF_043199995.1 of Streptomyces sp. NPDC048507. Lineage (NCBI taxonomy): Bacteria > Bacillati > Actinomycetota > Actinomycetes > Kitasatosporales > Streptomycetaceae > Streptomyces > Streptomyces sp. NPDC048507. The sequence goes on along the minus strand of NZ_JBICWZ010000016.1, from coordinate 58,899 downwards.
CAACGGCTTCGTCCTCGGCGAGGGGTCGGCCGTCCTGGTCCTGGAGGAGCTGGAGAGCGCCCGCAGGCGCGGCGCCCACGTCTACGCGGAGATATCCGGCTTCGCCAGCCGCTGCAACGCCTACCACATGACCGGACTGCGCGCCGACGGCGTGGAGATGGCCGAGGCGATCACCGTCGCCCTCGACGAGGCCCGCCTGGACCCCACCGCCGTCGACTACATCAGCGCCCACGGCTCCGGCACCAAGCAGAACGACCGGCACGAGACCGCCGCCTTCAAGCGCAGCCTCGGGCAGCACGCCCACGACGTGTCGGTCAGCTCCATCAAGTCCATGATCGGCCACTCCCTCGGGGCGATCGGCTCGCTGGAGATCGCCGCCAGCGCCCTGGCCATCGCGCACAACACCGTCCCCCCGACGGCCAACCTGCACACCCCCGACCCGTCCTGCGACCTGGACTACATCCCGCTCACCGCGCGCGAGCAGCGCACCGACACCGTCCTCAGCGTCGGCAGCGGGTTCGGCGGTTTCCAGAGCGCCATGATCCTGACCCGCCCGCGCCTGGGAGATGCCGCATGAGCACCGAGACCGCAGCCCGCCCCCGCCCCCGCCCCGGCGCCGGGCAGCCCGGCCCGGCCGCGGCACCCGTCGTCACCGGCATCGGCGTCACCGCCCCCAACGGGCTGGGCACCGAGGCCTGGTGGGCGGCCGTGCTGCGCGGCGAGAGCGGCATCCGCCCCGTCGGCCGCTTCGACGCCGCCCAGTACCCGGCCAGGCTCTCCGGCGAGGTCCCCGGCTTCGACGCCGCCGCGCACCTGCCCGGCCGGCTGCTGCCGCAGACCGACCACATGACCCGGCTCGCGCTGACCGCCGCCGACGAGGCCCTCGCCGACGCCGGCGTCGACCCGGCCGCGCTGCCCGACTACTGCGCCGGCGTCGTCACCGCCGGCTCGGCGGGCGGCTACGAGTTCGGCCAGAAGGAGCTCCAGGCGCTGTGGAGCAAGGGCGGCCAGTACGTCAGCGCGTACCAGTCCTTCGCCTGGTTCTACGCCGTCAACAGCGGCCAGATCTCCATCAAGAACGGCCTGCGCGGCCCCAGCGGCGTCCTCGTCACCGAGCAGGCCGGCGGCCTCGACGCGGTGGCCCAGGCCCGCCGCCAGATCCGCAAGGGCGTCCGGCTCGTGGTGACCGGCGGCGTGGACTCCTCCATCTGCCCCTGGGGCTGGGCCGCCCACCTCGCCGGCGGCGAACTGAGCACCGCCGAGGACCCCGCGCGCGCCTTCCTGCCGTTCTCCGCCGACGCCGACGGCCACGTGGTGGGGGAGGGCGGCGCCCTGCTCGTCCTGGAGGACGCCGCCGCCGCCCGCGCGCGCGGCGCCGGGATCTACGGCAGCGTCGCCGGATACGCCGCCACCTTCGACCCGCCGCCCGGCTCGGGCGGGGCACCGCGGCTGCGCACCGCCGCCGAACTGGCCCTCGGCGACGCCGGTCTCACCCCCGCCGACGTCGACGTGGTCTTCGCCGACGCGGCGGGCCGGCGCTCCGCCGACCGCGAGGAGGCCGAGGCCATCGCGGGCCTGTTCGGCCGGTACGCGGTGCCCGTCACCGCGCCCAAGACGATGACGGGCCGGCTCGCCGCGGGCGGCGCCTCGCTCGACCTGGCCGCCGCGCTGCTCTCCCTGCGCGACCAGGTCGTCCCGCCCACCGTCAACTCCGGCGCCCCGGCCGCGGACTGCCCGATCGACCTCGTCACCGAAGCCCGCCGGCCCGGCCCCCTGCGCACGGCGCTGGTGCTGGCGCGCGGCCGGGGCGGCTTCAACGCGGCCGTGGTGGTCCGCGCCGCCGCCTGAGGCGGGGCCCGCCCCGGGCCCGCGCGCCGCGTCCGCGGGGCGCCCGTACCGTACCTTTCCGAGCCAGGAGGACCGATGAGCACTCCCGACCCCGTCGAATTCGCCCGCGTCATGGCCCAGGTCCCCACCCCGGTCACCGTGGTGACCACCGTGGACGCGAACGGACGGCGCTGGGGCTTCACCGCCAGCTCCTTCACCTCGCTGTCCCTCGACCCGCCGCTCGTGCTGGTCTGCCCGGCGAAGACGGCCTCCTGCCACGAGGCCTTCGTCACCGGCACCCGCTTCCTGGTGAACGTGCTCGCCGCCGACCAGGGCGACCTCGCGGGCCACTTCGCCCGCTCCGGAGCCGACAAGTTCGCGGGCACCCCCATGCGGCCCTGCGAACTGGGCCTGCCGGGCCTGCCGGACGCCACCGCGCGGATCGCCTGCACCCTGTACGAGGTGCTGGACGGCGGCGACCACAGCATCCTGGTCGGCCGCGTCGAGGCCGTCCACGCGGGCGGCGCCGACCCGCTCGTCTACCACGACCGGCAGTTCACCCGGCCCCGGGGACTGCCGGCGCTGGCCTAGCGCGCCAGGCGGCCCAGCCAGCCCTCCACGACGTCGGCGACCTCGCCGCTGTCGGCGCCGAGCAGCGAGAAGTGGTCCCCGGGAACCTCCGTCACGTGGTCGGCGTACTCCCAGCCGGCCGCTCCGGCGGCCGCCGAGCGGGCCGCCCGCACCAGCAGCGTCGGCGCCGCCGCCGGTCCGGGCGTCCAGTCGGCGAACACCCGCAGGTGAGCGCCCATCGCGAGGAGCCGCCCGTCGTCGGGCACGCCGAGCGGCGCGGCCGGGTCCAGCAGCCGCCGCGTCAGCAGGGCGAGGCCGCGGCCGGCCTCGGTGCGCGCGTACGTGTCGAGCAGCACCACCGCCGCCGCCTCCCGGCCCAGTTCGGGCAGCTCGCGGGCGACGGCGTGCGCGATCCAGCCGCCGCAGGAGTGCCCCAGCAACACCGGCGCCCCGTCCCCGCAGGCCCGGGCCACCGCCTCCGCCTGCGCCCGGACCAGCGCCTGGCGGGTGCGCGGCAGTACGGGATCGCCCGCGAAGCCGGGGTGCGGGAGCACCGTCAGCCCCAGCCGGCCGTCCAGGGCGGCGGCCAGCTCCCGGTACTCGTGGGGACCGGAGCACGCGCCGAGCGAGGGGAACGCGAACAGCCGGGCGGCGCCCTCCCGGTGGGGCGCGAGCTCCGCCGGGGCCGGCCAGTGCACCACCCCGGCGCGGTGCTCGTAGTGCGGCAGCAGCTCGGCCGCCGCCATCAGCAGTGCCACGCCCTCGGCGGTGCGCCCCTGGGCGTGGGCCCCGCGCAGCAGCCCTACGAGGGTCCCGCCCGGCGCCCGCTCCGGCGCCGGGGCGCACACGGCCGCGCCGCGCCCGGGCGACCGGGACGCGGGGAGCCGCGCTGCGGGCCGGGCGGCGTCGGCGGGCGCCGCCGCGCGGGCGTGCTCGGCGGCGGGGGCCCGCAGGCCGGCCCGGCCGGTGGCGGCGCCCGCCAGGGCCGGGACCGCGTACGCCTCGGGGACGCCCGCGCGCGCCCCGTCGCCGGGCTCGTCCGCCCCGGCGTGCGGCGCGGATCCGTCGGGCGCCGGGCCCGCCGCGGCAGCGGGGAACCGCGCCCGCGCTCCGGGACCGTCCGCCCCCCACCCGCCGGAGCGCGGGCCCGGGGCGGCCGGCGGGGCCTCGTCGGCGCCCGCCACCCACAGGCGCTCGCGGCGCGGGGCGTACGCGGGGCGGTCCGTGCGGGCGGCGGCGGACTCGGTGAAGAAGGCCTGCCAGTCCACGTCGATGCCGTGCCGGTGGAGGCCGGACACCGCCCGGGTCAGGCTCGGGGCCTCGTCGTGGCCGCGGCGCAGGGTGGGCACCAGGGCCATGTCGTCCTCGGCGGTGACGCAGCCCCGCGCCAGGGCGGTCAGCAGGGCGTCCGGGCCCAGCTCCAGGGCGGCGCCGACGCCGCGGCCGGCCAGGGTGCGGACGACGTCGTGGAAGCGGACGGTTTCGCGGAGCTGGACGACCCAGTACTCGGGCCGGGCTACCTCGTCCGAGACCAGGCCCCCGGTGAGCCCGGAGACGAAGGCCGTCGCGGGCGGCCGGAAGCGCAGGCCCGCCACGGTCCGGCGGAACTCCTCCAGCACCGGGTCCATGAGCGGGGAGTGGTGGGCGTGGGTGACGCGCAGCGCCTTGGACTTGACGTCCCGTTCGGCGAGCCGGCCGACGACCGTGCGCACCGCCTCGCGGGCGCCGGAGACCACCACCGCGCGCGGCCCGTTGACGGCGCCGATCGCCGCGCCCGGCACCAGCAGCGGAGTCACCTCGTCCTCGGCCGCCTGGACGGACACCATGACCCCGCCCGCGGGCAGCGCCTGCGTGAGCCGGCCCCGCGCGCTCACCAGCACCGCCGCGTCGCGCAGCGACAGCACCCCGGCGACGTGCGCGGCGGCGACCTCCCCGACGGAGTGGCCGCCGACGACCGCCGGCACCACCCCCCAGGACTCCACCAGCCGGTAGAGGGCCACCTCGAAGGCGAACAGGGCGGGCTGCGCCGTCCCCGTCCGGTTCAGGGCGTCGGCGTCCTCGCCGAAGACGGCCTCCGCGACGGCCCCGTCCAGTTCCGCGCAGGCCGCGTCGAAGGCGGCGGCGAACACCGGGAAGTCCTCGTACAGTCCGGCGCCCATGCCGGGCCGCTGGCTGCCCTGGCCGGTGAACAGCACCGCCAGGTCCCGGCCCCGCGCCGGGGGCCGGGAGGCGTACGCCGGCCGGTGTGCGGGAGCCGGCGCGCCGGCCGTCCGGGCGGCGGACCGGTCGGGAAAACCACGCGTGTGCTCAGGCATCGTCCCTCTTCCACCCGCACGTAGGCCCTGTCAGCGCCACCTGGTGCCGCAGAGATGGTGCGCACCCTTAGTGGAGCCGCACTCGCGCGCGGCTGAACCGCACGCTCCGCGCCCGGACCCTGGTCCCGGGACGGTGCGGGATGTCACGATCGGCCGCGCGCGGGCACCGGGCCCGCCGGCACCGGGTGAGGACGCGCTCATGGACCAGCACAGACCGGCACCGCACACCGACGACCCCGCCCCCGCCCCCGCCGTCTCCCGGGTGCGGGCGGCCGGCTTCCTGCTCGGGCTGGCGACCGTCCTGGTCGGCCTGATGGCGGGCCTGTTCTTCGCCTTCACCGTCTCGGTGATGCCGGGGCTGGACGCCGCCGGCGACCCCACGTACGCCGCCGCCATGCGGCGGTTCAACTCCGCCGTCGACGGCAACGGCCTCTTCGGCACCGCCTTCGTCCTCGCGCTGCTCGCGGCCGTCGCCGCGAGCGCCGTCGAGTACCGCGCCGGGCGGCGCCGGGCCGCGCTGTGGGCGGGCGCGGCGGCCGTCGCCTACCTCGTCGTCCTGGTCCTCACCTTCGCGGTGAACATCCCGCTCAACAACGAGCTCGCCGCCGCGGGCGATCCGGCGGGCGCCACCGCCGCCGGCGTGGTCGACCGGTTCCGGGGAACCTGGGTGCCCGCCAACACCGCCCGCACGCTGCTGTGCGCCGTCGCCCTGGCGGCCCTGGCCCGCGCCCTGCTCCTGCACGGCCGGGCCACCGGGCGCTGAGGCGCCCCCGCCGGGCCGGACTAGCGGGACTGCCCGGAGCGGACCAGGGCCCAGGCCAGCAGGACGGTCGAGGCCGTGGACAGCAGGGTGCGCCAGAGGTTGGCGCGCACCCACGGCCGCTCGAAGGCGCGGCGCACGGCGGCCGGGTCGGCGATCCGGTCCGCCGGGCCCGCCGCCGCGAGGGCGTTGTTGAGCGGGATGTTCACCCGGCCCGTGACGGCCATGGCGAGGACGCACGCGGCGAAGGCCCCGATCAGCGGCGCCAGCACGGAGCGGCCGCCGGCCGGGACGTGCAGGGCCAGGGCGAGCCCGGTCAGCAGCAGCGAGCCGACGTAGCCGGCCAGGAACCAGCCGTTGAGGATCGCGACGTTGATCCGCTGCATCACCTCCACGACGGTCCGGTCGCCCGCGCCGCGCAGGCCGGGCATGACCGCCACCGTGAATCCGTAGAACAGGCCGCTCACCAGGCCCATCGTGACCGTCGCCGCGATCAGTGACACGAAACGTACGGTTTCCACGCAGTTGCCTCCCCCGTGCTCCGCGAACGGCCGGGCGCCGCCGGCGCGGGCCGATCCTATGTTCCGCGGTCCGCGCGTCCCGGCATGTGGGACGGGCCGTTGCCCGGCCCAGCGCCCCCAAGGGGCTTTGCCGGGGCACGAACCGCGCGATGTACCCTCCGGCTGGGCCCGCACGCCCCCGGAACAGACGTCGGAGAGGAAACTGACCGTGACCGACCCCAAGGACAGGCTGGACGCACTGCGGGCGGACATCGAGCGCCGCAACCCCGCGCAGCCCGAGTTCCACCAGGCCGTACGAGAGGTCCTGGACACCCTGGGCCCCGTACTCGCCGCACGCCCCGAGTACGCCGAGGCGGGCCTCGTCGAGCGGCTCCTGGAGCCGGAGCGGCAGATCATCTTCCGCGTGCCGTGGACGGACGACCACGGCCGGGTGCACGTCAACCGCGGCTACCGCGTCGAGTTCAACAGCGCGCTGGGCCCGTACAAGGGCGGCCTGCGCTTCCACCCGTCGGTGGACATCGGCGTGGTGAAGTTCCTCGGCTTCGAGCAGATCTTCAAGAACGCCCTGACCGGCCTCGGCATCGGCGGCGGCAAGGGCGGCAGCGACTTCGACCCGCACGGCAAGTCCGACGCCGAGGTCATGCGCTTCTGCCAGTCGTTCATGACCGAGCTGTCCCGGCACATCGGTGAGCACACCGACGTCCCGGCCGGTGACATCGGCGTCGGCGGCCGCGAGATCGGCTACCTGTTCGGCCAGTACCGCCGCATCACCAACCGCTGGGAGGCCGGCGTCCTGACCGGCAAGGGCGAGGGCTGGGGCGGTTCCGCGATCCGCCCCGAGGCCACCGGCTACGGCGCCGTGCTGTTCGCCGCCGAGATGCTGAAGGTCCGCGGGGAGTCCCTCGACGGGCTCAGCGCCGTGGTGTCCGGCTCCGGCAACGTGGCCCTGTACACGATCGAGAAGCTCCAGCAGCTGGGCGCGAACCCGCTGACGGCCTCCGACTCCTCCGGCTACGTGGTCGACGACAAGGGCATCGACCTCGCGCTGCTGAAGCAGATCAAGGAGGTCGAGCGGGGCCGCATCAGCGAGTACGCCGCCCGGCGCGGCCCGTCGGCGCGCTTCGTGCGCGACGGCCGGGTCTGGGAGGTCCCCGCGGACGTGGCCTTCCCGTCGGCCACCCAGAACGAGCTGGGCGCCGAGGACGCGCGCACGCTCATCGCGAGCGGCGTCAAGGCGGTCTCCGAGGGCGCGAACATGCCCACCACGCCCGAGGCGGTGCACCTCTTCCAGGCGGCGGGGGTCGCCTTCGGCCCGGGCAAGGCCGCCAACGCGGGCGGCGTCGCCGTCAGCGCGCTGGAAATGGCCCAGAACGCGGGCCGGGTGGCGTGGGGCCGCGACCGGGTCGAGGACGAACTCGCGGGCATCATGCGGTCGATCCACGCGGTCGCGCACGAGACGGCGGAGCGCTACGGCGCCCCGGGCGACTACGTGACGGGCGCCAACATCGCCGGCTTCGAGCGGGTGGCCGACGCGATGCTCGCCCAGGGCGTCATCTAGGCGGTCCTCCAGCCCGTCGTCCAGGGCGTCATGCAGGGCGTCATGCAGGGAGTCATCCGGGCCGCCGTCGCCCCGATGCCCCCGCGCCCCGACGCTCCGACGCTCCGGCACCCCGGCGCTCCCGTCCCGCCCGCACCGGCGGGGCGGGGGTGCCCAGGTGGGAGGGGGCCCGCGGCACGTAGCCTGGCCCTCCCACCACCGACAGGGGGAGTCACCGCGTGCTGACCGCACTTGACGGGACGTACGGCGACCGCAAGGACGCCGTCGGCGTCGCCGGCCGTACCGCTTCGTACGAGGAACTGCTGGGCGCGGCGGGGGCCGTCGCCGCCGACGTCGCGGGCGCCCCCGCCTTCGCCGTCACCGCGACCGCCTCCCTGGAGACCGTCGCCGCGGTCGTCGGCGCGCTGCTGGCCGGGGTCCCCTTCGTACCGCTGCCACCGGACGCCGGTCCGGCCGAACGCGAGCACATCCTCAAGGACTCCGGCGCGGTCGAGTTCGAGGTCGACTTCGCCCGGCGCGCCGCCGCCCCGACGGCCGGAGCGGCCGGCCCCGACGACCCCGCGCTGATCCTGTACACCTCCGGCACCACCGGCCCGCCCAAGGGCGTGCTGCTGGGCGCCGCCGCCCTCGCCGCCGACCTCGACGCGCTCGCCGGGGCCTGGCAGTGGACCGCCGAGGACACCCTGGTGCACGGGCTCCCGCTGTTCCACGTACACGGCCTGGTCCTCGGCGTGCTCGGCGCCCTGCGCACCGGCAGCCGCCTCGTGCACACCGGCCGCCCCACCCCGGCCGCCTACGCCGCGGCGGGCGGCAGCCTGTACTTCGGGGTGCCGACCGTCTGGTCCCGCGTCGCCGCCGACCCGGAGGCGGCCGCCGCGCTGTCCGGGGCCCGGCTGCTGGTCTCCGGCAGCGCCCCGCTGCCCGCCCCCGTCTTCCGGGACCTGGAGCGCCTCACCGGCCACCGCCCCGTCGAGCGCTACGGGATGACCGAGACGCTGATCACCCTCAGCGGCCGGGCCGGCGGCGAGGTCCGCCCCGGCACCGTCGGCACCCCGCTGCCGGGTGTCCGCACCCGCATCGCCGCCGAGCCGGGCGCCGAGATCGGCGAACTCCAGCTGACCGGGCCCACCCTGTTCTCCGGGTACCTGGGCCGCCCCGAGGCCACCGCGGCCGCGTACACCGAGGACGGGTGGTTCCGTACGGGTGACATCGCGGCCGTCGACGAGCGCGACGGGGTCCACCGCATCGTGGGCCGCGCCTCCATCGACATGATCAAGTCCGGCGGGTACCGGATCGGCGCGGGCGAGATCGAGAACGCCCTGCTGGACCACCCCAAGGTGAGCGAGGCGGCCGTCGTCGGCGTCCCGGACGCGGACCTCGGCCAGCGGATCGTCGCCTTCGTCGTCGCCGAGGGGGTCACCGGCGCCGAGCTGACCGACTTCGTCGCCGCCCACCTCTCGGTGCACAAGCGCCCGCGCGAGGTCCGCTTCGTCGCCGCCGTGCCGCGCAACGCCATGGGCAAGCCCCAGAAGAAGCTGCTGCTGACCACCCACTTCGCCGAGGACCAGGGATGACCACCGCCGACCGCCTCCACCAGGGGCCGGGCTCCTGGATCCGCCGCTTCCACCCGGTGGCGCACCCCGAGACCGCCCCGGTCCTCGTCGTGCTCCCGCACGCCGGGGGCAACGCCTCCTTCTACTTCCCGCTCTCCCGGGACCTGGCCGCGCGCGCCGAGGTCCTCACCGTCCAGTACCCCGGCCGCCAGGAGCGGCTGGGGGAGAGCGCACCGGACACGGTGGCCGCCCTCGTCGACGGGGTGGAGCGGGCGCTGCTGCCGTGGCGGGACCGGCCGCTGGTCCTCTTCGGCCACAGCATGGGCGCCGTCCTCGCCTACGAGCTGACGCGCCGGCTGGAGGCGTCCGGGGCGGGCCCGCGCGGCCTGATCGTCTCCGGGCGGCGCTCCCCGCTGGTCGCGCGCCGGGAGCAGAACGTCCACCTCCAGGGCGACGACGCGCTGCTCGCCCAGGTCGCCGCGCTGGCGGGCACCGATCCGAGGCTGCTGGCCGACCCGGATTTCCGGGAGCTGATCCTGCCCGCGCTGCGCGCCGACTACCGGGCCATCGAGACCTACCGGCACGAGCCGGGCGGGTCCCCGCTGCGCACCCCGGTCAGCGTGCTCGTCGGCGAGTCCGACCCGCGGGCGAGCGTGGCGGAGGCCATGGGCTGGCGGGAGGTGACGGGGGCGGCGTTCACCTTCCGCGGCTTCCCCGGCGGCCACTTCTACCTGTCCGACCACCACGAGGCCGTGACCCGCGCCCTCACCGAAGACCTCACGGTCTTCACCTCCCCCACCTGACCGCGCCCCCGGGGGGCGGCTGACGGGAGGGGCCGGAAGTGGTCGGTCGGAGGGTGGGGGCCGGGCAACTGGTGGGTGGGGGCGGGGAATTGGTGCCAACATCGGGGGATGGATCAAACGGCTGGGGAATCCGGAACCGATCGGCGTGCCCTGGTGGCGGCCGGCGTCACCGTCGTGATGTGGGCCTCCGCCTTCGTCTCCATCCGGGCGTCCGCGGACCACTTCGGGCCCGGGGCGCTCGCGCTGGGGAGACTCGCGACGGCTTCCGTCGCGCTGGGGGCCGTGCTGCTGTTCAAGCGGGTGCCGTTGCCGCCGCGGCAGGCGTGGCCCGGGATCCTGGCGTCCGGGGTGCTCTGGTTCGGGCTGTACATGGTGGCGCTGAACTGGGGCGAGCAGGGCGTCGACGCGGGGACCGCCGCCATGGTGGTCAACATCGGGCCCGTCGTGATCGCCCTGCTGAGCGGGTGGCTGCTGAAGGAGGGGTTCCCGCCGATGTTGCTGGCGGGGATGGCCGTGTCCTTCGCGGGGGCGGCCGTGGTGGGGATGTCCACCTCCAAGGGCGGCGGCTCCTCCCTCACCGGGGTGCTGCTGTGCCTGGTCGCGGCGCTCGCCTACGGGGCCGGGGTGGTCTCGCAGAAGCCCGCCCTGCGGTACGCGAGCCCGCTCCAGGTGACCACGTACGGGTGCTTCGTCGGTACGGCCTGCACCCTGCCGTTCGCCGGGCAGCTGCTGCGCCAGATTCCCGAGGCCCCGCCGGCCGCCACCCTCAACATGGTGTACCTGGGGCTCTTCCCGACCGCGCTGGCCTTCACCACCTGGTCGTACGCCCTGTCGCGCACCACCGCCGGGAAGATGGGCGCGACCACCTACGCGGTGCCCGCCGTCGTCGTGCTCGTCGCCTGGATCGTGCTGGACGAGGTGCCCGGCTGGTGGACGCTGCTGGGCGGGGCGATCTGCCTGGCGGGCGTCGCCGTCTCCCGCAGGCGGCCCCGGACGGCTCCGCAGGCGGCCCCGGCCGGGAAGTGAGCGGGGTGCTCCCCCCGGGGCCCGGGGGGAGCACCCCGCTACAGGACGTACGTGGCCTCGTTGCGGCCCAGGAGATAGCCGAGCTGTAATCGGTTCAGGGCGCCCAAGTCCTGCTTGATGGCGGCGATATGGGCCTGCAGAGAGCGTTCGCTGATGCCGATCCGGCGGGCGATGGCCTTGTCCGAGTAGCCCTCCACCAGAAGCCGGCTGATGGACTCGCGGATCGCCGGGACCACCTCGTCGGCCGCCTTCGCCGCGTGCAGCGGGACGAAGGGAAAGGGCTTCGCCCGGTCCCAGGCCTTGTCGAACGTGTCCCGGAGAAATCGTACGATGGTCGGTTCGGTAATGGAGATCGCCGTGGTACGGTCCTCGTTCGCCGAAATGAAGGCCACGTCGTCGACAATGATCAAACGGTCAAAGAATTCTTCAAGAGTGCGAACCTGCGCTCCGTATTCCGTAACGGCGCGGACATATTCCTTCGTCGCCTCGTCGAATCTCGTGGTGTGCTGATAGAGCGTCCGCATCGCGATCCCCGCGGAGATGTGCCGGCGCACGGATTCCAGTGCGTCCTTCAGCACCGCGCTCGGCCGCGCCCCGTCGGGCTGCGCGGTGAGGATGTCCCGCCGGACCGAGCCCAGCGCCTCGTTGATCGCCGTTGAAATGCTGCCCAGGCCGTGCAGGTACCGGACGCCGGGACCCACGACGACCTCGTCCGGACCGGCCTCGATGGCCTGCGCCGGGGTGGGCCGCTGGGCCTGCTGCGCGGCTTCCTGCGCGAGCAGGCCCAGGTGCGTTGCGAGTTCCCGCAAGAACGCCTGCGGTTCCCCCGCCGCAGCCGCGCACAGCGCTTCAGGTGCACCGCTTTGTGCGGTTTTGACGTATTTGACTACGTCCACGTGCCACCCCCGTCTGTCCGGTATGCAGCTGTTTGTAGCGGTCTAGACCCCGTGGGTTCCCGCAATGCGTAAACCGGAGCCATCGTAGGTCTACCTCGTCGTGACCCGGCAGGGGAGATTTGGTCTCACCGCAGGAACGAACACCGAGAAGGCGCCCCGGGGATCACCACCGCCGGAAACCGCCTCGGTTTGGCGTTCCTGGAATGGCCGAACACGAAACGACTTGAGGGGACTGGGCAAAATGGGGAAGAACCACATGGTGACTCGTCGGGCCGGCCGCGTTTCGGGAATCCGCGGCCGCATGGTACTCGCCTCGGCGGGCATCGCGATCGGTCTGGGTACCGCGGTCACCGGCCTCTCCCTCCAGGGGGGCGCCCCGGCCGGCTCCGTGAGCCACCTGCGCCTCGGCGACGTCGGCTGGAACAACGCGAACCCGCACGTCGTGGCGGGTGACGCCGGCGACGTCGGCTGGAACAGCACGCAGCCCGGCACCACCCCGGCCCCCACGCCCAGCTCCACCAACGACGTTGGCTGGAACTGATCCTCCACCAGAGCCCCGTCCTGCACTGCTTCACCTCCCGCCACCGACCGACCGGCAAAGGAATGGCTGATCCTCGTGGTTGCCTCCCCCTGGTTCCTGACCTCCGAGAGCGCGGCCGGACCCGACGCCGCCGCGGCCGGCCCTGAGCCCGCCGCCCGCGTCTACTGCTTCCCGCACGCCGGCGGCAACCCCCGCACCTTCCTCGGCTGGCAGCCCGCCCTGGAGCGCGACGCGCGGATCCTCGCCGTCTGCCCGCCCGGCCGCGGCCACCGCTTCCGCGAACCGGCCCCCGCCTCGCTGACCGAGCTGGCCGACGGCGCCGCCACCGCCATCGCCCTCGACGCCACCGGCGAGCGGCCCTTCCTCCTCTTCGGCCACAGCTTCGGCGCCGCCCTCGCCTTCGAGGTCGCCCGCCGCCTCGACGGCGTACGCGGCTTCGCCCACCTCGTCGCCTCCGGCTGCTCCGCCCCGCGTCTGCTGCCCACCCCGCGCGTGGCCCGGGCCGCCGGTCTGGAGGGCCGCGCCTTCGCCGAGGCCGTCCGGTTCTTCGGCGGACTGCCCCCCGAGGTGCTGGAGGACGAGGCGATGCGCGAACTCCTCCTGCCGCACCTGAAGGCCGATTTCCGGATGGTCGCCGGGTACCGCTACCGCCACCGCGGGGCCGCCCCGCTCACCGTCCCGCTCACCCTGGTCAACGGCACCGAGGACCCGCACGTCAGCCCCGCCGCGCTCGGCCCCTGGGCCGACGAGTGCGCCGCCGCGCCGGACCGGCACTGGGTGCCGGGCGGCCACTTCTACTTCGAGGACCGGCCGACCTCCGTCACCGCCGTCCTGGGCGCCCTGGCCCGCGCGGCGGCGGCTGGCACAGCGGCGGCGGGCGCGGCAACGGGCCCCTCCCGCAGCGGAGATGAGTACGTTGAGCTGATCTGATCCACCGGCCGACGCACCCCTGCACCTGCGAGGAACCCATGAACAGCACCACCGACACGGCCGCACGTCTGCGGCGCGCCATCGCCTTCCGGGACCTGCACGAGGGGCCCCGCCCCTTCGTCGTCCCGAACCCCTGGGACGCCGGAACCGCCCGCATCCTGGCCTCCTTCGGCTTCGCCGCCCTCGCCACCACCGGCGCCGGCCTGGCCCACAGCCTCGGCCGCCCCGACGGCGCCAACCAGCTCACCAGGGCGGAGGTCCTCGCCAACGCGGCCGCCATCGTCGACGCCACCGGCCTGCCCGTCACCGCCGACCTGGAGAGCGGCTTCGGACCGGCTCCCGAGGACGTCGCCGAGACCATCCGGCTGGCGGCCGCCGCCGGTCTGGTCGGCGGCTCCGTCGAGGACTCCACCGGCCGCGACGAGGACCCGGTGCGCCCGCTCGACGAGGCCGTGGAACGGGTCGCGGCCGCCGTGGAGGCGGCGAAGGCGCTCGACTTCCCCTTCACCGTCACCGCCCGCGCCGAGAACTTCTTCCAGGGCCTGCCCGACCTCGACGACACCATCCGCCGTCTGCGGGCCTACGAAGCCGCCGGCGCCGACGTGCTCTACGCCCCGGGGCTGCCGGACGCCGACTCCATCCGCGCCGTCTGCTCCGCCGTCGGCCGGCCCGTCAACGTCCTGATGACCGGCGCCCTGAAGCTGTCCGTCGCCGACCTCGGGGACCTCGGGGTGCGCCGCGTCAGCACCGGCTCGGCCCTCTCCCGGGCCGCCCTCGGCGCCCTCGTCCGGGCCGCCCGCGAGATCACCGGCTCCGGCACCTTCGGCTTCGGCACGGACGCCCTCCCGTACGCCGACGCCAACGACCTCCTGGCCGCCGCCCCCGCCCCGTCCGCCCCGCCCGCCGACCGAGAGAGCGATCCGGCACCGTGAGCCTTCCGTCCGCGTCACCCGCCGTCCCCGCCGCCCCCGCGTCAGCCGCGGCCGGCGCCGTCCACCTGTCCGCGCCCCGCTACGTGCTGGGCGAACTCCCCGCCGACCACACCACGGTCGAGGCCCTGGCGGAGCGGGCCCGCCGGTTCGGCATGCCCGCCCGTGCCGGACTGTGGGGCTGGGGCACGGTCCACCGCACCGCCAAGTCCCTGGAGACCCTCGCCGCCGAGACCGCCCGCGCCACCCTCGACGGCGCGGGCGCCGCCCCGGCGGACGTGGACTGCCTCATCGTCTGCTCCACCCGCTTCCCGGGCGGCCCGCGCACCCACGGCACGTTCGTGGAGAACGTCCTGGCCGCCACCGGCCTGGGCGCCGCCGCCTTCACCGGCCTCACCCTGGGCCGCTGCGCCAACCTGCTGGCCGGCATCCGCACCGGCCAGGCGTACGTCGCCGCCGGCATGTACCGCCGGGTCCTGGTCGTCACCACCGACCGGGTCACCGACGAGTCCGTCCGCATGGAGAACTTCGCCCTCTTCAGCGACGGCGCCGCCTCCTGCCTGATCAGCGCCGGCCCGCTCGGCCCGGACGCCTACGAGATCGTCGCGGGTGCCGCGGCGCAGGACCCGGCGGGGCTCGACTGGTCCAACGAGATCAGCTCCGACCTCGCCCGCGAGGTCAACCGGCAGATCCTGGAGGAGGCCGGGATGAAGATCGGCGACATCCAGGGCGTGCTCCACCCCAACCTCTACAAGCCGCTCGTCGTCCTGAAGGAACGCCAGGCGGGCTTCACCCGGGAGCAGCTCTACCTCGACAACATCCCGCGCGTGGGCCACTGCTTCGCCGCCGACCCGCTGATCAACCTGGTCGACCGCCAGGACGCCGGCGAACTGCGGCCCCGCGGCCACTACCTGCTCGCCTCCAGCGTCCCGGGCGTACGGATCGCCGTCCTGCTGCGCCGGCTGCCGCAGTCCGCCGGAGCCGGACCCGCCACCACCACCACCGCCGCCCGGCAGGGAGAGCACTGACATGAGCGCCCACCCCACCCCCGGCGAGGAGACCTCCCTCGACATGGCGCGCGGGTTCTACGCCCCCGCCCACGCGCTGCCCGACCTGACCACCTCGCTGCCGTCCGGCCCCTTCGAGGCCTCCCCGGCCGGCGCCACCGAGGGCGCGCGGATCGCCGCTCTGCCCCCCGCCGGGCTGTTCCGGCGGCTGCTCGCCGACCAGGAGAGCGAGGGCGTCCTGGTCGCCGCCCGCCGGGTCCTCGCCGCCTTCCTGGCCCCGGAGTCCGAGGACCCGGACCTGCCGCGGCCCGCCGGATCCGCCGCCACCGCCGCGGAGGCGACCGCCGCCGCCACCGCCGAGGCCGACGGCGTCGCCGCCCAGGTCCTGGCCGCCCGCGCCGAACTCGTCGCCGTGCTGGCCCCGTTGACGGGCCACCCCGACCCCGAGGTGCGCACCGCCGTACTGCGCCAGCGCGCCCCCCTCGCCCTGACCGGGGGCTGCTGGCTCGACACCCTCTCGCAGGCCGCGACCCAGCCCGCCGAGATCGTGGGTCGGCTCTTCGGCCAGCACTGGCGCCTCCAGGGCGAGGGCACCGCCGAGGCCGGGATGCTCGGCCGCCGCCGCCGGGCCCTGATCGGCGCCGGCGTCTTCCTGCCCGGCGTGGAGGCCGCCGCCTTCCTCGACGAGACCGGCGCCCGGCCGCTGACCGCCCTGCACGGCGCCTTCCACCTGGCCCTGTCCCGGCTCCCGGCCTCCTTCCTCCCCGAGGTCGTCGGGATCCACTACGCCGCCCACGCCCTCGGCCTGGACGACCTGCTGCTCGGCATCGAGCCGATGCTCGCCGAGAGCGACGTACGCCCCCTGCTCGCCGACTACCTGGCCTTCACCGCGCAGTCCCCGACCGGGGCCGAGGACCGCCGCCGCGCGCTGGCCGCCGTACGCCTCCTCGTGCGCCTGGAGCGCGAGCACACCGCCGCCCTCGCCGAGCTCGCCGGCTGGCACGACGGGCTGTCGCTGGACGCCAAGGTCGCGCGGATCGTCGAGCGGCACGCCCCGCACGCCGGCCGCCAGCACCGCGCGGTGCGCCTGGGCACCCGCAAGCTCACCGACTGGCTCGACGACGAACGGCTCGACGCGGCCGCCTTCGTACGGGAGTTCCGCACGGCCCGCCAGATCAGGCCCGCCCGCGACGGCGGCCCCTGCCGGTTCCTGAAGTCCATCAAGTTCGGCGGCCCGATGTTCGGCATCTTCGACGAGCGGGAGGCCGCCGTCCTCGCCGAGTGGGCGGCGGCCGTCGCCGCGGGCGAGCCCGCCGGCCCGGACCTGGTGCCCAGCACCGCGGGCGACGAGCCGGCCCGGGCCTGGAGCGGCCGGCTCGCCACCGTCGAACCCGCCGGCCTGGTGGTGCGCGAGCCCGAGGGCACCGGCGACCACCGCCGCTTCTTCCACCGCCTGGTCAACTTCGAGCGCCACCCGAACGTGCTGCCGCAGGCCCGGGCCCGCGCCGAGGCCGGGCTCGCCGACGCCGAGCTGCTCTTCGCGCACGGGGCCGGCGGGGTGCTGACCGACGCCAGCTGGTTCCCGTACACGCCCGAGGCGCTCATGGAGCGGGTGGAGCGGATCTACTGGGACAAGCTCGTGGACCCGTACGAGCCGCTCACCGAGATCCCCTCCCGCGACGAGGTGGTCTTCGAGCAGTCCACCTACGCGCTCGGCAGCCTCATCGACGGCACCTGGGCGCACCGGATCGGCAACCTCGGCCGCCGCGGCCGGCGCAGCGACGACCTGCTCTTCTCCATCTACGCGGACGAGATGGGCCGCGGCGACATGGACAAGAACCACATCACCATCATCCACAAGGTGCTCGCCAGCATGGACATGGACCTGCCGCACATCCGGCAGGAGGCGTTCCTGCACCAGGGCGACCTGCCGGACCACCTGTACGGCTTCTCCATCCACCAGATGTGCCTGTCGCTGTTCCCCGACAGCCTCTACAACGAGATCCTCGGCTACAACCTGGGCATCGAGATGTTCGGTCTGGGCGCGATGCGGCTGCACGAGATCCAGAAGCTGCGCCGGCACGGCCTCGACGTCTCCTACGAAGAGGCCCACCTGTCCATCGACAACTTCTCGGCCGGGCACGCCCGTCAGTCCGCCGAGATCGTCGTCGCCTACCTCGACGACGTGCGGCGCGGCTCGGGCGAGGAGGCGGTGCAGCGCGAGTGGCGCCGGATCTGGCGCGGCTACGCCTCCTTCGCCCACTTCGTCGAGCACGGCCTGGTCAAGCGGGTCCGCGCCGAAGCGGCCGCCACCGCCGCCGCCGCTACCGCGACCGCCACCGCCCCGGCCGCCGACGCCCCCGCCGACCTGGTCATCTGAGGAGCCGGACGATGGAACTGACGACGAGCTTCGACCCCGAGGTCATCGCCCTGCCCTTCTACGAGGACTCCCACCGCCGGCTCGCCGCCTCGGCCGGGGCCTGGTGCGACAGCAACCGGGTGCTGTGGGAGGAGATCCGCGCCCTCGACCCGGACGCCGCCGGACGCCGCCTCGTGCGCGCCCTCGGCGCGGCGGGCTGGCTCGCCGAACTGGACCCGCGGGGCGCGCCGGTGGACGACTTCCGGGCCGTCTGCCTGCGCCGCGAGGCCCTCGCGTACGCCGAGGACCTGGCCGACTTCGCCTTCTCCATCCAGGCGCTGGCCGCGACCCCGCTGCTGCGCTTCGGCAGCGAGGCGCAGCGGCGCCGCTACCTGCCCGGGATGGCCGCCGGAACCCTGATCGGGGCCTTCGCGGTCTCCGAGAAGGAGGCCGGTTCGGACCTGGCCTCGGTGGGGCTGGCAGCGGTCCGGGACCCGGCGGACGGCTCGTACGTGCTCAGCGGGCGCAAGGCGTGGATCGCCAACGGGACCATCGCCGACGTGTTCGTGGTGATCGCCCGCACCGGCCAGGGGCCCGGCCCGCTGGGCCTGTCGGCCTTCCTGGTGCCGAGCGGGACGCCCGGACTGCGGGTGGAGCGGGTGGACGCCATCGCCCCGCGCTCCTTCGCGCACCTGTCCTTCGAGGACTGCCGGCTGCCCGCGGACGCGCTGCTCGGCAGGCCGGGCAAGGGGTTCGTGGTCGCCGTCGATCTGCTGGAGCGGTTCCGCACGACGGTCGGCGCGGCCGCGCTCGGCTTCGCCCGGCGGGCCTTCGACACCGCGCTCGCCCACGTCCTGGGCCGGGAGGCGTACGGGGCGACGCTCTTCGACCTCCAGCTGGTCAAGGCCTCCCTCGCCGACATGGAGGTGCGGCTGAACGCGGCCGCGCTGCTGGTGGCGCGGGCCGCCTGGGAGACCGACCGGGGCAGCCGCCGCTTCGCCCGGCACTCCAACATCGCCAAGGTGCACGCCACCGAGGCCGCCCAGGAGGTGGTCGACTCCGCCGTGCAGCTGCTCGGCGCGGCGGGCATCGTGCAGGGGTCGGTCACCGAGCGGCTGTACCGGCAGATCCGCTCCCTGCGCATCTACGAGGGCACCTCGGAGGTGCTGCGGATGGCCATCGCGGGCTCCCTCGACATGCGCAGGGCGGCCCGGGTGACGGCGGCCTGACTCGGCCGCGCCCCGGCCGGCCGTGCCGCCGCTCCCGCCGCCCGCTCAGCCCGTACCGCCCGCTCAGCCCGTACCGCCCGTTCAGCAAGGAGACTTCGTGAGCACCACCACCGTCACCCCCGTCGAGGCCGTCCGCCTCGCGGACCCCTACCCCTTCTACGCGCGCCTGGTGGCCGAGCGCCCCTTCGCCTTCGACGAGGTGCTCGGGGCATGGGTGGCCGCGGACGCGGCCGCGGTGCGCGCGGTGCTGGGCAGCGCGGTGCTGCGGGTGCGGCCGGTGGCCGAGCCCGTCCCGGCGGGGATCGCCGGGACGGCGGCCGGGGAGGTGTTCGGCGCTCTGGTGCGGATGACGGACGGCGCGGCGGCCGCCCGCCTGAAGGGGGTCGTCGCGGGGGCCCTGGCCCGCGCCGACACCGCGCACGCGGCCGCACTGGCGGCCCGCTTCACCCGCGAGGCGCTCGCCGCGGGCGGTGACGTCCCGTACGAGGAGCTGATGTTCGGGGTTCCGGCCCGGGTGATCGCGGTGCTCTGCGGGCTGGCGGGCGGGGCCGAGCGCGAGGCGGCCCGGGCGATCGGCGACTTCGTCCGCTGCATCCCGGCCACCGCCACCGCCGCCGACCACACGGCGGCCGGGGCGGCCGCCGTCCGGCTGCGGGCGCTGCTGGGTCCCGGGCTGGACGCGGCCGCGGCCGCCCCCGCCGGAGCCGGCCCCGCGCGGGGGCTGCTCGCCGAACTGGTGCGGGCCGCCGACCGGGACGGACGGGTGGAGCTCGGAGCGCTGCTCTCCAACGCCATCGGCTTCCTCTCGCAGACCTACGACGCCACCGCCGGGCTCATCGGCAACACCCTGGTCGCCCTCGCCCGCGGCGCGGCCGCCCCCGACACGGCGGCGCTGGTGCGCGAGGTGGTCCGCCACGACGCCCCCGTCCAGAACACCCGCCGGTTCGCGGCCGGGGCCTTCACCCACGCGGGCTCCACGGTGGAGCCGGGCCAGCAGCTGCTGGTGGTGCTCGCCGCCGCCAACCGGGACCCCGCCGTCAACCCCGACCCCCACACCCTGCTCCCCGGCCGGGTGAATCCCGTGATCTTCACCTTCGGCGCGGCGGCCCACCGCTGCCCGGGCGGGGAGCTCGCGGTGGCCCTGGCGAGCGCCGTCGTCGGCGAACTGCGCACGGCAGGCTTGACCACCACCGCGACCCCCGCCTACCGCCCTCTGGCGAACGCCCGGATCCCGCACCTCTAGCGCGCAGGCACCTCCAGGACGCCGCCCCCGCAACCGCGATCAGGCCGGGGGTCTACCACCCCTATGCCTTCAGACAGGACAAACCGCACCATGTCGGACCGTATTCACCTCTGGATGCGTCACGAGGCCCGCCCCACCGAGCGGCGTGCCCCCCTCACCCCCGAGGACGCCGCCCGCCTCGTCGGGGCCGGTGTCCGGATCACCGTCGAGGAGTCGCAGCAGCGCGCCTTCCCCCTCGCCGCGTACGCCGCCGCGGGCTGCGCCACCGCCCCCACCGCCTCCTGGCACGAACAGGCCCCCGACACCGCCCACGTCCTCGGCCTCAAGGAACTCCCCTCCGGACCGGACGCCCCCGCCCTGCGCCACCGTCACATCTACTTCGCCCACGCCTACAAGGGCCAGGCCGGCGCCGGCGCACTGCTCTCCCGCTTCACCGCGGGCGGCGGCGCCCTCCTCGACCTGGAGTACCTCACCGACGAAGCGGGCCGCCGCGTCGCCGCGTTCGGCTACTGGGCCGGCTACGTCGGCGCCGCCCTCGCCGTCCTGCACCACCGCGGCGCGCTCACCACCCCGCTGCGCCCCACCGACCGGGCCTCCCTCGACGCCCTGCTCGCCTCGGGCGGAACCGCCGGGGACCCCACCACCGCCCTGGTCGTCGGCGCGCTCGGGCGCAGCGGCCGCGGCGCCTGCGACGCGCTGGAACGGGCCGGACTGGCGCCCACCCGCTGGGACCTGCCCGAGACCCGCTCCCTGGACCGGGCCGCCCTGCTCGCCCACGACCTGATGGTCAACACCGTCCTGACCACCACCCCCGTGGCGCCCTTCCTGGCCAAGGCCGACCTCGACGACCCGGCCCGGCGGCTGTCCGTGCTCAGCGACGTCACCTGTGACGTCACCTCCGACTGCAACGTCCTGCCCGTCTACGACGAGACCACCACCTGGACCGAACCCGTCCGCACCCTGCGCGCCGAGGCGCCCCGCCTCGACCTCATCGCCATCGACAACCTCCCCTCCCTCCTCCCCGTCGAGGCCAGCACCGCCTTCTCCGCCGAGCTCGCCCCGCACCTGGCGCGGCTGGGCGGCCGGGACGGCGTCTGGGACCGCGCCCTGACCACCTACCGGACGGCAGCCGAAGCCCAGGAGGCACCCCTTGACCACTGATCAGCCCGCGCCCGGCGCGGCCCCGGCGTCCGGCACCGTCCACTGGATAGGCACCGGCCTGTCCACCGGCCGCTCCGGCCTCTCCCTCGTCTGCGAGCGCGCCCGCCGGGTGGTCCTGTGGGACCGCACCGCCGAGCGCGCCGCCGCCCGCCTGGCCGCCCACGGCCTGGCGGGCCGCGCGGAAGTCCGCGCCCTCACCCCGGCCGCCCTGGCGGCCGGGGTGGGCCCCGGAGACGTCCTCGTCTCCATGCTCCCGGCCGCCGAACACGCCCCGCTGCTGCGGCTGGCGGCCGAGCGGGGCGCCCACTTCGCCTGCACCAGCTACGTCACCCCGGAACTGGCCGCGCTGGCCGCCGAAGCCGCCGGGGCGGCCCGCACCGTCGTCCTGGCCGAGGCCGGACTCGACCCCGGCATCGACCACCTGATGGCCCACGACCTGGTCGCCCGGGCCCGCGAGGCCCTCGGACCGGCCCCGGCGACCGCCGTGTTCACCTCCTACTGCGGCGGAGTCCCGGCGGTCCCCAACTCCTTCCGCTACCGCTTCAGCTGGGCCCCGTACGGGGTGCTGGCGGCCCTCGGCTCGCCGGCCCGGCACATCGACGGCGGGGCCGAGCGGACCGCCGCCCGCCCCTGGGAGGCCACCCGGCCGCTGACCCTGGCGGGCGAGGAGTTCGAGGTCTACCCCAACCGCGACAGCCTCCCCTTCGTCGCCCAGTACGGCATGCCCGACCAGTGGCAGCTCGCCACCTTCGTCCGCGGCACGCTGCGCAACGCGGGCTGGCGGACGGCCTGGAAGGAGGTCTTCGACACCGTCTCCACCGGCGACCCCGAGGCCGTCCGCGCCCTGGCCGCCGCCCTCGCCGCCCGCCACCCCACCACCCCCGCCGACCGCGACCGCGTCGTGCTGTCCGTCTCCCTGGAACTGCGCACCGCCGCCGGGACCCGCTGGAGCGGCTCCCACCTGCTGGACCTCACCGGCGACGCCGACGAGTCCGCGATGGCCCGCTGCGTCAGCCTCCCCGTCGCCTACGGCGTGACCCGGATCCTGACCGGCGCCCTCCCGGCCGGCCTCAACCGGGCGGCCGAGACCCCCCGGGAGACCACCCGCTGGCTCACCTTCCTCGCCGCCCACGGCCTGGGCGGCACCCGCGAAGAAACCTCCTCCACCCCCTCAGGAGTCCCGGCATGACCGACCCGACCGCGCCCCCGGCCCGGCCCGCAGCCCCCCGCCCGCTCCCCGCGGCCTTCGTCCTCACCGGTGCCTTCCGGGTCGTCTGCCGAAACCCCCGCTACCTGGAGGAACTCGCCGCCCGCGGCCTGAAGATCCTCCTGATCACCCCCGAGAGCCACCGCGAGGCCGCCGAGACCGCCCGCAAGGACCCCGAGCACCCGGCCTTCCTGATCGACGAGATCGCCTACGTCGACGGCTCCCTCGACCTCGAAGGCTCCTTCACCCCCGGCTTCGCCGCCCGGGCCCGCGCCTGGCACGGCCGCTACGACGTGCGCGGCGCGTACGCCGTCGGCGAGACCCTGGTCGAGCAGACCGGCCTGCTCTGCGACGCCCTCGGCCTGCGCGGACCCGGACCGCGCGCCACCCGCGTGTGCCGCAGCAAGTACCTCCAGCGCTGGTACCTCGACGCCTTCGGCCCCGCCTGCCTGGTGGTGCCGCCCGGCGGACGCGAGGACGCCGACCTGACCGCGCTGGCCTACCCGGTCGTCGCCAAACCCGCCACCCGGCACTCCAGTTCGGGCGTGGTCGCCGTCGAGGACGCCGCCGCGATGCGCGTCCTGCTGGCCGAGTACCCCGCCCACGAGACCGTACTGATCGAGGAGAAGGTCACCGGCCAGGAGTACTCGGTCGAGTCCCTCGTCCAGCACGGCGAGCCCGTCTTCACCTCCGTCACCCGCAAGGAGACCACCGAATCCGGTGCCCGCACCTTCGTGGAGCTGGCCCACTCCGTCCCCAGCGCCCCCGGCGACGCGGACGCGGCCCTGCTCGACGCCAACCGGCGGATGCTGGACGCCCTCGGCTTCCGCGACGGCATCGCCCACGCCGAATGGCGCGTCGGCGCCGACGGCCGCCCCTGCCTGATGGAGGTCGCCGCCCGCACCCCCGGCGACGGCCTGCTCGCCCTCTACCACCTGGCCACCGGACGCCCGATGGAACCCGAGATCATCAAGATCGCCCTCGGGGAGGACGCCGCCTACCCGGCCCCGCGCCGCTTCGCCCGCCAGGTCTACCTGGACCACACCCCCGGCGTCCTCGCCGACGTCACCCTCGACTGGCCCGGCGTACGCCCGCTGTGGGTGGGCGAGGCCGGCATGTGGCCCGAGTGGCCGCCCGGGGAGGCCGCGGACCCGGCCGCCCTGCGCGCGCTCCTCGTCCTCCAGGAGGCCGGGGCCCGGCTGCGCCCGCTCGCCAGCTCCGAGGACCGGGCGGTGACCTTCCTCATCGACGCCCCGACCCCCGAAGGCCTCGACGAGCTGGAGCGGTCCGTCCGGGCCGCCGTCACCGTCGTCATCGAACCGCAGGAGGCCGCCGGTGAGCACTGACGTCCGCCCCGCCGAAGCCGCCCCGCGGCCCGGGGCCCCGGCCCGGCCCGCCCCCGGGGTGTGGGCGACCTTCAAGGAGGCCCCGCGCGCGGTGAAGACCGTACTGGCCGGGGTGCTCGTCAACCGGCTCAGCGGCTTCCTGCACGTCTTCCTCGTCCTCTTCCTCACCTCCCGGGGCCACTCCAAGGGACACACCGTCATCGCGCTGGGCGTCTACGGGGCCGGGGCCGTCGCCGGCTCCCTGGCCGGCGGCACCCTCGCCGACCGGCTCGGCATCCGCGGCGCCACCGTCCTGTCCATGAGCAGCACCGCCGTGCTCACCGCCGCCCTCCTCTACCTGCCCGGCTTCGCGCCGCTGCTCGGCGCCATCGCGCTGGTCAGCCTGGGCGCCCAGCTGTTCCGCCCCGCCTCGGCCACCCTGCTCGCCGAGCAGACCGACGGCGACCGGCAGATCATGATCTTCGCGATGTACCGCTTCGGCCTCAACGTCGGGGCGACCGTCGCCCCGCTGCTCGGCTACGCCCTCTACCACGCCGGGGGACAGACCTACACCCTGCTGTTCTGGGGCGAGGCCGCCCTCGCCCTGGCCTACGCGCTCGTCGCCCGGGCCACGCTGCCCGCCCGTACCCGTACCCGTACCGGTACCCGTAAGGCCGGGGCGACGGACCGGGACGCGGCCACCGGCGGCTACGGCGCGGTCCTGCGCGACCGCCGCTACCTGCTCTACCTCGTCGCCGCCTTCTTCCACTCGGCCGTCTACATGCAGTACCTCTCCACCCTCCCGCTGTCCCTGAAGGACGCCCACATCGCGCTCTTCTGGTACACCTTCGCGGTCGCGCTCAACGGCTCCCTCGTCATCGCCTTCGAACTGCTGGTCACCAAGGTCTCCCAGCGCTGGCCCCTGAAGATCACCATCGGCCTGGGCTTCGCCCTCGTCGGGGCCGGAGTCGCCTGCTACGGACTGCCGATCGGGCCCGCCGCCGTGATCATCGGCACCCTGATCTGGTCCCTGGGCGAGATCCTCGGCGGACCCGCCGTCTTCGCCTACCCGGCCTCCGCCGGCCCCGAGGCGCTGCGCTCGCGCTACATCGGCAGCTTCCAGTTCGTCTTCGGCCTGGGCTCCGCCCTCGGGCCGATGGCCGGCACCTGGCTCTTCCTCCAGTTCGGCCCGCTCGTCTGGCCGATGGTCGGTGCCTGCTCCCTGCTCGCCACCCTGTTCGGCCTGGTCGCCGTACGCACGCGTCCGGCCGCGGCCTGAGTCCCCACCCCCCCTTCCCTACCGATCGAACGAGAGGTTCCGACCATGGGGCACGAGAGCTTCCGGCCCGGCATCACACACTTCCGCTGCCTGGGCGTCGGCGTGGGCCCGGCCAACCTGAGCCTGGCCTCCCTGCTGCACAGCAGGCCGGACGTACCCAATCTCTTCCTCGACCGCAAGGAGTCCTTCAGCTGGCACGACGGCCAGCAGATCCCGGGCACCACCCTCCAGGTCTCCCAGTTCAAGGACCTGGTCAGCCTCGCCGACCCGGCCAGCCCCTTCTCGTTCCTGGCCTACCTGCACGCCAAGGGGCGGGTCTACCACTTCCTCAACGCCCAGTTCGACGACGTGCCGAGGCTGGAGTTCCGCAACTACCTGGCCTGGGCGAGCCGCCGCAACGAGAACATCGTCTTCGGCGAGGGCGTCCGGGAGGTCGGCTTCGACGACGGACTCGGCGTGTTCACCGTCCTCACCGACCAGCGGGCCCTGACCGCCGAGAACGTCGTCGTCGGCGTCGGCAGCCGCCCCTGGGTGCCGCCGCAGGGCGAAGGACGGCTCGGCCCCACCCAGTTCCACGTCGCCGACTACCTGAACGCCGCCCGCGACGTCGGCGGCAAGCGGGTCGTCGTCATCGGCGGCGGCCAGTCCGGCGCCGAGGCCTTCCTCGACCTGATCTCCCGGGGCGGCTGGGAACTGCCCCGCCGCGTCTCCTGGATCTCGCGCCGGCAGAACTACTTCCCGATCGACGACTCGCCCTTCACGAACGACTACTACATGCCCAGCCACGCCGACTACTTCTACGGACTGCCGCGCGAGCGCCGCCAGTCGCTGAACTCCCGCAACATCCTGACCAGCGACGGCATCTCCGAGTCCACGCTGCGCGAGATCTACCAGACCATCTACGTCCACCGGTTCGTCGAGGGCAACGAGGACCTGGTCGCCCTGCACCCGGGCCGCGAGGTCTTCGACGTCAGCGCCGGGCCCTTCGGCGGCTGGGAGGTCTGCGCCCGCCACACCGGCGAGCCGGAGTCGGTGGAGCGCTTCGAGGCCGACGTGGTCGTCTGGGCCACCGGCTACCGCCCCGCCGCCATGGACTTCCTCGCGCCGCTGACCGGCCGGCTGGAGCACGAGGGCGAGGAACTGCGCGTCGACGAGGACTACGCCGTCCGCTGGGACGGCCCCGCCGACCGCCGGATCTTCGTCCAGAACGGGGTGCGCGGGCAGCGCGGCCTCGCCGACCCCAACCTCAGCCTCAACGCCTGGCGCAGCCGGCGCATCGCCGACCGGCTGTGCGGCGTACGCGGGGACGAGCAGCTGGCCTCCTTCATCGAGTGGTCCACGAAGGCACCGCAGGACGAACGGTGGAGCGCCTGATGGCCCCCGCCGACGTCGCCCCCGCCCCCGCCCCCGCCGCCGCCTCCGCCCCCGCCGACGTCACCGGGCCCGGCGCCTACCGCCGCACCGCGCCCCGGGCGGGCGGCCCCACCGGGGCGCGCTGCGACGTGGCCGTCGTCGGCGCCGGGATCCTCGGCGTCCTCATCGCCCGCGAGGTGCTGGCCCGGGACCCGGCCGCCACCGTGACCGTCCTCGACCGGGACATGATCGGCTCCGGCGCCACCCGCCGCTCGGCCGGGCTGCACTTCCCGCGCGGCGCCAACGACACCGTCCGCACCCTGGCCGCCGAGAGCGAGCGCTTCTACGCCGACCTCGCGGCGGCCCGCCCCGGCCTGCCCATCCACCCGCTCGGCATGAGCGTCCTGGCCCCCGAGGCCGCCGAGGAGCGGCTGCGCGAGGTCTACCTGCCCGAGGCCAAACTCCGCTGGACCGGCGAACTCCCGCCCTGCATACCGAGGCTGCCCGCCCACTTCGGAGCCTGGGAGGGGGACGGCTGCCAGTACGCGGACGTCCACGCCCTCACCCAGCTCCTCGCCGCCGAACTGCGCGGCCGGGCCTCCTTCCGCGAGGGCGTCGCGGCCCTGTCCGTCGCCGCCGGACCCGGCGGCGCCCGGCTGACCCTGACCGGCGGCGCCACCCTGGACGCCGGCCACGTGGTGATCGCCCCCGGGCCCTGGCTCGCCGAACCCGCCTGGCGGGAGCTGGTCGCCCCGCTCGGGGCCCGGGTCAAGAAGGTCGTCGCCCTGCATGTCGAGCGGGCGCCCGCCCCCGGGGACCGGGCCGTCGTCCTGCACGACGAGGACGCCTTCCTGCTGCCCCTGCACCACCGCGGGCACTGGCTGCTCAGCTACACCTGCCGGGAATGGGACGTCGACCCCGGCGCCGTCGACCCGGCGCCCACCGCCGGACACCTGCGCGAGGGCCGGGCCCTGCTCACCCGCTACGCCCCGGACCTGGCCGCCCACTGCCGCTCCGGCCGGGTCTTCTGCGACGCGTACGGGCCGGACGGCACCCCGCTGGTCACCCCGCTGGACCCCTTCGGCCGGCTCGTGTTCGCGGGCGCGGCGGGCGGTGCCGGCTACCGGCTGGCCCCGGCGCTCGCCGCCCGCGCCGCCGGTCTGATCCCCTCCCTCCCGTCCCCGCGAAAGGCCACGACATGATCATCGCGAGTTATGACGCCGACGTCCTGGAGCAGGCGTTCGGCATCGACATGAGCGGCGTCGAGGGGCTGGGCACCGGCGCCGGCTGGGGGCGCGTCGCACCCGGTCGCGCCACCGACAGCCACCGGCACGACGAGACCGAACTGTTCGTCGTCGTCTCCGGCCGGGGCGAGTTCGTCATCGACGGCGGCCGCCACCCGGCCGCCCCCGGCACCGTCATCCTCTTCGAGCCCTTCGAGTCCCACGTACTGGAGAACACCTCGGAGGGCGACCTCGTCTTCTTCACCCAGTACTGGCGCGACGCCGAGCGGGCCGCGGTCTCCGCGGCCGCCCCCGTCCGCAAGGGCTTCGGCGAGCGCCCCGTCTTCGTCTTCTCCACCCCGCCCACCCCCAACGGCGACCTGCACCTGGGCCACCTGTCCGGCCCCTACCTCGGCGCCGACGCCTTCACCCGCTACCAGCGCATGACCGGCGCCGAGGCCTACCACCTCACCGGTAGCGACGACTACCAGAGCTACGTCCTGGGCGCCGCCGCCCAGGACGGCCGCACCCCCGCCGAGACCGCCGCCCACTACAGCGCCGAGATCGCCGAGACCCTGCGGCTGATGGACATACCGCTGGACCAGTACACCGTCACCGACCAGGACCCGGCCTACCGCGAGGGCCTGCGGGACTTCTTCGGGCAGGTCGTCGCCTCCGGCGAGATCGCCGTCACCGAGACCGACGCCCTCTACGACGCCACCACCGGCGACTACCTCTACGAGGCCGACGTCAAGGGCGGCTGCCCCGGCTGCGGCACCACCACCTCCGGCAACATCTGCGAGGAGTGCGGCGAGCCCAACACCGTCGCCGACCTGACCGGCCCCCGCTCGGCCCGCTCCGACGCCCCGCCGGCCACGGCCCCGGCCGCCCGCTGGACCCTGCCCCTGCACGCCTACGCCGGTGACGTGCGGGCCCACCACCGGCTGGGCCGGGTCCCCGCCCGGCTGCGCGAACTGGCCGACCGCCTCTTCCGCCGCCCCGACCTGTCCATCCCCCTCACCCACCCCTCCGGCTGGGGCGTCGAGCCGCGCGAGGACGGCACCGAAGGCCAGGTCATCTGGGTCTGGCCCGAGATGAGCTACGGGTTCCTGCACGGCATCCAGTCCCTCGGCGCCCGCCTCGGCAAGCCCTGGAAGGCCGCCGCCCCGGCCGCCGACTGGAAGATCGTCCACTTCTTCGGCTACGACAACAGCTTCTACCACGCGGTGCTCTACCCGGTCCTCTACCAGCTCGCCTTCCCCGGCTGGACCCCCGACATCGACTACCACGTCAACGAGTTCTACCTGCTGGAAGGGGAGAAGTTCTCCACCAGCCGCCGGCACGCCATCTGGGGCAAGGAGATCCTCACCCCCGACACCGTCGACTCCGTCCGCTACTTCCTGGCCGCCACCCGCCCCGAGGGGACGCGCACCGACTTCCGGCGCGCCGCCTACGAGGCCACCCTCACCGACACCCTCATCGGCACCTGGCAGCAGTGGCTGAACGACCTCGGCCTGCGCGTCGCCAAGCACCACGGGGGCCAGGCCCCGGACGCCGGGAACTGGACCGCCGAGCACTCCGCCTTCCTCGCCCGGCTCGGCACCCGCCTGGCCGCCGTCACCGGCGCCCTGCAGAACGACTCCTTCTCCCTGAACCAGGCCGCCGCCGAACTCGACGGCATCGTCCGCGACACCGTCCGCTTCACCCGCGCCGAAGGCCTCCTCACCGACGCCCCCGGCTGGGAGAGCGAGAACCGCACCGCCGTCGCCCTCGAACTGGCCGCCGCCCGCCTCCTCGCGCACGCCGCCGCCCCCGTCATGCCCCGCTTCGCCGCCCGGCTCGCCGCCGCCCTCGGCGCCGGCGCCCCGGACACGTGGCCCCGTCACGTCGAACTCCTCGCCCCCGGCAGCGCCGTCACCCTCGCCGACGCCGTCTTCTTCCGCCCCGCCGAGCCCGCACGGTCCGCAGGGCTCCCGCAGTCCGCGCCCTCCGCCGAACCGGAGCTCACGCCCTGGCTCACCGCCGTCGTGCGCACCGCCCTGCGCCTGGGCGAGGACGAGCCGATCTCCCACCGCACCCTCACCCAGCTCGCGGCCGGCTCCCTCCAGGCCGTCACCGTCCAGTACCAGATCCTCGACACCCTCGACGTCGACCTGTCCATGGACGAACTCCTGCACGGCGGCACCCTCGCCGAGCTCGCCGCCGTCCTCGCCGAGCGCGCCGAGCCCGCCGCCGTCACCGCCCTGACCTCCGGAGAGGCCCGATGAACAGCCGCCGCATCCTGCGCGAGATAGCCGAGCGCGGACTGTCCGTCACCCTCACCGACGGCGACCTGCGCCTCCAGGGCAGCCGCGAGCGGATGGACCCGGAGTTCATCGCCCGGCTCAAGGCCGCCAAGCCGGACCTGGTCGCCCACCTCGCCCGCGAGGCCGGACACGGCCCCGGCTTCCCCCTCACCCCGCTCCAGCGCAGCTACCACCTCGGCCGCAGCGGCATCTTCGAGATCGGCGACGTCGCCAGCCACGTCTTCCACGAGATCGAGGGGGACTGGGACCTCGACCGGCTCCAGGCCTCCCTCGACACCGTCGTGGCCGCGCACAGCGCCCTGCGCTCCCGCTTCCTGTCCGACGAACGCCAGGCCACCGAGCACGGCGACCACGCCCCGCGCATCGGCGTCCTCGACCTGCGCGCCCACGACCGGCGCCAGCAGGAACTGATCCGCGCCGAACTGCGCGAGATGCGCTCCCACCAGGTGCTCCCCGCCGACCAGGCCCCCCTGCTCACCGTCGACGCGACCATCCTCGGCGACGACCGGATGGTGCTGCACGTCGGCCACGACGGGCTCGTGATGGACGGGATCAGCATGTTCCTGTTCTTCCGCGCCTGGTGGCACGCCTACCAGAACCCCGCCGCCGAGGTCCACGAGGAACTCCCCTACAAGGACTACGTCGCCGCCCTGGAGCACGCCCGCGACCGCGCCCCCGCCCGGCGCTCGCGCCAGTACTGGACCGACCGCTGCGACGACCTGGCCCCCCACCCCGACCTGCCGCTGCGCACCAGCCCCGCCGCCCTGAACGGCACCCGCTTCACCCAGCGCCGGGTCCGCCTGGACCGCGCGCGGTGGAGCGCGCTCAAGGACCGGGCGGCCGCGGCCGGGCTGACCCCCTCCGCGCTGCTGCTCGCCGCGTACGCGGAGACCCTGGCGACCTGGGGCGCCGGGGACCGGTTCACCCTCACCACCACCGTCGCGAACCGGCCGCCCGTGCACCCCCGCGTCTTCGAGGCGATCGGCCAGTTCTCCGACACCCTGCTCGTCGAGGCCGCGATCGACCGCGCCCTGCCGTTCGCACAGCGCGCCAAGGCCCTCCAGACCCGCCTGCACACCGACATCGACCACCGCCACTTCTCCGGCGTCGAGGTCCTGAAGGAACTGGCCCGCCGCCGCGGCGGGGTGGCCGGCGCGCGGATGCCCTTCACCTTCAACAGCGCCATCGGACACGTCAGCAGCGAGGTGGACGGCTCCGCCCTCGAACTCTTCGGCAAGGAGGTCTTCTCCGTCAGCCAGACCCCGCAGGTGTGGCTGAACGCCTTCGCGATGGAGCAGCACGGCGCGCTCGTCGTCCAGCTCGACGGCATCGACGAACTCTTCTGCGAGGGACTCCTCGACGACCTCGCGCACGGCTACGAAACCCTGCTCGGCGCGCTCGTCGACGAGGCGGCCTGGCAGCGCCACAGCTTCGACCTGATGCCGCCCGCCCAGCGCGAACGGCGCCGCGAGGCCAACGACACCGCCGTCGCGCTGCCCGACGAGATGCTCGGCGACGCCATCGTCGCCCAGGCCGCCCGCACCCCCGCCGCGCCCGCCGTCCTGACCGGCGACCGCACCATGAGCTACGGGGAGCTCCTGCACCGGGCCGCCACCGCCGCCACCTGGCTGCGCGGACAGGGCGTCGGCCGCGGCGAGCTCGTCGGCCTCGTCATGCGGCGCGGCCCCGAACAGATCGTCGGCATCCTCGCCACGGTGCTCGCCGGAGCCGCCTACCTGCCCGTGGACGCCGCCCTGCCCGCCGCCCGGCAGGAGTACATGCTGGCCGACGGCCGGGTGCGCTGCGTCCTGACCGACACCGGCGGGCCCGACACCGGCGCCCGCGCCTCCTTCGACCTCACCCGGCCCTGCTCCGGCCGCGCCGAGGTCCCCGACCGGCTCCCCGGATCCCACCCGGACGACCTCGCGTACGTCCTCTACACCTCCGGCACCACCGGCGCCCCCAAGGGCGTCATGGTCACCCACCGCAACGTCGCCAACGTCGTCGCCGACTGCCAGGAGCGCTTCGGGATCACCCCCGCGGACCGGTTCATGGCCATCAGCGCCTTCAACTTCGACCTCTCCGTCTGGGACGTCTTCGGCGCCCTCGCGGCCGGCGCGGCCCTCGTCATGCCCGACCGGGACAAGGCCGTCGACCCCGCGCACTGGCTCGACCTGTGCCGCCTGCACGACGTGAGCGTGTGGAACTCCGTCCCCGCCATCGTCGGCCTGCTGCACGGCCAGGCCCGCGCCGACGGCGCCGCACCGCCCGCGCTGCGCCTCGTCATGATGAGCGGCGACCGGCTCCCGCCCGCCCTGCCCGCGCAACTGCGCGCCCTGATCCCCGGCCTGGAGGTGGTCTCCCTCGGCGGCCCCACCGAGACCACCATCTGGAACATCCTGCACCCCGTCGGCGAGGAGGAGGACGGCGGCGAGTCCATCCCCTACGGCCGCCCCAACGCCAACAACCGGGCCTACGTCCTGGACCGGGACGGCCTCGACGCCCCCGACTGGGTCACCGGCGAGATCGTCGCCGCCGGCACCGGTCTGGCGCGCGGCTACTGGGGCGACGCGGAACGCACGGCCGCGCGCTTCTTCACGGACCCGGTCCGCGGCGAACGCCTGTACCGCACCGGGGACCTCGGCCGGTACCTGCCCGACGGGAACATCCAGATCCTCGGCCGCAGCGACTTCCAGATCAAGATCAACGGCTACCGGATCGAGGCCGGAGAGGTCGAGACCCGCCTCGCCGCCCTCGCCGAGGTCGCCCGCGCCGTCGTCGCCGCCCGGGGCAACCGCCTCGTCGCCCACCTCGTGCCGAGCGGCACCCACCGCCCGCACCTGAACGACCTGCGCCGGGCCCTGCGCTCGGACCTGCCGGACTACATGCTCCCCGCGGCCGTCCTGTGGCACGACGAACTCCCGCTGACCCGCAACGGCAAGGTCGACCGCACGGCCCTGGCCGCCCTCCCGGCCGACGCGGCCGCCGGACCCGACGGCCCGGCGGGCGCGGCCACGGGCACCAGCGCCCCCGCCACCCAGGCCGAGAAGATCCTCTGCGACATCTGGTCCACCGTCCTGCGCCGCCCCGACGTCGGCGCCCTGGACACCCTCGCCTCCCTCGGCGGCGACTCCATCGCGGCCGCCCGCATCCTCACCGCCGCCCGCAAGCGCTTCGGCGTCACCCTCACGCTCGACCAGTTCTCCGAGGTGGACACCGTCCGCGCGATGGCCGCCGTGCTCATGCCGGGGGGCGAGCGATGACCGGGCACCCGGAGACGTTCGAGGACCCGCGGACGGCCGGGGACCCGGAGACGATCGGGCGGATCGTCTCCGGGCCGCCCGGCGGCGGCAGCATCTCCGTCGCCCGCCTCGACGGCACCCGCACCATCACCCTGCGCGAGCTGTACGCCCGCTCCGGCCGGCTCGCCCACCACCTGCGGGACGCCTACGGCATCGGACCCGGCGACCGCATCGGCATCCTCGCCGCCAACAGCCTGGAATGGGTGCTCCTCGACCTCGCCGCGCTGCGCCTGGGCGCCCAGACCGCGGGCCTGGAACCGGGCAAGTTCACCCCGTCCACCGCCCTCATGGACCGCTACGGGCTGCACCTGCTCTGCACCGACCGGCCCACCGACGTCCCCGACACCCTCGCCACCGACGGGATCTGGCGGCTGACGGAACCCACCGGCGCCCCCGACACCCCGCTGCCGCCCGTGCGCTGGGGCGCCCGGGACGTCACCACCATCAAGTTCACCTCCGGCAGCACCGGCGTCCCCAAGGGCCTCGGCGCCACCGCCGGCAGCATCGACAGCTCGCTCACCGCCGTCCAGGAGATCTTCGGACACACCCCGGACGACCACCTCTTCGTCTTCCTGCCGCTCTCCCTCCTCCAGCAGCGCTACTGGGTCTACTCCGCCCTGCTGCACGGCCACGACGTCACCATCACCACCTACGAGGCCGCCTTCGCGACCCTGCGCCGGGTCCGCCCCACCGTCGTCATGGGCGTCCCCGCCTTCTACGAGAGCGCCCGCCGCACCATCGAGGGCCGGCTGCGCCGCTCCGCCGGACGCACCCTGCCCGAGGTGGCCCGCGCCCTGTTCGGCGACCGGATCCGCTACCTGTGGACCGGCTCCGCCCCCGCCTCGCCCGCCGTCCTGCGGTTCTTCACCGACGCCGGGATGGCGATCTTCGAGGGCTACGGGCTCAACGAGACGTGCATCGCGACCAAGAACCACCCCGGCGCCCACCGCGAGGGCAGCGTCGGCAAGGCGGTCCGCGGCAAGGAGGTGGTCATCGGCGAGGACGGGGTCATCAGCGTCCGCAGCACCCACCCCGTCAACAACCACTACGCGTACGCCCGCCCCGGCGAGTCCGAGAAGGTGTTCTCCCCGGACGGCACCGTCCGCACCGGCGACCTCGGCCACCTCGACGAGGACGGCTTCCTGTTCGTCCACGGCCGCGCCGACGACGTCATCGTCCTCGACAACGGCAAGAAGGTCATCGTGCGGCCCATCGAGGAACTGATGCGCGCCGACCCCGCCATCGCCGAATGCGTCGTCTTCAGCCCCACCCAGACAGAACTCGTCGCCGTGGTCTCCCCGGCCGCCCGGCCGGCCGACGCCCGGGCCATCGCCGCCCGGCTCGCCGCCACCAACGCCGTGACCGCCCCCGACGAGCGGATCAGCCGGGTCGTGGTCGCCGACCCGCCGTTCAGCATCGGCAACGGCCTGCTGACCTCCCAGTACAAGCCCAAGCGCCCTGACATCCGGGCCGCCTACCACTCCCCGCTGCACACCCAGGAGGCCGGAATCCATGCCTGAGAACCCGTCCGAGATCGAAGCGGCAGCCCGCGACCAGCTCTCCCTCGTCCTGATCCCCGAGGTCGCGCCCGACGCCATCGACGCCGACGCCGACATGGTCGCCGCCTACGGCCTGACCTCCCTCAACAAGGTCCTCTTCCTCACCGAGGTCTGCGAGGAGACCGGCGTCGACCTCGCCCACTTCACCGAGCACGACCTCGCCGACATGCGCACCCTGCGCGACGTCACCGCCGCCCTCACCCGCCACCACGCCCCCACCGGAGTCTGAGCCATGAGCTGGAGCGAGCACGCCGCCGCCGTCCTGGAGAACGACCGGGTCCGCCTCACCCCGGTCACCGAGGCCGACCGCGAGGGCGTCCGGGCCGTCGCCATGGACCCCGACATCTGGCGGTACTTCGTCGCCGCCGTCGACACCGACGCCGACTTCGAGGCCTTCTTCGACACCAACCTCGCCGACCACGCCGCCGGCCGCCGCTTCGTCTACGTCATCACCGACAAGGACAGCGGCCGCACCGCGGGCAGCATGAGCTTCGGCAACCTGGCCGAGGCCGACCGCCGCCTGGAGGTCGGCTGGTCCTGGCTCGGCCGCGACTTCCGGGGCCGCGGCGTCAACCACTGGGCCAAGGCCTTGCTGCTGGAGCACGCCTTCGAGGTGCTCGGCGCCGAACGCGCCGAGTTCAAGACCGACGTCCTCAACGTCCAGGCCCGCCGCGGCCTCGCCAACATCGGCGCCACCGAGGAAGGCGTCCTGCGCAGCTTCAACTACATGCCGGGCGGCCGCCGCCGCGACGCCGTCTTCTACAGCGTGCTCCGCTCCGAATGGCCCGCTGTCCGGGCGCTGCTGGCGCGCGGCCCGAAGAACGCCGTACCGGCATGAGCGCCACCACCACCGACGGGATCACCTTCATACGGACGGCGGGCACCCCGTACGAGATCGGCCGCGCACACGGGGCCGCCCTGGCCGCCCCGCTGCGGGCCTTCCTCGACGACGGGCTCGCCCGCCTGCGCCACCTCAGCGACCGGCCCCCCACCCTGCCCGGCCTGCTGGCGACGATCGCCGCCCACCGGGCGGCGGTCGAGGCGGCCCTGCCCGACCTCGCCGAAGAAGTGGCGGGCCTCGCCGACGGGGCCCGGATCAGCGCCGACGAGGCCTGGCTGCTGCAGATCCGCCGCGAGGTCATGGGCTACTCCGCCGTCCGCCCGGCCGGCGACTGCACCACCTACGCCCGCACCGGCCCCGGCGGCCCGCCCGTCCTCGCCCAGACCGTCGACCTCAGCGGCGACCTCGACACCCACATCGCCGTCCTGGAGACCGCCCGCACCGGAACCGGCCGGCGCTCGCTGGTCCTCAGCTTCGCCGGACTGCTCGGCTACCTCGGCCTCAACAGCGACGGCCTCGCCGTCGGACTCAACCTGGTCCTCGGCGGCACCTGGCGCCCCGGCGTCCCCCCGTACCTGGCGATCCGCCACCTCCTGGACAGCGCCCGGGACACCGGCGAAGCCCTGAAGATCCTCGCCGGCCTGCCGCTGACCAGCTCCCGCTCGCTCATGCTCTGCGACCGCGAACGCGTCCTGTACGCCGAACACCTCGACGGCGAGCTGCGCGTCACCGAGGCCGCCCCCGGCGAACTCGCCCACACCAACCACTTCCTGCACCCCGACTTCGCCCCGGCCGACGAACTGAACGTCTTCGCCCGCAACTCCTCGCTGCGCCGGCTGGGCGCCGCCCGCGAGGGACTGTCCGCGCTGCCC
The DNA here is from genome assembly GCF_043199995.1 of Streptomyces sp. NPDC048507. NCBI lineage: Bacteria > Bacillati > Actinomycetota > Actinomycetes > Kitasatosporales > Streptomycetaceae > Streptomyces > Streptomyces sp. NPDC048507. The sequence goes on along the minus strand of NZ_JBICWZ010000016.1, from coordinate 22,404 downwards.
GCCGACGCGTCCGCCGAGGACCACTTCGCCCTGCTGTCCCGGCCCCCGGTCTGCGTCCCCGACCGGGGCGACATCCGCGCCGAACGCACCGTCGCCGCGGCCGTCATGCTCCCCGCGGCGGGCCTGCTCCACCTGCGCCCGGGCGACCCCTCGCGCTCGCGCACGCAGGTGTTCGCCCTGTAGGCCCGCCCGCGGGAGGGCCGCACGCGCCAAGGGCCCGTGTCCGAGAAAGGAGCACGATGGACGCATGGCTGGTCGATCTCGACCAGGTCGACCCCACCGACATCAGCGCGCACTATCCCGAGGGCCTCACCGAGGAGGAACTGCGGCGCGGCGCCGAGTTCGTCCACGCGCGGGCCGCCCACCGCTTCTACCGCGCCCGGCTCACCGTGCGCCGGCTGCTCGCCGACCGCCTCGGCCTCGCCGCGCGGGACCTGCGCATCCACTACGACCCGGCCGGCAAGCCCTACCTGCCCGACCGGCCCGGCACCCACGTCAGCTGGTCGCGCTCCGACGGACTGCTGCTGCTCGGTGCCACCGAGACCGGGCCGATCGGAGTGGACGTGGAGCTGGTCCGCCCGGCCACCGCCAGCCTGGACGTGCTGACCTTCGTCTACCCGGGGGTCCCGGCCGGTGCCACCCCCGAGACCTTCTTCCACGCCTGGACCCTGCTGGAGGCCGCCGTGAAGGCCACCGGCCGGGGCCTGACCGACGGGGCCCGCGACGTCGACCTGGACTTCGGGCCCGACGGGGCCGTCACCCTGCGCGGGATCACCGGCCACGGAACCCTGCCCTGGCACGGCCACACCGCGCTCCAGCCCACCCGGCAGGACTCCCCGTGGGCCATGACGGCCTTCGTCTCCCGGGAGCTCCCGCCGGTCACGGTCCTGCCCTGGCCGGACCGCGCCCGCGACCTCGTACGGGTACGGGCGCGGGCCCGGGCCCGGGCGGGCGGGCTCACGGCGAGCTGAGCACCGGGGTCCCGTCCGGGGCGATCGCCGAGAAGCCGGTGTACGGCACCAGCGCGGGCGGCACGGTCACCGAGCCGTCCGCGCGCTGGTACTGCTCCAGGACCGCCACCAGCGTGCGCCCGACCGGCAGCGCCGAACCGTTGAGGGTCGCCGCGAACGCCTTGCGGCCGTCCCGGTCGCGCACCTTGATGCCGGACCGGCGGCCCTGGAAGTCCCCGCAGTCCGAGCAGGAGGAGATCTCCCGGTAGGTGCCCTGGCCCGGCAGCCACACCTCGATGTCGTACGTGCGCCGGGCGGCGAACCCCAGGTCCCCGGCGCGCAGTTCCACCACCCGGTGGGCCAGCCCCAGGCGCCGCAGGGCCGTCTCGGCGTGCCCGGTCAGCAGCTCCAGCTCCTCGGCGGACCGCTCGGGCCGGCAGATCCGCACCAGCTCGACCTTCTCGAACTGGTGCAGCCGCACCAGCCCCCGGGTGTCGCGCCCGTACGAGCCCGCCTCGGCCCGGTAGCAGGGCGTGCACGCCGTCAGCGCCAGCGGCAGCGCCTCCTCCCGGAGGGTCTCGCCCCCGTACAGGCCGACCAGCGGCACCTCGGCCGTCGGGACCAGCAGCAGGTCCCGGTCGGCGGCCGTCGTCAGGAACAGGTCGTCCTCGAACTTCGGCAGCTGCCCGGTACCGGTCATCGTCTCCCGGGTCACCAGGTGCGGCACCCCGTGCTCGGTGTACCCGTGCTCGGTGGTGTGCAGGTCCAGGAGGAACGCCGCCAGCGCCCGTTCCAGCCGGGCCCCCGCCCCCCGGGTCACCGCGAAGCGGGAGCCCGACAGCCGGGCCGCCCGCACCTGGTCCAGGATCCCGAGGCCGGTGCCGATGTCCACGTGGTCGCGCGGGGTGAAGTCGAAGCCCGGCACCTCCCCCCAGACCCGGCGCACCACCGGCGGATCCTGCTCCGTGCCCCCGGGGACGTCCGGGTACGGCAGGTTGGGCACGGACAGCAGCAGCGCGCCGAGCCCCTCCTCCGCCTCCCGCAGCTCCCCCGACACCGAACGCAGGCGGTCCTTGGCCTCCTGCATCCGGGCCCGGGCCGCCTCGTCGGGGCGCACGCCGCTGCGCGCGGAGCGGTTCTGCTCGGCCCGCAGTTTGTCCCGCTCGGCGATGAGCCGGGCGCGCTGTTCGGTCAGGTCGCGCAGGGCGGCCCGGTCCAGCCGGTGTCCGCGACGGGCCAGGGCCTCCTGTGCCTCGTCCTGGAGCAGGGTGTGCGGGTCGTGCATGACGGGCTCCTCAGTCAGGGGAGAGGGGGGATGTCCTGCGCCGCGGTGGCGACCGCGCGGTACCGCTCGGGCGCCCGGGCCCGCAGCCAGCCGGCGTAGCCGAGCCCGCCGAGCGCGGCCGCGACCATCAGCCAGGGGATCCGGTTGACCCAGGCGGAGGTGGTGCCGGTGACCAGGGGGAAGTTGGCCAGCAGCAGCACCAGCGCGCCGACCAGCCCGGCCAGCGCCAGGACGGGGGCCAGCCGGGTCCGCCACCAGTGCGCGTCCGGATGCCGGCGGAAGAACACGAGCACCGCCACGGCCACCGCCGCCTGGAGCCCGACGATCCCGACCGTGCCCAGCGCGAGCATGGTGGTGGCCAGCGTGGTGTACGGGTGCGCCCCCGCGAGCGCGAACAGGGCGCAGACCAGGGCCGTGGCCACCGACAGCACCGCGCTCGCCCGGTGCGGGGAGCCGTGCCGCGGGTGGATCCGGGCCAGCGAGCCCGGCAGCACCCGCTCGCGGCCCAGCACGAACAGGTACCGGTTCGCGGCGGTGTGCAGTCCCAGCAGCGCCCCGAACAGGCTGGTGCACAGCAGGACCTGCATCACGCTCGTCGCGAAGGAGCCGAGGTAGTCGTCGGACAGGTGGAAGAACAGGTCGCCCAGCTCCGCCGAGGCCCGGTCCGCGACCCGGCCGGCGCCGACCGCCCCGACCGCCGCCCAGCTGATCACCGCGAAGAAGACGGTGATGAGCACCACCGAGGTGTAGGTGGCGACGGGCACGCTGCGCCGGGGGTCACGGCTCTCCTCGCCGTACAGCGCGGCAGCCTCGAAGCCCACGTAGGAGATGAGCGCGAACATCAGCGCCACGCCCAGGCCGGGGGAGAAGACGGTGTCGGGCCGGAAGGAGGCGGCCGGGAGGGTGTCCGCGCCGTGCCGCACGCCGATGGCCAGCGCGAGCAGGCCCAGCACCGCCACCTCGGCGACCATCAGGACCGCCAGCAGCCGGGCGCTCAGGTCGATGCGCCGGTATCCCATGACGGCGGTCAGCGCGAGCGCCCCGCCCGTCCACACCGGCCACGGCACCGGCAGGTGGTGGGCGGCGGCGACCAGTTCGGCGAAGTAGCCGAAGGCCCCCGCGATGCCCGCGACCGCCGCCGTGTAGGCGAGGACGGCCGTCAGCCCGCCCGCGACGGCCGGCGGCCGTCCCAGTCCCTGCCCGATGTACGTGTAGAAGCCGCCCGCCCCGACCACGTGCCGGCTCATCGCCGCGTAGCCCACGGAGAAGCACAGCAGGATCAGCCCGGCCAGGGCGAAGGTGGCGGGCACCCCCGCCCCGTTGCCGATGGCGTAGGCGAGCGGCACCGAGCCCACCACCCCGGACATCGGGGCCGCCGCGGCGACCACGAGGAACACGATCCGGGGGGTGGTCAGGGTCCGGCGCAGCGCGGGCTTCCCGGCGGCCGCGTCCGCCGCGGCGGCGCCCGCTCCCGCTCTCGCGGGGATCGTGGACGTCACCGGATCACCTCGGGTGGTTGCGGATGATGTCGACGGCCTCCGGGATGCCCATGTACGGCAGCCGCACCTCGGCCATGTCGTCGGTCCACTGCTCGGCGAGGTCGTAGCGCTGCTTCGGGGTGGTCTCCAGCAGCTTGCAGCCGGGGAAGACCTCGTACCCGTCGAGGAGCCGGGCGTGCGCGAACATGCCCTGCTGGAAGAGCTCCTCGCGCTCCAGCACGAACTCCTCGGACGGCAGCTCGTCCCACAGCCGGCGCCCGCGCCGGATCAGCTCGATCAGCCGCGGCCGGTACGAGGGCGTGCGCGCGAGGTGCTCGCGGACGATCGAGCTGCCCACGGTCAGGTGGCGGATCTCGTCGATGGACGCCCCGCGCGCGATCTCGGCGGCCGCCGGGTCCAGCAGGGTCCACTTGCGCTCGCTGAGCTCGGCGGCCGGGGCGAGCACCCCCTCGATGACGATGGTGAACACCGCGACGGCGCCGATGAAGTCGCCCTCGTCGCGCACGACCGAGGTGGCGAACTCGGCGATCGGGTTCAGCACCCGCTTCGTGTAGTCGGCGCCCTGCTCCCGGATGAAGTCCAGCAGCCCGGCCCGCGGCACCCCCAGGTCCGTGAGGTGCTTGCGGAAGATCATCGCGTGCCGGGCCTCGTCGACCACCTGGGTGGTGAAGAACTCCTGCTCGACGACCCCGGGCGCGCCGATCACGTAGTGCGACAGCACCTCGACCGCGCGGGTCTCGGCCAGCGAGCGGTTGCCCAGCTCCAGGACGAGGGCCTCGCGCAGCGGCCCGTCCTCGCGCATGTACGCCGGGGTCTCGGCGTCGTGCCCGGCCTCGGCCCGCCCCCGCAGGGTGCCCTGGGCGACGGCCGACAGCCAGTACCCCAGGTCGCACTCGTCGGCGGTCAGGGTCATCTCCTGTGCCCCGTCGAGCAGGTTGGGCGCGCGGTCCCAGTCGGCCTCGACGGGGATCTGCGGGACGGTGGTCATGAGGCAACCTCACTGGGAGAGACGGAAGCGGCGGGAGTGACGGCGGCGCTGTGCATGCGGCCGGCGAAGCTGAGCATCGGGGAGTCGACGGTGTGGGTGCCGCCCGTGACCTCGGCGAGGAGCATGTCGTGGTCGCCGACCTGGTGCCAGCCGAGCACCCGGCAGGCCATGTGGGCGAGGCTGCCGCCGAGCAGCGGAGCACCGGTGAGCGGGTCGGTGGACCAGTCGAAGCCCTCGAACTGGGCGTCGCCGAGCGGGCGGGAGGGGTTGGCGAAGCGGCGCGCCACGTCGTTCTGCGCCGAGGCGAGGACGTTCACCGAGAACTTCCCGGCCCGCCGCACCATCGAGGCGAAGGTGGAGGTGGGGCGCAGGCACGCGCCGAGCACGAGCGGGTCCCGGGACAGGGTGACGACGGCGCTGGCCGTGGTGCCGTGCCGGACGCCGTCCCGGCTGACGGTCAGCACCGTCACGCTGGAGGCGAGCCGGCGCAGCGCCAGCCGGGCCGCCTCCGGGTCCTCGTACCCCTCGGCGGGCGCGGCGGGCGAGCGGTCGGTGAGCCAGGTCGGGTAGCGGCTCACCGGTTCACCCCGACGGCCGGGGCGGAGCCGGTGGCGGCGAGCGTCGCCGGGTGCTCCTCGTACGGGAGCGGGACCGGGCCGTCGGTGGCGCCGCGGCGCCTCAGCATCGCCGTGACCTGGTCGACCAGCGGGGTGTCCACCGGCTCGAAGGGCAGCCCGAACGGCTTGAGGAAGTTGCCGAAGACGCCGCGGTCGCCGAAGACGTGGAACGGCAGCGCCAGCAGCGCCCATTCGGGACCGATCAGCCACATCCACAGCAGGCCGACGGCGGCCACGCTGAGCAGGCTGTGCATCGTGTTGTAGAGGACGTAGTACGCCTTCGGGATCCGGCCGTCGGCGCTGCGCCGGTAGGCGATGGCCCCGGGGATGTAGCCGATCAGGTCGATGTAGAGGAACAGGCCGATCGCGGCGAACCAGTTGATGTCCAGGAAGTGCCACAGGATGAACCCGATCGTCACGGCGAAGGCGACCAGGTACTCGGCGCGGTGCAGGCTGAAGGTGACCGGTGATTCCACCGGGTTCTTGATGTCCATCAGGGGTGTCCTTCCGACGGGCGGGCTGGCGGGCCGGCGGGCTGTCCGGCGGGGCCGTGCGGCCGGGCGGCCGCGGGCGCCGGCGGCCGTGCGGCCGCGGGCGGGGTCAGGACAGCCGCAGCGGGCCGCCGGCGAAGTACTCGGCCAGCTCCGCCGCCACGCTCGCGCGCGAGGGCGGGTGGAAGGCCAGGGCGCGGACCGCGGAGGCGAGGTAGGCCACGTCGCCGGAGCGGATGTAGGCCATCCCGCCGAGCATCTCCACGGTCTGGTCGACGGTCTGCGCCAGCAGGTCCTGCGTCGCGTAACGGGCGGTGAGCACGGCGGCCACCGCCTCGTCGCCCTCGGTGCCGTCCTCCAGGGAGCGGGCCGCGCCCTCCACGAGGGAAACGGCCGCGTCCAGCCGTACGGCCAGCTGCGCGCGTTCGGCGTCGGTGCCGCGCTTGCCCTCCAGCACCCGGGCGACCAGCGCGGAGGCGGCGCCGACGTAGGAGGAGGTGGCGAGCAGCTCGAACCAGGTGAAGCCGGCGGTCTGGAGGTCGTCGAGGCGCTCGGCGTCCTCGGGGGTGCTGTGGATGACCAGCTCCTCGGGCACCACCACGTCGTCCAGCCGCACCTCGTGGCTCTGCGAGGCGGCCAGTACGGGCGTGGCCCAGAACGGCCGGACCGCGATGCCGGGGGAGGAGGCCGGGATCAGCATCAGGGCCAGCGCGGAGCGCCCGTCCTCCTGCGTCACCTGGACGCTCGCCGTCAGTACGTCCATCGCACCGGACAGGCTGCACGGCTTCTTGGTGCCGTTGACCCGGTAGCCGCCGCCGGGGACGGCCTCGGCGACCACGGACGGGGCCAGGATGTTCTGGTCGGTGCGCCCCTCCGCCCAGCCGGAGGCCAGCAGCAGCCCGTCCGGGGCCACCGCCCCCAGCAGCTTCAGCTGGGCCGGGGTGAGCCGCCCGGTGGCCTCCGCCAGCCGGAACAGCATCGCCACGGTGAAGTGGTGCATCACGGTGGCCACCCCTAGGGAGGGGGAGACGGCGGCCACGGCCCGCTGCACCCGCACCGCCTCCAGCGGGCCGGCCGCCGCGCCGCCGTACGCCGCGGGCACCAGCAGGCCGGGGCCGCCGTGCGCCCGGTACAGCTCCAGGACCGGGCTGTCCTCGCCCTCCCGGGTGCTGAGCGGCAGGTCTTCGAGTGCGTCGAGAAGACCTGGGTGGAATTGCTCGCAGATCCCGCGCGCTGTCGTCAGGGAACGCATCGCCGTGTTCTCCTCGGGCTCATCGGAAATTCTCCTGCGGACCGGGGAAGGGTATTCCTGTGATCCCTTTGATCCGAAACTCGATATTCGGAAAGAAGTGTTTCACCGACGGTCTGACTGAGGCCTGACACTCGTCTGATCTGCATCTTCGCCTGACCACTGTCTGACGGGCGGCTGACCGGAGGGCCTGGTGGGGCTTGTGACGGTGCGCCGCCCGTGCCATAAGTGAGGAAGTATCGGCGGCAGAATGGATCTGAAATGACGGAAGTAATCGTGGAGACGGATGTCGCGCTCGACGCCATCCGCCGGTACGCGGACGCGGGGAATCCGAGCGCGTATTTCGCCTTCAGCGACGGCAACAGCCACTTCCGGCTGCCGGACGTGCCCGGAGTGATCGTGTACCGGCCCGTCGGCCGCTACCTGGTCCAGTTCGGCGGCCCCTTCGCCCCCTTCGAACCCGCCGGACCGCACGGCCCCCGCGCCCGCCTGCTCGCGGGCTTCACCGCCTTCGCCGCGGAGCAGGGCCGCGAGATCGTCTCCGTACAGCTCCAGGGCGCGGACGCCGACGTCTACGTCGAGCAGGGCTTCACCGTCAACCAGATGGGCGCCTCCTACGCCGTCGACCTGGAGACCTTCACCCTGGCCGGCACCAAGTTCATGCAGCTGCGCAACAAGATCTCGCGGGCGCTGCGCAGCGGCCTGGTGATCGAGGAGGTCGCGTTCGAGCCGTACGCCGACCAGATCGCCGCCCTGGACACCGCCTGGCTCGCCACCAAGGGCGAGGGCGTCAAACCGCTGGAGTTCCTCGTCGGCCAGACCGGCGGCCGTTACCAGCACCTGCGCCGCCTCTTCGCCGCCGTCCGCGACGGCGAACTGATCGGCTACGTCTCCTACGCCCCGGTCTTCGGCCCCCAGGCCGGCTGGATGCACGACCTCAGCCGCCGGCGGCCCGACTCCCCGCCCGGGGTGATGGAAGCCCTCAACAAGGCCGCCATCGACGTGTTCACCGCCGAGGGCACCCGCTGGCTGCACTTCGGCTTCACGCCCTTCACCTCCCTGACGGCCCCCCAGTTCCCGGGCCACAGCCTGGGCTTCCACTGGTTCATGGAGCACCTGTGGGAGCACGGCGCGCACATCTACCCGGCGCGCACGCAGCTGGAGTACAAGCAGAAGTGGGCGCCCTCCGCGGTGCTGCCCGAGTACATCGCCTTCCAGCACCGGGCGAGCCTGCCCGCGCTGGTCCACGTCTTCCGCGCCTGCAACGCGGTCTGAGGGGGAGTCACGAGATGTCCGAGGAGATCGAAACGACGGGCCTGCTGCTCGTCGACCGCTTCCAGGCCTGCGCCGCCGCCCCCGACGACCTGGAGGCGGCCCGCCTCTGCGACGAGGCCCTGACCCGCCTGGACGAACTGCTCCGCGAGCCGGCCCGGGCCTAGCGGCTCAGCGGGTGCCGACGACGATGACGCCGAGCGCGCCGAGCAGGATCACGACGTACAGGGCCTGCCGCAGGCGCTCGGTCACCGGACCCTGCCCGGCCGCTCGGCCAGGGCCGAGGCGAGGCTCCGCAGGATGCGGGCCAGCGCCCGCGCGTGGTTCCAGTTCGCGTGGTCGCCCCGCCCCATCGGCCCGGCGTCGACGAAGTACGCCCACTCGACCAGCGCCGCCCCGGCCCGCTCCGTCCGCCGCTCGCGCGGCATCGCGGCCACCCGGGCGTGGAGCACCTGGCCGTGGGTGATCAGGTCGTCGACGAGCCGCGCCACGACGGCGGCGTCCGGCCGGTCCGAGTACGGCACGATGGCCCGCCCGATGAGTTCCTCGGTCTCCCGCGTCTCGCCGCTGTCCATACCGGTGCTCCCTGCCGTCGTCAGTGGGTCGTGACGACGAGTGTGGGAGCACGTCACGACCCCGACTATCACGACATGTTGATAGCCGGGGTCATGGCTTCGCGCGGTGTTACGCGCCCAGCCACGAGCCGTACGAGAGGAAACTGTCCGGGAGCCGGCGGCGAGCCGCCTCCAGACCGGCGTACGTCTCGCGGACGGTCTGGTGGTACCGGGCCTGCTGCGGAGCCGACTTCCGGGCCCTCAACAGGTTCTGGAAGGAGGCGTCCAGGTCGCCGGTCCACATCTGCGCCCGGGCCAGCTCCGCGTAGTGATGGCTCTTGCGGGACTTGGGCCAGTCCGTCGGGATCGGTACCCCCCGGCCCTGCTGCGCGGCCTGTCCGTACTCGTCCAGCTCGGCCAGCACGGACACTCGGTGGACCGCCACGTTCGTGGGGCCGAAGGTCAGCCAGTGCACGGCCACGGCCTCCCCCGTCCGCGATGCGATCCGCTCCGCCTCGGCAAGGTGGCCCTCCGCGCGGCTGCCGTCCTTGGACCGGCCGGCGATGACTGCGGCACCCAGGTGGAGCTGTCCGGTGACGACGTCACGCTCCCGGGACGGGTCCGCCTGCGCGAGGGTGCGCAGGCCGAGATCCACGAGGCGCTGACCGGTGTGGTACTCCCCGTCGCGGAGGTAGGTGAGGGCGCGCATGTACCGGTACATGCCGCCGACGACGGCATCCGATCCGCGCTCGGCGGCCCAGTTCATGCGTGCCAGGGCGAGCGCGGCAAGGTCGTAGTACCCGAGCTTGGACGCGACGTCGTAGGAGGTGCGGTACAGGCTGGCCAGCAGCAGCCAACGCTCCCTGGCCGGAGCCGTGTGAGCGGCCGTGGTCGCCTCCTGGACCAGCCCCGGCAGCCGGCCGGCGGTCTGCTTGATCTCCCCCGCGCGGACCGCGACGAGGAGCGCTCCGGCGTCATCGGCGAGCAGCTGGTGCGCACGTGGGCTGATGGCGGGATCCGCGCCGAGGTCGTACACGTCGAGGGCCGCACGGATCGGCCGGATCAGAACGTCCAGCTGGTCCGCGCGCAGTTCGGTGGCGTACGGCTGGCCCGTGACGGTGGCGACGTCCACCCTCAGGGCCCGCGCGACGGCCGCGATCAGGTGCGGGCTCGCGGGGATCACACCCTGCTCGGTCTTGGTGAGGGTGCTGTACGGCACCTGTGCGAGGTCCGTCAGGTCCTGCTGGGTGAGGTGGCGTTCGAGGCGCAGGCGCTTGATGCGCGTGCCGGTGTGGTCGTGCGGTAGAGAGTGCATACTGGCTCCCGTTCAGACTCGACACCTGAACGGTACCGGCCCACGCCGAAGCCGAGGCGGTCGTCGCGGTTCCGGGCGACGGACACCGGCAATCGGAAGGAAGCAGACGTGGCTGACGACCTGTCCGCGGTGGCGCGGTTCCTCTACGAGGCGGGGACCCTGAAGAACACGGCCCGTACGGGCTGGTGGATGGCCGGTGTCAAGCAGCCCGAGAGCGTCGCGGAGCACTCGTGGCGCACCTCGCTGATCGCCTCGGTCATCGCGAAGCTGGAGGGCGCCGACCCAGCGCGGGCCGCGTTCCTCGCCGTGTGGCACGACACCCAGGAGACGCGCACGGGGGACGTGAACCACCTCGGGAAGAAGTACGCGCCGGCCGGCGACCCGCAGGCCGTGACGGCCGACCAGACCGCGGGCATGCCCGACGTACTGGCCTCGGCGATCCTCGAGCTGGTCGCCGAGTACGAAGCGAAGGACTCGCCGGAGGCGGTGTGCGCGCGCGACGCGGACAAGCTGGAGTGCATGCTCCAGGGCATTGAGTACAAGGCCCAGGGCTACGAGAACGCGCAGCGATGGATCGACAACAGCCGGGCCCGGCTCACGACGGAGACCGGACAGCGGCTTGCCGACGAGCTGCTTGGACAGGGCCCGCTGGACTGGTTGCGCAACGCCCTCGGTGAGAAGGCTTGACCCCCCACTGGACGAACGCGATCGCCCCCTGCCGCCCATAGGCGGGAGGGGGCGGGCCACCGGCGGTCAGCGCAGGGAGGGGCGGGTGTGGATGAGGGTGCCCGCGGGGCCGCGGACCAGCATCGGGCGGACGCGCAGGGCCGAGGCCGCGGGGTCGGCCGCCGGGGCGAGGTGGGCGCTCAGCAGGTCCTGCGTCACCGGGCCGTCCGGGCCGGCCAGCAGTTCATGGAGGTCGTCGGTGACCGTACGCCGGTCCAGCAGCAGGCCCTGCCCGGGTCGTGGCGCGGTCTCCAGCAGGGGGGCCGAGGCCCCGCCCGGGCCGTAGAGGCGCGAGCGCAGGCTGCCCGCCCCCTCCCGGCCCAGGACCGCGAGCAGGGAGAACGCGCAGTCCGGCGGCGGCGGTCCGGGCGGCTCGACCCGGACCGACGTCCCGGCGGGGGCGACGGTCCGGACGCGGTGCAGGGCGATCAGCCAGTCCGCGTGGACGTCGAGCCACGGACCGCTGAGCGTGCGCCGCAGGAGCGAGCCGAGCCCCGCCGCGAGGCGCCGGTCCGCGAGGTCCCGTACGGGCCCGGGCGCCCCGGACGGCGGCACGTACTGGAAGAGCCAGTCGTCGTCCGCCGTCCAGGACATCCGCAGCCGCAGCGTGCGGTACGGGTGGTCGCGGAAGCCCGCCGTGACCGCCGCCGGGACCGGCGGCAGGCCGACCGGCGCGAAGCCGTGTTCGCGCAGTCCGTGCGCACCCGTCCGCACGGCTCAGCCCGCGGCGACGGGCGTGCGCTCGGCGCTCGGCCGGGCGAGGTCCAGACGCTCGTCGAGGTGCCGGGCGGAGGAGTTGGCCCGCCACAGCGCACCGCGGGCGATGCCCCGGCGCATGTACGCGGTGTCGGCGCTCGGGATGACCACGTTGTGGAACCAGCCCGCGGCGTGCTGGGAGTCGATGGTGATGTGCAGCCGGTGGTAGGTGATCCCGACCTCGGGCAGGCCCAGTCGCTCCCACGCCCGCACGACGTTGCGGAACCGGTCGGGGGCCAGCCACTCGGTCATGCCGAGGAAGCCGACCGCCTCCGGGTACAGGTGGCGGTAGCGGCACAGCAGCACGGCGAGGTTCCCCGAGTGCAGGTCGGTCGTGGTCATGGCCGCCTCGAGGTCCTCGGCGCGGACGTCGAAGACCTCGTAGATCTTGTTGAAGAGGTGGGTGTGCACGGCCTCGGGATCGCCGTTGCCCATCTCGTCCCAGTAGTTCCCGGCGATCTCCATCTTGCTGGCGCCGGCCGTGCCGATCTGCATCATCGCGAGGAAGTCGTCGAAGCGGCCGTCGATCAGCGACTCCTGGATGACGTACGTGCGCAGGTCCTCGCTGCGCGCCTCGCGGTTGATGAAGTCGGTGTAGTACGGGTGCTTGAAGGCGCGGTGGCGCCGCACCAGGCCCTTGAGCCAGGACAGGAACTGCTTGGGTTCGGTGGGCGCCGACTCCAGGAGCCCGGGTTCCAGGTGGGCGTCCTCGGCGGCCAGCGTGGCGTTCTCCAGCATCCGGGTGACCTCGTGCAGGAGCACGGAGCCCTCGGCCGTCGGCCGGTCCGGTATCTGCATCACCGTCTGGTAGACGCGCGACAGCAGGAGTTGCTGGTGGTAGTGGGCGTCGTCGCGGTCGGGGCCGGCGATGGCGGCGGCGTTCATCGCGGCCACCGCCTCCACGACGCGCGCGCGTTCGCCCAGGAACTTGGCGTCGATCTCGTCGGCGTCCACGGTCAGCCAGGAGGAGACCTCCTCCACGAGCGCGGCGGCGCCGGTCCTGCGGATCGTGGGCACGGTGGGGTTGTCGCTGCTGGGCAACTGCGTCTCCATGTCTCTCGGGGTCGCTCGGAAAACGACGCCAGGTCGGGTCCCGCCAGAGCCGGGAAGGAGGTGGGGGCCGGAGGAAGCGGGCGAAGAGGTCGGGAAGAGGTCGGGAAGAGGTCGGGAGGGGTCCGCACGAGGTGCGTTCCGTCGACGGGACCCGCGGGCGGATGGGCCGGATACGGCCGCCGCGCGGGTCCGGGGGCGGGACGGGCGCTCACCGGGCCCCGGCACCGCCGGGGCCCCTCATGCCGAAGACACGCGCACCCCTGGTACCGGATCGGGATGCGCGTGCCTGGGATGAGCACCTGCGGAGAGGGCAGGATTCGAACCTGCGTGGGCAGAGCCCGTCCGGCGGGTGAACCCCACCGGACCCCATTCGGCCGCTTTGGGAACCTCTCCTCGGCCTTTCTGTGCCATCAGCTTGGCACGGGGCGGCTGACACGGTGCTGATGGATATCTGAGAGGGAAATCGGAGAAACGGTCAGGGGCCCATCAGTGGTGACTGGGATAGTCGAAGGCGATCGAGCTTCTTCATCCACGTGTGTCCCAGGGGAGTTCCCGTGAGCGCCGAAACCGCCAAGATTGCCGTATCGCGTCTGTACGCCGATGAGAACGGCGAATCGCATTTCATCGACGAGACGCTGGAGGTGACGGCGGTGAATTTCGCGCCGCCCGCGCCGTCGCTCTTCGTCTCCGAGGGCGTGCCGGCCAAGCAGGCCGTCTACCTGTACATCCCGGCCGGCTGGTTCGGCGACTTCCACCCGGCGCCGCGCCGCCAGATCATGACCCTGGTCAGCGGCCGGATGGAGTGCGGCGTCAGCGACGGCACCTGGCGCACCTTCGTCCCCGGCAACACGCAGCTGGTCGAGGACACGCACGGCAAGGGCCACGCCACGAAGGCGCTGGAGGACTGCGTGATGATCGTTTCCCAGCTGGGCTGACGGCCGGGCGCCGACGCGCGGTAACGGAAGACGGAGGGGGCACGAGCCGTTCGCGGCCCGTGCCCCCTACGCTTTCCCGCGGATCAGCCCTTGACGTAACCGAAGCTCTCGGCGATCAGGCCGCCTTCCAGCCGGGTCACGTTCACCCCGCGCACGAAGTCCTTCGGGCCGCCGCCCCAGCGCAGCGTCCAGCGGCACACGGCGCGTTCGCCGGCCGTCCAGACCTCCTCCACCTCGAAGGTCATCTGCTCGTTGGCGGCGATGGCGGTCCAGAACTGGAGACATTCGTCGTAACCGGCGTGCTTCGAACCGTCGGGAGCCGGTCCGGAGTTCTCCAGCCGGCAGTTCTCGGCGAGGAGGTCTTTCAGCAGGCTCGCGTCGTGCTGCTGGAATGCCTGGTTGAACTGGTCGATAACCTTGCGTGTCTGCTCGTCGGACATCGGTACTCCTCATGTCTCATGGCTCGGCACGGGCGGCCCGCCGGTCGGACCGGGCCACAGGAGAAAGTAATACAGTCCAACAGCCCCCGGAGTCCACGAGGTTCGGGTAACCGGTTGTTCCGGCCAATTTCGTCAGTCGCACGTCAGTACCGGCCGCCTAGGTTAGTACTATGACCACAGCAGACAGTGCGCCTCTCGCATTGGCCTATCAGCAGGCCATCGAATATCTGGCGGGCCTCGCCGATCGGCCGGTGGCTGCCACTGCCGGCTCCGAACAATTGCTGAAAATGTTCGGTGGCCCGCTGCCCGCCGGGCCCCTCGAAGCGACCGACACCATCGAGCTGCTCGGCCGGGCCGTCGCCGAGGGCGGCATTCCCACCGCCAACGGCCCCCGCTACTTCGGCTACGTCACCGGCGGCACCCTGCCCGTGGCCATCGCCACCGACTGGCTCGTCTCCGCCTGGGACCAGACCGCCAGCCTCTACAACCTCTCGCCGGCCGTCGCCGTCGCCGAGGACGTCGCCGCCCAGTGGGTCCTGGAACTGCTGGGCCTGCCCGCGCACGCCTCCGTCGGCTTCCCCACCGGCTGCACCATGGCCCACCTGACCTCCCTGGCCGCCGCCCGGCACAAGCTCCTCGGCGAGGCCGGCTGGGACGTGGAACGCCGGGGCCTGGGCGGCGCGCCCGACGTGGCCATTGTCGCCGGTGCCCAGCACCACATGACCATCGACCTGGCCGCCCGCTACCTCGGCTTCGGCACCGACCGCATCCGCAACGTGCCCGTCGACGCGAAGGGCCGGATGATCCCGGCCGAACTGGAGGCCGTCCTCGCCGGGATCGACGGGCCGGTCATCGTGGCCGCGCAGATCGGCGACGTCAACTCCGGTGCCATCGACCCCGTCGGTGAGATCTGCGACATCGCGCACCGGCACGGGGCCTGGGTGCACGTCGACGGAGCCTTCGGCCTGTGGGCCGCGGCCAGCCCGAAGCTGCGGCCCCTCGTCGAGGGCGTCGAGCGCGCCGACTCCTGGGCGCTGGACGCCCACAAGTGGCTCAACGTCCCGTACGACTGCGGGATCGTCGTCATCGCCCACCCCGAGGCGCACCGGGCCGCCATGCTCAACGAGCGGGCGGGCTACCTGCCGCCCGGCACCGACGGGGAGCGCGACGCCATCGAATGGGTCCCCGACTTCTCGCGGCGCGCCCGCAGCCTGCCGGTCTGGGCCGCGCTGCGCTCGCTGGGCCGCTCCGGGGTCGCCGACCTCGTGGAGCGCTGCTGCGCGCACACCCGGCGCTTCGGCGAGCTCCTGGCCGGGGCGGAGGGGGTCGAGCTGCTCAACGACGTCGTCCTGAACCAGCTGATGGTGCGCTTCGGGGACGACGACCAGGTGACGCGGAACGTGATCGCGCGGATCCAGCGCAGCGGGGTGTGCTGGTTCGGCGGGACGCTGTGGGAGGGGCGGGCCGCGATGCGGATCTCCGTCGTCAACTGGCGCACGACGCGGGAGGACGTGGACCGCAGCGCGGCCGTCATCCGCGAAGCCCTCGCCGCCGAACTGACCGCCGCCCCCTGACCGCACCCCTGACTCCCCGCGCCACCCCCCACCCGGGCCGGGCCCCGTACCCACGGAGCCCGGCCCGGACGCGTGCCCGGGCTCCGCGGGCCGCCCGGCCGCCGTGCGTACGCGCCCGGCGCCCCCGCCCAGCACGGCGGCCCGGCGGGTTCGGGCCGCCGGGCCGCCGTGCCGGAGGTGGCTGCGGGGGGTTACGTCAGGGCCGACTCCTCGCAGCGGGCCACCCACTCGGCGAAGGTCTCCGCGGCGCCGGCCCGGTCCGCGAGGTAGGCGCGGGTGAGGCGTTCCACGTAGTCCGGGAGGTCCGCCGCGGTGGTCTTCAGGCCCCGGACCTTCTTGCCGAAGGCGCCCTCCTGGTCCGCGGCCAGCGCCAGACTGCCGCCCAGGTGCACCTGGAAGCCCTCGACCTGCCGGCCGTCCTCGTCCGCGACCAGCTGCCCCTTCAGGCCGATGTCCGCGACCTGCGTCCGGGCACAGGAGTTGGGGCAGCCGTTGACGTTGATGTTGAGGGAGACGTCCTCGCCCGCGAGCCGCTTCTCCAGCTCCGCCACGAGCGTCGCCGCCCGCTCCTTCGTCTCCACGATCGCCAGCTTGCAGTACTCGATCCCCGTGCAGGCCATCGTGCCCCGCCGCCAGGGCGAGGGCCGGGCCTGGAGCCCGATCTGGGCCAGCTCCGCCACGAGCGGCTCCGGCTCGGCCACGTCCAGGACCAGGAGCTTCTGGTACGGGGTCAGGCGGATCCGCCCGCTGCCGTGCGCCTCGGCCAGGTCGGCCAGTGCCGCCAGCCGCGTCCCCGACAGCCGGCCGACGACCGGGGCCGCGCCCACGTACCAGAGCCCGTCGTTCTGCTGGTGCACGCCGATGTGGTCGATCGGCTCCGGCGGCAGCTCGGGCGGCGGTCCGTCGAGCAGCGGCCGGCCCAGGTACTCCTCCTCCAGGACCCGGCGGAACTTCTCCACGCCCCAGTCCGCGACCAGGAACTTCAGCCGGGCCCGGCTGCGCAGCCGCCGGTAGCCGTAGTCGCGGAACAGCCGCGCCACCGCCACCCACACGTCCGGGACCTCCGCCAGCGGCACCCACACCCCCACGTGCCGCGCGAGGATCGGCACCGTCGACAGTCCGCCGCCCACCCACATGCCGAAGCCCGGCCCGTGCTCGGGGTGCACCGCGCCGAGGAAGGCCAGGTCGTTGATCTCGTACGGGACGTCCGCCAGCCAGGACACCGCCGACTTGTACTTGCGCGGCAGGTTCGACAGCGACGGGTCCCCGATGTACCGGGCGGCGATCTCCCGTACGGCCGGGGTCGCGTCGAGCACCTCGTCGGCGCCCACGCCCGCCACCGGGCTGCCCACGATGACGCGCGGGCAGTCCCCGCACGCCTCCGTCGTCGACAGGCCGACCGCCTCCAGCCGCCGCCAGATCGCCGGCACGTCCTCGATGCGCACCCAGTGCAGCTGGATGTTCTGCCGGTCGGTGATGTCGGCGGTGTCGCGGGCGAAGCGCATCGAGACGTCGGCGATGGCGCGCAGCTGTTCCGGGTCCAGGGTGCCGCCGTCGCTGCGCACCCGCATCATGAAGTGCTCGTCCTCCAGTTCCTCGGGCGCCAGGGAGCCGGTCTTCCCGCCGTCGATGCCGGGCTTGCGCTGCGTGTACAGGCCCCACCAGCGCATGCGGCCGCGCAGGTCGTCGGGGTCGATGGAGGCGAAGCCCTCGCGGGAGTAGACCCGCTCGATGCGCTCGCGCACCAGCAGCGGGTCCTCTGCCTGCTTGAACTCCTCGTTGGCGTTCAGCGGTTCGCGCTGGCCCAGCGCCCACTGCCCGTCGGGGCGCTGGGCGGCGGCGGGCCGGGCGGTCCGTGCGGTCCGGACCGGCGGCGCGGCTGTTTCCGTCATCTCCGTGTGCTCCTACGTGGGCTGGTGGGCTGGGGGAGGGGGGAGGGGGCGAGGGGTCAGGCGGTGCCGAGGGGCGCGACCGGGACGATCATCCCGCTGGGCAGCCAGCTCGTGGACTCCTCGTGGTGGTGGCCGCCGCCGCTGCCCGGCACGTACAGCACGGCCGTGGCGTACAGCCGGGCGGGCGCCGGGCCCGCCGCGCCGCGGGCCGCGCGCCAGGCCTCGTACCCCGCGGCGGTCGCGGCCTCGCCCGGCAGGCGGCTGCCGAGCGCCGTCAGGTACTCCACCGCGGCCGGGCCGTTCGGCGCGTACCGCAGGGGGATGAGCTGGCCCGCGCTCGGCGACAGCAGCGGGGCGGTGAACAGCCAGGGCGCCAGGTAGGTGCCCTCGGCGGTGGTGCGGCCCGCGGCGACGTCCCGTACGGCCGCCTCGGCGCCCGCCCAGCCGGCGGTGACCACCAGCGGCCGCCGTCCGCCGTCCGGCCCGCCCACGGAGAGGCCCGCCCGGGCGGCGGCGGTGCGCACCTCGGCGGCGGCGGCCCGGCCGCGCGGCGAGCCGTCCTCGGCGAGGGCGAGGGAGCGGGCCCCGCGTCCGGCGAGGAAGGCCACCGTCTCGCGCAGCGCGGCCGCGTCCTCCTGCGTGAGCCGGTCGGCGGGACAGCCGGACAGGGGCTTCGTGCTGCCCCCGACCACGGCCCCGGCGGCGGCGCTCGCGCACTCCGGCCCGTCGGCGCCCCGCACGTCCGCGGGGCCCGCCCCGCCGCCCGCGCGGCCCGTGTCCACGGCCAGCGGGGCCGACGCCCCGCCGGTGGAGACCCACACCCGGCCGGGCCCGGCCGGCAGCTCGACCGGCACCCAGGTCAGGGCCGACCCGGGGCGCCGCTCGCCGCGGGTCAGCCGGTCCCGGCCGGTCCCGGCGGCGGCGTCGGGGGCGCCGACGGCCACCAGGTTGTACCCGGGCCGGTTCGGCACCACGAGCACCGGGACCTTCCGGGCGCCCACCACGAGGGAGTCCAGCAGCGGGCCCCCGGCCACCGGCCGGGCGGGCGCGGGGGCGAGCAGCGGGCCGCCCCACACCCCGGCCAGGACCGCGCCCGCCACCGCCACGGCGAAGTACGCCGTGGCGGTGGCGCGGTGGCGCAGCAGCCGGGTGCGCAGGAGCAGCACCAGGCCCAGCGCCAGGGCGGCGGTCAGGGCGACCGCCGCCACGAGGACGGCGTTCACCGTCGTACGACGCTGTCGCTGACCACGAACAGGACGCCGTGCGGCTGGGCGTCGCCGGTGTCGCCGTGCGGCCAGGACGTCCGGTTGAAGCCCACGCAGGGCTTGCCGGTGTTCTCGTCGCGGAAGGAGCGGTCCAGGGAGACCCGGCCGCGCCGGTCGAGGTCGAACATGCACACCCGGTGGTCACCGCCGCCGCCGAAGGAACCGGCGACGAAGTAGTTGGCGACCGCGATCCGGGTGACGTCCTGCGTCTCGCGGTAGACGCCGTCCGCGCCCCGCTTGAAGTTGTCCATGGCGCCCCAGTGCGGGCCGCCCGCGCTGACGTCGCGGATCGGCACGGTGCTGACCAGTTCGGGGCAGTCCCGCTCGCGCCCGCCCCGGGTGGCCTCGGCCAGCTCGTCGACCGAGCAGGTGGCGCCGGTCCCGGCCGCCAGGAGCTTCTGGATGTCCAGGACGTAGATCATGCCGGTGGTCTGGTCGAGCGGCTTGCCGTAGGGCACCGACTGGCCCATCACCGTGTGGAAGAGGAAGCGGTCGTCGGGGCTGACGGCCAGCCAGCTGCCGTTGTCGCCGCTGCCGGTGACGCTCTTGTCGTCCTGGAAGGACCGGTAGGCCGTCGTGTCGTCGAAGACCTCCTTCCACTGCGGGGCGGGCGCGGTGATGTCCGGGGTGTAGAAGACGGCCCCGCCGGCCATGGAGGAGACGAAGGCGCCCTTGTGGCCCGGCCGGTTGGTCAGCGCGGTCTCCATGACCACGCGGGACTCGCGGAAGAAGGCGCGCTGTTCCTGCGTCCCGCGCGGACCGTCGGCGACCTTGGACACCGAGCGCAGCACCGGGTCGTCGCGGTGGGTGATGTCGAAGACGCGGACGGTCTGGCGGGCCAGGTTCTCCTTGAGCTCCGAGTCGGGCGTCATGAAGTTGCGGGCCTCGGCGAAGTCGCTCGCGACCATCACGTTCAGGTCCTCGCGGACGGCCACCCCGTGCGGGTTGGCGCAGGTCGCGGCGGGCAGCGCCGGGACGTTGCCGCACTGGGCCGGATCCTCGCCCGCCGCGGTGGCCGCCGGGATCTCGGCGAGCGTCCGGCCGTCCTTGCCGATCCGGACGATCTCGCCGGGGGAGCCGGCCGCGCCGTTGCCGACGCGCACCTGCCCGTTGGTGTAGGTGCAGGGGCCGGTGACGTTCGGACCGCCCATGTACGTGCCGTACGCGGTCCCGTCGCTCAGCACCTGGTAGGCGTCGGGCAGCGTCCCGCAGGGGGTGTCGACGGCCGAGTTGACCCCGGCGATGGTCAGCGCGGGCAGGGCCTTCGCGTCGAAGACGAAGGTGGTGTCGCTCATGATGCCGCCGGCGTAGATCCGGTCGCCCTTATGCCACACGTACTGCATGTGGTGCGGCTCGTTGCCGTTGTTCGGGCCGACGGTGACGGTGTTGGCGACCTTGCCGTACGTGGGGGAGCCGGGGGTGGCGTCGATGACGGTCAGGAAGTCGGGCGCGGGCTGCTTGGCCGGGCCGGACCAGACGAGCATCCACTGCCGTGCGGGGCCCCTGGAGGCGGGCACGAGGTGGTTGGTCGCCGAGTAGGTGACGCCGTCGGTGCCCTGGAAGGTGGAGGTCCAGGTCACCGGCGTGCCGGCGGCGGCGGGGTCCGCTCCCGTGAGTACGGAGGCGGTGAGTCCCACCGCCGACAGACAGAGTGCGAGGCGGCGTATCAGCCTTCCTCGGCGCAGTCCTTGCAGGCTCATTTCTCTGTATGCCCTCTCCGGGGGAAGTCGGCCGGAATGCGTAAACCATTCGGCATGTTTTCCGGCCCACTATGGCACGCGGGTACTGGCGGTCCGCTGATAACAGCCTTACCGCTCGCTGACGACGCATCACAAATCCCCTCAATTCATTGAACGGGCAGGTCAGAGACTCATGTTTGCTTCTTCGGCCGAAAATGGACGCGATCAGCGAACCGTCAGTGATTTACCCGTCAACATTGCTAATCTCGGCGCAGCGAATTCCTGTCCGTGCACCGCTTCACCCTGCGAAGGAGCCGCCGGATGGCCGATCTCGAAAAGCTGGCCGAGCGCGCCGGACGGGAACTGGAGGACGCCCTGGCACCGGAAATCCTGCGGTGGGCGGCCGAGACCTTCGGCGGGAAGTTCTGTGTGACGTCCTCGATGGAGGACGCGGTCGTGGCGCATCTGGCGTCCCGTGCGCTCCCCGGTGTGGACGTCGTCTTCCTCGACACCGGCTACCACTTCGAGGAGACCATCGGCACCCGCGACGCGGTCGGGGCGGTGATGGACGTCCGTCTCATCACGCTGACCCCGCGTCAGTCGGTCGCCGAGCAGGACGCCGAGTACGGCCCGAGGCTGCACGACCGCGACCCCGACCTGTGCTGCGCGCTGCGCAAGGTCAAGCCGCTCGAGGAGGGGCTGACCGGGTACGACGCCTGGGCGACGGGCCTGCGCCGCGACGAGTCCCCGACCCGGGCGAACACCCCGGTCGTCGGCTGGGACGAGAAGCGGCGGAAGGTCAAGGTCTCGCCGATCGCCCGGTGGACCCAGGACGACGTGGACGCCTACGTCGCCGAGCACGGCGTGCTCACCAACCCGCTGCTGATGGACGGGTACGCGTCCGTCGGCTGCGCCCCCTGCACCCGCCGGGTGGCGCAGGGCGAGGACGCGCGGGCCGGCCGGTGGGCCGGGCGGGGCAAGACCGAGTGCGGACTGCACGGCTGATGACGCGACCTACGGAGAAGAAGCAGATGAGCGTGAGCGACCAGGGCGCCACCGTGTGGCTGACCGGGCTGCCCAGCGCCGGGAAGACGACGATCGCCTGCGCGCTGGCCGAGCGGCTGCGCGCCGAGGGCCACCGGGTGGAGGTCCTCGACGGGGACGAGATCCGCGAGTTCCTCTCGGCGGGACTCGGCTTCGGCCGGGACGACCGGCACACCAACGTGCAGCGCATCGGTTTCGTCGCCGAGCTCCTCGCGAGCAACGGCGTCAAGGCACTGGTCCCGGTGATCGCGCCGTTCGCCGACAGCCGCGAGGCCGTCCGCAGGCGGCACGCCGCCGAAGGCACCGCCTACCTGGAGGTCCACGTGGCCACCCCGGTCGAGGTGTGCTCCGAGCGTGACGTGAAGGGCCTGTACGCCAAGCAGGCGGCGGGCGAGATCTCCGGTCTGACCGGGGTCGACGACCCCTACGAGGCACCGCAAGCCCCGGACCTGCGCATCGACTCGCACACACAGTCCGTCCACCAATCCGCGGCGGCGCTCCACGCGCTGCTCGACCAGAGGGGTCTCGCGTGACCGTCATTCCCCTGCACAAGGAGGCCGGGACCTTCGGCCACCTGGACTCGATGGAGTCCGAGGCCGTGCACATCTTCCGCGAGGTGGCGGGCGAGTTCGAGAAGCCGGTGATCCTGTTCTCCGGCGGCAAGGACTCCATCGTCATGCTGCACCTGGCGCTGAAGGCGTTCGCGCCGGCGCCGGTGCCCTTCGCGCTGCTGCACGTGGACACCGGCCACAACTTCCCCGAGGTCCTCGACTACCGCGACCGCGCGGTCGCCCGGCACGGCCTGCGCCTGCACGTGGCC
>NZ_JBICWZ010000015.1:0-130194 GCF_043199995.1 Streptomyces sp. NPDC048507 | reverse complement strand
CTTCGGTGCAGATGTCGCAATCCACACCGAACCCGGAGGCCCTCACCCATTTCAAGAACCCAGCACGCGTGTCACCAACGTCCCCGGACAACACACCTAGGGTGCTCGACCGTGACCGATTCCTCTTCGCACCACCGCGCGACGGCCGAGGCCTACGACGCCGTCGCCGTCCTCTACGCCGGACTCTTCCGCGACGCGCTGGCCGGATTTCCGCTGGACCGGGCGGTGCTCGCCGCGTTCGCCGAATCGGTGCGGGCCGCCGGTCCCGGTTCCGGCCCCGTCGCCGAGCTGGGCTGCGGTCCGGGAGCGGTGACCGCGCACCTGCGGGACCTGGGGCTGGACGTCTTCGGCGTCGACCTGTCGCCCGTGATGATCTCCATCGCCCGCGAGGCGTACCCGGACCTGCGCTTCGAGGTCGGCTCCATGGACGCCCTGGAGCTGGCGGACGGCGGGCTGCGGGGCATCGTGTCCTGGTACTCGGTCATCCACGCCCCGCCCGGGGACGTGCCCTCGTACTTCCGCGAGTTCCGGAGGGTGCTGGCGCCCGGCGGCCTGCTCCTGCTCGCCTTCTTCGAGTCGGAGGGCGGGCCGGTCACGCCCTTCGACCACAAGGTGACGACGGCCTGGCGCTGGCCGGCCGACACCCTGGCGGACCTGGCCCGCGACGCCGGCTTCACCGAGACCGGCCGGATGCTGCGCGAGCCGGCCACGGGGGAACGCTTCCGCCGGGGGCACCTGCTGCTGCGCACGGCCGACTGATCCCGCCCCGGGCGGTGCGTGGCGGCGGCATTGCGGGGCCGTGAAATCCAGCCACCGTTTTCGGCCGCCGTGCGGGGGAGAACGGGCAGGTCAGCGCGGGTGTGGCAGGTCTACGGAGGGCCGCGGGGCGGGGGTTGACCGGTGGCGGGGGCGCTGACAGGCTCCGAGCCATGACCGCGAACGTCCACCTCGCCCCGCGGCTCCGCACCTCCGGCCCCTGTCCCGCGCCGGGCCGGTGTCCGGGCCACCGTCACTCCTGACCCGCGCCCCGCGTCCCGGGCCCCGGCGCCCGCCCCCGGCGGGCCCCGCCCCGGAACCGGCCCCGCGGCCCCGCGCCACGGCGCCCGGTCCCGGCGCCCGGGCCGCCCGGCCCGATCCTCCCGCGAGGTCCTGAGGCCGGGCCCTTCGGCCGGCTCGTCCGGCCACCGGGGGAGCGGGACCGGCGGCGCGGACGCCCCGGACCCGCCGCGGGCCGCCCGGCCCGTTCCCCGGGTCGCCCGCGCTCGCCCGGTGGCCGTCCGCCCGGTCCCGCATTCCGCCCACCCGCCGCACCGCACCACCCCGAACCGACCGCCCGTGACGGGGCGGACCCGTGACCCGTCCCCGTACCGAACCGCCTCCGGCACCCCGGAGCGGACGCGCTTCACGTCATTTCTTCCGCAGCGGAAATAAACAGCTCAGAGATCCGAGGAGTCCTCATGACCACGACCACCGCCCCCGCCCCCGCCCCCTCCGTCACCGTCACCCGGCTCGGCGGCCGCATCGGAGCCGAGATCGGGGGTGTGCACCTCGGCGGCGACCTGGCCCCCGGGACCGTCGCCGAGGTCCGTGCCGCGCTCCTCGCCCACAAGGTCGTCTTCTTCCGCGGCCAGGACCACCTCGACGAAGCCGGTCACGAGGCCTTCGCCCAGCTGCTCGGCACCCCCGTCGCCCACCCCACCGTCCCGTCCGCGGACGGCCGTTACGCCCTCGGCATCGACTCCCACCACGGCGCCCGCGCCAACCAGTGGCACACCGACGTCACCTTCGTGCCCGCCTACCCGGCCTTCTCCATCCTCCGCGCCGTCACCATCCCCCCGTACGGCGGCAACACCCTCTGGGCCAACACCGCCACCGCCTACGCCCACCTCCCCGAGCCGCTCCGCGCCCTCGCCGACTCCCTGCGCGCCGTCCACTCCAACGAGTACGACTACGCGGCCCTGAAGCCCGAGGCCCTGCCCGAGGCGCTCGCCCAGTACCGCGAGGTGTTCACCTCCACGAAGTTCCTCACCGAGCACCCGGTGGTCCGCGTCCACCCCGAGACCGGCGAACGCACCCTGCTCCTCGGCAACTTCGTCCAGCGCATCAGCGGACTCACCGGCCGCGACTCGCGCGCCCTCGTGGACCTCTTCCAGGCCCACGTGGAGAGCCCCGAGAACACCGTCCGCTGGCAGTGGCGGGCCGGTGACGTCGCCATCTGGGACAACCGCGCCACCCAGCACTACGGCGTCGACGACTCCGACGACCACGAGCGCACCCTGCGCCGCGTCACCGTCGACGGCGAGGTCCCGGTCGGCCCCGACGGCGTCGCCTCCCGCCTGATCAGCCCGGAAGCCGTCCCGGCCCCGTCCTTCGGCATCCCCTCCGGAGCCTCCGGGGCGCAGCCGTCCGAAGCCGCCGCCCCCGCCACCGCCTGACCCGCCTGCGCCCGCCCCGCCCTGCCGCCGCCCGCACCGCCGTCCGCCCAAGGAGCCACCGTGCCCAAGCTGCTCGCCCTCACCGGGAGCCCCTCCACCCACTCCCGTACCGCCGTCGTCGCCGATCACGTGCTGCGCCGCCTCTCCCACTCCGGGTTCGAGACCGCCCACCTCGCCGTGCGCGACCTGCCCGCCGCCGACCTCCTCGCCGCCCGCCGCGGTGAGCCGGAGATCCGCCGCGCCCTCGAAGCCGTCGCCGCGGCCGACGGACTCGTCATCGCGACCCCGGTCTACAAGGCCTCGTACACCGGACTGCTCAAGGCCTTCCTCGACCTGCTCCCGCAGGACGGACTGGCCGGCAAGACCGTCCTTCCACTCGCCACCGGCGGCAGCCTCGCCCACGTCCTGACCATCGACTACGCCCTGCGCCCGGTCCTCGCCGCCCTCGGCGCCCGGCACGTCACCGCGGGCCGGTTCGTCCTGGACTCCTCCGTCGAGCGCGGATCCGGCCCCGACCGGCTGCGCCCCGAGGCGGAACTGGACCTCTTCCAGGCCGTCGACGAGTTCTCCGAGGCCCTGCGCACCGCCGCGACGCCCGCCCTGACCGCAACCCCCTGACCCCGCGCCCCCACCACCGCGCACCCAGCGACAAGGACCCGTCATGCCCGCAGCCTCCGCCCCGACCATCCGCTCCCGGCGCCAGTTCCTCACCCTGCTCGGCATCTCGGCGGCCGCGGTGAGCTGCGGCACGGCCACCGCCACCGGCGGGTCCGCTCCGGGGGCCGGATCCGCAGCCGCGCCCGGCAAGCAGATCACCGCCCTGAAGTACCAGGGCGCGGTCGGCGCCGTCACCCCGCCCGAACTCGCCGCCGACCTCGGCTTCCTCGGCAACCTCACCCTGGACTGGGTCGGCAACACCATCAGCGGCCCGCAGGACATCCAGTCCGCCGCGACCGGCCAGACCCACTTCGGCGGCGCCTTCAACGGCGCGGTGGTCAAACTCGCCGCGGGCAAGGCCCCCGTCAAGGCCGTCATCTCCTACTACGGCTCCGACAAGGACACCAACCTCGGGTACTACGTCCTGGAGGACAGCCCGATCCGGTCCGCCCGCGACCTGATCGGCAAGAAGGTCGGCATGAACACCCTGGGCGCCCACGCCCAGGCCCTCCTCGACATCTACCTGGGCCGGGGCGGGCTCTCCCGGGCCGATTCCGACAAGGTCGAGGCCCTCGTCGTCCCGCCCGTCAACATCGAACAGGCACTGCGGCAGAAGCAGATCGAGGTCGGCGTGCTCAGCGGGGTGCTGCGCGACAAGGCCGTCGCCACGGGCGGCATCCGCCCGCTGTTCAGCGACTTCGACCTGCTGGGCGCCTTCAGCGGCGGTACGTACGTCATGACCGAGCGCTTCATCAAGGAGAACCCGGACACCGTACGGACCTTCGTGACGGGCGTCGGCAAGGCACTCGACTGGGCCCGCACCACGCCCCGCGAGGAGGTCGTCGCCCGCCTCACGAAGATCGTCACCGGGCGCGGCCGCAACGAGGACACCTCGACGCTGAAGTACTGGCGCTCGTACGGGGTCGCCGCACCCGCCGGGCGGATCGAGGAGAAGGAGTTCCAGCTCTGGATCGACTGGCTGGCCGAGCGCGGCGAGGTCAAGAAGGGCCGGCTGCGGGCCGCCGACCTGTTCACCAACGAGTTCAACGCCACCGGGAAGGGCTGAGTCCGCATGGCGAAGATCGTGTTCGAGTCGGTCACCAAGACCTTCCCGACGAAGGACCGCGGGTCCGCGGGCGAGTTCACCGCCCTCGACGGCATCGACCTGGAGATCGCCGCGGGCGAGTTCCTGGTCGTCGTCGGCCCCAGCGGCTGCGGCAAGTCCACCCTCCTGGACCTGCTCGGCGGCCTCACCCGTCCCACCTCCGGCCGCGTCCTGCTCGACGGCCGGCCGGTCACGGGGCCGGGCCTGGACCGGGGCACCGTCTTCCAGCAGTACGCGCTGCTGCCGTGGCGCACGGCGCTGGGCAACGTCGAGTTCGGGCTGGAGGCGACCGGCGTCCCGCGCCGCCAACGGGCCGCCAAGGCGCGCGAGTTCCTCGATCTGGTCGGCCTCGGCGGTTTCGAGGACCGGCACCCGCACGAGCTCTCCGGCGGCATGCGCCAGCGCGTGGCGATCGCACGCTCCCTGGCGTACGACCCGGACGTCCTGCTGATGGACGAACCGTTTGCCGCGCTCGACGCGCAGACCCGCGAGTCCCTCCAGGACGAACTGCGCCGCATCTGGCAGCGCACCGGCAAGACCGTCGTCTTCATCACGCACGGCATCGAAGAGGCCGTGTACCTCGGCCAGAAGGTGGCCGTCATCACCTCCCGCCCGGGCAGGGTCAAGGAGGTCGTCCCGGTCTCCTTCGACGACCGGGACGGCGGAGCGACGGGCGAAGACCTGCGCTCCAGCCCGGAATTCGCCCGCTACCGCCACGAGATCTGGACCCTGCTCCACGACGAGGTGGCCCGCGCGCAGCGACTGGAGAAGGAAGAGGCCACCGCATGAGCACCGACACCCACACCCCGACACCCGCTCCCGCCCCCGTACGGGCGACCGCGCCGGGCGGCCCCGTACGCGAGGACGCCCGTACGGAGCCGGAGCGGCCCGCCGCACCCCGCCCGGCGGCGAAGGCCCCGGCCCCGCGCCCCGCCCGGGCGGCGGCGGCCACCGCGCTGCGCCTGCTGCGCTCCGGCCTGCTGCGTTCGGCGGCGGTCCTGCTGCTGCTCGCGGTGTGGGAGGGCGCGCCCCGGGCCGGGCTGGTCGACGCCACCTTCCTGCCGCCCGTCAGCGAGGTCGCCCGGGCCTGGTGGGAGCTGCTCGGCGACGGCCAGCTGTGGGAGCACACCCGGGCCAGCCTCACCCGGTCCTTCGGGGGATTCGCCATCGCAGTGGTGATCGCCGTCCCGCTGGGGCTCCTGATCGGCTGGTACCGGCCCGTCGCCGCGTTCCTCGGCCCGCTGCTGGAGCTGTTCCGCAACACGGCGGCGCTCGCCCTGCTGCCGGTCTTCGTGCTCCTGCTCGGCATCGGGGAGACCTCGAAGGTGTCGATCGTCGTCTACGCCTGCGTGTGGCCGATCCTGCTGAACACCATCAGCGCCGTCGGCAACGCCGACCCGACCCTCGTCCGGCTGGCCCGGTCGATGGACCTGTCGACGCCGAAGCTCTTCCAGAAGGTGATCCTGCCCTCGTCGGTCCCGTCGATCTTCACCGGGATCCGGCTCGCCGGGGCCGTCTCGATCCTCGTCCTCGTGGCCGCCGAGATGATCGGTGCCAAGGCCGGACTGGGCTACCTGATCAACGCCTCGCAGTTCAACTTCGCGATCCCGCAGATGTACGCCGGGATCGTCACGATCTCCGCGATCGGCGTGGCCTTCAACCAGGTCCTGGTCACCATCGAGCGCCGCCTCAGCCTCTGGCGCCTGCCCGCGTCCTGACCGGCCGTCACCCGCTGCCGTCATTCACCCGTCGCCCGTCGCCCGTCCTCCGCGGAGCGCGCTCCGCGTCCACCCAGGGAACAGCCATGTCCGCACCCCGCACGCTCCACCTCAACGCCTTCCTCATGAACGCCGGCCACCACGACGCCGCCTGGCGCCACCCGGCCGCCAGCCCCGAACGCGTCACCGACCTGCGCTACTTCCAGGAACTGGCCCGCACCGCCGAGCGCGGCCGGCTCGACTCGATCTTCTTCGCCGACGGCCTCGCCCTCTGGGGCAAGGCCCGCCACAACGCCCTCGGCGGGTTCGAGCCGCTGACCCTGCTCTCCGCCATCGCCGCCGTCACCGAGCACATCGGGCTCATCGCGACCGTCTCCACCACCTTCAACGAGCCCTTCCACACCGCCCGCAAGTTCGCCTCCCTCGACCACATCAGCAACGGCCGCGCCGGCTGGAACATCGTCACCTCCGGCACCGTCGACGAGGCCCGCAACTTCAACCAGGACGAGCACCTGGAGCACGGCCTGCGCTACGACCGCGCCCGCGAGTTCCTCGACGTCGCCACCAAGCTCTGGGACAGCTGGGAGGACGACGCGATCGTGCTCGACAAGGAGCGCGGGGTCTACGCCGACACCGACAAGCTGCACCCGGCCGCCCACCGGGGCACCTACTTCGGCGTCGCCGGACCGCTGAACGTCCCCCGCTCGCCCCAGGGGCACCCGCTCCTGGTCCAGGCGGGCTCCTCCGAGGACGGCAAGGAGTTCGCCGCCCAGTACGCGGAGGCCGTCTTCACTGCGCAGCAGACCCTCGCCGACGGCCAGACCTTCTACAAGGACCTCAAGTCCCGCCTCGCCCGCTACGGCCGCGCCGAGCACGAGCTCCTCGTACTGCCCGGCATCGCGCCCGTCATCGGCTCCACCGAGGCCGAGGCGAAGGCCCTGGAGCAGGAGCTCACCGACCTCCAGGTCCCCGAGTACGGCCTGGCGCAGCTCTCCGGCATGCTCGGCGTCGACCTGAGCGGCGCCGACCTCGACGGCCCGCTGCCCGAGCTGCCCGAGGAGCGGGACATCAACGGCAACAAGAGCCGCTTCACGCTGGTGGCCGAACTGGGCCGCCGCGACGGACTCACCCTGCGCGAGCTGATCGCCCGCCTCGGCGCCGGCCGCGGCCACCGGGTCTTCGCGGGCACCCCCGAGCAGATCGCCGACCAGCTGGAGGAGTGGTTCACGCATGGCGCCGCCGACGGCTTCAACGTCATGGCGCCCGTCCTGCCCACCGGTCTCACGGACTTCGTCGACCACGTGGTGCCGCTCCTCCAGCGCCGCGGCCTCTTCCGCACCGAGTACACCGGAGCCACCCTCCGCGAGAACTACGGTCTGCCGCGCCCCGCGAACCGCCACGCCGGCGCACGGGCGGCGGGCTGACCGCCGGCCGACCGTACGGGGCCGCCGCCGGCCGGGCGGGCGGCGGCGTCCCGGTGGGGGAGGGGCCGGGGTCAGACGCTGAGGACGATCTTGCCCCGGGTGCGGCCCGACGCGCTCAGCTCCCAGGCGGCGGCCGCGTCGGCGAGCGGCAGCACGTGCTCCACGTTGACCTTCAGCCGGCCGGAGTCGGCCAGTTCCGCGAGGGTGGTGAGGTCGGCCGTGGAGGCGCGGGCCCAGATGTGCTTGGCACCCTTGGAGCCGGCGTCGTTGTCGGCGACGGAGATCACCGGGCCGCCCTCGCGGACGACCGACTGGAGCAGCTCGACGCCGCCCTCGCCGTAGAAGTCGAGCCCGGCGTCGACGCCTTCGGGGGCCAGTGCGGCGATCCGCCCGGCCACCCCGTCCCCGTACAGCACGGGTTCGGCGCCCAGCGAGCGCAGGTACTCGTGGTTGTGCGCGCCCGCCGTGCCGAGGACGCGGGCGCCCAGCGAGACGGCGATCTGCACGCCCAGCGAGCCGACGCCGCCCGCCGCGGAGTGGATGACGACGGTCTGCCCGGCGGTGACACCGGCGCGGGTGATCGCCTGGTACGAGGTGAGCCCGGCCAGCGGCAGGCCCGCGGCCTGCTCGAAGCTCAGCCCGCGGGGCTTGCGGGCGAGGGTGCGCACGGGGGCGGTGACCAGCTCGGCGTAGGTGCCCAGCTGCACCCATTCCTTGCGGACGTAGCCGTAGACCTCGTCGCCGACCGCGTAGTCGTCGGTGTCGGGGCCGACGGCCTCCACGATCCCGGCGACGTCCCAGCCGGGGATGACGGGGTGGCGGACCTCGAGGACGTGCCCGAGGAAACCGGCGGCGAGCTTCCAGTCCACGGGGTTGACGCCGGCCGCCTTGACGCGGACGAGCACCTCGCTCGGACCGACCTTGGGTTCCGGTACCTCCACGAGTTCCAACGCGGTCGGAGTTCCGTACGTGCTGTAGCTGATTGCCTTCATGTACGGCCCAACGACCCTCCTGCGGAGGGGTATTCCGGCGGGCGGCGCCGCACCGGGGTTCCTCCAGGGATCCTCCGGCGATCCTCAGGCGGGCAGCGTGTTGCGGTGCGAACGCCGCCGCGCCGCGCTGAGCAGGGCCTGGATCTGGGCGCCCGACTGCTCGACGTCGTCCAGCGGGGAGGGGAACGGCAGCCGCACGTCACGGTGGCCGCGCCGCTCCTCCAGCCGCAGGGTGATGCCGTAGCGGTCCAGGGCGAGCGGGAGCGCGCGCAGCACGGTGGCCGCGGGAGCGGGCCGCACCAGCCGCAGCAGCAGGGTGACGAGCTCGGGGTGGTCGTCCAGCAGGTGGGTCAGCATGCCGGCCTCGTAGGGGGCGAGCGGATCGGGCCAGGCCCGGTCCAGCTCCTCCAGCCCGATGTACGCGGTCCCGTCCGAGGTCTCCAGCACCGCCTGGGAGTACTCCACGCTGGTGCTGGTGCCGGGCGCGGAGTGCTCGTCCGCGTACGGGGTCAGCAGGCGGCCCAGCACGGTGACGCGGGCGCGCACCCGGTCGCGCACCGGCGTGGGGGCGATGTCGGTGAACTCCAGCCGGATCGCGGGGCGTTCGTCGGGCGCCTCGGCCGGGTCCTGGCCGGCCGCGGGTGCGGCGGGGTGCAGGTGCAGCCGGCCCAGGACGTCGGAGCCGTCGAGGTGGCGGACCTCGTGGTGCACGCCGTCGATGACCACGGTCATGGAGTGCGCGGCGGCCAGGGCGGACCGGACGCGTTCGGCGGCGGTCGGTTCGGCGGCGGGCGTGGCGGGGGCGGCAGTGGCGGGGTCACCGGGCAGGCGCATGCGGAGGTCTCCGTCATCCCAGGAGGAGGTTAGGTATGCCTAACCTAACTCATCTCGGGGTCGGGGAGTACCCCGCGGGCCAGCCGGCCGAGGGCTTCGGCGATCCGTTCGGGGGCGAGACCCAGGGTGTGCCGCTGGAACTGGTAGACCTCCGGGGCGAGCGGGCTGAGCAGGACGTCCACGCTGACGTCGGGATCCTCGGCCCCCGCGGCCAGCAGCAGCCCCCGGACGTGGGCCCGCCAGTTGCGGTAGGTGCCCCGGCAGAACCGGTCGGGCCCCGGACGGATGCCCAGGGCCAGCGGGAGGTGCCGCTCCAGGTGCTCCAGCGCGGCGGCGTAGAAGGCCGCCAGCCGCGGACCGGGCGCCGCGCCGGGCCCGAGCGGGGGCGGCCCGAAGGCCAGCCGTCCGTGGAGGATGCGCTCGTCCTCGTCGAGCAGGGCCGCCGCGACGGACGCCGGATCGGGGAAGCGCCGGTAGAGGGTGGCCCGGCCGACCCCGGCGGCCTTCGCGATCTGGTCCATCGTCACCGACGCGGGATCGCGCTCCGTGAACAACTGCTCGGCCGCCGCCAGGATCTGCGCGCGGTTGCGGACCGCGTCCGCGCGCGGCGGCCCGCGGCGGGCGGCGGGCGGGGCCCCGCCCTCGGGGGCGGTGCGGCGCAGGGGCCCGGTGCCCGCGATGTCGCGTACCGTGCGGACCTCGTCGCCATTGGTCATGGCGGCGACCCTACGTGCTTCGTGTCGGTGTTGGGCTGAACGGGTGAAACACGAGAGGATGGGGGGATGCACATGAAGCGCACGGCCGAGGCGGCCCGGTGAGCAGGTACGACGTCACGGACGAACAGTGGGAGGGGCTCGCGCAGGTGGTACCCCTGCGCAGTCGCAACGAATGGCCCTCCCGGGTGGACCACCGCACGATCCCGAAGGCCCCCGGGGCGTCCGCGGCGGAACAGCGGCGCTTCGTGGTGATCCGGGTCCAGATCTTCGCCGACGCGCGGGAGGTGGCGGAGTACCTGATCGCGCAGATCCCGGTGCTGCTCGACCTCACCGGCGCGGACGGCGAAGTCGCCAAGCGCATCCTCGACTTCAGCAGCGGCGTCGTGTTCGGGCTGGGCAGCGGGATGCACCGGGTGGACCGCAACGTCTTCCTGCTCGCGCCGGTCGGGACCGAGGTCGAGGGGATCGCGGCGGCGGCCGTCCCCCGATCGTAGGAAGGTCACGGCGGCGGAACGGTTCGCCGGACCCGGGGACGGCCGGGCGGACCTACCGTCCGGCCATGGACGCCATCCTGGACGCGGCGCGGCCCGCCGCCACCCCCTCCCCTTCCGCCGCTGCTCCCTCCTCCCGCCCCGCCCCCGCCGCTTCTTCCGTCCCCTCGGGGGCGGGTCCGGGCGGCGCGCCGCCCGCCCGGCCCGTCGTCACCGAACTCCGGCTCTCCGCCTACGGCCGACACCGCTCGGCGGTGTTCCCGCTGGGGCCCGTCACCCTGTTCGCCGGAGCGAGCGGCAGCGGCAAGTCCCAGGCCCTGGAGGCGTACGCGGCCCTCGCCCGGCTCGCCTCGGGGACCCGCCTGGAAGAGGTCTTCCCGGACCCGGCGGCCCGGGTGCCCGAGCGGGCCGTGCCCGACGCCGACGGACGCCGCGGCTTCCGCATCGGCTGTACGGTCGACGGCCCGGCCGGACCGGTCAGCCTCGACCTCGCCGTCCAGGCCGAACCCGGGCTGCGGGTCGTCGGCGAACGCCTCTCCCAGGACGGCCAGATCCTCCTCGCCACCGCCCTGCGCGATCCGCGCCGGCGCTCCGTCCAGGCCGCCTGGCTCACCGGCGGCGCCATCGGCGTGACCCGCGCCCCGCTGCCCGACGACCGGCTCGGCACCGCCCTGCTGCCGCTGCGCGTCGCCGGGTCCACCGCCGGGCAGCGCCGGGTGCTGGCCGCCGCCGAGCAGGTGGTGGTCGCGCTGCGCTCCGTGTTCCCGTGCGACCCCATGCCCGGCCGGATGCGCGGGCCCGTCCCGCGGGGCGACGGCCGGCTGCGCGGTGACTGCGCGAACCTGGCCGACGTACTGCGCCGGACCCGCCACGAGTGCGGCACCCGGCACGCCCTGCTCGCGGCGGCGGCCCGCACCGGCTGCGCGGGCCCGGTGGCCGCGCTGGACGTCCGCGAGGCCGGGGAGGCCGGCGACGGCTGGGTGGCGGGGGTGCTCGACCGGGGTCCCGGCCGGCCCGCGACCGACCTCGGCCGGCTCGGCGCGGGCGAGCTGCGCTTCCTCGCGCTGGCCCTGGTCCTGCTCACCGGGCCCGGGGTGCTGGAGGTGGAGCCGGCCGCCGACGTGCTCGCCGCCCGGCAGGCGCTGACCGTGCTCGCCGACGACCTCGACCGGGGGCTGGACCGGCGGCAGGGCGCCGAACTGCTGCGGCTGGCGCTGCTGTCGGGGGGCCGGGGGCACGTCCGGCTCGTGGGGTCGGTCGGGGAGGACGGCGCGGGAACCGCGCGGAGGATCCCCGGCGTCTCGGTGGTAGACCTGACCCCATGAGTACCGCCCCCGACAACGACAACGAGGCGCCGAAGCCCCCGCAGGGTGACCGGCTCCGGCAACTCCAGCTCCGGCTGGCCGACTTCGCGGCCGCCCGGAACTGGGGCCCGTACCACACGCCCAAGAACCTGGCCGTGGCCCTGAGCGTGGAGGCCGCCGAACTGGTCGAGATCTTCCAGTGGCTGACACCGGAGCAATCGGCCGCGATCATGGAGGAGCCCGAAAACGCACACCGCGTGACCGACGAGGTGGCCGACGTACTCGCGTATCTGCTGCAATTCTGTGAGGTTCTCGGGGTGGATGTGCTGGATGCGCTCGCCGCGAAGATCGAGAGGAACGAGGCCCGTTTCCCCGTGACCGGCCCTTCGACCAT
Source organism: Streptomyces sp. NPDC048507 (assembly GCF_043199995.1). NCBI lineage: Bacteria > Bacillati > Actinomycetota > Actinomycetes > Kitasatosporales > Streptomycetaceae > Streptomyces > Streptomyces sp. NPDC048507. The sequence goes on along the minus strand of NZ_JBICWZ010000015.1, from coordinate 118,124 downwards.
TGATCGTCACTCTTCGGAGTGATGGCGTCATCCACAACCATGTTTGTGTCCACAGATTTCCGAATACCCCTGGCTTTACTGGCTCCTTGCCTTCACTCTGGGTAGTGGAGAACGGCGGGATGTCGTGCGGACGGGGGACGGCATATGGATGCGGTACGGCTCATCGCGGCCGGCCGGCACGCGCTGGCACAGAGCGGGGCTGCGTGGGACATCGTGGGCGAGGCCTGGCAGGCCCAGGCGCTCGCGCAGGGGATGGGGAGCTGGCTGGCGGTCACCGGACCGCCGGAGCTGAGAGCGGAGGCACGTGGGCTGGGGGAAGCGGGAGGCAGAGGCTGCGGGGTCATCGACCGGGCGGCGCTGCGCGGCGAGGGCAGCGCGCCCGAGCAGCCGCCGCGCGCGGCACGGCTGACCGAGGTCACCGATGTGCGCCAGGCGCTGCTCGGGCTCCAGGCGCTGCTGGGCGAAGTCGGCATAGCGCTCGTCGGGGTGGCCTGCGGGACGGATGACGAGGGCCTGTACTGGCAGTGCATAGAGTCGATCGACGCGGCCGACGAGTCGAGCGACCGGGTCCGTGCGCTGCTGCGGCGGATGACCGTACGGGAGCGGGGGTCCGCCTCGGGCGTGGTCTGAGTCCCGGTCGCCGGTCGCCGAATCACCGGTGGTCGGTGGCCCCGGGGGTCCCGCCGTACGTGTGACGGGACCCCGTACGGGTCAGCGGCCGGGCATCAGTGGCGTTCGCTCCCGTACGTGGAGCCGCCGGGGGAGACCGCGGTGGCGGGAGGCGTGCGGTCCGCGGAGTGCTGGAGGTCGGCGTCGAGCTGGGAGAGGTCGGCGTTCAGTGCCGCCATCAGCTCTTCCATCTGCTGGAGCAGGCCCTTCGGCGCGCCGCCCTGGGCGGGTGCCGTGGGCTCCTGACGTGCGTGGTCGTGCGCTGCCTGTCCGGTCTGTCCGGTCTGTCGGGGGTGCTCCGGCGCGGACTCATGGGACATGGCGGCCTCCTCGGCCCTGGCCCTTCCGGTGCGGAAGGGGGCGGTGGACGCACCGGCGAGAGGCCGCCGGCGCGCGGGCCGGGCGGTCCGGCTCCGTCGGAGAAACGATCCCCATCGGCGCTGGTCACTGGCGGGGCGCGGGGTGGACCTTCCGGTTGACGCAGATTCACCCGGCAGGGGCCGGAGGGGCAGGATGGGGGCATGGACCTTCGCATCTTCACCGAGCCGCAGCAGGGCGCCGACTACGACACCCTCCTGACCGTCGCCAAAGCCACCGAGGACCTCGGCTTCGACGCCTTCTTCCGCTCGGACCACTACCTGCGGATGGGATCCGCAGACGGTCTGCCCGGCCCCACCGACGCCTGGATCACCCTCGCGGGCCTGGCCCGCGAGACCCGGCGGATCCGGCTGGGCACCCTGATGACGGCCGGTACCTTCCGGCTGCCCGGCGTGCTCGCGATCCAGGTGGCGCAGGTCGACCGGATGTCCGGCGGCAGGGTCGAACTGGGCCTGGGCGCGGGCTGGTTCGAGGAGGAACACAAGGCGTACGGGATTCCCTTCCCGGCGGAGCGCATGGCCCGGCTGGAGGAGCAGCTGGCCATCGTCACCGGCCTGTGGGCCACCGAGCCCGGCGCCACCTTCGACTACCGGGGCGCGCACTACCAACTGGAGAACTCCCCGGCCCTGCCCAAGCCCGTCCAGGCCAAGGTGCCCGTCCTGGTCGGCGGCCACGGAGCCCGGCGTACCCCGCGCCTGGCCGCGCGGTACGCGGACGAGTTCAACATGCCGTTCGCCTCCGCCGCCGACAGCGAGCGGCAGTTCGGCCGGGTCCGGGCGGCTGCCGCGGAGGCGGGCCGCGGGGCCGGCGACCTCGTCTACTCCAACGCCCTGGTGGTGTGCGTGGGCAAGGACGACGCGGAGGTCGCCCGGCGCGCCGCCGTCATCGGCCGCGAGGTGGACGAACTGAAGGCCAACGGCCTGGCCGGCTCACCGGCCGAGGTCGTCGAGAAGATCGGCACGTACGCCGCCATCGGCTCCTCCCGCCTCTACCTCCAGCTCCTCGACCTCGACGACCTCGACCACCTGGAGCTGATCTCGGCCCAGGTCCTGTCCCAGCTCGGCTAGGCGCGCCGTGCCCCGCGCGACCGGCCCCCTCGCCGACGCCCTCGCCCGCCGGGCGGTGCTCCTGGACGGCGGGCTCGGCAACCAGCTCACCGCCCTGGGCGGTGACCTGTCCGGCGGCCTCTGGACGGGCCGGGTGCTCGCCGAGCAGCCGGCCCGGGTGGAGGCCGCCCACACGGCCTACGCCCGGGCCGGCGCCGAGGTGCTGATCACCGCGAGCTACCAGGTGGGGCACGACCCGGAGCTGCTGGAGCGGAGCGTCGTGGTGGCCGGCCGGGCCGCCCGGGCGGCGGAGCACGCGGTCTGGGTGGCCGCCTCCGTGGGCCCGTACGGGGCGGTCCTCGCCGACGGCTCGGAGTACCGCGGTCGGTACGGGATCGGCGTCAGCGCCCTGGCCGCCTTCCACCGCCCCCGGATCGACGCCCTGCGCGGGGCGGACGTCCTGGCCCTGGAGACCGTCCCGGACACCGAGGAGGCCGAGGCCCTGCTGCGGGTGCTGGCCGGCACCGGGGCCCGCGCCTGGCTGAGCTATACCGTCGCCGACGGCCGCACCCGGGCCGGCCAGCCCCTCGACGAGGCCTTCGCCCTGGCGGCCGCCGCCCCCGAGGTGATCGCGGTCGGCGTCAACTGCTGTGCTCCGGCCGACGTACTGCCGGCCCTGCGGGCGGCGGCCTCCGTCACCACGAAACCCCTGCTGGCCTACCCCAACGACGGCTCGCTCTGGGACGCCGCCACCCTGACCTGGCACGCCCCGGCCGCCCCCGCCCCCTGGGACGTCCCGGCCTGGCGCGCGGCGGGCGCCCGCCTCATCGGCGGCTGCTGCCGCGTCGGCCCGGACGACATCGCGGCCCTGGCCCCCCGCCTCCGCTGACCCGCACCCCGCCGGACGGCACGAAAACCAGGGGCGCCGGACCGCTCCCGTGAACCAGAATCGGCCGGGTGTTCCTGACGATCTCCACCACCGGCACCCCCGAACGACCCGCCACCGACCTGGGCTTCCTGCTGCACAAGCATCCCGGGAAGGCGCAGGCGTTCGCCACCTCCCACGGCACCGCCCACGTGTTCTACCCCGAGGCCACGGCCGCGCGGTGCACGGCGGCCCTGCTGCTGGAGGTGGATCCCGTCGCACTCGTGCGGCGCGGCCAGGGCAAGGGCCGTGGCGGAGCACCCGACACGGCGCTCGCGCAGTACGTCAACGACCGCCCGTACGCCGCCTCCTCGCTGCTCGCCGTGGCGCTCGGCGGCGTCTTCCGCAGCGCCCTGGCCGGCCGGTGCGCGGCCCGGCCCGAACTGCCGCCGAGGCCGCTCCCGCTGCGCGTCGAGATACCCGTACTGCCCGCCCGGGGCGGCGCGGAGCTGGTGCGCCGGCTGTTCGGCCCGCTCGGCTGGAACTCCGTACGCACCGAGCCCGTCGTCCTCGACGAACGCTTTCCCGAATGGGGCGACAGCCGCTACGTGCGGCTCGTCCTGGAGGGCGAGCTCGGGCTCCAGGACGCCCTGCGCCAGCTGTACGTGCTGCTGCCCGTGCTGGACGACGCCAAGCACTACTGGATCGCCCCCGACGAGGTCGACAAGCTGTTGCGCGCCGGAGACGGCTGGCTCGCGGGCCACCCCGAGCACGCCCTCATCGCCGCCCGGTACCTGGCCCGGCACAAGCGGCTCACCCAGCACGCCCTGGAGCGGCTGGAACTGGCCCGCCTCGCCGAAGCCGACGGCAGCGAGGCCGGAGAACTCGACGACGCGGTGGAGGACGCAGTGGACGAAGCGGCGGCCGACGCGGCGGCGGCCGGGCCGGCCGTACCGCTCGCGGTGCGGCGGCGCGAGGCCATCCTCGCCGCTCTGCGCACCGCCGGCGCGGCCCGGGTGCTCGACCTGGGGTGCGGTCAGGGCCAGCTGGTGCAGGCGTTGCTGAAGGACGTCTCGTTCACCGAGATCGTCGGCGTCGACGTCTCGATGCGGGCGCTGGGCACCGCCGCCAAACGGCTGCGCCCGGACCGGATGGGGGAGCGCCAGAGTTCCCGCGTCAGCCTGCTGCAGGGCTCGCTCGCGTACACCGACAAGCGGCTGGCCGGTTACGACGCGGCCGTGCTCAGCGAGGTCATCGAGCACCTGGAGCTGCCGCGGCTGCCCGCGCTGGAGTACGCGGTCTTCGGCGCGGCCCGGCCCCGCACGGTGCTCGTGACCACCCCGAACGTCGAGTACAACGTCCGCTGGGAGTCCCTGCCCGCCGGGCACGTCCGCCACCGCGACCACCGCTTCGAATGGACCCGCGAGGAGTTCCGCGGCTGGGCGGGCCGGGTCGCCGCCCGGTTCGGCTACACCGTCGCGTACGTACCCGTCGGAGACGAGGACCCCGACGTGGGGCCGCCGACGCAGATGGCCGTCTTCACCGCCGCCACCGACACCCCGAAGGAGGGCGAGGCAGCATGACCACCCCCGCGACCACCCCGGCAACCACCCCCACCACCCCCGCCATCCCCGCCGCCCCCCGCGTGCTTCCCGTCACCGACCTGTCCCTCGTCGTCCTGATCGGGGCCACCGGATCGGGCAAGTCCACCTTCGCGCGCAAACACTTCAAGCCCACCGAGGTCCTCTCCTCGGACTTCTGCCGGGGACTGGTCGCCGACGACGAGAACGACCAGAGCGCCAGCAAGGACGCCTTCGAGGTGCTCCACCACATCGCGGGCAAGCGGCTCGCCGCCGGACGCCTGACCGTCGTGGACGCCACCAGCGTCCAGGCCGAATCGCGCCGCGCGCTGGTCCGGCTCGCCCGCGAGCACGACGTGCTGCCCATCGCGATCGTCCTGGACGTGCCGGAGGCCGTCTGCGCGGCCCGCAACGCCGCCCGCCCGGACCGGGCGGGCCTGCCCCGCCGGGTCATCCAGCGCCACCGCTCCGAACTGCGCCGCTCGCTGCGCGGCCTGGAACGCGAGGGCTTCCGCAAGGTGCACGTCCTGCGCGGAGTGGAGGAGGCCGAGACGGCCGAGGTGGTGCTGGAAAAGCGGTTCAACGACCTCACCCACCTCACCGGCCCCTTCGACATCATCGGTGACGTCCACGGCTGCGCCTCCGAGCTGGAGACCCTGCTCGCCGCGCTCGGTTACGAGGACGGCGTCCACCCCGCCGGCCGCACCGCCGTGTTCGTCGGCGACCTGGTCGACCGCGGCCCCGACAGCCCGGCCGTCCTGCGCCGCGTGATGGGCATGGTCCGGTCCGGCGACGCCCTGTGCGTGCCCGGGAACCACGAGAACAAGCTCGGCCGTTACCTCAAGGGCTCGAAGGTCCAGCTGACCCACGGGCTCGCGGAGACGGTCGAACAGCTCGGGCGCGAGTCCGAGGAGTTCGTGCGGGAGGTACGGGAGTTCATCGCCGGGCTGGTCAGCCACTACGTCCTCGACGGCGGCCGGCTGGTGGTCTGCCACGCCGGGCTGCCCGAGAAGTACCACGGCCGCACCTCCGGCCGGGTCCGTTCGCACGCCCTCTACGGGGAGACCACCGGCGAGACCGACGAGTTCGGCCTGCCCGTGCGCTACCCGTGGGCGCAGGAATACCGGGGCAAGGCCGTCGTGGTCTACGGACACACGCCGGTCCCCGACACCGCCTGGATCAACAACACCATCTGCCTCGACACCGGAGCCGTCTTCGGCGGCCGGATGACCGCCCTGCGCTGGCCCGAGCGCGAACTGGTCGACGTACCGGCCGAGAAGGTCTGGTACGAGCCGGTCCGGCCGCTCGTCGCCGAGGTGCCGGGAGGGCACGACGGGCGTCCGCTGGACCTGGCGGACGTGCACGGCCGGCGCGTCGTGGAGACCCGCCACCTGGGCAACGTCGGCGTCCGCGAGGAGAACGCGGCGGCCGCCCTGGAGGTCATGAGCCGCTTCGCGGTGGACCCCCGCCTGGTGCCCTACCTCCCGCCGACCATGGCGCCGACGGCCACCTCCACGGAGGAGGGCCACCTCGAACACCCCGCCGAGGCCTTCGCGCAGTACCGCGCCGACGGCATCGGGCGGGTGGTGTGCGAGGAGAAGCACATGGGCTCCCGGGCCACCGTCCTGCTCTGCCGGGACGCGGGCGCGGCCCGCGAACGCTTCGGCGTGGAGGACGGGGTCACCGGCTCCGTCTACACCCGCACCGGCCGCCCCTTCTTCCAGGACCCCGCGGTCACCGAGGAGTTCCTCGCCCGGCTGCGCGCCGCCGTCGGTGCCGCAGGCCTCTGGGAGGAACTGGACACCGACTGGCTGCTGCTGGACGGCGAACTGCTGCCCTGGTCCCTGAAGTCCACCGGGCTGCTCCGCAACCAGTACGCCGCCGTCGGCGCGGCCTCCCGGGCCGTCTTCCCGGACGTCCTCGCCGCCCTGGAGGCGGCCGCCGCCCGCGGCGTGGAGACCGGCGCCCTGCTGGAGCGCCAGCGCGGCCGGGCCGCCGACGCCGCCGCCTTCACCGCGGCGTACCGGCGTTACTGCTGGAGCACCGACGGGCTGGACGGCGTACGGTTCGCGCCGTTCCAGCTGCTCGCGGCGGCGGGCCGCTCACTGGCCGCCGTGCCGCACGACGAGCAGCTGGCCTGGCTGGACCGGCTCGCGGACGCCGATGAACGGACCGCCCGCGAGCGGGCCGCCGAGGGCGCGCAGGCCGCTCCGCTGCTGCGGCGCACGCGCCGGATCCTCGTCGACACCGAGGACGGGGACTCCGTGCGGGCCGGCACCGACTGGTGGCTGGAGCTGACGGCGGCAGGCGGCGAGGGCATGGTCGTCAAACCCCTCCGGGCGTACGCCCGGGACGGCAAGGGCCGCCTCGTGCAGCCGGGGGTGAAGGTGCGCGGGCGCGAGTACTTGCGGATCATCTACGGTCCGGAGTACACGCGTCCGGAGCAGCTGCAGAAGCTGCGCGGACGCTTCCTCGGGCACAAGCGCTCGCTGGCCCTGCGCGAGTACGCGCTCGGGCTGGAAGCGCTGGACCGGCTGACGGAGGGGGAGCCGCTGTGGCGGGTCCACGAGGCGGTGTTCGCCGTCCTCGCCCTCGAATCGGAGCCGGTCGACCCCCGGCTGTGATCCGCGCCGCCCGGCACGCGCCGTAAAGCGGGAGCCCCCGTACGGCCCGGAATTAGGTCGTATGGGGGAACTTTCGCGGAGAACTCCGGGGAAACCCCCGGCGGGATCGTTCATCCAGGGCAGCGGAATGTCCGCGACCCTGGAAGGACGGAACGTCACCTATGAAGATGACCGCGCGCGGAAGCATTGCGGCACTCCTGACCTGTATGGCCGCGGCCGGCGCGGCCACCCCGGCCGTGGCCGACGCGGTTCCCGTGGGAGTCCCGCTGGAGGCGGTGGAGACCACGCTGGGCGTGCCCGTCCCGCACCTGGCCACCGCGGTCCCGGTACCGGTCGTCGGAGCTCCGGAGGCGCCCCGTCAGCACAAGGGCGACATGCTCCCGACCCCACTGCTCCCGGTGGTGCCGATCGCCACCGACCTCGGTGCCACCAAGCTCACCTCGCCCGTGCCCAACCTCGCGGGCGCGCCGGAGACGGACGGGGAGGGGTCGCTGGAGTCCCCGGACACCACGCTGCGCACCCGCAGCCCCGGCGCGGTCCTGGGCGCCCCGCTGACCATGCCGGACGGCAGCAACTACGGGCTGCCGAACCTGACGGCGCCCAAGCTGGGCGTGGTCGCCCCCGAGGTGATCGGCGCCCCGACGGCACTTCTCGGCCTGCGCTGAGCCCGCGGGGCCGACGCCGGGTCAAAAAGCCGTTCGGTCTGGGAACGTGTACGGCATGGGATTCCATGTCGACTCCGAGACCGGGCGGCTGCGCCGCGTCATCCTCCACCGGCCCGACCTGGAGCTGAAGCGGCTCACACCAAGCAACAAGGACGCCCTGCTCTTCGACGACGTGCTGTGGGTGCGCCGGGCCCGTCAGGAGCACGACGGGTTCGCGGACGTGCTCCGCGACCGGGGGGTCGCCGTGCACCTCTTCGAGGACCTGCTGCGGGAATCCCTGGAGATCCCCGAGGCGAGACACCTCGTACTGGACCGGGTCTTCTACGAGAAGGAGTACGGTCCGCTCGCCACCGATCACCTGCGGGCGGTGTTCGACGGGCTGTCCTCGGCGGACCTCGCGCAGGCGCTGGTCGGCGGGATGACCAAGCGGGAGTTCCTGGAGCGGCACGCCGAGCCCGTCTCGGTGCGCTTCCACGTCCTGGACATGGACGACTTCCTGCTCGGCCCGCTGCCCAACCACCTGTTCACCCGGGACACCTCCGCGTGGATCTACGACGGGGTGTCGATCAACGCCATGCGCTGGCCCGCCCGGCGCCGGGAGACCGTGCACTTCGAGGCGATCTACCGGCACCACCCGCTCTTCACCGGCTCCGGCGCCTTCCACTACTGGTCGCAGGGGCAGGCGGACTACCCCTCGACGATCGAGGGCGGGGACGTCCTGGTCATCGGCAACGGAGCGGTGCTGATCGGGATGAGCGAGCGGACCACCCCGCAGGCGGTGGAGATGCTCGCACGGGGGCTGTTCGCGGCCGGCTCGGCGACGGCCATCGTGGCGCTCGACATGCCCAAGCGGCGCGCCTTCATGCACCTGGACACGGTGATGACCATGGTCGACGCGGACACCTTCACCCAGTACGCGGGGCTCGGCATGCTGCGCTCCTACACGATCAGGCCCGGCGAGCGGGCCGGTGAACTGCGGGTCACCGACCACCCGGCGGAGCACATGCACCGGGCGATCGCCGAGGCGCTGGGCCTGGAGCGGATCCGGGTGCTGACGGCCACCCAGGACGTGCACTCCGCGGAGCGCGAGCAGTGGGACGACGGCTGCAACGTGCTGGCGGTGGAACCGGGGGTGGTCGTCGCCTACGAGCGGAACGTCACGACCAACACGCACCTGCGCAAGGAGGGGATCGAGGTGATCGAGATCCCGGGCAGCGAGCTGGGGCGGGGCCGGGGCGGTCCGCGCTGCATGAGCTGCCCTGTACAGCGGGACGCGGTGTGACCGGGTGGCCGGGTGGCCGGGTGACCTGGTGACCTGCTGGTCGGCTGACCTGGGGTGACGGGGTCTGACGCGCCAAGGGGCTGTATATCAATGCAGAGGATCGTATATACTTCCAACCCTCCCCTGCCAGTGTCCCCTGTCAGCACCCCTCTGGAGCGTCACCCATGGCCACCGACCTCTTCGGCCGCAGTTTCCTCAAGGAGCTCGACTTCACCGCCGCCGAGTTCCGCGGTCTGGTCGACCTCGCCGCCGAACTGAAGGCCGCGAAGAAGGCCGGGGCCGAGCGGCGCCGCCTCCAGGGCAAGAACATCGCGCTGATCTTCGAGAAGACCTCGACGCGCACGCGCTGCGCCTTCGAGGTGGCCGCCGCCGACCAGGGCGCCCACACCGTCTACCTCGACCCCAGCGGATCGCAGATGGGCCACAAGGAGTCCGTCCGCGACACCGCGCGGGTGCTCGGGCGGATGTTCGACGGCATCGAGTACCGGGGCGACAGCCAGGAGGCGGTCGAGGAGCTCGCGGCGCACGCGGGCGTGCCCGTCTTCAACGGCCTCACCGACGACTGGCACCCCACCCAGATGCTGGCCGACGTGCTCACGATGACCGAGCACAGCGCCAAGCCGCTGGACCGGCTCGCCTTCGCCTACCTCGGCGACGCCCGCTTCAACATGGGCAACTCCTACCTGATCACCGGCGCCCTGCTGGGGATGGACGTACGGATCGTCGCGCCCGAGGCGTACTGGCCGGACGCGGCCGTGGTGGCGCGGGCCCGGGAGCTGGCGCTGACCAGCGGCGCGCGCATCACGCTGACCGAGGAGGTCGCGCAGGGCGTGGCGCAGGCCGACTTCGTGGCGACCGACGTCTGGGTCTCGATGGGGGAGTCCAAGGAGGTCTGGGACGAGCGGATCACGGCCCTCGCCCCGTACGCCGTCACCATGGAGGTGCTGCGCGCGACCGGGAACCCGGACGTGAAGTTCATGCACTGCCTGCCCGCCTACCACGACCTGGGCACCAAGGTGGCCCGGGAGGTCCACGAGCGGCACGGCCTGGACTCGCTGGAGGTCACGGACGAGGTGTTCGAATCGGCGCACTCCGTCGTCTTCGACGAGGCCGAGAACCGGCTGCACACCATCAAGGCCGTGCTCGTCGCGCTGCTCGCGAAGCCCGGCGCGTAGCGGACGGTACGAGCCCCGGCGGGCCCGTCCCGGCGGGCGCGTTTCAGGCGGGTGCGGCGCAGGCCGGCAGGGTGAACCAGACGGCCTTGCCGCGCTCGGTGCGCCGGTGGCCGCAGGCGGAGCTCAGGGCGCGGATCAGCAGCAGGCCCCGGCCGTGCTCCTGCCAGGGGTCGGGCGGGGTGTCGTCGCGGCGGGTGGTGAGATCGCCCGGCGGCCGGGGGTCCCCGTCGTGCACCTCGACCTGGCAGCCGTTCGCCAGCAGCTCCACGACCAGCTCGATCGGCGCGCCCCCGGTGGTGTGCTCGACGGCGTTGGCGACCAGCTCGGCGGTCAGCAGCTCCGCGGTGTCCGGGTCGGCGGCCGGCCCGGTGTCCGTGAGGGCGCTGCGGACCAGGGCGCGGGCGAGCGGCACGGCGGCGGTCGTGTGGGGGAGCGCGATCCGCCAGGCGGAGGCGTCGGGCAAGGCGGTCCGTCCGTTCCGGGGTTCGGGGCGGGGGCGGGGGCGAGGCGGGTTCGGGGCGGGGTCGGGGCGGGGTCGGGGCGGCGTCCTCGACGGGGCGGTCTGGTGAAGCGGAAGGGAATTCCTCCTTTCAACGATACGAAGTGGAAATCCGGAGCCGCAGGGCACCCCGGCCGAAGCGCGCCGAAGCGTCGCTGTCGCGTTTTCCTGACGGCGGTCACCAACCGGTGATACCGTCGTTCCCGTGAGCCCCTTCACCGGTTCCACCCCAGCGACAGGACAGTGGCGCCACCTGCGGGTGACCCGGCAGGACGGCGTCGCCACCGTCACCCTCGACCGCCCCGAGAAGCTGAACGCGCTCACCTTCGGCGCTTACGCCGACCTGCGCGACCTGCTCGCCGAACTCTCCCGCGAACGCTCCGTCCGCGCCCTCGTGCTCGCGGGCGAGGGCCGGGGCTTCTGCTCCGGCGGCGACGTGGACGAGATCATCGGCGCCACCCTCGCCATGGACACGGCCCAGCTCCTCGACTTCAACCGGATGACCGGCCAAGTGGTCCGGGCCGTCCGCGAATGCCCCTTCCCGGTGATCGCCGCCGTGCACGGGGTGGCTGCCGGAGCCGGTGCGGTGCTCGCCCTCGCGGCCGACTTCCGCATCGCCGACCCCACCGCGCGCTTCGCCTTCCTCTTCACCCGGGTCGGCCTCTCCGGCGGGGACATGGGCGCCGCCTACCTGCTGCCCCGCGTCGTCGGCCTCGGCCACGCCACCCGGCTGCTGATGCTCGGAGAACCCGTACGCGCGGCGGAGGCCGAGCGGATCGGCCTGCTCAGCGAGCTCGTCGACGAGGGCAAGGCCGATGCGCGGGCCGCCGAACTGGCCGCCCGCCTCGCCGCCGGACCCGCCCTCGCCCACGCCCAGACCAAGGCCCTGCTGACGGCCGAGCTGGACATGCCGCTGGCCGCCTCGGTCGAACTCGACGCCAACACCCAGGCGCTGCTCATGCACGGCGAGGACTACGCGGAGTTCCACGCGGCCTTCACCGGCAAGCGGCCGCCCCAGTGGAAGGGCAGGTAGCGCCGTGCGCGTGGCCGTCCTCGGCGCAGGACCCGGGGGACTGTACGCCGCCGCGCTGCTCGCCCGGCAGGGACACCGGGTGGAGGTGTGGGAACGGGGCGCCCCCGACGACACCTTCGGCTTCGGCGTCGTCCTCTCCGACGACACCCTGGGCGGCATCGAACGGGCCGACACCGCCGTCCACACCGCCCTCGGCGCCGAGTTCGTGCGCTGGGACGACGTGGAGGTCGTCCACCGGGACCGGCTGCTCACCTCCGGCGGCCACGGCTTCGCCGCGCTCGGCCGGCGCCGGCTGCTGGAGATCCTGCACGAACGCTGCGCGGGCCTCGGGGTCCGGCTCCGCTTCCGCACGCCGGCGCCCGACGCGTGGGAGCTCGCGAAGACGTACGACCTGGTCGTCGCGGCGGACGGGGTGCACAGCGCGACCCGGGGGAGCGGCGCCGCGCACTTCCGCCCGATCGTGACCGAAGGCCGGTGCCGCTACATCTGGCTGGCCGCCGACTTCGCCTTCGACGCCTTCCGCTTCGAGATCGCAGAGACCGCGCACGGTGTGGCGCAACTGCACGCGTACCCGTACTCCGCCGACTCCTCGACCGTGATCGTGGAGATGCGGGAGGAGGTGTGGCGGGCCTCGGGCCTCGACCTGTGCGACGAGGAGGAGTCCGCCGCGCGCTGCGCCAAGCTGTTCGCCGACGCGCTGCGCGGACGGCCGCTGCGCGGGAACCGGTCCGCCTGGACCCGCTTCCGCACCGTCGTCAACGAGCGGTGGTCGCACGGGAACGTGGTGCTGCTCGGCGACGCCGCGCACACGGCCCACTTCTCGATCGGCTCCGGCACCAAACTCGCCGTCGAGGACGCGCTCGCGCTCTCGGAGGCACTGGCGCAGGTGTCGTCCGGCGGCCCGGCGGGGGCCCTCGCGGCGTACGAGGCGGCGCGGCGGCCCGGCGTGGCCAGCACCCAGCGGGCGGCGGCCGCCAGCATGCGCTGGTTCGAGGAGATCGAGGGGTACGTCGGCCAGCCGGCCCGGCAGTTCGCCTTCAACCTGCTCACGCGCAGCCGGCGGGTGACGCACGAGAACCTGCGGCTGCGCGACGCCCGCTTCACGCGCGCGGTGGAACGGGAGTTCGGCTGCCCGCAAGAGGCGGCCGCGGGCGGGACCGGGACGCCGTCCGAAGCGGGGGCGTCCGAAGTGGTGTCCGGAGCGGCGCCCGAAGCGGCGTCCGAAGCGGCGGGAACCCCGCCGATGTTCACGCCGTTCACCCTGCGGGGGCTGACCCTGCGCAACCGGGTGGTCGTCGCGCCCATGGACATGTACTCGGCGCGGGACGGCGTACCGGGCGACTTCCACCTGGTGCACCTGGGCCAGCGCGCCCTGGGCGGGGCCGGACTGGTCCTCACGGAGATGGTCTGCGTCAGCCCCGAGGGCCGGATCACCCCCGGCTGCGCGGGCCTTTGGAACGCGGAGCAGACGGCCGCCTGGAAGCGGATCGCCGACTTCGTCCACACCTCCGCGCCCGGCACCGCCCTCGGCGTCCAGCTCGGCCACGCGGGCCGCAAGGGTTCGACGCGGGTCATGTGGGAGGGCATGGACGAACCGCTGCCCGAGGGCAACTGGCCGCTGGGCGCCGCCTCCGCGCTGCCCTACAAGCCGGGCGTGTCCGCCGTTCCGCGCGCCCTGACGGCCGGGGACCTCGCCGCGGTCCGCTCCGATTTCGCCGCGGCCGCGGTACGGGCCGTCGAATGCGGCTTCGACCTGCTCGAACTGCACTGCGCGCACGGCTACCTGCTGTCCGGCTTCCTGTCCCCGCTCACCAACCACCGTACCGACGCCTACGGCGGCTCCCTGGAGAACCGGCTGCGCTTCCCGCTGGAGGTCTTCGACGCGGTCCGGGCGGTCTGGCCGGCGCGGCGCCCCGTGACGGTCCGGATCTCCGCGGCCGACTGGGCGCCCGGCGGCACCACCCCGCAGGACGCGGAGGGGATCGCCGCGGCCTTCGCCGCACACGGAGCGGACGCCGTCCACGTGTCCACGGGGCAGGTCGTCGCGGACGAGGACCCGGAATTCGGGCGTTCCTACCAGACCCCCTACGCCGACCGGATCCGCAACGCGCTCGGCGTGCCCGTCATCGCCGTCGGCGCCATCTCCTCCTGGGACGACGTCAACTCCCTGCTGCTGGCCGGGCGGGCCGACCTGTGCGCGCTCGGCCGTCCGCACCTGTACGACCCGCACTGGACCCTGCACGCGGCTGCCGAGCAGGGGTACGAGGGGCCGGGCGCGCCGTGGCCCGCGCCGTACCGGGCGGGCAGCCGCAGGCCCCCGACGGGCAAGGGCTGACCGGCCCCGCGGGGCGCGGGGGCGGTCAGAGCGCCTCCAGGCGGACCCGGTCCTCCAGCGGGGCGTAGCCGAGCCGGCGGTAGACGCCGTTGCTGGTGGGGTTGGCGACGTCGGTGAACAGCAGCACCTCGCGCGCGCCGGCGGCGCGCGCGGCCGCGGTCGCGGCGTGGGTGACCCCGGCCGCGTACCCGTGGCGGCGGGCCGCGGGCGGGGTGTAGACGGGGCCGACACGGCTCGCGCCGCCGAGGGGGCGGGAGAAGCCCGCGAGGGACACCGGGCGGCCCGCTTCCTCCCAGAGCAGGACGCCGCCGTAGGAGACCCGGTCGCGCAGGGCGCCCTCCGAGGCGCGTCCGGGCTCGCCCAGCTCCCTGGTGAACTCCTCGGTCCAGCGCAGGAGCAGGGGCAGGTCCGCCGTCCGCGCGGGCCGGGGCCGTCCGGACGGGGCGGGGTCGGGGGCGGCGAGGGCGGTGAGCCGGTGGAGCCGGGTCTCCTCGGTGACCCGGGTGGGCCTGCCCCAGGCGCCGGCCAGGGTCCGCGCGTCCGCGCGGCGGGCGTTGACGGCGTCGACCGGGGCGAGCAGCGGCTCGGTGGCGAGGTGCGGCCCCAGGGCCCGGACGGCTTCGGCGGGCAGGGCGCCGAGCACGAGCGGGAAGGGCGGGGTGCACAGCAGGGCCCCGGCCGCCTTCCCGTCGGGGCCGGTCCACCAGCCGAAGACGGGGTCGGCGGCGCCGTAGGCGTGGGGGCCGCGCCGTCGCAGGGAGTCGGTGACGGTCAGCAGGAGGGTGTCGGACACGGGTCGCGCCGCCACGGCCGGGCGGGCGAGGGCCAGGTAGGCCGCCAGATCGGTACCGAAGGTCCACGTCATGCCCCATCGTGACGGCCGCCCCCGCCCGGGCGCACCGGGTTTTCGCGGCGGCCGCGGGGCCGGGTCCGGGCGGGTGCGGTGGTGCCGGGCGGGCTCTCCCCCGCGTGGGGGAGAGGCTCCCCCCGCGCGGGGGAGGAGTGGGGCGCGGGGGGCTGGGACCTTGGGGTGTGCGGGGAGGTCCGCACACGGTCCGGGCCCCGGAGGGGCCCCGGCAGGAGGAGGAACCATGAACGTTCGCAGCGCACCGGCGGGCGCGGTACGGGGCGCGCGCCGGGCACGGCTCGGGGGGCTACGCCTCCACGAAGCGGGCGCCGGCGTCCCGCAGCCGGGCGTGCAGTTCGGCGAAGACCGCCGCGGCCCGGTCGCCCGGCCAGTCCGCCGGGAGCAGTTCGCGCGGCAGCCCGGGATCGGCGTAGGGCAGCCGCCGCCAGGTGTCCAGGGCGGCGAGGTAGGTGCGGTAGGCCGCTTCCGGGGTGGGTTCGGGGCCGTCCTGGAGGGCGCGCAGGGCCGGCTCGTGCAGGTCGAGGAACTCCTCGTGCTGCTTGGCCAGCGCGGCCAGGTCCCACCAGCGGGCCACCGCCTCGGCGGTGGGCGCGAAGCCGAGGTGGGCGCCGCGGAAGAGTTCCACGTAGGCCGTCAGGTGCAGCCGCTCCAGGGTGTGCCCGGTCTCGCGGGCCAGCTGGGCCGGGGCGATCCAGACCCCCGGGGCCACCGCGCCGAAGCCGAGCCGGGTGAGCCGGGAGCGCAGCAGGTGCCGCTTGTGCCGCTCCTGTTCCGGGACGGAGAAGACCGCGACCAGCCATTCCTCCGAGACCTGCGGGGTGCCGTAGATGCGCCGGTCCCCGTCCTCCAGCAGCAGCCGGGCCTCCTCGGAGAGGTCGTAGGCCGCCGCCCCGTCGGCCGCCTTCGCGGGCACCAGGAAGCCGCGGCGCTTCAGCCGGGACACCGAGGAGCGGACGGCGGGCGCGTCGACGCCGGCCGCGCCCAGCAGGCGCACCAGGGCGGACACCGGTACGGGTCCCTCGAAGGACCTTCCGTAGGCGCCGTAGAACGTGACGATCAGGGATCGCGGAGTGTGCTGCTCGACCACGGGTTCACTCTAGATCGCGCAGCCGGAAGCGCTGAAGTTTGCCGGTGGCCGTCCGGGGCAGCGCCGGTACGAAGACGAAGGAGCGCGGGCACTTGTGCGGGGCCAGTTCGGCCCGCATGTGGGTGCGCAGGGCCTCTTCGGTCAGTACGGCCCCGTCCCGGACGACGGTGTACGCGACGACGATCTGGCCGCGGTGCTCGTCGGGCCGGCCGACCACCGCCGCTTCGCTCACGTTCGGGTGGCGCAGCAGGGCTTCTTCGACTTCGGGGCCCGCGATGTTGTAGCCGGAGGAGATGATCATGTCGTCGGCGCGGGCCACGTAGCGGAAGTAGCCGTCGGCGTCGCGCACGTATGTGTCGCCGGTGAGGTTCCAGCCGTCGCGTACGTACTGGGCCTGGCGGGGGTCGGCCAGGTAACGGCAGCCGACCGGGCCGCGTACGGCCAGCAGCCCGGGCTCGCCGTCGGGCACGGGCCGCCCGGCGGGGTCCACGACGCGGGCCTCCCAGCCGGGCACCACCCGGCCGGTGGTCCCGGGGCGGATGTCGTCGTCGGCGGCGGAGATGAAGATGTGCAGGAGCTCGGTCGCCCCGATGCCGTTGATGATCCGCAGTCCTGTGCGCTCGTGCCAGGCCCGCCAGGTGGCGGCGGGCAGGTTCTCGCCGGCCGAGACGCAGCGGCGCAGCGCCGACAGGTCGTAGGCGCCCGTGTCGTAGGGGCCGAGGGCGTCGAGCATGGATCGGTAGGCGGTGGGGGCCGTGAACAGGACGGTGACCCGGTGCGCGGCGAGCGCGGGCAGCAGCGTCCGGGGTGCGGCCTGTTCCAGCAGCAGCACCGAGGCTCCGGCGCGCAGCGGGAAGACGACGAGGCCGCCGAGTCCGAAGGTGAACCCGAGCGGGGGGCTGCCGGCGAACACGTCGTCGGGGCGGGGCCGCAGGATGCGGTGGGAGAAGGTGTCGGCGATGGCGAGGAGGTCACGGTGGAAGTGCATGCAGCCCTTGGGGCGGCCGGTGGTGCCGGAGGTGAAGGCGATGAGCGCCACGTCGTCGGCGGAGGTCTGCACGGCGGGATACGGCGCCGGACGCGCCTCGGCGAGCCGCAGCAGGTCATCGGGCCCCTCCCCGCCGTAGGCGGTGATCCGCAGCCCGGGCACCTCCGCCTTGACGAGGTCGTCGAGGGAGTCCGTGTGGCAGACGGCGTGCTGCACCCGGGCCATGGAGCACACCGTCGAGAGCTCCTGGGCCCGTTGCCGGTCGAGCACGGTGACGGCCACGGCGCCCGCCTTCATCACCGCCAGCCAGCAGGCGGCGAGCCAGGGCCCGGTCGGTCCGCGCAGCAGCACCCGGTTGCCGGGAACGACTCCGAGGTCGGCGGTGAGGGCGTGGGCGAGCGAGTCGACGCGCTCGCGCAGCTCCCCGTACGACCAGACCTCGCCCGAGCCGCCGCGGAAGGCGGGGCGGTCGGGCCCCCACTGTTCGATGGTGGCGTCGAGCAGTTCGGCGCCGCAGTTCAGTCGGTCCGGGTAGGCCAGTTCGGGCAGCTCGAAGAGCAGCTCCGGCCAGGCGTCGGCGGGTGGCAGGTGATCGCGGGCAAAGGTGTCGGCATGAGCGGAAGGCTTGAGCTCCAAGGCGGGTTCGCCCCCTTGCGACGTCCGGGCGGGTGGAGCCGGCCGTGCGGTGCGTCTCCCGGCTCACCACCGGGAGGTGCCCCTAGAGCGTATCGTGATGGTGACGACAGTCAACAGGACGCGATAAGACTGGGGCATTCGGATGGCCGGATTCGCGCTCGGGGCGGAAGAAGAGCAATGGTGTGCGCGGTTGCGCACCCTGTCGCGGGAGCGGCTGCGGCCGCTCGCCGAGAAGGGTGAGCCCGGCCGGGTGAACCGGCCGCTGCTGGCGGCGCTCGGGGAACTGGGACTGCTGGAGAGGGTGTTCGCCTCCGGTGCGCTGGAGCTGTGCCTGCTGCGGGAGTCGCTCGCCTACGGTTGCACGGAGGCGGAGACGGCGCTGGCCCTGCAGGGGCTGGGCGCGCACCCGGTGCTGGCGGCGGGCAGCCCGGCGCAGCGCGAGCGGTGGCTGCCGGGAGTGCGGGAGGGCCGGCTGGTGGCGGCGTTCGCGCTCAGCGAGCCCGGTGCCGGTTCGGACGCGGCGGCCCTGGAGCTGGAGGCGGCCCCGGACGGGGCGGGCTGGCGGCTCGGCGGGCAGAAGTGCTGGATCTCCAACGCCCCGGAAGCGGATTTCTACACGGTCTTCGCCCGGACGGGTGAGGCGCCGGGCGCGCGGGGGATCACCGCCTTCCTGGTTCCGGCCGACCGGCCCGGACTCGGCGGCGAGGCCCTCGACATGCTCTCGCCGCATCCGATCGGCTCGCTGTCCTTCGACGGGGTCCCGGTCGGCCCCGAGGACGTACTGGGGGAGCCCGGTCAGGGGTTCCGGGTGGCGATGGGCACCCTGAACCTGTTCCGGCCGAGCGTGGGCGCCTTCGCGGTCGGCATGGCGCGCGCGGCCCTGGACGCCACCCTGGCGCACACGGCGGCCCGTACGGCCTTCGGCGGGGTGCTGGCCGACCTCCAGGCCGTCGCGCACCGGGTCGCGGAGATGGCCACGCGCACCGAGGCGGCCCGGCTCCTGGTGTACGCGGCGGCGGGCGCGTACGACGCCGGGTCCCCGGACGTCCCGCGGCGGGCGGCGATGGCCAAGCTCCTGGCCACCGAGACGGCGCAGTACGTCGTGGACCACGCCGTCCAGTTGCACGGGGCGGTCGCGCTGCGCCGCGGCCACCTGCTGGAGCACCTGTACCGCGAGGTGCGGGCGCCCAGGATCTACGAGGGGGCCAGCGAGGTGCAGCGCACCATCATCGCGAAGGAGCTCTACCGGGGGGTGGCGGCGCGATGAGCCTGGAGCGGATCAATCCCGAGGGGCTGTCCCCGGCCACGGGCTTCTCGCACGCCGTCACCGCGACCGGGGGACGGCTGGTGTTCCTGGCGGGCCAGACGGCGCTGGACGGTGCCGGCGCGATCGTGGGGGAGACCCTGCCGGAGCAGTTCGAGCGGGCCCTGGCCAATCTGCTGGCCGCCCTCGCGGCGGCGGGCGGCGCCCCGGCGGACCTGGCCCGGGTGACGGTGTACGCGGTGGACGTCGAGGACTACCGAGGGCACGCCGCCGAGCTGGGGCGGATCTGGCGCCGGCTGGCGGGGCGGGACTATCCGGCCATGGCGGTGGTCGGCGTGGTCCGGCTCTGGGACACGCAGGCCCGGCTGGAACTGGACGGCATCGCAGTCCTGCCGTAGGCGCCCCCCGGCGACCCGGCGACCCGGCGACCCGGCGACCCGGCGACCCGGCGACCCGGCGACCCGGCGACCCGGCGACCCGGCCCCCCGGCGGCCCGGTGGCCCGGTGGCGCGGGGATCCGGGGGAGCCGCGGACGCCGGCCCCGCCGCCTGTCGCGGACCCGCACCCGCGGCCACCGCCCTCGCCGCCGGCTCCCGCCCCAGCCTCCCAGCCCCCGGCTCCCCTCCGGGGTGGGCGGGGCCCGGGCCGGGCCCGGTCAGGCGTTCGCGGAGTCCAGCAGGGTGCCCATCCACTCCTCCACGCCGGCGACCGTCCGGGGCAACGCCCCCGACATCAGCCGCGCCCCGTCGGCGGTGATGACCAGGTCGTCCTCGATGCGCACGCTCACCCCGCGCAGCTCGGCCGGGAGCGTCTCGTCGTCGGGCTGCAGGTAGAGGCCGGGCTCGACGGTGAGGACCTGGCCCTCCTCCAGGACCCCCTCCAGGTACGTCTCGGCCCGCGCCTTCGCGCAGTCGTGCACGTCCAGTCCCAGCATGTGCCCGCTGCTGCACAGCGAGTACCGCCGGTGCAGGTCGCCCTCGGCGTGCTTGAGGACCCCCCAGTGCGCGAGTCCCTCCGCGATGACGCGCATCCCCGCCCGGTGGAAGTCCCCGAAGCTCGCTCCGGGCCGCAGCGCCGCGATGCCCGCGTCCTGCGCGGCCAGCACCAGTTCGTAGACCTGCCGCTGCACCGGTGAGAACCGCCCCGACAGCGGGAGGGTGCGCGTGATGTCGGCCGTGTAGAGGGTGTCCGTCTCCACGCCCGCGTCCAGGAGCAGCAGTTCGTCCCGGTCCAGCCGGCCGTCGTTGTGGATCCAGTGCAGGATGCCCGCGTGGGCGCCGGAGGCGGCGATCGTGTTGTAGCCGGTTCCGTTTCCCTCCGCCCGGGCGCGCAGTCCGAAGACCCCCTCGATCCAGCGTTCTCCGCGCGGATGGGCGAGCGCCCGCGGCAGGGCCCGTACGACGTCCTCGAACCCGGCCGCCGTGTGGTCCACGGCCACTTGCAGCTGGTCGACCTCCCACGCGTCCTTGACCAGCCGCAACTCGGACAGCGCGGTGGCGAGTGCGGCGTCGTCGGCGGCGCTGCGCGCGGGCGGCGCGCCCAGGGTGTCCAGGTGCGCGCAGCGGATCCCGGTGAGCCGCTCGGCCTCCGCCAGGTCGGGGCGGCGCCCCACCCAGAACTCCCCGTAGCGGCGGTCGCGGAAGAACTCCTGGTTGCCGTCCGCCCGGGAGGAGCGGGGCCTCAGGTAGAGCACCGCCTCGTGGGCGTGCGGTCCGGACGGCTCCAGCGCCAGGACGTGGCCGGCCTGGTCCTCGCCCGTCAGGCCGGTCAGCCACGCGTACGCGCTGTGCGGCCGGAAGCGGAAGTCGGCGTCGTTGGAACGGACCGTCAGTTCACCGGCCGGTATCAGCAGCCGCTCGCCCGGGAAGCGCGCCGACAGCCGGGCGCGGCGGGCCGGGGTGAGGGCGTACGCGGGCACGCGCCCCGCGGCGGGGAGGGGGGTGGCCGCCCAGTTCCCGGCCATGAAACGGGACAACTCTGCTGATACCGGCCGGTCGTGACTGCCGGTGTTGAGGCGGGAGGAGGTGTCGGTCACGGAGGCTCCCTCAAGAAGTACCGAACTGGTGGGCGCACAGGGCTTGTCAGTGCAATTTCACATTACTATGTTACAGCTCACATCGCGGCACGTTAATCCCCGTCAAACGCCGTGTGAAGCAGGGCAGTCAGCGCACCACTTCCCCCACCTCCCTCCCAACAGGAGCATCCGGTGTCCCAGCACAGAGCTGTGCGTACGTCCCTCCTCTCCGCCGCCGTGGCGGTCACCCTCCTGGCCACCGCCGGCCAGGCCGTGACCCAGGCCGCCGAGCGGGGCACCACCGGCGCCGTACCCGGCGCCCCGGTACCCGGCGCCCTCACCGGCGGCGCCCCCGGCGCGACGGGCGCCGCCGCACCGAACCCCTTCGACGAGGTGGACCGCCTCGCCGAGGCCAAGCCGCTCGTCCCGGCCCCCGCCCCGGCCCCCGGCGGCACGGCCGTCGCAGACGGCAAGGTGCCCGGCGCCGCCCCGGCCGTCTCCGCGCCCGGCTCCGCCTCGTCAGCCGAACGCGCCGAGAAGAGCCGCGCGTCGGCCTCCGCGCAGGCCGCACCGACCGCGCGCGGCGTCGCGGGCGGCGTCCCCTGCACCCTCGACGGGATCACCGGCCTGACGCCCGAGCAGTTCGCGGACTTCCTCGCCGACCCGGCCGTCACCGCCGACGGCTGTCTGCGGGGCCTGATCTGGACCTGGGACGCGCGCCTGGCGCCCGTCATGTCGGACGCCCACGTTCAGGCGGTCTCGCGCCGGATATCCGGCCTGGCCGCCGCCCACGACGGCCGGGGCACCTCCCACCTGGAGGAGATGTTCACCTACCTGCACGCGGTCGCCTACCACGACTTCTCGCGCGACGAGATCGACGTCACCGACGCCCCGACCACGGCCGCGATCCGCAAGGCCATCGACGACTTCGGGGGCGCCGCCCGGACCTTCGACGTCACCCCCTCCAACGCCCGCACCCTGCGCGAGGCGCTCTACTCCTCGGGCCCGGGCCTGCGCCAGCACCAGCTCGGCCTCATCAAGAAGGTGCTGGCCACGATGGACGCGGCCCACCCGGCCACGAACACCGACGCCTCCTGGGGCGGTGCGGTGCTCGCCGCGCTCTCCGTCAACTACCTCGGCGTCTACCCGGGCAACCAGGACGCCGCCTTCCACGCGGCCGCGCTCGCCGACCCCGCCTACCGGGCCGCCTTCAAGGCCTTCGCCGGCTACACCCACCTCAAGGGCACCGGCAACGCCTGGGTGGCCCGCGACGCCCTCGGCGAGTTCGGCCGCTTCGGCCAGATCGAGGGCCTCAAGGACCAGACCACCGCGGACCTCGGCGCCCTGCTGGGACCGGTCAAGTCCGGCTGGGGCAACGGCAGCGAGCAGTGGGCGAAGCTGGTCTCCTGGCTGAACTTCTACGAGGCCTGCAAGCCGTACGGGGTGTGCAAGGAGGACATCGAGAAGCAGCTCTTCCCGTACACCTACACCTACGACAACGGGGGCATCAAGGTCCGCACCGCCCTCGACCGGGCCACCGTCGACCAGCTCTACTACGCCAGCAAGCAGGTCAAGACGCAGTTCCACCGCGTGCTGGGCACCGACCAGCCGCTGGCCGGCGACCCCAACACCACCCTGAACATCGTGCTCTACGCCTCCCGCGCCGACTACGAGAACTACCACCCCATCCTCACCGGCTACGGCACCAACAACGGCGGCATCTACATCGAGGACGGCGCCACCTTCTACACCTACCAGCGCCGCGTTCCCCAGGACTCCTCCCTCACCCTGGAAGAGCTCTTCCGCCACGAGTACACGCACTACCTCAACGGACGCTTCGCCGTCCCCGGCTTCTTCGGCCAGGGCCCCTGGTACGACGGCGACCGCACCACCGCCATGGACGAGGGCACCGCCGAGTTCTTCGACGGCGCCACCCGCGACAACGGCATCGCCGTCCGCAAGTCCCTGGTCCGCGGCATCATGAGCGACACATCCGGCGGCGGCCCCCGGATGAGCGTCCAGCAACTGCTCAACGCCACCTACGACGGCGACGGCTTCCGCTTCTACAACTACGCGGGCACGTTCTTCGAGTTCCTGTGGACCGAGAAGCCCTCCCTGCTGCGCGAGATGTACGGCCGCCTGCGCGCCAACGACGTGGCGGGCTACGACGCCTGGCGCAACCGGATGGGCTCCGACACCTACCTCCAGCGCGACTACGACCGCTTCCTGGACGCGCAGATCGCCAAGGTGGACCAGCTCTACGTCCCGAACACCAGCTTCACCGCCAACGACCAGCTGCGCGACTCCGCGCTCGCCTCGGTCAAGTCCGCCTTCGCCACGGCCACCTACAACACCCCGGACTGCGTGGAGAACGGCGACCCCGGCAAGCGCCGCTTCACCTGTACGGGACGGATCACCGCGAACCTGAAGAACTGGCGCAGCGACGACCAGAACTTCAAGGACATGTCCGAGACGGTCGACTACTTCATCCTCGACCGCACGGCCCCGGTCTCCAACAACTTCACCGACATGAACTGCTCCTTCGGCCCGGTGGAGATCTGGACCAACAAGGTGGCGGGGACGTCCTCCTACAGCTGTGAAGGCCCCCTGCGCAGCTGACCCGGATCCGGGCCGGTCCCGATGCCCTCGGGGGGCGGGACCGGCCCGGCACCCCTTCTAGAGAATGTGACATCTTACTCCCGTGTCCCAGACCCACTCCCCGGACGTCGTGATCATCGGCGCCGGTGTCGTCGGAGCCGCCTGCGCCTACTACGCGAGCCGCTCCGGACTCTCCGTGGCGGTGGTCGACCGCGGCTCCGTGGCGGGCGGCACGACCGGCGCCGGGGAGGGCAACCTGCTCGTCTCCGACAAGGAGGCGGGCCCGGAACTCGCCCTCGCCCTCCTGTCGGCCAGGCTCTGGCGCGAGCTGGCCGCCGCCTTGCCCGCGCAGACCGAGTACGAGCCCAAGGGCGGCCTGGTCGTCGCCCCCGACGAGACCACCCTGGGGGCCCTGCGCGCCTTCGCGGACGGCCAGCGCGCCTGCGGGGTCCTCGCCGCGGAGGTGGGGCCCGACGAACTGCGCGAGCTGGAGCCGCACCTGGCCCCGGGCCGGGCGGGCGGCTTCCACTACCCCCAGGACGCCCAGGTCCAGCCGGCCCAGGCGGCGGCCCGCCTGCTGGCCGCGTCCGGCGCCGCCCGCCACCTCGGCGAGGAGGTCACCGAGGTGCTGCTGCGCGGCGGCCGGGCCGTCGGCGTCCGCACGTCCCGGCGCACCCTCCTCGCCCCGGCCGTGATCAACGCGGCGGGCACCTGGGGCGGTCACATCGCCTCCCTCGCCGGCACCACCCTGCCCGTCATGCCCCGCCGCGGCTTCGTCCTCGTCACCGAACCCCTGCCCCGCGTCGTGCGCCACAAGGTCTACGCCGCCGACTACATCGCCGACGTCGCCAGCGACTCCGCCGCCCTGCAGTCCTCGGCCGTGGTCGAGGGAACCCCGGCGGGACCCGTCCTGATCGGCGCGACCCGCGAACGCGTCGGCTTCGACCGCGGCCCGTCCACCGAGGCCCTGCGCCGCCTCGCCGGCCAGGCGGCCCGGCTGTTCCCCGTACTGGCCGGCGTACGGGTCCTGCGCAGCTACCACGGCTTCCGCCCCTACCTCCCCGACCACCTCCCGGCGATCGGCCCCGACCCCCGCGTCCCGGGTCTGCTGCACGCCTGCGGCCACGAGGGCGCCGGCATCGGCCTGGCCCCGGCCACGGGCGCCCTGATCGCGGCGGTCCTGACCGGCGCCGCACCCCCGCTGCCCCTCGCGCCGTTCCGCCCGGAGCGCTTCGAGGAGCCGGGGGAGCCGCCGCCCGCGTCCCCGTCAGCGGCCCCGCCCGCGTCCCCGCCCCGGCACCACACCCCCGAGGAGCACCCCTGATGCGCCGCAGCCCCCGCTCGCTGGTCGGCGGCACCCCGCAGGCCACGTTCCCGATCGGCTTCGACGGCCGCGAACTGCCCGCCCAGGAGGGCCAGTCCATCGCCGCCGTCCTGTGGGCCGCCGGGATCCTCGCCTGGCGCACCACCCGCGAAGGCGGCGCCCCGCGCGGGGCGTTCTGCGGCATCGGCTCCTGCTACGACTGCCTCGTCACCGTCAACGGCCGCCCGAACCGGCGCGCCTGCCTCGTCCCGGCGCGCCCCGGCGACGCCGTCACCACCCAGGAGGGCACCGGACATGCCGACCTCGCCGTCTGAGCGCCCCCACCGCGGCCCGGCCCCCGCCGACCTCGCGATCGTCGGCGCCGGCCCCGCCGGACTCGCCGCCGCCGTCACCGCGGCCCGGCTCGGCCTGCGCGTCACCCTCCTCGACGCCGGGGAACGCCCGGGCGGCCAGTACTACCGCCACCCCGCCGCCGGCCAGGGCGCGGCCCGCCCGCAGGCCCTGCACCACGACTGGCCGGCCTTCGCCACCCGCGAAGCCGCCCTGCGCGCCCACGTGGCGGCGGGCCGCATCGGCCACCTGCCCTTCCACCACGTCTGGACGGTGGTCCCGGACGGCGACGGCGGCTGGACCCTGCACGCCGTCGCGGGCCCCGAGGAGCGCGCGGTGAGCGTCGCCGCCCGGGCCGTGCTGCTCGCCACCGGCGCCTACGAGCGCCAACTGCCCTTCCCCGGCTGGACCCTGCCGGGGGTGATCGGCGCGGGCGGGGCGCAGGCCATGCTCAAGGGCGGCCTCGTCCTGCCCGGCCGCCGCGTCCTCGTCGCCGGGAGCGGGCCGCTGCTGCTCGCGGTGGCCGGCTCCCTCGCCGCCGCCGGAGCCACCGTGCCCGCCGTCGTCGAGGCCGCCTCGTACACGGCGTACGCCACCCGGGGCCCGGCCCTGCTGCGCAACCCCGCCAAGCTCGCCGAAGGCGCCGCGTACGGCAGCGCCCTGCTGCGCCACGGCATCCGGCTGCTGACCCGGCACGCGGTGACGGCGGCGCACGGGCGCGACCGGGTCGAGGCCGTCACCGTCGCCCGCCTCGACCGGGACTGGCGCCCCGTGCCCGCCACCGCCCGCCGGATCCCCTGCGACGCCCTCGCGGTGGGCCACGGGCTCGTGCCCCAGCTGGAGCTGGCCACCGGTCTCGGCTGCGCCACCCTGCGCGCCCCGGACGGCACGGTCGGCCTGGAACTGGACGCGGAGCAGCGCACCTCCGTGCCCGGCGTCTGGTCCGCCGGCGAGACCGGCGGCGTCGGCGGCGCCCAACTGGCCCTGACCGAAGGCGAGATCGCCGCGTACGCCGTTGCCGCGCAGGCCGTCGCCGCGTACGCGCCCGCCGCGCGCCCCCCAGCTACCGCCCCGGTTCCGGCGGCCCTCATCCGGCGCCGCGCCCGGCTGCGCGCCTTCGCCGCGGCGATGGCCGCCGCGCACCGCCCCGGCGCGGGGTGGACGGACTGGCTGTCCGACGCGACGCCTGCGTGCCGCTGCGAAGAGGTCCCGGCGGGCCGGATCCGCGAGGCCGTCGACGCCCTCGGCGCCCGGGACGCGCGTACGGTCAAGCTGCTCACCCGCGCCGGGATGGGCTGGTGCCAGGGCCGGATGTGCGGTCCGGCCGTCGCCGCGCTGGCCGGCGAGGAGCCCGCTCCCGACCGCCGCCCGCTCTCCTGCCCGGTCCCGCTGAGCCATCTGGCCGCCCTGCCGCCGGACCCGGTCCCCGGTTCCGGCGAACTTCCGCCCGCCGCCCGCTGATCCGGACCGCTCCGGCCCTTGTGGCCGCCTCGCGTCCCCTAGTAAAATGTCACACACCACAAAAGGGAGTCTGCTCATGACCCACGCGCCCACCCCCGCGCCCCGCCCCGACACCCGCACCCGCCCCTGGCACGGCATCATGGTCGCCACCGCCCTGCCCCTGCGCGAGGACCTCAGCGTCGACCACGACACCTACGCGGAACACGTGGCCTGGCTGATCGCCGAAGGCTGCGACGGCGTCGTCCCCAACGGCTCCCTCGGCGAGTACCAGACCCTCACGGACGAGGAACGCGCCCGTGTGGTGCGCACCGCCGTCGAAGCCGCCGGGGACGGCTCCCGCGTGATGCCCGGCGTCGCCGCCTACGGCAGCGCCGAGGCCCGCCGCTGGGCCGAGCAGGCCGCCGAGGCCGGTGCCGGCTCGGTCCTGCTGCTGCCCCCCAACGCCTTCCGCGCCGACGAGGCGACCGTCCGCGCCCACTACGCCGAGGTGGCCGCCGCCGGCCTGCCCGTGGTCGCGTACAACAACCCCATCGACACCAAGGTGGACCTGACCCCGCAGCTGCTCGCCCGGCTGCACGCCGACGGCAGCATCGTCGCCGTCAAGGAGTTCAGCGGGGACGTCCGGCGCGGCTACGAGATCGCCGAACTCGCCCCCGGCCTCGACCTGCTCATCGGCGCCGACGACGTCCTCCTCGAACTCGCCCTCGCGGGCGCGGTCGGCTGGATCGCCGGCTACCCCAACGCCCTGCCGCGTTCCTGCGCCACCCTCTACCGGGCGGCCGTCGCCGGTGACCTGGCGACCGCACTGCCGCTGTACAAGGCCCTGCACCCGCTGCTGCGCTGGGACTCCAAGACCGAGTTCGTCCAGGCCATCAAGCTCTCCATGGACCTGGCCGGCCGCCCCGGCGGCGCCACCCGCCCGCCCCGCTTCCCGCTCACCGGCGAGACGGTGGCGGCGGTGCGCGCCGCCACCGAGAAGGCCCTCGCCGAAGGCCTCAACTAGCCCTCAGGGAGACCGAGACCCATGCGCACGCGACACGTCTACCACGCGGTGGACTCGCACACCGAAGGCATGCCGACCCGGGTGATCACCGGAGGGGTCGGGGTCGTGCCCGGTGCCACCATGGCCGAGAAGCGGCTCCACTTCGCCGAGCACTCGGACCACGTCCGGACCCTGCTCATGTACGAGCCGCGCGGCCACGCCGCGATGAGCGGCGCGATCCTCCAGCCGCCCACCCGGCCCGACGCCGACTTCGGCGTGCTCTTCATCGAGGTCTCGGGCCTGCTGCCGATGTGCGGGCACGGCACGATCGGGGTGGCCACCGTCCTGGTGGAGACCGGCATGGTCGCGGTGACCGAGCCGGTCACCACGGTCCGCCTCGACACCCCGGCGGGGCTGGTCAGCGTCGACGTACGGGTCGAGGGCGGCGCGGCCACCGCCGTCACCCTCACCAACGTCCCCTCCTTCGGCGCCGGCCTGGACCTGAAGGCCGAGGTGCCCGGCTTCGGCACGGTCACCTACGACCTCGCCTACGGCGGCAACTTCTACGCCTTCGTCGAACTGGACGCCCTCGGGCTCCCCTTCGACCGCTCCCGCAAGGACGACCTGCTCGCCGCGGGCCTCGCCGTCATGGAGGCCGTCAACGCCGGCCCCGACCGGCCCGTCCACCCCGAGGACCCCTCGATCGCCGGGGTCAAGCACGTCTACCTCGCCGCCCCCGGCTCCGACGCCCGGCGCTCCCGGCACGCGATGGCCATCCACCCCGGCTGGTTCGACCGCTCGCCGTGCGGTACGGGAACCAGCGCCCGCATGGCCCAGCTGCACGCCCGGGGCCTGCTGGAGCTGGGCGCCGACTTCGTCAACGAGTCCTTCATCGGCACCGAGTTCACCGGCCGCCTCACCGCGCGCACCACCGTCGGGGGCCGGCCGGCCGTGGTCCCCGCAGTCACCGGGCGGGCCTGGATCACCGGCACCGCCCAGTACTTCCTCGACCCGGCCGACCCCTTCCCCGGAGGGTTCCTGCTGTGAGCGCCGTCCGCACCGTCCGCACCACCGACTACCACACGGCGGGGGAACCCTTCCGCATCGTCGACCTCACCGACGGCGCCGGATCCGGCGTCCCGCCCGCGCCCGGGGACACCGTCGCCGAACGCTGCGCCACCGCCATCGGCACCGGGGGCTCGGGGACCGCGCCCCGGCCGAGCGCGCTGGACGACGTACGGCGCCTGCTGGTGCAGGAGCCGCGCGGGCACGCCGGGATGTACGGCGGCTTCGTGGTCCCGCCGGACGACGACGGGGCCCACTTCGGGGTCCTGTTCTGGCACAAGGACGGGTACTCCACCGCCTGCGGCCACGGCACCATGGCGCTCGGCGCCTGGGCGGTGGACACCGGGCGCGTCCCGGCGCCGCACGACGGGGACGTCCAGGTGCGCATCGACGTGCCGTCGGGCCGGGTCGCCGCCACCGTCCACCGCGACGGGGGCCGCACCACGGGCGTCACCTTCCGCAACGTCCCGGCCCGGGTGGCCGCCCGCAAGGTGCCCGTGGCCACCTCGCTCGGCCTCGCGGAGGCGGACATCGCCCACGCCGGGGCCTGTTACGCCTCCGTCGCCGCCCGGGACCTCGGCCTGGAGGTGACCCGCGCCGCGCTGCCCGGGCTGGTGCGGGCCGGCCGGGAGATCCGCGCCGCGCTGGCCGCCCACCCCGCCACCTGGCACCCGGACGGGCCGCTGCTGTCCGGGGTGTACGGGGTGGTGCTGTACGAGGAGCTGCCCGACACGCCGTTCGGGCCGCACCAGCGCAACGTCACCGTCTTCGCCGACGGACAGACCGACCGCAGTCCCTGCGGCTCCGGCACCAGCGCCCGGCTCGCGCTGCTCGCGCGGGACGGGCGGCTGGGGGAGGGGCAGGACCTGCTACACGAGTCGGTGACGGGCACGGTGTTCACCGGCCGGATCCTGGACGGCGGGATCACCGAGGTCACCGGCACCGCCTACCGCACCGGCGAGCACACCTTCACCGTCGACCCGTACGACGCCCTCGGGGCGGGGTTCCTCCTGTGACGGGCCGCGCCGCGGAGCCCGGGCTCCCCGCCCCCGGCGTCCCGGGGTCCGCCGGGCTGCCGCAGCTCGGCGCCGAACGGACGGCCCGGCTGCTCACCCCCGGGCGGGCCGCCGACGCCCTGGCGGACGCGCTGCGCGCCGGGCTCGACCCGGAGGGCTGTCCCCGGCGCTCCGCCCTGCGCGTGCCGGGCGGCGGCGAACTCCTCCTGATGCCCGCCGCCTCGGGCGGGTACGCCGGGGTGAAGATCGCCGGGGTCGCCCCGGGCAACCCCGCGCGCGGACTGCCCCGGATCACCGGGAGCTACCTGCTCCTGGACGGCCCGACGCTGAGCCCGCTGGCCCTGCTCGACGGGGCGGCCCTGACCGCGCTGCGCACCCCGGCCGTCTCGGCGCTCGCCTTGCGGTACCTGGCCCCGCCCGGCCCGGCCGGGCGGCTGGTGCTGTTCGGCTCGGGCCCCCAGGCGTACGGGCACCTCGACGCGGTGTGCGCCGAGCGGCCGCCCGCCGAGACGGTGGTGGTGGCCCGCGACGCCGGTCGGGCGGGCGAACTGGCCGCGTACGCCCGGCGGCGGGGCCTGCCGGCCCGTACCGGCACCGCGGCGGACGTGGCGGGCGCGGACCTGGTCGTCTGCTGCACCACGGCCCGCGAACCCCTCTTCGACGGACGGCTGGTGGCGCCGGACGCGCTGGTGGTCGCCGTCGGCTCGCACGAGCCGGACGCCCGCGAGACCGACACGGCCCTGGTGCGCAGCGCCGCCGTGTACGTGGAGTCGCGCGCGGCGGCGCTGCGCGAGGCGGGGGACCTGCTGATCCCGGAGGCCGAGGGGGCGATCGGCGCCGGTCATATCAGCGGCACCCTGTCCGACCTGGTGCGCGGCCGGATCTCGCGGGGAGAGCGGCCGGGTCGTCCACAGCTCTTCAAGAGCGTGGGCATGGCCTGGGAGGATCTCGTCGTGGCGGTCGCGCTGTTCAGGGCCGCCGGGGCGAACAGCGCAACGTGACATTGTACGCTGTTCCTCTGCTCGTCGGCGGTGTCGGGTGGTCTCGGAGGAAAAGCAATGGGTGACCTGAAACAGCACAGTCTCATCAAGGCCCAGGAAAGGCTCCGCGACCAGGTCGGCCACGCCCTGCGGGCGGCGCTCATCGCCGGGGAACTGCGCCCGGGGAGCGTCTATTCGGCCCCCGGCCTCGCCTCCGAACTCGGCGTCTCCGCCACGCCCGTGCGCGAGGCCATGCTCGACCTGGCCCGCGAGGGGCTGGTCGAGCCCGTCCGCAACAAGGGCTTCCGCATCACCGAGGTCAGCGAGCGCGACCTCGACCAGTACACCGAACTGCGCACGATGATCGAGGTGCCGACCATCGGCCGGATCACGAAGATCGCCACGGCCGGGCAGCTGGAGGCCCTGCGCCCCATCGCCGAGGAGATCGTCACCAGCGCCCGCGAGCACAACCTCATCGGCTACCTGGAGGCCGACCGCCGCTTCCACCTGGGCCTGCTCGCCCTCGCGGGCAACGACCGCCTGGTCGAGACCGTCGGCGACCTGCGCAAGCGCTCCCGCCTCTACGGGCTGACGGGCCTGGACGAGGCCGGCAAGCTGGTCTCCTCGGCCGAGGAGCACATCGAACTCCTCGACCTGATGCTGACCGGGGACTCCGAGGCCGCCGAGGCCTGTATGCACCGCCACCTCGGCCACGTCCGCTCCCTGTGGGCCCAGGGCCGCGACGAGCCGGTCGGCCGCACCCCCGGGGGCCTCGGCTCCGGCGTCTGACCGCCCCGCTCCGCTTCTGCCGCTCCGCTCCGCGCGATCCGTCGGGCGGCCCCGGCCCACGTGGCCGTGGCCGCCCGACTGCCGTGTGGGGCAAGGGATTTGGACACGGCTGAATAACGTCGCCGCCAACCCCTTGTCAGTACAATTTCACATTACTATGTTACCGGTCACATCCTAAGCGCGGCCCTTCACTGGAGTGACCCATGACCAAGCGCACCCAACTCGCCCTCGCCACCGCCGTGGTGGCCGCTCTCGCACTCGGTGCCTCGGGCTGCTCCGACCCCAAGAAGACGGCGCACGCGGACCCCTCCGCCGCCAACCCGGCCGCCGCGAACGACGGCAAGATCCTCGGCGGCACCCCCGTCAAGGGCGGCACCCTCACCGTCCTGTCCAACCAGGACTTCTCCCACCTCGACCCCGCCCGCAACTGGGTCATGCCGACGATGGACTTCGGGACCCGGCTGCTCTACCGCACGCTCGTCACCTTCAAGGCCGAGCCCGGCAAGGCCGGCAGCGAACTGGTCCCCGACCTCGCCACCGACCTCGGCACCCCCTCCGACGGCGGGAAGACCTGGACCTTCACCCTCAAGGAGGGCGTGAAGTACGAGGACGGCTCGCCCGTCAGGGCCCAGGACGTCAAGTACAACGTCGAGCGCTCCTTCGCCCCCGACCTCACCGGCGGCCCCGACTACGCCGCCCAGTACCTGGCCGGCACCGAGGGTTACAAGGGCCCGCTGGACGGCAAGCACCTCGACTCCGTCACCACCCCCGACGACCGCACGATCGTCTTCCGGCTGCGCCGCCCCGTCGCCGAGTTCTCGGCGACCGCCACCCTGCCCACCTTCGCGCCCGTCCCCGCTTCCCAGGAGAAGGGCACCCAGTACGACGCCCGCCCGTTCTCCTCGGGCCCGTACAAGATCGAGACGTACGACCGGGACAAGAAGCTCGTGCTCGTGCGCAACGAGCACTGGGACCCGAAGACCGACACCGTCCGCAAGGCCTACCCGGACCGCTTCGTGGTGGTCATGGGCCTCAAGGGCGGCCAGATCGACGACCGGATCATCGCCGGGGAGGGCGCCGACGCCTCCGCCGTCGAGTACGCCGACATGCGGCCCGAGAGCGCCCCCAAGGTGCTGCCCAAGCCCGACGTCAAGGCCCGGCTGCTCGCCGAGTCCCAGGGCTGCACCGAGATGCTCCACCTCAACAACTCCAGGGCCCCCTTCAACGACCCGAAGGTCCGCGAGGCCATGCAGTACGCCGTGGACAAGGAGGCCGTGATCACCGCGGGCGGCGGCCCCGCCCTCAACGAGGTCGCCACCGCCTACCTGCCCCCGGCCCTGTCCGGCGGCAAGCAGGCCGACACCCTGGGGATCGCCCCCGCGGGGGACCCGGCCAAGGCGAGGGAACTCCTCAAGGCCGCCGGAAAGGAAGGCCTGAAGGTCTCCCTCTCCGTCTCCACCGGGGACAAGGGCAAGGCCGAGGCCATCCAGCAGGGCCTCGCCCGGGCCGGCGTCCAGGTCGTCATCGACACCGTCGACCCCGGCGCCTACTACGACGTCATCGGCGACCTCTCCACCACCCCCGACATGACCATCAACGGCTGGTGCCCGGACTACCCCTCCGGCTCCACCTGGATCCCCTTCGTCTTCGACGGACGCACCATCAAGGACAAGGGCAACCAGGGCAACTACTCCCAGTTCCGCGACGACGCCACCATGAAGCGGATCGACGAGATCAACGCCATGGCCGACGCCGGGCAGGCGAGCCGGGCCTGGGCCGACCTCGACGCCGAGATCATGAAGAAGGCGCCCTCCGTGCCGCTGCTGCTGGAGCGCAAGCCGCTGCTGGTCGGCCCCAACATCGCGGGCGCCTACGGCCACCCGGTGTGGACCGGCACCATCGACTACGGGACCGTCGGCCTCAAGGACCCCTCCAAGAGCCGGGGCTGAGGACCGGGAAGGCCCCGCCACCATGACCACCACCGCCCCGGACCGGGCCGCCCCGCCCGCCAAGGACCTCCCGCCCGGCAGCAGCCCCTGGCAGCTCGCCCGGCGCGAACTGCGCCGCCGCCCCGCCGTCCGCGTCAGCCTCGCCGTCGTCCTCCTCTTCGTCGTGACGGCCCTGGCCGCCCCCTGGCTCGGCGCCCTCGGCGGCTGGTCCCCGGACGCCTTCGACAAGGCCGCCGTCGACCCCTACCTCGGCGGCCAGCCCCTCGGCTCCTTCGGCGGCATCAGCCCCGAACACTGGCTCGGCGTCGAACCCGTCACCGGCCGCGACCTGTTCGCCCGCGTCGTCCACGGCGCCCGGGTCTCCCTCATGATCGCCTTCGCCGCCACCGCCATCGTCGTCCTCGCGGGCACCGCCGCCGGCATCGTGGCCGGCTACTTCGGCGGCCGCACCGACGCCGTCCTGTCCCGGCTCATGGACCTCACGATGTCCTTCCCCTCGCTGATCTTCATGATCGCGATGCTGTCGGTGGCCAAGGACGTTAACCGGATCGCCCTGATGACCGCCGTCATCGGCCTCTTCGGCTGGCCCGGCGTCGCCCGCGTCGTCCGCGGCCAGACCCTCTCCCTCAAACACCGCGAGTACGTCGACGCCGCCCGCGTCGGCGGCTCCGGCCCCTGGCGGATCCTCACCCGCGACATCCTCCCGGGCGTCGCCGGCCCCGTCATCGCCTACACCACCCTGCTCATCCCCGGCATGATCAGCACCGAGGCCGCCCTCAGCTACCTCGGCGTGGGCGTGCGCCCGCCCACCCCCTCCTGGGGCCAGATGATCGCCGAGTCCGTGGCCTTCTACGAGACCGACCCCATGTACTTCGTCATCCCGAGCACCTTCCTCTTCCTCGCCGTCCTCGCCTTCACCCTCCTCGGAGACGCCCTGCGCGACATCCTCGACCCGAGGGGCGGCCGTACGTGATCCTCTACCTCGTCCGCCGCCTGTTCGCCCTCGCCGGCGTCCTCCTGGCCATCGCCGCCGTCACCTTCCTCATCTTCTACGTCCTGCCCACGGACCCGGCCGCCGCGGCCTGCGGCAAGACGTGCAGCGCCGAACGGCTGGCCGACGTACGCGCCTACCTCGGACTCGACCAGCCCGTCTGGAAGCAGTTCGGCGGCTTCCTCTCCGGCATCTTCACCGGCCGCACCCTCGGCAGCGGCCCGTTCGCCGTCCAGTGCGACTTCCCCTGCCTGGGCTACTCGTACGAGAACTCCCTGCCCGTCTGGGACCTCCTCATGGACCGGCTCCCCGTCTCCGCCTCCCTCGCCGCCGGCGCCGCCGTCCTGTGGCTCCTGCTCGGCCTCGGCGCCGGGGTCACCGCCGCCCTGCGCAAGGACACCGCCACCGACAAGGCCCTGATGGTCGGCGCCGTCGCCGCCGCCTCGCTGCCCGTCTACTTCACCTCCGTGATGCTGATCTACGGAGTCATCCGCATCGCCGGCCTCCTGCCCTACCCCGCCTACCGGGCGCTGACCGACGACCCGCTCGGCTGGGCCTCGAACCTGCTCCTGCCGTGGACCGCGCTCGCCCTGCTCTACGCCGCCATGTACGCCCGCCTGAGCCGGGGTTCGATGATCGAGGCGATGGCCGAGCCCTACATCCGCACCGCCCGCGCCAAGGGCATGCCCGAGCGCACCGTCGTCGTCAAGCACGGGCTGCGCTCCGGCATGACGCCGGTCCTCACCCTCTTCGGCATGGACCTGGGCGGACTGCTGGCCGGAGCCGTGATCACCGAATCCATCTTCGGGCTCCCCGGCATCGGCCGGCTCTTCTACGGCGCGCTCGTCAGCTCCGACCAGCCCGTGGTCCTCGGGGTCACCCTGCTCGCCGCATTCTTCATCGTCGTCGCGAACCTCGCCGTCGACCTCCTGTACGCCGTCGTCGACCCGAGGGTGAGGTACTGATGACCACCGCACCACCCCTGCTCGAAGTGCGCGACCTGCGCGTCACCTTCACCACCCCGCGCGGCACCGTACGCGCCGTCGACTCCCTCGGCTTCACCGTCGAGGCCGGACGCACCCTCGGCATCGTCGGCGAATCCGGCTCCGGCAAGTCCGTCACCTCGCTCGCCGTCATGGGCCTGCACCGCGGCGCCGCCCGGGTCACCGGCTCCGTCGCCCTCGCCGGACGGGAACTCACCGCCCTGTCCGAGAAGGAACTGTCCGCGGTGCGCGGCCGCCGGATGGCGATGATCTTCCAGGACCCGCTGTCCAGCCTGCACCCCTACTACACCGTCGGCGAGCAGATCGCCGAGCACTTCCGCGTCCACTTCCGGGCCGGTCGGTCCGCCGCCCGCAAACGGGCGGTGGACGTGCTCGGCGAGGTCGGCATCCCCGAACCGGCGCGCCGCGCCGGGGAGTACCCGCACCAGTTCTCCGGCGGCATGCGCCAGCGCGCCATGATCGCCATGGCCCTGGCCTGCGAACCCGACCTGCTCATCGCCGACGAACCGACCACCGCCCTCGACGTCACCGTGCAGGCGCAGATCCTGGAGCTGATCGCCCGCCTCCAGCAGGAGCGTGGCCTCGGCGTGGTCATGATCACCCACGACCTCGGGGTCGTGGCCCGCGTCGCCCACGAGGTGCTCGTCATGTACGGCGGCCGTGCCGCCGAACAGGCCGGCGCCGACGAGCTGTTCGCCCGCCCGGCGCACCCCTACACCCAGGGCCTGCTCGACTCCCTGCCCCGCCTCGACACCCCCGACGACCTCCCGCTGCCCTCCATCCCCGGCTCCCCGCCCTCCCTGCTGGACCCCGCCCCCGGCTGCGCCTTCGCCCCGCGCTGCGGACGGGCCGCCGCCCGCTGCACCGCGGAGCGTCCCGCGTTCGTGCCGTACGGGGACGGGCCGCACCGCTCCGTGGCCTGCCACTTCGCGGGAGCCCCGCACCCCGAGGAGGCGGTCCGATGACCGCGACCGACACCGGCCGGCCCCTGCTCTCCGTACGGGACCTGACCATGACCTTCCCCGGCCGGCGCGCGCTGACGGGCCGCCGCGGGGCGTCCGTGCGGGCCGTCGACGGGATCTCCTTCGACCTCGCCGCCGGCGGGACCCTCGGCCTGGTGGGGGAGTCGGGCTGCGGCAAGTCCACCACCGGGCGGATGCTGGTCCGCCTCCTCGAACCCACCTCCGGCACGGTCACCTTCGACGGCGTGGACATCAGCCGGCTCTCCCAGAGCGCCCTGCGGCCGGTCCGCAGACACGTCCAGATGGTGTTCCAGGACCCGCACTCCTCCCTCAACCCCCGCCAGACCGTGGCCCGCATCATCTGCGACCCGCTGTTGGTCCAGGGCTGGAGCGCGGGCGACGCCCGCCGCCGGGCCGCCGAACTGATGGAACTGACCGGCCTCATCCCGGAACACATCGACCGCTACCCGCACGAGTTCTCCGGCGGCCAGGCCCAGCGCATCGGCATCGCCCGCTCGCTCGCCACCAGCCCCCGGCTGATCGTCGCGGACGAACCGGTCTCCGCGCTCGACGTCTCCGTCCAGGCGCAGATCGTCAACCTGATGGAACGGCTGCGCGCCGAACTGGGCCTGGCCTACGTTTTCATCGCGCACGACCTCTCGGTCGTCAAGCGGGTCAGCGACCGGGTCGCGGTCATGTACCTGGGCCGGATCGTCGAGATCGGGGACAAGAAGTCCCTGTACGAGGACCCGCAGCACCCCTACACCCGGGCGCTGCTGTCCGCCGTGCCGCTGCCCGACCCGGCGGCGGAGCGGCGGCGCGAGCGGATCGTGCTGCTCGGCGACCCCCCGAGCCCGGCCGCCCCGCCCCCGGGCTGCACCTTCCACCCCCGCTGCCCGAAGGCGCAGGAGATCTGCCGCACCGAACGGCCGCTCCTGCGGACCGCCGCCTCCCGCGAGGTGGCCTGTCACTTCCCGGGTGACTGACGGGGATCACGGGAAGAAGGAGGGCCCCGCGGCCGATGAAGCCCGCGGGGCCCTTCCGCGCACCGCTCTAGGCCAGTTCGCGGCGGAAGAAGGCGAGCTCCTGGGCCATCACCTTCTCGCGCATGCCGTCCGGGGTCATGTGGGTGACGCCGGGGAGGGCCAGCAGCCCGTGGGGGCGGCCGGCGTCCGTCAGGGCCCGGGACAGGCGCAGGGTGTGGGAGGGGTGGACGTTGTCGTCGGCCAGGCCCGTGACGAGCAGCAGCGGGCGGGTCAGCCGCGGGGCGTCCGGGAGCAGCGAGTCCCGTGCGTAGACGTCCGGGTGCTCCTGCGGGAGCCCGAGGTAGCGCTCGGTGTACGCGGTGTCGTAGTGCCGGAAGTCGGTCGGCGCGGCGCCCGCGGCGGCCGCGTGGAAGACGTCGGGGCGGCGCAGGACCGCCATGGCCGCCAGGTAGCCGCCGTAGGACCAGCCCCGGACGCCGACCCGGCCGAGGTCGAGGTCGCGGTGGCGCGCGCCGAGCGCGTGCAGGGCGGCGACCTGGTCGTCCAGGGTGACCTCGGAGAGGCCCCGGTACACGGCGTGGGTGAAGGCGGGCGAGACGTACGGGGTGCCCCGGTTGTCCACGGTGACCACGGCGAAGCCCTGGTCGGCCCACCACTGCCGGGCCTGCCAGCGGCGCGGCTCGGCGCAGACGTCCTGGAAGCCGGGGCCGCCGTAGCCGTCCACCAGGACGGGCAGCCGCCTGCCCGGGACGTGTCCGCGCGGCAGTACGAGGGCCGTGGGCACGCCGTGCTCGGTGACCCGCTCCAGGAGCGGGACCACCCGGTGGGGCAGCGGTGCGGCGAGGTCGGCCGGGGCGCAGGTGCGGCCGTCGGCGGTGCGTACGGTGCGCCGGTACCCGTCGGCGTCGGCCGAGGTCAGCAGCAGCGCACCGGCTCCGGCCTGGACGGTGTGCACCCCGGGGCCGTCGGCCAGCGGGGTCAGGGCGCCCGTGTCGGGGTCCAGGAGCAGCACCTGCTGTTCGGCGGGGTCGCGCAGTCCGGCCTCGATCAGCAGCCGGCCCGCGTGCACCCCGGCCACGCGCCGGACCTGTATCCCGTCGCCGGTCAGCGGCTTCCCGTCGAGGGCGAGGCCGCGAGCGGTCCCGCCGGGGGTGTCGGCGGCGGTGAGCATCCGTCCGTCGGGCAGCCGGGCCGGGGTGCCGGGCAGCGGGTCCACCCAGCGCGGGTGCGCGGTGCGCGACAGCTCCCGGGTGCGGCCGTTGGCGGGGTCGGCCGTGAGCAGCAGGACGCTGCGCTGGAGCCGGTCCTGGACGGTCAGCAGGATCTCGGCGTCCGACTCCCACTCGACCCCGGACACGTACGGGTGGGCCGCGCCGTCCCAGTCGAGGCGTACGCGGGCACCGTCCGGGCGGAGCACCCAGAGCTGGACGTCGGCGTTGGGGCCGCCGGCCTCGGGGTAGGCGAAGTCCTCGGCGGGCCGCTCGGGGTGGGCGGGGTCGGCGAACCAGCGCCGCGGCAGGGCGCTCTCGTCGACGCGGGCGGCGAGCAGGGTCTGCCCGTCGGGGGACCACCAGTGGCCGCGGGCACGGCCGAGCTCCTCGGCGGCGGCGAACTCCGCGACGCCCCAGCGGGCCCCGTCGTCGGGGCTGACGCGGCCGCCGGGGGAGACGTGGAGGGCGTCGTCCGTGACGTACGCGGTGCGCGAGCCGTCGGCGTTGGGACGGGGGTCGAGGGCGGGTCCGGCGGTGGCGATCCCGACGGGCCCGCCGTCCGTGCCGGCGGTGACGCCGTAGAGCCGGCCGTAGAGGGCGAAGACGGCGCCGCGGCCGTCGCCGCGCAGCGCGTACGAGCCGATCCCGGCGGCGACGACCCGGGTCCGCTCGCGCAGGCGGCGCTCGGCGAGCGGGAGTTCGCCGGGCTCGGGGCACAGGGCGCGGGGGTCGGCGAGCAGGGTTTCGGCGCCGGTGGCGGTGTCGAGCACCCAGAGGCCGTCGAACGGGTCGGTGGGCCCGGTCGAGCGCAGGAACCACAGGAGCCGGCCCTCGTCGCCGAACGCGAACGCGCGGGGCGTTCCGTGGGTGAACCGGGCCGTGTCGGCGGAGAGCCTGAGGAAGTCGTCCATGATCCTAGTGTGGCATGTGAAATATCACATGGCCTAGGGTGAGGAGCCCGGCCGGGAGCACTGGGCCGTTCGAGTGGTGACCCCCGGGGTCCGGGCATAGCGTCGACTAGTGGACCCGAACGCACTGCCGACCAGCAACGGGACCGACGGCAAGGTCCGAGGGAGCGGAAACGGGCTGGCCCTGTTCGTGATCGCCTCCTGCCAGCTCATGGTCGTTCTCGACATCACCATCGTGAACATCGCGCTACCGCACATCCAGACCGCGCTCGACTTCTCGACGGAGAGCCTCTCCTGGGTGGTCAACGCCTACACCCTCACCTTCGGCGGCCTGCTCCTGCTCGGCGGCCGCACCGGCGACATCCTCGGCAGACGGAGGGTCTTCATCTTCGGCGTCCTCCTCTTCGGCCTCGCCTCCCTCCTCGGCGGCCTCGCCCAGAACGCCGGCCAGCTCATGGCCGCCCGCGCCCTCCAGGGCGTCGGCGGCGCCATCGCCTCCCCGACCGCGCTCGCGCTGATCACCACCACCTTCCGCGAAGGCCCCGCCCGCAACCGGGCCTTCGGCGTGTTCGCGGCCGTCTCGGCGGGCGGCGGAGCGATCGGCCTCCTCGCGGGCGGCATCCTCGTCGAATGGCTCAACTGGCGCTGGGTGCTCTTCGTCAACGTCCCCATCGCCCTGCTGATCGCCCTGCTCGCCTCGCGCGTCATCCGCGAATCCGCCCGCCACCCCGGCCACTTCGACCTCGCCGGCGCCCTGCTGTCCACCCTCGGCATGGTGTCCCTCGTCTACGGGTTCATCCGCGCCTCCCAGCAGGGCTGGAGCGACCCCTACACGATCGGCTCCTTCGTCGTCGCCGTGCTCCTGCTCACCCTGTTCGTCCTGAACGAGCGGCGCTCGCCACAGCCGATCACCCCGCTGCACATGTTCGCGGACCGCAACCGGGCGGGCACGTACGGGATCATGCTGTTCCTGGCCTGCGCGATCTTCGGCATGTTCTTCTTCCTCACCCTCTTCGTGCAGAACGTCCTCGGCTTCACCCCCCTGCGGGCGGGACTGGCCTTCCTCCCGGTCAGCGTGATGATCGCGCTGGCCGCCGGCACCGCCTCGCAACTGCTCCCCAAGTTCGGGCCCAAACCCTTCATGGTCACCGGCGCGCTGTGCTGCGCGGCCGGGCTCGCCTGGCTGACCCAGACCGACGTCCACTCCACCTACCTCGGCAGCGTCCTGGGACCGATGCTGGTCTTCGCCACCGGCATGGGCCTGCAGTTCGTCTCGCTGACCCTGATGGCCCTGTCCAACGTGTCCGACCGCGAATCCGGCGCCGCCTCCGGGCTGCTCAACACGATGCAGCAGGTGGGCGGCTCCCTCGGGCTGTCCATCCTGGTGACCGTGTTCGGCACGGCCAGCCGCAACGAGGCCAAGGCCCAGGTCCCCGACTTCCTGCGCACCTCCACCCCCGGGCAGAAGCTGTACTTCGCGCGGACCCACCAGCTCCCCAAGCCCTGGGCCGACCAGGTGCTCACCTCCGGGGTGAGCACGGCCTTCGTGGCGGCGGCGCTGTTCACCCTGGTCGGCGCCGCCATCGCGCTGTTCGTGATCCAGGTCCGGCCCTCGGACCTCCAGCGGCTCCAGGGCAACCACTCCCCGGCAGCCGTACCGGAGGAAACGGCCGGGTAGGCTCGTGGATCATCGAACTTCGGGGGGAAACCGATGCGCAGCTCCACCACGGCCCGGCGGGCCGCGACCGCCGCCCTGGCCCTGTCCCTGACCGTGCTCACCGCCGCCTGCGGCAACGCCGGGGCCCTGAAGGCCCCGGCCCCGGCCCCGCCCCGCACCACCGCACCGTCCGCACCCGCCGCCCCGGCCGCCGCGTCGGCACCGGAGAAGGTCCGCGACGCCTTCGCCGGGCTCCAGGCCACCCTGGGCGAATCCTGCACCCCGGGCAACTGCGCCTACTTCCTCGGCCGGGTCCACGACGAACTCCACCGCATGGACCGGGCGATGAAGGCCGACCCGAAGGGTCCCGGCCACTTCCCCGAGCCCATCGCGGCCATCGCGAAGCTCGACGGGGAACTCGGCGGCGACAGCGCCTTCGAGAACCTGAAGAAGCACCAGAGCACCCTCATCAGCACCCGCGACGAGATCAACACCTGGATGCAAGACCACCCCGACGACTACCGCTGACCCCCTCAGCGCCGCCCACGCCGCATCCGGCACCGCGCCTCGCCAAGGCCGCGCGGTCAGCCGGGAGTCAGTGCTCGAGACAGGCGACGTTCCCGGCGCGCCGGGCGCCGTCGGCCGCTCGGAGCCGGACGAAGCTCACGCGGTTTTGTTGACCATGACGTCGCGCCCCAGTCGGGCGGCGACCACGGCCGCGAAGGGTCACGTGCCCATCCGTAGGTGGCGAGGAGCACGGGATCCCTGTCGCCGTAAGTCGGTTCGATGCCCGCGGTGTGCTCGGCCTCATCGAGGCGGGCGTCGCGCCGGGCGGAGCCCCCGCCGGTCGGCTGGGTGCCGGGGCGGGGGCTGACTTGCTAGATGTCGCGGAAGATCTCGATCTGGGCGCCGACCGAGTTGAGGCGCTCGGCGAGTTCCTCGTAGCCGCGGTTGATGACGTAGACGTTGCGCAGGACCGAGGTGCCCTCGGCGGCCATCATGGCGAGGAGGACGACCACGGCGGGGCGCAGGGCCGGGGGGCACATCATCTCGGCGGCGCGCCAGCGGGTGGGGCCCTCCACCAGGACGCGGTGCGGGTCCAGGAGCTGGAGGCGGCCGCCGAGGCGGTTGAGGTCCGTCAGGTAGATGGCCCGGTTGTCGTACACCCAGTCGTGGATCAGGGTCTGGCCCTGGGCGACGGCGGCGATGGCGGCGAAGAACGGGACGTTGTCGATGTTCAGCCCGGGGAAGGGCATCGGGTGGATCTTGTCGATCGGCGCCTCCAGCTTGGAGGGGCGGACCGTGAGGTCGACCAGGCGGGTGCGGCCGTTGTCGGCGACGTACTCCGCCGAGCGGTCGTGGTCGAGGCCCATCTCCTCCAGGACCGCGAGCTCGATCTCCATGAACTCGATGGGGACCCGGCGGATCGTCAGTTCCGACTCCGTGACGACGGCGGCGGCGAGCAGGCTCATCGCCTCGACCGGGTCCTCGGAGGGGGAGTAGTCGACGTCGACGTCGATGACGGGGACGCCGTGCACGGTGAGCGTCGTGGTGCCGATGCCCTCGACCTTGACGCCCAGCGCCTCCAGGAAGAAGCACAGGTCCTGGACCATGTAGTTCGAGGAGGCGTTGCGGATGACGGAGACGCCGTCGTGGCGGGCCGCGGCCAGCAGGGCGTTCTCGGTGACCGTGTCCCCGCGTTCGGTCAGCACGATCGGGCGGTCGGGGGAGACCCCGGGCTCGATCTGGGCGTGGTAGATGCCCTCGGTCGCGGTGATGTCCAGGCCGAAGCGGCGCAGGGCGATCATGTGCGGCTCGATGGTGCGGGTGCCGAGGTCGCAGCCGCCGGCGTAGGGCAGCTTGAAGCTGTCCATCCGGTGCAGCAGCGGGCCGAGGAACATGATGATGCTGCGGGTGCGCCGGGCCGCGTCCGCGTCCATGGCGTCCATGTCGAGGCGGGCCGGCGGGACGATCTCCAGGTCGACGCCGTCGTTGATCCAGCGGGTGCGGACGCCGATGGAGCCCAGGACCTCCAGGAGCCGGTAGACCTCCTCGATGCGCGCCACGCGGCGCAGCACGGTGCGGCCCTTGTTGAGGAGCGAGGCGCACAGCAGGGCGACGCACGCGTTCTTGCTCGTCTTGACGTCGATGGCCCCGGACAGGCGGCGGCCGCCGACCACGCGCAGGTGCATCGGTCCCGCGTAGCCCAGAGAGACGATCTCGCTGTCGAGTGCTTCACCGATTCGGGCGATCATCTCAAGGCTGATGTTTTGATTGCCGCGTTCGATGCGGTTCACCGCGCTCTGGCTGGTGCCGAGTGCGTCGGCGAGCTGACTCTGCGTCCAGCCGCGGTGCTGCCGGGCGTCACGGATGAGCTTACCGATGCGTACGAGGTAGTCGTCTGCCATGGATGCACCGTATCTCAGATATGAGATGCCTTCTGTTTCTGGTGGTGCAGACGGGTGTTACCGACCGTCAGCTCACCGGATTTTCCGAACATCGCACTGATTACGGACATCTCACCTCGTATGCGCACCGGCCGCCCGTCACGTTCCGCCGGTCGTGTCCCTCTACCGTCAGTGTCCGCAGGCGTGGTGGCGCCCGCCGTGCACCGCCGCGTACGCGGCCGGGCGCGGTCCGGATACCGCCCGGGCCGCCCGCGCCGCGGCGTCCCGGCCCGCCGCGGAGTCCGCGTCGTGCACCACGCGACCGCCGACCAGGGTCATCCGTACGCCCGTTCCGCTGATGTCGGCCACCGGACAGCGGGTCACATCCCGGTCCAGCAGCACCAGGTCCGCCGCCTTGCCCGGCTCCACCGTGCCCGTCAGCCCCTCCTGCCTCAGCTGCCACGCCGTCCCGGCCGTGTGCATCCGCAGCACCGACGTCCGGCCCAGCCCCTCCAGCTCCCGGTGCAGCGGGCCCGAACCGTGCGCGCCCTGCCGGTCGATCGCGGTCCGCAGCTGGTTCCACACCTGGAGCGCGTCCACCGGCCAGTCCGAGCCGCCGCTCAGCCGGGCCCCGGCGCG
The DNA here is from genome assembly GCF_043199995.1 of Streptomyces sp. NPDC048507. Taxonomy (NCBI): domain Bacteria; kingdom Bacillati; phylum Actinomycetota; class Actinomycetes; order Kitasatosporales; family Streptomycetaceae; genus Streptomyces; species Streptomyces sp. NPDC048507. The sequence continues at coordinate 73,877 of NZ_JBICWZ010000015.1, read as the reverse complement.
CTCCAGACTGCGCGCCGGGTACATCCACCGGTGCCGCGCCTGCCCGATGTACGGGAGCAGGGCCTCCATCGTCCAGGTGTCCTCCGCCGCCCACTGGAGCTGCATGCAGGCCGCCACGCCCAGCTGCGCGAAGCGCCGCAGGTCCGCCGGGTCCACGAGCTGCAGGTGGGCCACGGCGTTGCGCGCGTCCCGTCGGCCCGTCACCCGGAGGGCGTACGCGTACCCGTCCAAAGCCGTCCGTACCGCCCGGTCCCCGAGGCCGTGGGCGTGCACCTGCCAGCCGGCCACGTTGAACGCCGCCGTCAGCCGCCCGTAGTCGGCCGCCGAGGTGTACAGCTCGCCGCGGTTCGCCGTCGGCTTCCCGTTGCCGTCCAGGTACGGCTCCAGCAGCGCGGCCGTCTGCGCCGGGTATTCGATGACCCCGTCCAGGAACACCTTGACCATCCCGAACCGCAGCCCCCGGACCCCGTCGAACTCCCGGCGCAGCCCGCGCGCGTACGCCAGCGCCGCCGCCGGGTCCTTCGTCTGCCCGGCGTCGAGCCGGATCGCGGGCACGATCCGCTGCGGCAGCTGCCCCGCCGCCGACAGGGCCTGGTAGAGCTCCAGCTCGTGCCGTCCGACCAGGGCGTCCATCATGGTCGTGACCCCCGACGCCGCCGCCAGCGCGAGCACCTTCGCGCAGGCCGCGACCAGTTCGGCCCGGGAGGGCTCCGGCACGTGGCGCTTGACCAGGTCCTGCGCGTCGTCCTTCAGGACGCCCGACGGCTGCCCGTCCGGACCCCTGACGATCCGGCCGCCGACCGGGTCCGGGGTGGCCGCCGTGATCCCGGCGATCTCCAGGGCCCGCCGGTTCGCCCAGAGGTTGTGGCCGTCGCCGCCGACCAGAGCGAGGGGTCTACGGGTCTCCAGCGCGTCCAGCATCGAGTGGTGCGGCACGCTCCCCGTCGGCAGCAGCCCGACCGGATTCCAGTCCTCCACCACCAGCCAGCGGTCCGGCTCGGCGCTCGCGCCCCCGGTGTCGGCGAGGAAGCCGGCCAGCAGCGCCCGCAGTTCGGGCAGCGTGGTCTCGGCCCCCTCCAGGGAGGGCCGCAGCGAGCGGTCGCCCGCGCCCAGCGGGTGCACGTGCCCGTCGTGGATGCCGCTCATGACGGTGTTCCCCCGGGCGTCGAGCACCTCGGTGTCCCGTCCGACGTGACGGCGCACCGCCGGGCCGCTCCCGGTGGCCAGGATCTTCCCGTCCCGCCCGACCGCGACCGCCTCCACCGGCGCACCGCCGCCCGCGGTCCCGGTGAACACCCGGGCGTTGTGGATCACGAGGGCGGCCGAGCCGCGTCCGCCGGAGGTGCCGGCCGCGGCCGCCGGGCCCGCGCCCAGCAGACCGGCCGCCCCCGCCGCGCCGACGGCCCCGAGGAGACCGCGCCGGGAGAGCGGCGAACCGGAGGGCGGGGCAGAGGAAGAGAAGAAGGAAGGGGAGGGGGAAGGGGAGGAAGGGGAGGAAGGGGAGGAAGCAGGGGGCATGGCCACTCCAAAGGTCGGTGTGGCCAGGACACTGTGTGATTAACCCCTTAACCAGAACCCGCCGCGGCCGACGAAATCCGCAGCGCCGTCCGTACGATGGCCCCGTGCCCGGGCCCGTACCGACCATCGCCGACATCGCGCGAGCCGCCGAGGTCTCCACGGCGACCGTCTCGCACGCCCTCGGCGGCACCGGCCGCGTCGGCGAGTCCACCCGCCGCCGGGTCCGCGAGGTGGCGGCCGCCCTCGGCTACGGCGGCCGGCGCGGCCCCCGCACCCGTACGCTCGGCCTCGCCGTCACCACGTACGCGGGATCCGCCTGGAACTACGTCGAGGTCGCCTACTTCTCCCGGCTGCTGACCGCCGCCACCGCGGCCGCCCACGCCCACGGCTACGCCCTCACCGTGCTGCCCGCCGACCGGGGCGGCGAGCCGCTGTGGCACACCCTGGCCGTCGACGGGATGCTGCTGCTCGACAGCCCGGCCGGCGATCCGGTGCTCCGCGCCCTGCGGGCCCGCGGCCTGCCGGTGGTCTTCGACGGCCGCCCGCCGGACCCCCGGCCCGCGGACGTGTGGGTGGACAACGACCACGAGGCCACCACCCGCGAGGTCCTCGACCACCTCGCCGCCGCCGGCGCCCGGCGGATCGCCCTGCATTCGGCGTACGGCCGGGAGTACTACACGGGGGCCGTCACCGAGGCCTACGTCCGCTGGTGCGCCGGGCGCGGGGCGCAGCCGCTGGTGGTCCCGTTCGACCCCGAGGACGCCCCGGGGCGCGCCTTCGACCCGGTCTTCGCCGGGCCGTCCCGCCCCGACGCCGTGTACTGCGTCTACGACCCGGGCGGCCGGCAGGTGCTGGCCGCCGCCGCGCGGCACGGGCTGCGGATACCGGGGGAGCTGCGGCTGGTCTGCGCGAGCGAGGATCCTGCGTACGCGGCGTGCGACCCCGGCGTCAGCACCGTGACCCTGCGGCCGGAGCTGATCGGCCCGAGCGCCGTGGCGGCACTGGTGGAGCTGCTGGAGTCGCCGCAGGGCGCGGCGCCGGGCCAGCGGACCGTCCCGGCCGCGCTGACGGTGCGCGCGTCCTCGGCGGTGCGGGCGTCCCCCTCCACCCCTTCGCGGTGAGCGCCCGAGGGCTCGGTGCTGTTGTGGCCCATGCCGCATCACCCCGGGCGCGGCGATGTACTAGAGTTATCTCGACATCGAGATATCTGCCGAAGGCGCACCGCAGCCGCCCCCGCTGGTAAGGGTTACCTAACTTAGCCCTACCTTAGCGGATTGGCCAGAGGGCGTGGCGGCAGGATTGCGGTAATACGCGCGAAAAATCATGCATGAAGGAGACTGTCGTGTCGGCGAACAGCTTCGACGCCCGCAGCACGCTGCAGGTGGGCGACGAGTCGTACGAGATCTTCCGGCTGGACAAGGTCGAGGGCGCCGCGCGCCTTCCCTACAGCCTGAAGGTCCTTCTGGAGAACCTGCTCCGCACCGAGGACGGCGCGAACATCACCGCCGACCACATCCGGGCGCTCGGTGGCTGGGACTCCCAGGCCCAGCCCAGCCAGGAGATCCAGTTCACGCCGGCCCGCGTGATCATGCAGGACTTCACCGGCGTGCCCTGCGTCGTCGACCTCGCCACCATGCGCGAGGCCGTGAAGGCCCTCGGCGGCGACCCGGCGAAGATCAACCCGCTCTCGCCCGCCGAGATGGTCATCGACCACTCGGTCATCGCCGACAAGTTCGGTACGAAGGACGCCTTCGCCCAGAACGTCGAGCTGGAGTACGGCCGCAACAAGGAGCGCTACCAGTTCCTGCGCTGGGGCCAGACCGCCTTCGACGACTTCAAGGTCGTCCCCCCGGGCACCGGCATCGTCCACCAGGTCAACATCGAGCACCTGGCCCGCACGGTCATGGTCCGCGGCGGCCAGGCGTACCCCGACACCCTCGTCGGCACCGACTCGCACACCACCATGGTCAACGGCCTGGGCGTGCTGGGCTGGGGCGTCGGCGGCATCGAGGCCGAGGCCGCGATGCTCGGCCAGCCGGTCTCCATGCTGATCCCGCGCGTCGTGGGCTTCAAGCTGACCGGCGAGCTGCCGGCCGGCACCACCGCCACCGACCTCGTGCTGACCATCACCGAGATGCTCCGGGGGCACGGTGTCGTCGGCAAGTTCGTCGAGTTCTACGGTGAGGGCGTCGCCGCCACCTCCCTGGCGAACCGCGCCACCATCGGCAACATGTCGCCGGAGTTCGGCTCGACCGCCGCGATCTTCCCGATCGACGACGAGACCCTGAAGTACCTGCGCCTGACCGGCCGCGACGCCCAGCAGGTCGCCCTGGTCGAGGCGTACGCCAAGGAGCAGGGCCTGTGGCTGGACCCGGCCGCCGAGCCGGACTTCTCCGAGAAGCTGGAGCTCGACCTCTCCACGGTCGTCCCCTCCATCGCCGGCCCGAAGCGCCCGCAGGACCGCATCGTCCTGGCGAACGCCTCCCAGCAGTTCGCGCAGGACGTGCGCAACTACGTCTCCGACGACGAGGAGGCCGGCAAGGAGTCCTTCCCGGCGTCCGACGCCCCCGCGTCCTCCAACGGTGTGCCCACCAAGCCCACCCGGGTGACCCTGGCCGACGGCACCTCCTTCGAGATCGACCACGGCGCCGTCACCGTCGCCGCGATCACCTCGTGCACCAACACCTCGAACCCCTACGTCATGGTCGCCGCGGCGCTCGTGGCCAAGAAGGCGTCCGAGAAGGGCCTGACCCGCAAGCCCTGGGTCAAGACCACCCTGGCCCCGGGTTCGAAGGTCGTCACCGACTACTTCGACAAGGCCGGCCTGACCCCGTACCTGGACAAGATGGGCTTCAACCTCGTCGGGTACGGCTGCACCACCTGCATCGGCAACTCCGGTCCGCTGGACGAGGAGATCTCGAAGGCGATCAACGAGGCCGACCTCGCGGTCACCTCGGTGCTCTCGGGCAACCGCAACTTCGAGGGCCGCATCAACCCCGACGTCAAGATGAACTACCTGGCCTCCCCGCCGCTGGTCGTCGCGTACGCCATCGCGGGCTCCATGAAGGTGGACATCACCAAGGACGCCCTGGGCACCGACACCGACGGCAAGCCGGTCTACCTCCAGGACATCTGGCCCTCCGAGGCCGAGGTCAACGACGTCGTGGCGAACGCCATCGGCGAGGACATGTTCAGCAAGTCCTACCAGGACGTCTTCGCGGGCGACGCCCAGTGGCAGGCGCTGTCGATCCCGACGGGCAACACCTTCGAGTGGGACCCGCAGTCCACCTACGTGCGCAAGCCCCCCTACTTCGAGGGCATGACGATGGAGACCACCCCGGTCTCCGACATCGCCGGCGCCCGCGTGCTGGCGAAGCTGGGCGACTCGGTCACCACCGACCACATCTCCCCGGCCGGTGCGATCAAGGCCGACACCCCGGCCGGCAAGTACCTCACGGAGCACGGCGTCGAGCGCCGCGACTTCAACTCCTACGGTTCCCGCCGCGGCAACCACGAGGTCATGATCCGCGGCACCTTCGCCAACATCCGCCTGCGCAACCAGATCGCCGAGGGCACCGAGGGCGGCTTCACCCGCGACTTCACCCTCCCGGACGCGCCGGTCTCCTTCATCTACGACGCCTCCCAGAACTACCAGGCCGCCGGCATCCCGCTGGTCATCCTGGCGGGCAAGGAGTACGGCTCGGGCTCGTCCCGCGACTGGGCCGCCAAGGGCACCGCGCTGCTCGGCGTCAAGGCCGTCATCGCCGAGTCCTACGAGCGCATCCACCGCTCGAACCTGATCGGCATGGGCGTCCTGCCCCTGCAGTTCCCCGAGGGCGCCACCGCGGCCTCCCTGGGCCTCACCGGCGAGGAGACCTTCGCCTTCACCGGTGTGGAGGAGCTCAACAACGGCACCACCCCCCGTACGGTCAAGGTCACCACCGACACCGGCGTGGAGTTCGACGCGGTCGTCCGCATCGACACGCCGGGTGAGGCCGACTACTACCGCAACGGCGGCATCATGCAGTACGTGCTCCGCAACCTGATCCGCGGCTAGTCACCGCCGGGTCGCCACGCGGCACCAAAGGGCCGTATCCCCGCACAGGGGGTACGGCCCTTTCGCGTACCCCGGGCCGGGGTGAGGTTTCGGAGAGGTCTCAACTCGGAAAAGCTGACCAACATGTCTGTGCATGATCTTGCTCACACGAGCGAAAGTGGACTATACCTGTGCCCGTCCGGCCCACCGAGCTTCGAACGGCACCGGACCGGGGGATGGGCGGGGACCTGCGGTGACGTCCGCATGCACGGCGCTGGCCGTGACTTCCGGCCTCCTTCACACTTCTGACGAAGGCGAGGACATGAGCATGGCATCCACTGGTGAGGGCCTCGGACGTCGCGACCTGATCAAGCGCTCGGCGGCGCTGGGACTGATCTCGGTGCCCACGATGAGCTTCCTGTCCGCCTGCGCCTCCGGCGGCGAGGACACCACGAAGGGGCCGGACAAGGGCGCCGTGACCAAGGAGAACCCGTTCGGCGTCGCCAAGGGCGGCAAGCTGGACGTGGTCGTCTTCAAGGGCGGCTTCGGCGACGATTACGCGAAGGCCTGGGAAGCCGCCTTCGACAAGAAGTGGGGCACCACCAGCTCCCACCTGGGCACCCAGGAGATCGCCGCCAAGCTCCAGCCCCGCTTCAACGCCGGCAACCCGCCGGACGTCATCGACGACTCCGGCGCCCAGCAGATCAAGGTCGACGTCCTCGCCAAGGGCGGCCAGCTCGCCGAGCTCACCCCGGTGCTCGACGCGCCCTCGCTTGACGACCCGGCCAAGAAGGTCCGGGACATGCTCATCCCCGGCACCGTCGAACAGGGCACCCAGGAGGGCAAGTTCGTCGCCCTCTACTACGTCTACACCGTGTTCGGCTTCTGGTACTCGGGCAAGCTCTTCAAGGAGAAGGGCTGGGCCGAGCCGAAGACCTGGGACGAGTTCCTGGACATCTGCACCAAGGCCAAGGCGGCCGGCATCGGCGGACTCGCCCACCAGGGCAAGTACCCGTACTACATCAATGTCGTCATCATGGACCTGATCGCCAAGAAGGGCGGTCTGGACGCCATGAAGGCGATCGACAACCTGGAGCCGAACGCCTTCGAGGGCAACCCCGCCGCCCTCGCCGCCGTCGAGGCCGTCTACGAGGTCGTCGAGAAGGACCTGCTGATGGCCGGCACCAACGGCCTCACCCACACGGAGTCCCAGACCGCCTGGAACCAGTACAAGGCGGCCTTCATCCCCTCCGGCTCCTGGCTGGAGAACGAGCAGCTCAAGCAGACCCCGGACGACTTCGACATGAAGTTCCTGCCGGTCCCGACCCTCGCCGACAGCAAGCTGCCCTTCGAGGCGATCCGGGCCGGCGCCGGCGAGCCCTTCATCGTCCCGGAGAAGGCCGCGAACAAGGCGGGCGGCCTGGAGTTCCTGCGCTCGATGCTCTCGCGCGAATGGTCCACGCTCTTCGCCCAGCAGGCCAACTCCCTCACCGTGGTCAAGGACGGCGTCGACCCGAACGTGAAGCTGCGCCCGGGCACCGCCTCGGCGGTCGCGGCCGTCAAGACCGCCGGGACGAACACCTTCAACTACCTGTATCCCGACTGGTACAGCGAGATGGACACCGAGATCCAGAACGCGTCCAATGAGCTGATGGCCAAGCGGATCCAGCCGAAGGAATGGATCAAGCGGGCCCAGGCTGCGGTAGACAAGGCTGCCAAGGACCCGAACGCCAAGAACAACCACCGCAGCTGACCTCGTCCAAGGGGCGGACACCATGAGCCAAGTAGCCCGAGGCAGGGGCAGGGGAAGGGCCGGTTTCATCGTCGGCTTCCTCGTCCTGCCGCTCGCGCTGTACCTCACTTTCGTTATCTGGCCGTACGTTCAGACGTTCGGCTACTCCTTCACCAACTGGTCCGGACAGTCGCCCACGTTCGACTTCGTCGGGCTGGACAACTACTCCGCGCTGATGGAGGACGAGGTCTTCCGCGGAGCCCTCTGGCACAACCTGCTGCTCCTGGTGTTCGTCCCGACGATCACCATCCTGCTGGCCCTCTTCTTCGCCTTCATGGTGAACGCGGGAGGGCGCAGCGGGGCGGGCGGGGTGCGGGGCGTCCGCGGCTCCTCCGTCTACAAGATCGTCTACTTCTTCCCGCAGGTCCTGTCGCTCGCGATCCTCGCCGTGCTCTTCGGCGCGGTGTACCGCAGCGACGAGGGCGGCCTGCTGAACGGGTTCCTCGCCAAACTGGGCCTGGTGGACCCGGCCCACCCCGTCGAATGGCTCAACCAGCCGAACCTCGTGCTGTGGTGCCTGCTCCTGGTGGTGGTGTGGCACGGGGTCGGCTTCTACCTGGTGCTCTTCTCGGCCGCCATGCAGTCCGTGCCCAAGGACATCTACGAGGCGGCCCTGCTCGACGGCGCCGGGCGCGCCCAGACGTTCTTCAGGGTCACCCTGCCCCTGCTGTGGGACTCCGTGCAGACCTCCGCGGTCTACCTGGGCATCGCCGCCATGGACATGTTCGTGCTGGTGTCGACCATGACCTCCGGCCAGTTCGGCGGCGGGCCCGACCACCACAGCGAGGTCATGGCCACGGTGCTGATGCGCAACTTCCTGTACTTCGGCAAGAGCGGCTACGCCTGCGCCATGGGCGTCGTCATGCTCGTCCTGACCATGATCCTCTCCGTCATCACGCTGCGCGCCACCCGCCGCGAGCGCATCGAGTTCTGAGCGGAGTTCCACGATGACTGCAGAGTCCACGGTGATCAAAGCGCCGGGCGAGGCCTCGGCCGAACGTTCCGGCAGCAGCGGCCGCCCGGGGCGGGGGGCGAAGGCCGGCTCCGACGGCATGGTGCTGAACGTCTTCTCGCACGGGTTCCTCGCCGTCTGGGCGATACTGATCGTCCTGCCCCTGATCTGGCTGGCGCTCGGTTCGTTCAAGACGGACGGCCAGATCGGCGGCTCGGCCCTCAGCTGGCCGTCCAACTGGCACTTCGACGCCTTCTCCCGGGCCTGGGACAAGGGCATCGGCGACTACTTCGCCCACACGCTGATCGTGCTGGTGTTCTCGGTCCCGCTGACCATGCTGCTCGGTTCGATGGCCGCGTACGTGCTGGCCCGCTACCCCTTCCCGGGGAACCGGCTCTTCTACTACTTCTTCGTCAGCGGGGCCATGTTCCCGGTGTTCCTGGCGCTCGTTCCGCTGTTCTTCATGGTCAAGCGGCTGGACATGCTCAATACGTACCAGGGTCTGATCCTGGTCTACGTGGCCTACTCGATGCCCTTCACCGTCTTCTTCATGCACTCCTTCTTCCGCACGCTGCCGACGGCCGTGCACGAGGCGGCGGTGATCGACGGGGCCTCCGACACCCGGATCTTCTTCCAGGTGATGCTGCCGATGGCCAAGCCCGGCCTGATCAGCGTCGGGATATTCAATGTCCTGGGGCAGTGGAACCAGTACATCCTGCCGTCGGTCCTGATGCAGCCGCAGACCGGATCGGACCCCGAGCGCTACATGCTCACCCAGGGCCTGATCCAGCTCCAGTACCAGATGGGGTACGAGACGGACCTGCCGGTGCTGTTCGCCGGCGTGACCATCGCGATGATCCCGATGCTGGTGGTCTACCTGTCGTTCCAGCGCCAGATCCAGGCCGGCCTGACCTCGTCCGCCCTCAAGTAGGGGAGGCGGACGGGTCGGGCACGACCGACCAGCTGACCGCCGAGACCGACGGGTCGAGCGAGAGGTTGCTGACCGCTTCCTCCAGCGGACGAGCCGGTGGCGGATGTGGGCCTCCTCCGCCTCCAGGCAGACCGCCTCGAAGTGGTAGTCGACGGGCACCTCGGCGCCGCCGCGCGGCTCCCGGTCGAGCCGCCGGCCCAGCGGGCGCAGCAGGAGGTTCGCCCCCACCACGCCCGCCGTGCCGAAGGCGGCCAGCACGAACAGGCCCACCCCCGCCAGGCAGCCCACCGCCGCCGAACACCACAGGGTGGCGGCCGTGTTCAGCCCGCGCACGCTCAGCCCGTCCCGCATGATCACCCCGGCGCCCAGGAAGCCGATCCCCGAGACGATCTGGGCGGCGACCCGCGAGCCGTCGTAGTTCACCTCGGAGACCGCGCTGAGGAACCCGTACTGCGAGAGCAGCACGAACAGCGCGGCCCCGCCCGCCACCAGGGCGTTCGTCCGCAGGCCCGCCATCCGGGCCCGCCACTGCCGTTCCAGGCCGATGACCGCACCGAACCCGAGGGCGGCCGCCAGGTGCGCGGCCATCTCCCACTCCGTGAGCAGCGTCATCGGCCCCTCCCGTTCCTACAGCCAGGTCTTGAACGTGCGGATGTACCAGGTCTTCACCAGCTGGGTGAGCGTGCAGTAGGCGAGCAGCACGCCGATCAGCCAGGGGAAGTAGCCCGCCGGCAGGGCCACGAACCCCAGCGAGGGGGCCAGCGGCGAGAAGGGCAGCCAAAGCCCGGTCAGCACCGCGAGGACGGTCATCACCATCACCGGCCAGGAGGCGCGGGACTGGACGAAGGGGATCCTGCGCGTGCGGATCATGTGGACGACCAGGGTCTGCGAGAGCAGGCCCTCGACGAACCACCCGGACTGGAAGAGCGACTGGGCGGCCTCGTTGTCGGCGGCGAAGACGTTCCACATGATCACGAACATCGCGATGTCGAAGATCGAACTGATGGGTCCGATGGTCACCATGAAGCGGAAGATGCCCTTGGCGTCCCAGTTGCGGGGCTTGCGCAGGTACTCCTCGTCCATCCGGTCCCACGGGGTGGCCAGCTGGGCGATGTCGTAGACCAGGTTCTGCACCAGCAGCATGATCGCGAGCATCGGCTGGAAGGGGATGAACGCGCTCGCCACCAGCACCGAGAAGACGTTGCCGAAGTTCGAGGAGGCCGTCATCTTGATGTACTTGATGGTGTTGCCGAAGGTGGTCCGGCCCTGGAGCACCCCCTGCTCCAGGACGGTCAGGTCCTTCTCCAGCAGGATGATGTCCGCCGACTCCTTGGCGATGTCGACGGCGGTGTCGACCGACACGCCGACGTCGGCCTCGCGCAGGGCCGCCGCGTCGTTGATGCCGTCGCCGAGGAAGCCGACGGTGCGTCCCTCGGCCTGCAGGGCCCGTACGATCCGGGCCTTCTGGACGGGGTTGACCTTGGCGAAGACCGTCGTACGGGCGGCCAGCGCGCGCAGCGCCTCCTCGTCGAGGCCGTCCAGCTCGGCGCCGCAGACCACGTGGCCCACCTCGATGCCGACGTCCGCGCAGACCCGGGCCGCCACCAGCTCGTTGTCGCCGGTGACCACCTTCACCGCGATGCCCTTGTCGGCCAGGCCCCGCAGGGCGGCGGCCGCGGAGGCCTTCGGCGGGTCGAGGAAGGCGAGGAAGCCGATCAGCGTCAGCCCGTCCTCGTCGGCGACGCCGTAGGCGGCGCGCGGCGCGTCCACCGTGCGGGTGGCGACGGCCAGGACCCGCAGGCCCCGCCGGTTGTTCTCCTCGGCGATCCGGGTGACGCGGCGCCGCAGCTGTTCGGTGAGCGCGACGCGCTCGCCGCCGTCGCGCAGGTGGGTGCACAGGCCGAGGACCTCCTCCACCGCACCCTTGGTGATCAGGACGTGCTCGGGGCGGCCGCCGGTGCCCAGCACGCTGTTGCGGTTCAGGACCACGGACATCCGGCGCCGGGCGAAGTCGAAGGGGATCTCGTCGACCATCGAGAAGCGTGCGTCGACGACAACCTCCTCGGCCTCGCCCACGCGGTCGATGACCGCCTGGTCCATCAGGTTCTTCAGGCCCGTCTGGAAGTGGGCGTTGAGGTAGCCGTACTCCAGGACCTCGGTGTCCTCGGCCCCGTGCACGTCCAGGTAGCGGTCCAGGACGATGCGGTCCTCGGTGAGGGTGCCGGTCTTGTCGGTGCACAGGACGTCCATCGCGCCCAGGTTCTGGATCGCGTTGAGCCGCTTGACGACAACCTTGTGCCGGGACATGGCCACCGCCCCGCGCGCCAGGTTCGCGGAGACCACCATCGGCAGCATCTCGGGGGTGAGCCCGACCGCCACGGCGACGGCGAAGAGGAAGGCCTCGTCCCAGTCGCCCTTGGTGAAGCCGTTGATCATGAAGACGACCGGGACCATGACGAGCATGAAGCGGATCAGCAGGAAGCTGACCTTGCGCACGCCGTTGTCGAAGTTGGTCTGCGGGCGCTCGCCGGCCAGCGAGCCGGCCATGGAGCCGAAGTAGGTGTCGGCGCCGGTGGCGACGACCACGCCGGTCGCGGTGCCGGAGGTGACCGAGGTCCCCGCCAGACAGAGGTTGTCGGCCTCGACCGGGTCGGCCGTCTCGTGCTGGCCGAGGTCCTCGGCGCGGGTGTCGGCCTTGGCCACCGGCAGGGACTCGCCGGACAGCGAGGCCTGCGAGACCATCAGGTCCTTCGAGGTCAGCAGGCGCAGGTCGGCGGGGATGAGGTCACCGGCGGCCAGCTTGACCAGGTCGCCCGGGACCACCTGCTCCATCGCCACCTCGAAGGTGGTGGGGCCCGAGCCGCTGCCGGCCCGGCGCTGCACCGCGCAGGTGGTGGTGACGAGCTTCTGCAGCGCGTCGGCCGCCCGGCCCGAGCGGTACTCCTGCCAGAAGCGCAGCAGACCGCTGATCCCCACCATGGCGGAGAGGATCACGACGCCCGGGTCGGCGGGGTCCTGCCAGAACATGACGGCGGCCAGGAAGACCAGGACGCCGATGAAGGGGTTCCAGAACGCCTTGGCGAGCTGGACGGTCCAGTGCGGGGCCCGCTCGTGGGCGACGGTGTTGGCGCCGTGCCGCTCCAGGCGCAGCGCCGCCTCGGCGTGGGTGAGGCCACCGCGCGAGGTGTCCACGTCCTGGAGCACCCGGACGGCCGGCCGGGAGCTGACGGCGGCGAGGCGCTCGCCGACGCGGCGGGTGCCGGCCTCCAGCTCGGCGGCCTTGCGCTCGCGGCGGGAGCGGCCCGGCGGTGCGAGCTTCGCGGGGGTACGGGGGGTGAGCATGGTCATGACGAATACCTCCCTCCACGGCGCCCGGGCAGCACGGAGCGGCACGGTGACGTGGAGTGATCATGGGTCGGCGCGGGAGGGCACGCAGGGCCCCGGACGCGCCGGTGGGCATGGATGACGCACGCCCGTCACGGGTGCAGGGCATGCGGAAGGAGTGAAAGGATGCACGCAGGCGGCGAAGCGCCGCCGGGCCCGGTGGGGCCGTGCGGTATCGGGAACAGGTCAGCTGATCAACGGGTCAGCGGACGCGGGCGCTGCAAGGACTTCGATCGGGACTCATCCCGAACACCTCCTCGCGTAGCGCCGTCATCACAGGGCGCCAGGTCCGGCCGGAAAGGCCGCAGAGGACCGGCGCCTCAGCGACCGTAGCACGATCGAAGAGGCCCCAGTTCCTCCTTTTGGTCAGGGGTGTCCCATTCGTACTGCGTCAGCCTCTTGACGTCTGGATGGCCAAAGGCTCGACTTAAGGTTCACAAGTTGGAGAGACGCCGGGGTCTCGGAGCGCACAGCCGCGACGACCGGCCGGGGGGCGACGGCTGGCCGTCGCTTATGGGCAGGAGTGGATGAGTCGTGCAGACTCCCGGATCGCAGTCCTCACTGCATCGCGCGAACCTCGAACGGGTCGTGCGGGCCGTGCGCCTCGCGGGTTCGCTGACCCAGGCGGAGATCGCCCGCACCACCGGACTGTCGGCGGCCACGGTCTCCAACATCGTCCGCGAGCTCAAGGACGCCGGGACCGTCGAGGTCACCGACACCTCGGCCGGGGGCCGCCGGGCCCGCAGCGTCTCGCTCAGCGGGGACGCGGGCATCGTGATCGGCGTGGACTTCGGCCACACCCACCTGCGGGTGGCCGTCGGCAACCTCGCCCACCAGGTGCTGGCGGAGGAGTCCGAGCCGCTGGACGTGGACGCCTCCTGGGTGGACGGTTTCGACCGGGCGGAAGCGCTGGTCGGACGCCTGGTCAAGGGGGTCGGCGTCAGCCGGGACAAGGTCATCGGCGTGGGGCTCGGCGTCCCCGGCCCCATCGACGTGGAGTCCGGGACCCTCGGCTCCACCGCGATCCTGCCGGGCTGGGCCGGGATCAACCCGCGCCAGGAGCTCTCGCAGCGCCTCGGCGTGCCCGTGTACGTGGACAACGACGCCAACCTCGGGGCCCTCGGCGAGCTGGTCTGGGGCAGCGGCCGGGGGGTCAAGGACCTGGCGTACATCAAGGTCGCCAGCGGGGTGGGCGCGGGCCTGGTGATCAACGGCCAGATCTACCGGGGACCCGGCGGAACGGCCGGGGAGATCGGGCACATCACCCTGGACGAGTCGGGCCCGGTCTGCCGCTGCGGCAACCGCGGGTGCCTGGAGACCTTCGCCGCGGCCCGCTACGTGCTGCCGCTGCTCCAGGGCAGCCACGGGCCGGAGTTGACGATGGAGCGGGTGGTGGAGCTGGCCCGCGGCGGGGACCCCGGCTGCCGCCGGGTCATCAGCGACGTCGGCCGGCACATCGGCAGCGGAGTGGCCAGCCTGTGCAACCTGCTGAACCCGAGCCGGGTGGTGCTGGGAGGGTCGCTCGCCGAGGCGGGTGAACTCGTACTGGCCCCGATCCGTGAATCAGTGGGGAGGTACGCGATCCCCAGCGCGGCCCGCCAGTTGTCCGTCCTGACGGGCTCGTTGGGCGGCCGCGCGGAAGTGCTCGGCGCGCTGGCCCTGGTGCTGAGCGAGATGGGCGATTCGACGCTTTTGGTGGAAAATGGAGTGGGCGTGCGCGCTCCCGCCGTCATGTCTTCAGTTAGATAACGGATGGCACCGTTGTCATCTCGTTAAGGATTCACTCCTTGACGGCAAAGTTGCGGCCGGGGTTGACTCACATCCACCTCGGCCGCAGTGTTGCGGCCTCGTCAGGGAGGTTCAAGTAATGAACACGCGTATGCGCAGAGCCGCCGTAGCCGTCGCCGCCGGTGCCATGGCCGTTTCGCTGGCCGCCTGTGGCAGTGCCAAGGAAGCGGGCGGCGAGAAGAAGCCTTCGGGCGCCGCCGCGGGCGACGCCATCAAGGTCGGTCTGCTCCTGCCGGAGAACCAGACCGCGCGCTACGAGAAGTTCGACAAGCCGCTGATCGAGAAGAAGGTTTCCGATCTGACGGGCGGCAAGGCCGAGGTCGTCTACGCCAACGCCAAGCAGGACGCGACCACGCAGAACTCCCAGGTCGACACGATGATCACCAACAAGGTGAACGTCCTGATCATCGACGCGGTCGACGCCAAGGCCATCGCGGGCTCGGTCAAGAAGGCCAAGGACGCCGGCATCCCGGTCGTGGCCTACGACCGCCTCGCCGAGGGCCCGATCGACGCCTACACCTCCTTCGACAACGAAGAGGTCGGCAAGGTCCAGGGCAAGGCGCTGCTGGAGGCCCTGGGCGACAAGGCCAAGGACGGCCAGATCGTCATGATGAACGGCTCCGTCACCGACCCGAACGCCGCGCTGTTCAAGAAGGGCGCGCACTCCGTCCTGGACGGCAAGGTGAACGTCGGCAAGGAGTACGACACCAAGGAGTGGAAGCCGGAGAACGCCAACACCAACATGGCGGGAGCGCTCTCGGCGATCGGCAAGGACAAGGTCATCGGCGTCTACTCCGCCAATGACGGCATGGCCGGCGGCATCATCACCGCCCTGAAGGCCGCCGGTCTGAACCCGCTCCCGCCGGTCACCGGCCAGGACGCCGAACTCGCCGGTGTGCAGCGCATCGTGGCGGGCGAGCAGTTCATGAGCGTCTACAAGCCCTACGCTCCCGAGGCCTCCGCGGCCGCCGAGATGGCCGTCGCCCTCGCCAAGGGCGAGAAGATCGACGGGATCATCAACAACAACATCGACAGCCCCACCACCAAGGGCGTCCCGTCGGTGCTGATCCCGGTCGTCTCGCTGACCAAGAGCAACATCAAGGACACCGTCATCAAGGACGGCGTCTACACGGCCGACGAGATCTGCGCCGACAAGTACGCGGCCGCCTGCGCCACCCTCGGCCTCAAGTAGGCCCCGCGGGGCCTGTCAAGGCCCCGGCCAGGCCCGCCAGAGCCCGCGGAAGTCCCGCGGACGTCCCGCGGAAGCCCGCGAAGAAACGTCTCCTCATCCGAGACGGCCCCGTACCTGCCCGGCGCCCCGCACCTTCTCACCCCGCCACCCGCGGGGCGCCGGGCAGAAACGATTCCCCTTCCGGGTTCCGCGCCCCGCTCCACGTATCTCCGCTCCACGTATCCCCGTCCGCCCCGCTCCTGCTCTTTTGCACGACATCCCCGCCGGTCAGGCGGCGAAGGAGATGGTTCATGTGTCCGCTGCGCCCGTGCTGGCGTTGCGAGGGGTCTCGAAGCGGTTCGGTGCCGTCCAGGCCCTGACCGACGTAGAACTCGAGATCCACTCCGGTGAGGTGGTCGCCCTGGTCGGCGACAACGGCGCCGGCAAGTCCACGCTGGTCAAGACGATCGCCGGCGTGCATCCCATCGATGACGGAGTCATCGAGTGGCAGGGCCGTCCGGTCTCCATCAACAAGCCCCACGACGCCCAGAGCCTCGGCATCGCGACGGTCTACCAGGACCTCGCGCTGTGCGACAACATCGACGTCGTCGGCAACCTCTTCCTCGGCCGCGAGCTCAAGCGCTTCGGCGTCCTCGACGAGGTGGAGATGGAGCGCCGCGCCCGCGAGCTCCTGACCACCCTGTCCATCCGGATCCCCAGCGTCCGGATCCCGATCGCCTCGCTCTCCGGCGGCCAGCGCCAGACCGTGGCCATTGCCCGCTCGATGCTGGGCGAGCCCCAGCTCGTCATCCTCGACGAGCCCACCGCCGCCCTCGGCGTCGAGCAGACCGCCCAGGTGCTGGACCTGGTGGAGCGGCTGCGCGAACGCGGCCACGCCGTCATCCTCATCAGCCACAACATGGCCGACGTGAAGGCCGTCGCCGACAAGGTGGCGGTCCTGCGGCTGGGCCGCAACAACGGCGTCTTCCGCGTCGCCGACACCTCGCAGGAAGAGATCATCTCCGCCATCACCGGGGCCACGGACAACGCCGTGACCCGCCGGGCGGCCCGCACCGGGGAGGCCCGCAAGTGAGCACCCACCAGCCCGCCGCAGATCCGCTGGACAAGGGACCGGGGCGGCACGCCGGCCCGGTCAACCCGTCCGCGGCGGCCGACGCCATCCCCGCGGTGGACCCCCGCCTGCTCGTGCGCGAGCAGGGCCTGGCGGGCTACCTGAACGAGTTCGGCCGCAAGATGAAGGCCGGCGACCTGGGATCCATCCCGGTCGTCATCGGCCTGATCGTCATCTGGAGCATCTTCCAGAGCCTGAACTCGAACTTCCTCTCCCCGGAGAACCTCACCAACATCGCGATCACGATGGTCGCCACCGGCATGATGGCCGTCGGCATCATCTTCGTGCTGCTGCTCGGCGAGATCGACCTCTCGGTCGGTTCCGTCAGCGGTGTCTCGGGCGCGATCGTGGCCGTCCTCGCCGTCACCCACGGCGTGAACGAATGGCTCGCGATCCTGGCGGCCGTCGCGGGCGGCGCCCTGATCGGCGCGATCCACGGCTTCTTCTTCGCCAAGATCGGCGCCCCGGCCTTCGCCGTGACCCTGTCGGGCCTGCTGTTCTGGTCCGGCGCGATGCTCCAGATCCTGGGCAGCAACGGCACCATCAACCTGGACTCCGACGGCGTGGTCGGCAAGCTCACCACGTACTACTTCTCGGACGTGGCCGCCGGGTACGGCCTGGCGGCGGTCGCGGTGGCGGCGTACTTCCTCGCCACCTTCTCCGACAACCGCCGGCGCGAGGCCGCCGGGGTCCCCTCGCGGCCGCTCACCGAGATCCTGCTGCGCACCGGCGTGCTCGCGGTCTTCACCTTCGGGCCGGCCGTGGTGTTCAACCAGTACAAGGGCCTGCCGCTCGCGGTGGTGCTGTTCGTGCTGGCGCTGGTCGCCACGGACTTCCTGCTGCGCCGCACCTCCTTCGGCCGCAACGTCTTCGCGCTCGGCGGCAGCGTCGAGGCCTCGCGCCGCGCGGGCATCAACGTGGCCGGGATCCGCATCGCGGTCTTCGCCATCGCGGGCACCTTCGCCGCCGTCGGCGGGCTCTTCTGGGCCTCCAAGATCGCGGCGGCCAACCAGAGCGCCGGCGCCGGCGACCTGCTGATGAACGTCATCGCGGCGGCCGTCATCGGCGGCACCAGCCTCTTCGGCGGCCGTGGCCGGACCTGGAACGCCCTCCTCGGCGTCATGGTCATCACCTCCATCCAGTACGGTCTGGCCCTGGAGGGGATCGCGACGCCGATCCAGTACATGATCACCGGTGCGGTACTGCTTGCCACGGTGGTCATCGACTCGGTGACCCGCAAGACCCAGAAGACGGCCGGGCGCGCCTGACCGCGGGCCCCGCGGGGCCCGCGCAACGGTAAGACCCGTCACAGTGCCCGGTGCCACTTCGTGTGGCGCCGGGCACCCGTGCGTCCATCGGTACGCACACCTGTGCGGGTATACACCCGTTTGGGATGTGTGATTCCCCGATGAGGTGTACAGGTATGACAAAGGTGTGACCCTCGCGGTACCGCCCGATGACCGCCCCCGCGAGCGGAACATTAGACTCGACAGACCAGCAAGCAACTGCAAGGAGGCACGGGTGCTGCTGACCCGCATCAAGGGACCGCGCGATCTGGACCGGCTCAGCCAGGAGGAGCTCGACCAGCTCGCGGCCGAGATCCGGTCCTTCCTCGTCGACGCCGTCTCCAAGACCGGCGGGCACCTCGGCCCCAACCTCGGCGTGGTCGAACTGACGATCGCCCTGCACCGGGTCTTCGAATCGCCCAAGGACAAGGTCCTCTTCGACACCGGCCACCAGGCCTACGTCCACAAGCTGCTCACCGGCCGCCAGGACTTCGGCGGCCTGCGCACCAAGGGCGGCCTGTCCGGCTACCCGTCCCGCGCCGAGTCCGAGCACGACGTGATCGAGAACTCGCACGCCTCCACGGTGCTCGGCTGGGCCGACGGCTTCGCCAAGGCCAACGAGGTGCTCGGCCGCGAGGACCACCACGTCGCCGCCGTCATCGGCGACGGCGCGCTCACGGGCGGCATGGCCTGGGAGGCGCTGAACAACATCGCCGCCGCCAAGGACCGTCCGCTGGTGATCGTCGTCAACGACAACGAGCGCTCGTACGGCCCCACCATCGGCGGCCTCGCGAACCACCTCGCCACCCTGCGCACCACCGACGGCTACGAGCGCTTCCTCGCCCGCGGCAAGGACCTCCTGGAGCGCACCCCGGTCGTCGGGAAGCCGCTGTACGAGACCCTGCACGGGGCCAAGAAGGGCCTGAAGGACTTCATCGCCCCGCAGGGCATGTTCGAGGACCTCGGACTGAAGTACATCGGCCCCATCGACGGCCACGACATCGAGGCCCTGGAGTCCGCCTTCCAGCGCGCCAAGCGCTTCAGCGGCCCGGTCATCGTGCACTGCCTCACCCAGAAGGGCCGCGGCTACACCCCGGCCCTGGAGCACGAGGCGGACCGCTTCCACGCGGTCGGCGTCATCCACCCGGACACCGGCCTGCCGGTCAAGACGGCCGCCGCGAGCTGGACCTCCGTCTTCGCCGACGAGATGGTCAAGCTCGGCCACGACCGCGAGGACGTCGTCGGCATCACCGCCGCCATGCTCCACCCGGTCGGCCTCAACAAGTTCGCCGAGGCCTTCCCGGACCGGATCTTCGACGTCGGCATCGCCGAGCAGCACGGTGCCACCTCGGCGGCGGGCCTGGCCAGCGGCGGGGTCCACCCGGTCTTCGCCGTGTACGCGACCTTCCTCAACCGTGCCTTCGACCAGGTCCTGATGGACGTCGCCCTGCACAAGTGCGGGGTCACCTTCGTCCTGGACCGGGCCGGCGTCACCGGTGACGACGGCGCCTCCCACAACGGCATGTGGGACATGTCCATCCTCCAGGTCGTCCCCGGCCTGCGGCTGGCCGCCCCGCGCGACGCCGAGCAGCTGCGCGCCCAGCTGCGCGAGGCCGTCGAGGTCAAGGACGCGCCGACCGTCGTGCGCTACTCCAAGGGCGTCGTCGGCCCGGCCGTCCCGGCCGTCGGCAGGGTCGGCGGCATGGACGTGCTGCGCGCCCCGGGCGCCGAGGTCACCCGGCCGGACGTACTGCTCGTCTCGGTCGGCGCGCTGGCCCCGATGTGCCTGGAGATCGCCGACCTGCTCGACAAGCAGGGCATCTCGACGACCGTGGTCGACCCCCGCTGGGTGAAGCCGGTGGACGAGGCCATGGCCCCGCTCGCCGAGCGCCACCGGGTCGTCGTCACCGTCGAGGACAACGGCCGCACCGGCGGTGTCGGCTCCGCCGTCGCGCAGGCCCTGCGGGACGCGGGCGTCGACGTACCGCTGCGCGACTTCGGGATCCCGCAGCGCTTCCTCGACCACGCGCTGCGCAAGGAGATCATGGCCGAGATCGGCCTGACCGCTCCGGACATCGCCCGTCAGGTCACCGGCCTGGTGGCGAAGCTGGACGGGCGCTTCGACAGCGAACAGGCCGCCACGGTCGACTAGCACGCGCGGTTGCACGTCACGGGCCGGGAGATCACCCTGGAAGGGTGGGCCTCCCGGCCCGTTCCCGTTGTGGGAGGTGCGTCGGTGAGTACGGATCGCAGCAGTCCCTTCCGCACCAAGTCGGTGGAGCAGTCCATCCGCGACACGGAGGAGCCGGAGCACCAGCTCCGCAAGTCCCTGTCGGCCTGGGACCTCACCGTCTTCGGCGTCGGTGTCATCATCGGCACCGGCATCTTCGTCCTCACCGGCAAGGTGGCCAAGGAGACGGCCGGTCCCGCCACCGCCCTCGCCTTCGTCGCCGCCGGCATCGTCTGCGCGCTGGCCGCCCTGTGCTACGCCGAATTCGCCTCGACCGTGCCGGTCGCCGGATCGGCGTACACCTTCTCCTACGCCTCGATCGGCGAACTGCCCGCCTGGATCATCGGCTGGGACCTCGTGCTGGAGTTCGCGCTGGGCACCGCGGTCGTCGCCGTCGGCTGGTCCGGGTACGTCCGCTCGCTGATGGACAACGCGGGGATCCACCTGCCGGCCGCCCTCGAAGGGCCCGACGTGCCGGGCGGCCACTTCGACCTGCTGGCCTTCATCCTCGTCCTGGTGCTGACGGTGATCCTGGTCGTCGGGGTCAAACTGTCCGCGCGGATCACGGCGGTCGTCGTCGGGATCAAGGTCACGGTGGTGCTCATCGTGATCATCGCGGGCCTGTTCTTCATCACCAGCAGCAACTACCACCCCTTCATCCCCGAGGCCGTGAAGCAGGAGGGCGGGGCCGGGCTGAACGCCCCGCTGGTGCAGCTCATCTTCGGCTACCAGCCCACCAACTTCGGCGTCATGGGCATCTTCACGGCCGCCTCCGTCGTCTTCTTCGCCTTCATCGGCTTCGACGTGGTGGCCACGGCCGCCGAGGAGACCAAGCTGCCCCAGCGCGACATGCCGCGCGGCATCCTGGGCTCGCTGGTCATCTGCACGGTGCTCTACGTGGCGGTCTCGCTGGTGGTCACCGGCATGCAGCACTACACCGAACTCTCCACCAGCGCGCCCCTGGCCGATGCCTTCAAATCCGCCGGGCATCCGGTGTACGGCGGCATCATCAGCTTCGGCGCGGCCGTGGGCCTGACGACGGTCTGCATGATCCTGCTGCTGGGCCAGACCCGGGTGTTCTTCGCGATGAGCCGCGACGGCCTGCTGCCGCGCTTCTTCTCGCGGACCCACCCGAAGTTCCGCACCCCGTACCGGCCGACCATCCTGCTCGGCGTGATCATCGCGGTCGTCGCCGGATTCACCAGCATCAACGAACTCGCGACGCTGGTGAACATCGGCACCCTGTTCGCCTTCGTCGTCGTGGCCCTCGGCGTGATGATCCTCCGCCGCACCCGCCCCGACCTGCACCGCTCCTTCCGCACCCCGTGGGTCCCGGTGGTCCCGGTCGTGTCCATCGCGGCCTCGGTCTGGCTGATGCTCAACCTGCCCGCCGAGACCTGGCTGCGCTTCGCGATCTGGATGGTGATCGGCTTCTTCGTGTACTTCCTCTACGGACGCAGCCACAGCCGCCTCGGCCGCGGCGAGGGCGTGCGCGAGGACCGCTAGGGCGTGGGCGAGGGCGAGGCCTGCGGTGCCTTGGGCGCCTTGGGGGCCTTGCCCGAGCCGCCCTTGGCGGGGGAATCCTTCGCCGCGTCGGGGACCTTCTGGTCGCTGCGCAGGGCCTCCCACAGCAGGGAGGCCTGCTCCTGCGCCACGACGACCCGGTTCGGGTCCACCTTGTCGTAGGCCACCGGCAGCATGATGGTCTCCATCGTGGAGGGGTCCACGCCCTTCATGCTCCGCGCGAAGTCGGACAGCGCGGTCAGGGAGGCCAGGTCGGAGTCGGTGGTCAGCGACTTGGTGCCGGCGTCCGCGAGCTTGTACAGGCGGGCCGGGTTGCCGAAGGCGTCCTGCTTCTTGATCTCGGAGAGCATCGCGATCATGAACTGCTGCTGGAGGCCTATGCGCCCCAGGTCGCTGCCGTCGCCGTAGCCGTAGCGGGTCCGGACGAACTTGAGCGAGTCCGTGCCGTTCAGCCGGTGCGTGCCCGCGTCCAGCTTCAGGCCGCCCTTCGCGCCGCTCATCGGCTGGTCGAGGGTGACGGTGACCCCGCCGAGCGCGTCCACCAGGCCCTTGAACCCGGCGAAGTCCACCTCGACGAAGTGGTCCACGCGGATCCCGGACAGCTGCTCCACCGTCTTGACCACACAGGCCGGACCGGCCACCGAGTACACCGAGTTGAACATGACCCGGTTCGCCGGGGGCACGGTCTTGCCGTCGCCGTCCTTGCACTCGGGCCGGGAGATCAGGGTGTCGCGCGGGATGCTCACCGCGGTGGCCCGGGCCCGGCCCTCGGGTATGTGGACCAGCATCGCGGTGTCGGAGCGGGCCCCGCTCACGTCGCCGTGGTCGAGGTCGCCGTTGGCGCCGGCGCGCGAGTCGGAGCCGAGCACCAGGACGTTCTGCGCGTTCCCGGCCGCGGCCACCTTCGGCGGGCGGTTGTCGGTGCCGATGGCCTGGTCCAGGTCGACGCTGGAGATGTTCCCGTTGAGGTGGCTGTAGAGCCACCAGCCCGACCCGGCCGCACCGAGGACCAGGACGGCCGCAGTCCAGGCCACCCCCCGGCGGATCCTGCTCGCGCGCGAACGGGGCGGACGCCCGGGGGGCGTCCGGTCCTCGGCCGGTCTCGTCGTCGCGGTGGTGTCTGAAGTCATGCCCGGGGACCGGCCTTCCGGAGGGGAAGCGGGGGAATCTCGCGGGCTACAAGATAAGCGCAGGATCACGCCAAGAAGCCTCCGGGGTATCCTGATTCTGTTCGAACGGTGAAGCGGAAGGGTTGCTTGCGGTCCCATGGCGACGCGATCCCGGCGCACCTCGCCCCCGAACGGCCCCCGCTGCGCCGCCCCCGGTGACGCACCCGCGCGCGACTGGAACGCGGTGGCCCTGGGCCCCGTACGCGGCCGCTGGCTCCTCGCCGGCAAGGACGGCAGGCTCACCGCCTACGCGCGCACCGAGGACGGACTGCTGCGCTGGACCGAATCCGCCCCCGGCGGCCCCGCGTGGAGCGGCCCCGACCTGCTGCCCGCACCGGGGCTGACCGACCTCGCGGTGGGCCAGGGCCCCGACGGGTACGCGCACTTCGTGGGCCGACGCCGCAGCCGGACCGGCACCGCCGATACCGGCACCCCCGACACCGTCACCTACCACCACGCGGTGCAGTACCAGAGCGGCCGTCCCATGGGCCCCTGGGACACCCTGGGCACCCTGTACCGCAAGCCCGAGATGTCCCACCGGGGCGGCCCGCCCGCCGTCGCGGTCGACGCCCTCGGCGCCCCCCACGTCTTCGTGCGCAACGCCGGACGCGGGACCCACGTACGGCGCCAGGACAAGAAGGGCGGCTGGGGCGCGTGGGACGACCTGCGCGGCAGCAAGACCTTCGAGGGGGCCTGCGCCGCCTCCACCGCCGAGGGGCGCGTCTTCTTCGCCGCACCGGGCGAGAAGGGCCTGTCGCTGTGGGCCCAGAGCGCGCCCGGCGGGCCCCTGCTGAAGGGGGCCGACCTCCCCTACCTCGCCCAGGACGGCTCGGTCTGCGCCCTGGAGACCGCGCCGGGCCGGATCACGCACTTCTGGCACGCCGCCGACGGCAGCGGGGTGTTCGCCCACCGCGAGGGCGCCGGGGTGCTCGCCCTCGGCGGGGGTCCGGCGTACGGGACGGTCGCCGCCGCCCGCGCGCTGGTCGACGGCTACGACTGCACCGTGCTGGCCTTCCGCACCGTCGGCGGCCGGACCGCGCTCGCCGCCTACCCCACGGAGCACGAGGCCGCCGGACTGTGGTGGACGGAGATCGGCGAGGAGTGCCCGGAGTCCCCGGCACTGGCCGTCGACGCGCGCGGACTGGTCGTCATCGCCTCGATCGGCGCCCGCGGCGAACTGCTGGTGAACCGGCAGAAGGACGCCTCAAGCCTCTCGCTGGGCCGCTGGCAGCGGTTCTGACGACCCGTACGAGGCCTCGTACGGGTTTCCGTGCGGGGCCGCGTACGGGCCGCCCCCCGCCCGCTCCGGGCCGCGCGGCTGCGGCGGAACGAGGGTCAGGGCGTGCCGGTCCACCGCCAGCGCGGAGATCCGCCGCAGGAACTCCACCGAGCGCTCCGCCGTGTCCGGGGTGATCCAGGCGTCGTCGATCTCGCACAGCTCCACCCGGACCGGCGCACCGCGCAGCACGATCGGCAGGGTGTAGGCGACGGTGGACGCGAAGGTCAGCACCGAACGGCCGATGGGCTCGGTGAGCGCGGCGAGTTCCAGCGGCAGTTCGGGGTGGACGATCTCCATGCCGGTGGCCCCGGCGATCCGGGCCAGTTTGGCCGCGCTCTCGCGCCTGTGCGCCAGATAGCGGCCGGCCGCGCGGGACCGGGCGATCCACCCGACGGCCTCCACGTACCGGTCCTCGTCGACGACCCCGGTCTCCACCAGGGAGCTGCCCGCGAGGTCGGCGCCGGGGCGGACCCGGACCGGGCCGAAGGTCTCCCGGCTCCAGGCGTATTCGTTGGGCCGGATCTCGGTGCCGGGGGGAGCGGTGACGGGCATGCAGGTGAAGAAGACGGTGCGGGCCAGCTCTTCGCGGGCCAGCCAGCGGTTGACGGGGCCGCCCTTCGCGGAGGCTTTGACCTCGCCCTGGTGCCATCGGGTCAGCTGCTGCCCGTCGGTGAGCAGGCCGACCAGCTCGGTGGTGGCGGTGCCGTCGTCCACGACGACCACCTCGCGCGCCTTGGAACGGGGCAGCAGCAGCTGGATGGTGCGGGAGAACAGGTCGCCGATGACGAGCCGGTCGGCGGCGCCGACCGCGCGGCCCAGGCGCATCAGCTCGCCCGCCCGCCCCAGGTACCCCGCGCGCACCTCGTAGCGCCGCCAGACCACCTTGGACTGCGAGGCGAACCGGCACAGCCGGCGGACCTGTTCGCGCGAGCGCGGGTCCACCGGCTGGAGCACGGCGATGGTCAGGGACGCCGCCCCGCCCGGGTGGACGTGGGCCCACTCCAGGACGTTCAGTAGCTGAGCCGGGCTCTCCACCAGGGCGAGGGTGTCGCTCATGCCGTGGCCGTCACGCCCTCGGCGGCGGGGGTGCCCTGGACGCGGCGGAGCTTCTTCATGGGGCCGAGCTCGGAGGCGTAGACGCGCTTGACGCCGTCGCCGAGGGCGGTCTCGATGGTGCGGATGTCGCGGACGAGGCGGGCGAGGCCGCCGGGTTCGACGGAGGCGGCCTGGTCGGAGCCCCACATGGCCCGGTCGAGGGTGATGTGCCGCTCGACGGCGCAGGCGCCCATGGCGACGGCGGCCACCGTCGTCTGCAGGCCCGTCTCGTGACCGGAGTAGCCGACGGGCACGTTCGGGTAGGCCGCCTCCAGGCTGTGGATGACGCGCAGGTTCAGCTCCTCGGCCTTGGCCGGGTAGGTCGAGGTGGCGTGCAGCAGGACGATGTTCTCGCTGCCGAGCACCTCGACCGCGTGCCGGATCTGCTGCGGGGTGGACATGCCGGTGGACAGGATGACCGTCTTGCCCGTGGCGCGCAGGGCGCGCAGCAGCTCGTCGTCGGTCAGGGAGGCGGAGGCCACCTTGTGGGCGGGGACGTCGAACTTCTCCAGGAAGGCGACGGCCTCGGTGTCCCAGGGGGAGGCGAACCAGGCGATGCCGCGCTGGGCGCAGTGCTCGTCGACGGCCCGGTACTCGTCCTCGCCGAACTCGACGCGGTGGCGGTAGTCGATGTAGGTCATCCGGCCCCAGGGGGTGTCGCGCTCGATGTCCCACTGGTCGCGGGGCGTGCATATCTCGGGCGTGCGCTTCTGGAACTTCACCGCGTCACAGCCCGCGTCCGCGGCGGCGTCGATCAGCGCCAGGGCGTTGGCGAGCTCGCCGTTGTGGTTGATCCCGATCTCGCCGATCACGTAGGCGGGACGGCCCGCGCCGACCTCCTTGTCGCCGATCCGGCGGATACGGCTGCTGTGCACCACTGTTCAGAGTTCCTTTCCGATGTACTGCGAGGGCTGTGGGGGCTGGGAGGGCCGCCGGGGCGGTCGCGCGTCCAGCAGGGGCGCCAGGGCCCGGGCCCTGGCGAGGTCGCCCGGCTCGTCGATCTCCACGGCCCGCTCCGGGGCGGTGGGGACGAGCTGGGTGCGGCCGAAGAAGCGGTGCCCGTGGCGCCGGAAGCCCTCGGCGCGCATCGCGTAGACGGCGCCCGACTCCAGGTACTCGGGACGGCGGTCCTGGCGGCGCTGGCGCACGGCGCTGTCGTGGTTGACGCCGGCCGCGGCGTGGCCCGGGCCGGGTCCGGGCTCGGCGGTCCACAGGAAGCCGTGGAAGGGCACGGCGGTGAAGGCGGAGTCGGCGCCGTCGCGGACGACGGCCAGGACGGCCGCGTCGATCTCCTGCGCGGTGACGAAGGGGCTGGTGCACTGGACGAAGACCAGCACCTCCACCGGCTCCCCGTGGCGTTCCTCCAGCCGGTCCAGCGCGTGCAGCAGCGCCGATTCGCTGGAGGCCCGGTCGGTGCCCAGCTCCGCGGGGCGTTCGACCACCTCCGCGCCGGCCGCGCGGGCCGCCCGGGCGATGGCCCCGTCGTCGGTGGACACCGCGACCCGGGACACGTGGGCGGCGTCCAGGCAGGCGCGCACGGCGCGGGCGACGAGGGGGACCCCGCCGACCTCGGCGACGTTCTTGCCGGGGATGCCCTTGGAACCGCCCCGGGCGGGTATGACGGCGGTGACGTTCACAGGGCTCTCCACAGGGGCCGGATCGGTGTGCGCGGTCTGCGCGGCGGGGGCAGGGGCGGTGGTGGGGCGGCGGGGGCGGTCATACGCCGCCCCACTGCTGGATCTTCGGGGCCACCCGCTGGACCCCGAAGCGGTACGCGACCTTCAGGACGCGGCGGGACGTGCGCCGCATCGGCCCGCCGGATCCGGCCCGCGCGGTCCCCGGGCCGGGGGAGCCGTCCGGATTCAGGCCCCGGCGGCGCAGCAGCGTACCCACGTAATCGGGGGCGCTCCCGGCGGTGTAGTACGGGGATATCGGCGGCAGCGGCCGTCCCGTCAATTCCGCGATCCGAGTGCGGAGTTCCCCGAAGGGGTCTTCGGAACGTATTCCCTGGTCGGTGGTCCAGGATTCGTGTGCGAGCGGGGCGGCGCCCTCGTCTATCGCGGACCAGTCGGTGACGCAGCCGGAACCGACGAAATAGTGGTTGCCGTGGATCTCCCGTACGCCGAGATCGCTCAGGATCGCGGTGGGCATTCCCCGGTGCATCGATTCGAGCGCGGCCGTCGAACTGACCGTCACCAGCAGATCGGTGCGGTCCAGGGTGTCCGACATGTTGCCGTACACGAAATGCAGATTGGGCGGCAACGGCTCTTCGAGTTGCTCCGCGAGCACCTGGTAGTGGTACGCCTCGATGTGGGTGGTCGCCTCACCGGGCCTGCTGCGGAGTTTGATCAGCACATCGCGGCCGGGGCGCAGCCGGGCATGGGATATCGCGCGGCGCAGCAGATAAAGGCGTCCGTTGCGGTCGGCGGGTACCGAGGGCTGGACGGCGAAACAGACCGTATAGGGGTGCCGGGCGTGCGTCCGGTTCATGTCGTACGGTCTCTGGTCGAGGAAAGGCAGGGCGGTCTGGACGATGCACGAGCCCGGAATTCCCAGGGGTTCGAAGACATCGCCGAACCGGCGGCGGTCGAAAGGGCTGTTGGCGAGGACGATGTCGGCGCCCGCCCGCAGCAGCAGGCCGTCGGCCATCTTCTCGTAGACGACGCCGACGTATCCCGTCATCAGCACCGGCCGGCGGCCGGCGCCCCGGAAGCGGTGGGCCAGGGCGTGCAGGGCGGCGTGCGTGGAGCCGCCGACGGTGCCCAGGACGACGAGGTCGGCGCCGTCCAGTTCGGGCGCCGCCGCGAACTCGGGAAGGGTGGCCTCGGTGATGGAGGCGGGGGTGATGCCGACCTCGGCCAGCTGGCGGGCCGTGGGAGTGCTCCGGCCGCGCAGCATGTGGGCGTGCACCTCGCTGCCCGGCGCCAGGCCCACCGCCAGCCCCGCGCCCCATTTCCAGCGGGTGTCGGAGTCTGCGAGCACGTGGATGCGCACTGGTGATTCCCGGGTCGATGGGTGGGGTCCGACGGGCGCCGCCGTGAGCGCGGCCGAGTGCGTGCGGGGACGGATTGCCGCGCGGCCCGTTAGACCTTACATGCTCACCTGAGCCTTACGTGTCACGAATAGGCCTCGGCGGACGGGGGAGTTGTACGTCACACCGGGACGATCGTGCGGGCCCTTCGAGGGGTTCTGTCATGATGTCCGACGTGTTACCTGATCGTAGGATCGGGGAGTGCGCGGCCGGGCCCGTCCGGGCCGCATCCGGGGGAAATGTGAAGGAACGTGAGCGGGGTGAGTGCTTTCCATGGTGACCCTTTCGGTCATCGTCGCCATGTGTGACGTGCGGGAATACTGCCGGACGGCGCTCAAGTCCCTGGCGCTGAATGCCCGGGAAGACTTCGAGTTCATCGTCGTGGACGACGGATCCGTTGACGGGACGTCAGAGATTCTCCAGGAGATGGTGCCCACCATTCCCGGAGCCGTTTTGATCCGCAATCAACGGAACCTGGGGATATCGGCCACCCGCAACATAGGCCTTTCGGCGGCGCGCGGACGCTTCTTCACCTTCCTCGACGGAGACGACTGGTACGCCCCCGGATATCTCGCACAACTGGTCGGCTGGATGAGCCAGTCGGGCGTCGATTTCCTGCGGACCGGCCACGTCCGGGTCTACGGACGCAAACGCAAGATCGTCATGGCTCCGCTCGCCCCGCGGGCCCTGCCGCTGAATCCCGCGGACTACATCGGCCCGGTGGACGCCTCGACCTTCATGGACTACCCGCAGTCCTGGGCCGGCGTCTACGACCGCGAGCGCCTCCTGGAGCTCGGCGCGCTGTTCTTCGACGAGCGCCTGCGCACCGCCGAGGACCGGCCCTGGTTCTACAAGCTGCACCTGCGCGCCCGCTCCTTCGGCGTCGTCGACCTCCACGGCATCTTCTACCGCCGTGATGTGTCCACTTCGCTGACCAAGGTTCCCGACGAGCGCCAGCTCGACTTCCTGCCGGCCTTCCGGCTGATTTTCGAGGAGCTGGCCGCACACCCGCGCGGATATGAACTCTCGTACAAGGCGATGCGAACTCTCTGCGCGCTCATCGTGATTCACCTGGACCGCGCCGAGTCGTACGAGGAACACATCCGGGGTCTGCTGCCGGAACGGAGCGCGCAGATCCTGAAGGACCTTCCCCAGGACGTCCTGGAGGGAACGCTGGCAGGAATGGACTCGGCACGCGTGAACAAGCTCAGAGCGCTGATCTCCCGGCACCAGGGCGCCGCCGCCCGATGACCCGGATATTCGCCGCCTCCACCCTCTACGGCGCCATGACGGTGGCCGCCGCCATCGAAGCGGGCCAGCTCGGCCAGGACGACCGCGAGCGCGTGCTGCTCGTGTGCAACAACGTCGACATCCCCGAAGTCGCCACCCCGCTGCACCGGATGCCCGGCGCCGCCCCCGTGCTCGCGCGCTTCCACCGCGTCGTCTACTGGAACGACCTCATCTACCCCTTCCACCCCGCGCTCTGGTCCCCGCGCGACGAGGACGCCCCGCTGTGGCGCACGGTGATGGCGGAGAAGATGGGCATCCGGCCGGGGCCCCTGGAACTCGTCGTCGAGTCCATCCAGGTCAAACCCGCCCAGACCCTCTGCAAGATCTTCTCGGACGCCACCCTCGCCGTCTACGCCGACGGCGTCATGAGCTACGGCCCCACCCGCAACGACCTGCCCCGCTCCCTGCACGGCCGGATCACCCAGGTCCTCTACCTCGACCTCGTCCCGACCCTGCTGCCGATGCTCCTCACCGAGTACGGGATCCCCTCGCAGCCCGTGCACACCGGAGCCGTCCTGAAGCTGCTGGACGAGGTCACCCGCGCCTGCGCGCCGATCCTGGACCGGGTGATCCCGCCCGCGCTGGCCCGGCTCGGCCCGCAGACCGCCGTCCTGCTCGGCCAGTACCTCTCCCCGCTCGGCATCCTCACCGAGGAGGAAGAGGAGGAACTGCACCTGCGGATGTTCCGGAACGCCCTGCTCCTCGGGCACACCTCCGTCGTCTTCAAACCGCACCCCAGCGCCCCCTCCAGCCTCGCCGACACCCTCGGCGAAGCGGCCCGCGCGGCGGGCGTGCCCCTCCTCGTCCTGGACGTGCCCGTCCTGGCCGAGACGGTCTTCGCCTACCTGCGGCCCCGCCAGGTCATCGGCTGCTTCTCCACCGGCCTGTTCACCGCCCGCGCGCTCTACGGCATCCCCGTCGCCCAGATCGGAGCGCTGGAGGTGATCCGGCGCATGCGGCCCTACGCCAACAGCAACCGCATCCCCGCCACCCTCACCCACGCGCTGCTCCCCGACCTGGAGGCCCCGGCGGCGGGCGCCGCCCCCGCCGACCGGGTGCTGGACGTCGAGCACGTCCGCACCGAGGTCACCCCGTACGTCCAGGCCGTCGCCTACTGCATGCAGCCCAAGCGGTACGCCTTCCTGCGCCCGGTCGCCGAGGCGTACGTGGCCGCCGCCGTCGACCAGTGGGAGGGCCGCCCCGAGCTGTCCATGCACTTCAACGAGCGCACCAGGACCCGGCTGGACCTGCCCGGCCCGCGCACCTGGAAGTGGCGCCGCGGCAAGGGCTGGACCTTCCGCGCCACCGGCGAGCGCACCGAGCCGGACGAGGTGCCGTTCACGGACATCACCCTCAGCGGGTTCGCCTCCCTGGTGGAGGCCAAGGACGACCGCGGCATCCTGGAGGTGGGCTCCCGGCTGCTCGCCGAACACGAGAACCTCGACCTGCTCATCGGCATGGCCCAGGCCCACATCCGCCGCAAGGAGACCGACCAGGCCGTGCGGCGGCTGGAGCGGGCCGTGCGGATCTCCGCCGACAGCGGGCGCGCCCTGGTCTGGCTGCGCATCGCCGAGACCGCCGCGAAGCTCGGCAAGCAGGGCGACGCGCTGCGCCGCCAGGCCGGGCAGCGGGCGCTGAGCATCAACCCCGACTCGCCCGCCGCGCAGCGCCTCGTCAAGAGCGGCCGCCTCGGGCGCAAGTAGCGGGTACGCACGAGGGCCCGTCCGCACCAGGTGCGGACGGGCCCTCGCGTTGGCCGGTCGTTACGCCGGGACGCTGGCGACGCCCGGGGCGAGGAAGCGCTTGCCGTTCACCCGCTCCGAGACGCCCTCACGGTCCAGGTACGGCGTGACGCCGCCCAGGTGGAAGGGCCAGCCGGCACCGGTGATGAGGCAGAGGTCGATGTCCTGGGCCTCGGCCACGACACCCTCCTCCAGCATCAGGCCGATCTCCTGCGCCACCGCGTCCAGGACGCGCATCCGGACCTGCTCCTCGGTCAGGACGACGTCGCCCTGCACCAGGAGCGCGGCGACCTCGGGGTCCAGCTCCGGCTTGAAGCCGTTCTCCGCGTTGTAGACGTAGAAGCCGCGCTTGCCGGCCTTGACCACGGCCGCCAGGTTCGGGGAGACGGTGAAGCGCTCCGGGAAGGCGCGGTTCAGGGTCTCGGAGACGTGCAGACCGATGGCCGGACCCACGAGCTCCAGCAGCACCAGCGGGGACATCGGCAGACCGAGCGGCTCGATGGCCTTCTCGGCGGTGGCCACCGGGGTGCCCTCGTCGATGACGTTCTGGATCTCGCCCATGAAGCGTGTCAGGATGCGGTTGACGACGAACGCCGGGGCGTCCTTGGTCAGGACCGCGGTCTTCTTCAGCTTCCGCGCGACGCCGAAGGCCGTGGCCAGCGAGGCGTCGTCGGTCTGCTCGCCGCGGACGATCTCCAGCAGCGGGAGGATCGCGACCGGGTTGAAGAAGTGGAAGCCGACCACGCGCTCCGGGTTGCGGAGCTTCGAGGCCATCTCGGAGACCGACAGCGAGGAGGTGTTGGTGGCGAGGACCGCGTGCGCCGGGGCGACCGCCTCGACCTCCGCGAACACCTTCTGCTTGACGGACATCTCCTCGAACACGGCCTCGATGATGAAGTCCGCGTCCGCGAAGCCCTCGGCCTTGTCCAGGACGCCGGTCACCAGGGCGGACAGGCGGTTGGCCTTGTCCTGGTTGATGCGGCCCTTGCCGAGCAGCTTCTGGATCTCGGCGCGGACGTAGTCCACGCCCTTGTC
The DNA here is from genome assembly GCF_043199995.1 of Streptomyces sp. NPDC048507. Classification (NCBI taxonomy): domain Bacteria; kingdom Bacillati; phylum Actinomycetota; class Actinomycetes; order Kitasatosporales; family Streptomycetaceae; genus Streptomyces; species Streptomyces sp. NPDC048507. The sequence goes on along the minus strand of NZ_JBICWZ010000015.1, from coordinate 41,492 downwards.
CACGCGCTCCTGGTCGATGTCGGTGAGGACCACCGGCACCTCCAGGCGGCGCAGGAACAGCAGCGCCAGCTGCGAGGCCATCAGGCCCGCGCCGACGACGCCGACCTTGGTGACCGGACGGGCCAGGTTCTTGTCCGGGGCTCCCGCCGGGCGCTTGGCGCGCTTCTGCACCAGGTTGAAGGCGTAGATGCCCGAACGCAGTTCGCCGCCCATGATGAGGTCGGCCAGCGCCCGGTCCTCGGCGTCGAAACCGGCCTGGAGGTCGCCGTCCTTGGCCGCGGCGATGATGTCCAGCGCGCGGTACGCGGCCGGGGCGGCGCCGTGCACCTTGGAGTCGGCGATGACGCGGCCCTTGGCGACGGCCGCGTCCCAGGCCTCGCCGCGCTCGACCTCGGCGCGCACGACCTCGGTCTCGCCCGTGAGGACGCGCGCGGTCCACAGGAGCGACTGCTCCAGGAAGTCCGCACCCTCGAACAGGGCGTCGGCGATGCCCAGCTCGAAGACCTGCTTGCCCTTCAGCTGGCGGTTCTGGTTCAGCGAGTTCTCGATGATGACCGAGACCGCGCGCTCGGCGCCGATCAGGTTCGGCAGCAGGGCGCAGCCGCCCCAGCCCGGAACCAGGCCGAGGAAGACCTCGGGCAGCGAGAAGGCCGGGATGGCCTTGGAGACGGTGCGGTAGGTGCAGTGCAGACCGACCTCGACGCCGCCGCCCATCGCCGCGCCGTTGTAGTACGCGAAGGTCGGGACGGCCAGCGCGGAGAGCCGCTTGAAGACGTCGTGACCGCCCTTGCCGATGGCGAGCGCCTCGTCGTGGGCCTTCAGCAGCTCGACGCCCTTGAGGTCGGCGCCGACCGCGAAGATGAACGGCTTGCCGGTGATGCCCGCGCCGACGACGGAGCCCGCGAGGGCCTCCTGCTCGACCTGGTCGATCGCCGCGTTCAGGTTGGCGAGGGACTGCGGGCCGAAGGTGGTCGGCTTGGTGTGGTCCAGGCCGTTGTCCAGCGTGATGAGCGCGAAGCGCCCGGCGCCGAACGGCAGGTCCAGGTGGCGGACGTGGGCCTGCGTGACGACCTCGTCCGGGAACAGCTCGGCCGCGCCCTTCAGGAGCTCAGCGGTGGTGCTCACTTGGAGTCTCCCTCGGCGTTGAAGTTGGGGTTCTCCCAGATGACCGTGGCGCCCATGCCGAAGCCGACGCACATGGTGGTCAGGCCGTAGCGGACGTGCGGCTGCTCCTCGAACTGACGGGCCAGCTGCGTCATCAGGCGCACGCCGGAGGAGGCGAGCGGGTGGCCGAAGGCGATGGCGCCGCCGTACTGGTTCACGCGGGCGTCGTCGTCGGCGATGCCGTAGTGCTCCAGGAACGCGAGGACCTGGACCGCGAAGGCCTCGTTGACCTCGAAGAGGCCGATGTCCTCGATCGTCAGGCCGGCCTGCGCCAGGGCCTTCTCGGTGGCCGGGATCGGGCCGTAGCCCATGACCTCCGGCTCGACGCCCGCGAAGGAGTACGCGACGAGGCGCATCTTGACCGGGAGGTTGTTCTCCCGGGCGAAGTCCTCGGAGGCGATGATCGCGGCGGTGGCACCGTCGTTGAGACCGGCGGCGTTGCCCGCGGTGACGTTGCCGTGCACGCGGAACGGGGTCTTCAGGCCGGCCAGGTTCTCCAGCGTGGTGCCCGGGCGCATCGGCTCGTCGGAGGTGACCAGGCCCCAGCCCGTCTCGCCGGCCGCCTCGTTGGTGTTGCGCACCGAGATCGGGACCAGGTCGGCCTGGATCTTGCCGTCGGCGTACGCCTTGGCGGCCTTCTCCTGCGAGCGCACGGCGTACTCGTCGGCGCGGAGCTTGGTGATCGTCGGGTACCGGTCGTGCAGGTTCTCGGCGGTCATGCCCATGAACAGGGCGGACTCGTCGACCAGCTTCTCGGAGACGAAGCGCGGGTTCGGGTCCACGCCCTCGCCCATGGGGTGGCGGCCCATGTGCTCGACACCGCCGGCGAGGGCGACGTCGTAGGCGCCGAAGGCCACACCGCCCGCGACGGCGGTCACGGCGGTCAGCGCGCCGGCGCACATGCGGTCGATGGAGTAGCCCGGCACGGACTGCGGGAGGCCCGCGAGGATGCCGGCCGTACGGCCCAGCGTCAGGCCCTGGTCGCCGATCTGGGTGGTCGCGGCGATGGCGACCTCGTCGATCTTCGCGGGGTCCAGGTCCGGGTTGCGGCGCAGCAGCTCCCGGATCGCCTTCACGACGAGGTCGTCGGCGCGGGTCTCGTGGTAGATGCCCTTCGGGCCCGCCTTGCCGAACGGGGTGCGGACGCCGTCGACGAAGACGACGTCCCTGACGGTACGAGGCACGTTGGCTCTCCTCCAGGTGCGGGTGTGCACTGCCGCGCGGGGGCGTCCATTGCTGAGCGCCCGCTCACCCCGCCATGCTACTTGCGAGTAACTGGTGTGGACACCCCCTCGGGGAGGAGCGGCGAAGGTCACACTCCGGCCGGCCCGCGCACCGGGCCGCCGATGGGGGCCCGGCCGTGCGCCGCCGCCCCGGCCATCGCCCCGGCCATGGCCGCCGAGGAGCGCACGGTGTCCCGGACGAAGGCCCGCCGGCTCACCCCCAGCGACCGCAGGGCGGGGCCGTGATCGGCGGCCACCACCACGGCCGCCCCCAGCAGCAGGAGCCGCCAGCCACCGGTCACGGCCCGGCGGGCGGCCCGGGGGAGCGGCGCCAGGCCCTCGGCCAGGCGACGGCAGTGGAACGGCACGTGCCGCTCCTCGTCCGCCAGGATCCGGCCCGCCACCTGGGACACCAGGGGATCGGCCGCTCCGTCGCGCACCGCCCGGTAGTACCGCAGGGCCACGACCTCGGCGAGCATCAGCACCAGCAGCTCCACCCGCAGCCCCAGCAGCCTGCGCAGCCACACGAAGGCGGCGTCGCTCCAGTGCCCCCGCAGGGTCGCCGCGCCGCCCGCGCCGAGCAGCAGCGCCAGCAGCCGGGCGTGGTTCTGCTCCTCGGCGATGAACAGCCTGACCGCCGCCGCGTACGTCGCCCCTCCCGCGCGGTCCGCCTTGCCGATCAGCGCGGAGCCGTCCCCGTCCTCGCCGACCTGGAACTTCTGCAGGCTGCGGACGAGCTCCGCGGGCAGCCGCGCGCCCCGCTCCCAGTCGGGATCCCCGAGGGCCGCCCGGAGCTCCCGCGCGGCCTCGAAATCGCGGACCCAGTCCATGTACCCGTCGTCGTGCCCGCTGTCGTGCCCGTGGTCGCGCATGTTTTTGAACATGCTCAAGAACCTAGCGACTGTTGAGCATGTTCAAAAGGGCTGCTGTGTCATGGCCACGTAACAGAAAACCCCCGGCCGCCGGCCGGGGGTTCGCTGCTGTTCGCCGTTGTCGTGGGGGAAGGTCAGTCGGTCGCGGCCAGGGCCGTGACCAGGGCGGCGGTGACCTGCTCGACCTGCCAGGGGCGGGCGCCGTAACCGGCGAGGGCCTCGCCGACCGTGTCCGCGTCCAGCCGCTGCGGGGGCTCCCAGCACAGCCGGCGCACGGTGTCCGGGGTGATCAGGTTCTCCTGGGGCAGGTTCAGCCCCTCCGCCAGCGCCGAGACCGCGCTGCGCGCCGCCGACAGCCGGGCGGCCGCCGCGGGGTCCTTGTCCGCCCAGGAACGCGGCGGCGGCGGACCGGACGGGGTCGCCCCCGGCTGCGGCAGCTCGTTCTCGGGCAGCGCCCTCGCCCGGTCCACGGCCGCCATCCACTGGTCCAGCTGGCGCCGGCCCATGCGCTGCCCGTAACCGGGCAGGGCCGACAGGGCGTGCGCGTTCGCGGGAAGAGCCAGGGCCGCCTCCACGATCGCCGCGTCGCCGAGCACCTTCCCGGGGGACACGTCCCGGCGCTGGGCGATCCGGTCACGGGACTTCCACAGCTCCCGTACGACGGCCATCTGGCGGCGGCGGCGCACCTTGTGCATGCCGGACGTCCGGCGCCACGGGTCCTTGCGGGGCGGGGCGGGCGGGGCCGAGGCGATGGCGTCGAACTCCTGGTGCGCCCAGTCGAGCTTGCCCTGCCGGTCGAGCTCCTTCTCCAGCGCGTCGCGCAGGTCCACCAGCAGCTCCACGTCGAGCGCGGCGTAGCGCAGCCACGGCTCGGGCAGCGGCCGGGTGGACCAGTCGACGGCGGAGTGCCCCTTCTCCAGTACGTAGCCCAGCACGCTCTCGACCATCGCTCCGAGGCCGACCCGGGGGAACCCGGCCAGCCGTCCGGCCAGCTCGGTGTCGAAGAGGGAGGTGGGCGCCATGCCTATTTCGCGCAGGCACGGCAGGTCCTGGGTGGCGGCGTGCAGGATCCACTCGGTGCCGGAGAGGGCCTCTCCCAGTGCGGAGAGGTCCGGGCAGCCGACCGGGTCGATCAGCGCGGATCCGGCCCCTTCCCGGCGCAGCTGCACCAGGTAGGCGCGCTGTCCGTAGCGGTATCCGGAGGCGCGTTCGGCGTCGACGGCCACCGGTCCGGTGCCCGCGGCGAAGGCCGCGACGACCCGGGCCAGCGCTTCCGCGTCGGCCACGACCGGCGGGATTCCCTCACGGGGTTCTAGCAACGGAACAGGCAGCCCATCGGACGAAACCTCGTCGTCCGGGGGGCCGCCCCCGGTGGTGGTGCGCAGGCCTGCTGCGGTCTCTTGGGCGTCGGTCACCGGTCAAGGGTATCCGTGGATGTGACGCGCCCGTCGCCGGAACGTTCCGGCGACGGGCGCGAGGGGGAGGGGCGGGCGGCTCCGGGGGTTCGGGAACGGTGTCCGGGGCCTGCGGGCAAGGTCAGTGGATGATCCCGGTGCGCAGGGCGACGGCGACCATCCCGGCCCGGTCGCCGGTGCCCAGCTTGCGGGCGATCCGGGCGAGGTGGGACTTGACGGTCAGGGCGGACAGGCCCATCGAGACGCCGATGGCCTTGTTGGACTGGCCCTCCGCGACGAGGCGCAGGACCTCGACCTCGCGGCCGGAGAGCTCCCGGTAGCCGCCCGGGTGGCTCGGGGCACCCGGGGGGCGGCGGTGCATGCGGGCGGCGGCGGCACCGATGGGGGCGGCGCCGGGCCGGGTGGGGAGCCCGATGTTGGTGCGCGTACCGGTGACGACGTAACCCTTCACTCCGCCCGCGAGGGCGTTGCGCACGGCGCCGATGTCGTCGGCGGCGGACAGGGCCAGGCCGTTCGGCCAGCCGGCGGCGCGGGTCTCGGACAGCAGGGTGAGTCCGGAACCGTCGGGCAGGTGTACGTCGGCCACGCAGATGTCGCGCGGGCTGCCGACGCGGGGGCGGGCCTCCGCGATGGACGACGCCTCGATCACGTCACGTACCCCGAGGGCCCACAGGTGGCGGGTCACGGTGGAGCGGACGCGGGGGTCGGCCACGACGACCATGGCCGTCGGCTTGTTCGGGCGGTAGGCGACCAGGCTTGCGGGCTGCTCGAGGAGAACGGACACCTAGGCCTCCTGGGGGAGTGGCGGGACGGGCCGGCTGGGGGAAGGAAGCCGGTGCGAACCGTGCGGATGGTCACTGACTCCTTCGGCACGTCACCCGCCCGGCTTTAGGGAATGATCACGATTTGGTGAGTAACAATTCGGGCAATTCGGACGCACGATCGATCAATGGGCGATCAGAAGGCCGCAACGGAGGCGCGGTTCTGACATGCCGTGACAAACCGGGCGGGCCCGACCGGTCGTTGCCGGCCCGTCCCGTTCCCCCGTGCGCCGTGGCGGGACCCCGCGGGGCCCCGCGCCTACGGGTGGTGCGGTCCGCGCCGCTGGGGCAGGGACACCACGCCCGTGGCGGTGTCCGTCGGCCCGACCGGGGGCAGCCCCGCGATCTGGCACAGCAGCTCGCACCAGGCCGCGAGGTGCGAGGAGGTGTCGGGCACCCCGCCCACGCCCTCCCGCGGCGTCCACGAGGCTCTGATCTCGATCTGGGTGGCCGGACGCCGCTCCGCCAGGCCGCCGAAGTAGTGCGAGCTCGCCATGGTCACGGTCCCGCTCGCCTCCCCGTACGCCAGCCCGCGCGCCTCCAGCGCCCCGGTCAGCCAGGACCAGCACACCTCGGGCAGCAGCGGGTCCGCGGCCATCTCCGGTTCCAGCTCCGCCCGGACCAGCGTCACCAGCCGGAAGGTGCCCTGCCAGGCGTCGTGCCCGGCCGGATCGTGGAGCAGGATCAGCCGGCCGTCGGCCAGGTCGTCCTCCCCGTCCACGACCGCCGCTTCCAGCGCGTACGCGTACGGAGCCAGTCTCTGTGGCGGCTTCGTGGGGTCGATCTCGATCCCGGACCGCAGCCGCGCCTTCTTCAAGCCGTCGACCGCCCGGCGGAACGGGAGCGGGACGGAGCTCTCCTTCGCGCTGTCCGTACCGTCAGCGCCATCTGAAAATCGTCCCTGAGCCGCAGCCATGCCGGGAAGACTAGGCGGAACGAGCGCCCGTACGGCGCAGGGACACCCGCACCGGGCCGGGCACTTCTTCATACGTGCGAAGATTTGCCGCGTGAGCGCCAATACCCGCCCCACGGGCCAGCCGAGTCAGACGTACGATTCCGCCTTCCTGAAGGCGTGCCGGCGCGAGCCGGTCCCCCACACGCCCGTGTGGTTCATGCGGCAGGCGGGCCGCTCACTGCCGGAGTACCGCAAGGTGCGCGAGGGCACGGCCATGCTGGAGTCCTGCATGCGCCCCGACCTGGTCACCGAGATCACCCTGCAGCCCGTGCGCCGCCACGGCGTCGACGCGGCGATCTTCTTCTCCGACATCGTGGTCCCCCTCAAGGCCATCGGCATCGACCTGGACATCAAGCCGGGCGTCGGCCCCGTCGTCGCCTCGCCCATCCGCCGCCGCGAGGACCTCGCACAGCTGCGCGACCTCACCCCGGAGGACGTCTCCTACGTCACCGAGGCGATCGGCATGCTCACGGGTGAACTGGGCGGCACGCCGTTGATCGGATTCGCGGGCGCACCGTTCACCCTCGCGAGCTACCTCGTCGAGGGCGGCCCGTCCAAGAACCACGAGCACACCAAGGCCCTGATGTACGGGGACCCGCAGCTCTGGGCCGACCTGCTGGACCGCCTCGCGGAGATCACCTCCGCCTTCCTCAAGGTCCAGATCGAGGCCGGCGCCTCCGCCGTGCAGCTCTTCGACTCCTGGGTCGGCGCGCTCGCCCCGGCCGACTACACCCGCTCGGTGATGCCGGCCTCGGCGAAGGTGCTGGAGTCCATCGCCTCCTACGGGGTGCCGCGCATCCACTTCGGCGTGGGCACCGGCGAGCTCCTGGGCCTGATGGGCGAGGCCGGCGCCGACGTCGTGGGCGTCGACTACCGGGTCGCGCTCGACGACGCGGTCCGCCGCGTCGGCCCCGGCAAGGCGCTCCAGGGCAACCTGGACCCCGCGGTCCTCTTCTCCACCACCGAGGCCGTCGAGGCCAAGGCCGACGAGGTCCTGGCCGCCGCCGCCGGGCTGGAGGGCCACGTCTTCAACCTCGGCCACGGCGTCCTGCCCACGACCGACCCCGACGCCCTGACCCGCCTGGTGGACTACGTCCACGCCAAGACGGCGGTCTGAGCCGTCCCGTCGCGGCGGGGGTGGCTCAGACCCCCGCCGCGCGGACCGCGGAGACCGCTTTGCGGGCCGCCACCAGGACCGGGTCCCAGACCGGGGAGAACGGCGGGGCGTAGCCCAGGTCCAGGGAGACGACCTGCTCGACCGTCATGCCCGCCGTGAGGGCGACGGCCGCGACGTCCACGCGCTTCGCCGCGCCCGCGCCACCGACGATCTGGACCCCGAGCAGACGGCCCGTACGGCGTTCCGCCAGCATCTTCACCGTCATCTCGGCGGCCCCCGGGTAGTAGCCCGCCGTGTTCGTCGAGCGGATCGTGGAGGTCACGAACCGCAGGCCCGCCTCCCGCGCGTCGCGCTCGCGCAGGCCCGTACGGGCGATCTCCAGGTCGCAGACCTTGCTGACGGCCGTGCCGACCACCCCGGGGAAGGTCGCGTAGCCGCCCGCCGCGTTCGAGCCGATCACCTGGCCGTGCTTGTTGGCGTGCGTGCCGAGCGGGATGTGCCGGGTGCGGCCCGCCACCAGGTCCAGGACCTCCACGCAGTCGCCGCCGGCCCAGATGTCCTCGTGGCCGCGCACCCGCATCGACAGGTCGGTCAGCAGACCGCCCGAGGGGCCCAGCGGGAGCCCCGCCGCGCGGGCCAGGGCGGTGCGCGGCTCCACGCCCATGCCCAGCACCACCACGTCGGCCGGATACTCCTGCCCCGCCGCCGTGGCCACCGCCACCGCCCGGCCCTCCCCGTCGGTGCGGACCTCCGTCACCTCGGCGCGGGAGACCGTGACGATGCCCATGGCGTTCATCGCGGTGTGCACCAGGCCGCCCATGTCCGGGTCCAGCGTGGCCATCGGCTGCTCGCCCCGGTGCAGGACGGTGACCTCGTAGCCCCGCCGCACCAGCGCCTCCGCCATCTCCACCCCGATGTAGCCCGCGCCGACGACCACCGCCCGGCGGCCCGGCGCACGGTCCAGGGAGTCCATCAGGCGCTGCCCGTCGTCCAGCGTCTGCACCCCGTGCACCCCGTGCGCGCCGATGCCCGGCAGGCGCGGGCGCACCGGCCGGGCCCCGGTCGCCAGCACCAGCTTGTCGTACGCCGTCCAGGACTCGGCGCCGCTCTCCAGGTCCCGCGCGCGCACCCGGCGCCCGGCCGGGTCCAGCTCCACGACCTCGGTGCGGGTGCGCAGGTCGATGTCCCGGGCCCGGTGCTCCTCGGGGGTCCGCGCGATCAGCTCGTCCCGCCCGGCCACCTGCCCGCCGACCCAGTACGGGATCCCGCACGCGGAGTACGAGGTGAAGTGCCCGCGCTCGAAGGCGATGACCTCCAGCTCCGCCGGACCCTTGAGCCTGCGGGCCTGTGACGCCGCGGACATCCCCGCCGCGTCACCGCCGACCACCACCAGTCGCTCCGTCGCCATCCGCCCGCCCCGTTCCGTTCCGCCGCGTCGTTCCCGCTCTGCGGGGACCACGCTACGGGCGGATCCGCGTTCACTGCGCCGGATCGGCCCCGGCCGGGGCCCCGGTGTCCGCGGCGGGCGCCTCGCGGGGCGCCGGGACGACGGCCGGTCCCGCCTTCGGGCGGGCCGGGCGCAGCCTGCGGTACCCGCGGAAGCCGAGCAGGACCAGGGCCGCCGCCAGCGCGAACGGCAGCACCACGGCGACGGCCAGCGCCAGGTACCGCACCAGGGTGGTGAACACCGACCAGCCGGCGCGCAGCGCGTCACCGAAGGAGGGGCCCCCGTCCTCGTCGTCCCGCGTCACGCGCGGCGGCGCCGGCTCCGCGACCGACAGGGTGATCGTGCCCATCGACGTCTGGTCCTTCAGGGCGTTCTGCTGGGCCAGCAGCGACTCCAGGTCCGACTGGCGCCGGCTCAGCTCGCCCTCCAGCATGACCACGTCACCGAGCGCCGAGGCCTTCTCCATCATCTCCCGCACCCGGGCCACGCTGGCCTGCTGCGACCTCACCCGGCTGTCGACGTCCGCGACCTTCTCGGTGACGTCCTGCGCCTCGACCTTGCGCCGCAGCAGCTTCCCGCCGCCCTCCAGGGCCGCGATCACCGCGTCGAAGCGCTCGCCCGGCACCCGCAGCGTCAGCGTCGAGGTCATCCGGCCGTCCGTGCCGCGCTCGGTGGACTCGCCGCCCACGTAACCGCCCGCGCCCTCGGCCGCCGTACGGGCCGCCGCGAGGGTCTTCTGCGGCTCGGCCGTCTCCACGGCCAGCGACCCGGTGCGGATCACGTGCGGGCGGACCGCGGCCGGAGCCTGCGGCGCACCCTTCGCGTCCGCCGCCGGGGGCGCCGCCGCCCCCGGCCCGGCCGCCTCCGCCGGGGCGCCCGCCGCGTCCTGGCGCGGCCCGGCCGCCGCCCTGCCGGAGGAGGCCTGACCGTCGGAGCCGCAGCCGGTGAGGGCCAGGGCGGCGGCCAGGGACAGCCCGGCCAGCGCCGCGGCCGAACGGTGTCTCGCGTGGAACGTGCGCATCGTCAGTACCCCCGTGGGATCGGCTGGTGTCCACGCTTCGACGTACGCGGCCGGGCCGCGGGTTTCGCACAAACGGTCCCGGGGCGGTCCCGATGCGGTCACGGTCCGGCCTCGCCGAGCGGTCTGAGACGATGTGTCCATGCTCGATGCGGACACACGTACGGAACGGCCGGGCCCCGCCCGCCACGTCGTCGTCGTGGGCGGCGGGATCGCCGGCCTCGCGGCCGCCCACCGGCTCCTCGCCGACGGCTTCCGCGTCACCCTGCTGGAGGCCTCCGAGCGCCTCGGCGGCAAGCTGTACGCGGGCGAGCTCGCGGGCCTGCCCGTCGACCTCGGCGCCGAGTCGCTGCTCGCCCGCCGCCCCGAAGCCGTCGCCCTCGCCCGGGCCGTGGGCCTCGGCGACGCCCTCCAGCCCCCCGCGACCGCCACCGCCCACCTGTGGACCCGGGGCGCGATGCGGCCCATGCCGCGCGGCCACGTCATGGGCGTGCCCGGCGACACCGCCCCGCTCGCCGCCTCCGGTGTCCTGTCCGCCGAGGGCCTCGCCCGGATCGACGCCGACACCGTGCTGGCGCCCACCGAGGTCGGCGACGACGTCGCCGTCGGCGAGTACGTCGCCGCCCGGATGGGCCGCGAGGTCGTGGACCGGCTCGTGGAACCGCTGCTCGGCGGGGTCTACGCCGGGGACGCCTACCGCATCTCGATGCGCGCCGCGGTCCCCGCCCTGTTCGCCGCCATCCGCACCCACCCCACGCTCACCGAGAGCGTCCGCTCCCTGCAGGGCGGGGCCGCGGGCCGCGCCGCCGCCGCACGGACCACGCTCACCGGCGCGGCCGCCACCGGCGCCGTCTTCGCCGGGATCGCCGGCGGCGTCGGGCGGCTGCCGCTCGCCGTCGCCGACGCCTGCCGGGCCGCGGGCGCGCGGATCCGCACCGGGACCCCGGTGAGCGGCATCGGCCGTACGCCCGCGGGCTGGCGGATCACCGCCGGCGAGGAGACCCTCGACGCCGACGCCGTGGTCCTCGCCACCCCGGCCGGCCCGGCCGCCCGGCTGCTCGCCCCCCTCGCCCCGGCCGCCGCCACCGCGCTGCGCGAGACCGAGTACGCCTCCATGGCCCTGGTCACCCTGGCCTTCCGGCGCTCCGAACTGCCCGGCGCGCTCGCCGACGGCGGCGCCAGCGGGTTCCTCGTACCGCCCGTCGACGGCCGCACGATCAAGGCCTCCACCTTCTCCAGCAACAAGTGGGCCTGGTCCGGGGCCGATCCCGGACTCTTCCTGCTGCGCACCTCCGTCGGCCGGCACGGCGACGAGGGCGACCTCGAACGCGAGGACGGCGAACTCGTCGACGTCTCCCTCGCGGACCTCGGCGAAGCCGTCGGCCTCACCGCCCGGCCGGTGGCCTCGGCCGTCACCCGCTGGGACCGCGGACTGCCCCAGTACCCGGTCGGCCACCTCGCCCGCGTCGCCCGGATCCGGGCCGCGGTGGCCGGGCTGCCGGGCCTCGCCGTCTGCGGAGCCCTCTACGACGGGGTCGGCGTACCGGCCTGCGTCGAGAGCGCCCACAAGGCCGTCGAAGCCGTGTCCGCCGCGATGGCCACCCCTGTCACGGACCACTGACCAGCACACGGGACAATGGACACATGACTGCACCAGAGAAGATTCCCAACGCGGGGAAGAAGGCGAAGGACCTCAACGAGGTCATCCGCTACACCCTGTGGTCCGTCTTCAAGCTGAAGGACGTTCTTCCCGAGAACCGCGCCGGCTTCGCCGACGAGGTCCAGGAGCTCTTCGACCAGCTGGCCGCCAAGGACATCACCGTCCGCGGCACCTACGACGTCTCCGGCCTGCGCGCCGACGCCGACGTCATGATCTGGTGGCACGCCGAGACCTCGGACGAGCTCCAGGGCGCCTACAACCTCTTCCGCCGCACCAAGCTGGGCCGCGCGCTGGAGCCGGTGTGGTCGAACATGGCCCTGCACCGCCCCGCGGAGTTCAACAAGTCCCACATCCCGGCCTTCCTGGCCGACGAGACGCCGCGCGACTACGTCAGCGTCTACCCCTTCGTGCGCAGCTACGACTGGTACCTGCTGCCCGACGAGGACCGCCGCCGCATGCTCAAGGACCACGGCATGATGGCCCGCGGCTACCCGGACGTGCGTGCCAACACCGTCGCGTCCTTCTCGCTGGGCGACTACGAGTGGATGCTGGCCTTCGAGGCGGACGAGCTCTACCGCATCGTCGACCTCATGCGTCACCTGCGCGCCTCCGAGGCCCGCATGCACGTCCGCGAAGAGGTGCCCTTCTACACCGGGCGCCGCAAGTCCGTCGCCGATCTGGTGGACGGGCTCGCCTAGACCTCCCCTGGGGGGAAGGACCGGAGGATTGACCTCCTCCGGGGATCGGGAGGCCCTGCCCCCGAATCGACGCAGCCGGAGACCCCGCCCGGAAGTTCAGACGACTGGCGGCAGCAGCGCCCTGGGAGCGCCTGCTGCCCGGTCGTCCAGCGACACCGGTGCGGGCTCCGGATGCGGCGCACACGTGGTGCGCCACCCCACCGTGGCCCCCGTGAGCAGGTACCGCTCCACCTGCCGGTCCACGCACGCGTTGCGTCCGCCGGCCACCCCGTGGGCGCCCGCCCCCACCTCGGTCACCAGCGCGGCCCGCGCGCCGAGCCGCCGTTGCAGCTCCAGCGCGCCGGCGTAGGGCGTCGCCCCGTCCCGCTGCGCCGCGACGATCAGCGTCGGCGGCAGCGGCTGGGGCCCCGCCGCCCCGACCTCGGCCGGACGCTGCCGGCCGGACACCGGCCAGGAGGCGCAGGGCAGGTTCAGGAAGGCGTTCGCCCAGGTCTCGAAGGGCGCGCGGCGGGCCAGCTCGGAGTTGTCGCGGTCCCAGGTCTCCCAGTCGGCGGGCCACGGGGCGTCGTTGCACAGCACCGCGGTGTAGACGGCCGTCGCGTTCGCCGCCTCCGCCGCCCGCCCGGGATCGCGCGCCGCCTGCCGCGTGAGCGGGGCCGGGTCGCCGCGCAGGAAGGCGGTGAGGGCCGCCGCCCGCTGCGGCCAGACGTCGTCGTAGTAGGCGGTCTGGAGGTACGCCGCGTGCAGTTCGCCCGTCCCCACGAGCCCGCCCGCCGGAGCCCGCTCCACCGCCGCGCGGACCCGCTCGTAACTCGCCCGGACGGCCTCGGGGGTGGCGCCGAGCCCGTACACCGCGTCGTGCCGGGCCGCCCAGGCGCGGAAGTCGGACCAGCGGCGCTCGAAGCCCTCCGCCTGGCCGAGGTTGTCGAGGTACCAGATGCGGCGCGGGTCGGGATCGACGGCCGAGTCGAAGACCATGCGGCGCACCTGTCCCGGGTGGCGCGAGGCGTAGACCGCCCCCAGATAGGTGCCGTACGAGGCCCCGAAGAAGCTCAGCCGCCGCTCGCCGAGCGCGGCGCGCAGCACGTGCAGGTCGCGCACGTTGTTCAGGGTCGTGTACTGCCGCAGCGCCGCCCCGGCACGGCGCGCGCAGCCCCGCGCGTACGCCCGGGCGGCGTCGAGCCGCTCGCGCTTGTAGGCGGCCGAGGGTGCGGCCGGGACCTGGGTCGGGCCGTGCGGCAGCTCCCCGGGGTCCTGGCAGGTGAGCGGGGCCGAGCGGCCGACGCCGCGCGGGGCGTAGCCGACGAGGTCGTAGGCGGCGGCGATCCGGCTCCAGGCGGGCCGGCCGCCGAGCAGGGGGAAGAACATCCCCGACGCGCCGGGTCCGCCCGGGTTGTAGACCAGGGCGCCCTGCCGGGCGGCGTCCCCGCGGCCCGTCGCCGGCACCCGGCTGACGGTGAGGGAGATCCGGGGGCCCCCGGGCAGCGCGTAGTCCAGCGGCACGGACAACGCGGCGCACTCCACCGGCCGGGGCAGCTCCTCGACGGCGGGGCAGGGCCCGAAGCGCAGCCGGGCGGCGGCGGCGCGGCGGGCGACGAGCTCGGCCCCGGCGTCCTCGGCGGCGGTGCGCGCGTCCCCGGGCGCGGTGGCCGCGCGGGCCGGGGCGCAGACCGCCAGGGGCAGGGCCACGGCGAGGGCGGCCGCGGCGGCCCCGTGACGTACCAGCCCCGTCGGCGTGCTGCGCATGGCGTCCCCTTCATCTCATCGTCCGATCTGATGAGATGTCAGATGCGGTGCGCTGTACAGGCCCGCCGCCCGGTGTCGCGCCGGGTCCCCCCGGTTGCCGTACGGCCGCGGTCAGGAACTGCTGCCGCAGCTGGAACCACTGCTCCCACAGCTCGAACTGCTGCTGCCGCAGCTGGAACCGCCGCTGCCGCAGCTCGAACTGCCGCTCCCGCACCCGGACCCGCCGCCGGAACAGCCGGAGCCACTGCCGCCGCATCCGGATCCGGAGGAACCCCCGCAGCCCGAGGATCCGGCGGAACCCCCGCCGTCGCTCCCCGCGCACCACACCAGGGGCAGGACCTCGGCGGCCGTCCCCGACGAGGTGTGCGAGGAGTGCGGCGGGCCCGATCGGCCACCGGTACGGCCGCCCGTACGGCCGCGCGCCTGTGCGGCGGCCAGCCGGGTGCTCCGCGCGGCGGGCACCAGCTGCTCGCGCAGGTGGGGGTCCCGCAGACCGCGCAGCCCGAACAGGGCCGTCCGTACGTGTTCGGCCGGATCGGCCGCGTACCGGGCCCGGGCCGCGGTCAGCGCCGCCCGCCCGGCCGGGGTGATCCGCCGCACGGCCCGCTTCGCGCAGGCGCAGCCGAGCACGATGCCGCCGAGCAGTGCCGGGAGCACCTTGATGATGAAGGGGACCTGGGGGCCCGGCCGCAGGGACCAGGCGATGAAGGTCAGCGGCAGCGACAGCGGTACCAGCAGCCCGCACACCGCCGCCTGGAGCAGGCCCCAGCGCCGCAGCCGGCGCCCCGAGCCGGGCGGGCGGACCAGGCCGCGCGCGGCGAGGGCGTCCCCCGTCTCCTGGACGGCCGGATCGAGCATGGCGGCGTAGCGCACCTGGTAGAGCCATCCGGACGGCGCCTGCCGCAGCGCCTGGAGCACGGCCCGCTCGGCGGGGTCCGCGCCGCGCGCCCCGGGCCGCGCGGCGACCAGGCCCGGGCCGCCGCCGACCAGCCGGCCGTCGCCGAACAGCGATGCCAGCGCCGCGTCGACGACCGCGCCGGGCCCGCCCGCCAGGAACGCCGCCTCCGACAGGTCGTGCAGCTCGGGCGCGGTCCCGGACGCCCGGGGCCGGGACCGCAGCAGGGCGCCCACCAGCAGGCCGCCGGAGCACAGGACGGCGGCCCAGACGGCCACCGCGAGCAGGTTCACGCCGCCCTCCCGGCCAGGGCACGGGCCCAGCGCACGATCCGGCCCGGCGGCCTGACCCCCGCCCGGTCCTGCCACCAGGCGGTGAGCCGGCGCCGGGCGCCGGGGTCGGCGGGCAGGTCCTGGATGAGCAGGTGCTCCGCGAAGTCCAGGGCGTCGCGGCGGTAGCCGGACGTCATGGGGCGGCGGCGGGCGTAGCCGAGGAAGGCGGCGCGGTAGGCGTCGGGCCCGCCCAGGATCTCCGGCAGCTCGGGCGCCACCTTGGCGACCACGGAGGCGCGCTTGGCGGCCAGGGCCCGGGACTGGACGCGGATCCGCTGCCGGTCGAACCCCTCCGGCACGGGCGTTCCGGCGACCAGCGCCGACAGCAGGGCCGCCTGCCCGAGCCCGAGCCGGGTCCGGGCCGCGTCGAGCCCGGGCCCCTGCCCGTCGGGCCGCGGACCGCCGGGCGGGGCCGGGTCCCCGCCGGCCCCCTCCGTGGTGGCGGGGCCCGCGCCCCGGCCCGTCACCACGGAGCGGATCCGGGCCAGTTCGTCCGCCAGTTCGGCCTCCGCCGGGAAGTCGTCGTCCCGTTCCAGCAGCACGCCGGGCGGGTCCACCCGTTCCCGGAGCGCCGCCAGCACGTCGAGCACGACGGGCGGCACCGGGTGCGCGTGCGTGTCGTGCCAGACGCCGTCGCGCTCCACGCCCCCGGCCACGTGCACGTACGCGAGGGCCTCCAGCGGGATGGCCTCCAGCACCGCCACCGGGTCCTCGCCCCGGTTCACCCGGTTCGTGTGCAGGTTGGCCACGTCGATGAGCAGCCGTACGCCCGTCCGCTCCACCAGCTCGGTCAGGAACCGGGCCTCCGTCAGCTCCTCGCCGGGCCAGGACACCAGCGCGGCGATGTTCTCCAGGGCCAGCGGCACCGGCAGCGCGTCCTGCGCGATCCGCACGTTCTCGCACAGGACGTCCAGCGCGTCCCGGGTCCGGGGCACCGGCAGCAGGTGACCGGCCTCCAGGGCGGGCGAGGAGGTGCGGACGAAGGCGATGTGCTCGGTGACCAGCGGCGCCTCCAGCGCCACCGCCCGCTCTCCGAGCGCGGCGAGCTTCTGCGGATCGGGGCGGTCCGCGCCGCCGAGGCCCAGCGAGACGCCGTGCGGGACGACCCGCACCCCGCGCTCGCGCAGCCGCACCAGGGACGCCGGCAGGTGCCCGGGGCAGACGTTCTCCGCGACCACCTCGACCCAGTCCAGGCGCTCCAGTCGCTCGACGGCGTCCGCGATCTCCGGCCGCCAGCCGATGCCCACCCCCAGGCGTGCCATGGGCTTCATGTCCCCTCGCCCCCCTTCACCGGCCCCCGCCGGTCCTCGCCGCGGGCCGCGTGCGTGCGCATCGGCCCGTATGCCGATGTGATGGCCCCGGCGCCACCGGGTCAACCGCGAGGAGGAGACGTTCAGAGCAACATTTGAGGTTCCCGCCCGGACCCGCCCCTCAGAGCCCGCCCCTCAGAGCCGGGCCCGCAGTGCGGGGTGGTCCGAGACGACCGTGCAGGAACCGGGCGCGATCTCCGTGAACCCCGCGTCCCGCACCACCGGCAGCCCGCTCCCGCCGAGCTCCTGCCACCGCTCGCGCGGCGCGGTGCGCACCGACAGCCGGAACCCGGCCTCCCGCCATTGCGCGCGCTCCGCCCGGTCCAGCTCCCACCAGGCCAGCTGCGCCGCGTGCCCGGCCTGGGCCATCGCCTTGCCCGCCGACATGTCCAGGTCCGGGTTCAGCCACAGCACGGGCGTCCCGGGCCCCGCCACGGCCGCCGGCGGCTGCGGGTCGTCCAGATCGGTGCCCGACACCTGGAGCTTCGCCAGCTCCTTGGGCCAGCCGTCGAGCGGCACCGGCGGGAAGACCCGCACCTCCGCCCGCTCGCCGCGCACCGTGATCCCCGGCAGGGTCTCCGCCTTGCGCCACTCCGCCCCGCGGGCCCGCCTGACGACCTTGCGGATCCGGGCGTCCTGCCAGTCGCGCACGGCCCCGGCCCATTCGCCGTCGCCCTCCGAGCGCTCGTCCGTCAGCAGCGCCAGTACCGCGCGGGCCGCCGTCTCCAGGGCGTCGGTCCGGGCCGGCGGGTCCGTCTTCTCGATGCGCACGACCAGCGGCAGCACGAACTGCGGAGCCTCGTCGCGCGGTGCGTGCCCCTCCCGGAAGGGGCTGTCCGCGCCGACGGCGGGTACGGCGGGGGTGTCGGTCGTGTCCTCGGTGCTCATCCGGCCAAGGATGCCAGCCTCCGCCTTGAGGATGATGTCCCGGGTACGCGCTCCGGGTGAGGATCGGGGCCATGCAGAGTGAGCTTTTCGCGTCCGAGAACCTGGCCAAGCCGTCATCCGCGCCGGGCATGACCCTCCAGAACGCCAAGTCCGTCAAGTACACCGTCAACGGGGAAATGCTGGCCCGCCAAGGCGCGATGGTCGCCTTCCGCGGCAACCTCCAGTTCGAGCGCAAGGGCCAGGGCATAGGCGGCATGCTCAAGCGGGCCGTCACCGGCGAGGGGCTCGCGCTGATGTCCGTACGGGGCCAGGGCGAGGCCTGGTTCGCCCACCAGGCGGGCAACTGCTTCATCGTCGACTTCGAGCCGGGCGACGCCCTGACCATCAACGGGCGCAACGTCCTGTGCTTCGACCCGACCCTGTCCTACGAGATCAGGATGGTGAAGGGCGCCGGGATGACCGGCGGTGGCCTCTTCAACAGCCTCTTCACCGGCACCGGCAAGCTCGCCGTCGTCTGCGACGGCAACCCGATCATCATCCCCGTCACCGCGCAGGCACCGGTGTACGTGGACACGGACGCGGTGGTCGGCTGGAGCGCCGCGCTGGAGACCGGGCTGCACCGCTCCCAGTCGGTCGGCTCGATGATCCGCGGCGGCTCCGGCGAGGCCGTCCAGCTCAAGCTGAGCGGTGAGGGCTTCGTCATCGTCCGGCCCAGCGAGGTCACGGAAGCGGCGGCCGCGCACTGAACCCCACCGCCGTGGGCCGCCGCTCCGGGGCCCGGGGCCCCGGGGCCCCGGCCCGGTGGGGACGGGCCGGGTAGGCTCGTGGGCATGGACGAGCCGCAGGAGTCCCCGTCGTACTGCCCCGCGCCGGCCGCGCCCGCCGGGCGGGTGCCCGGACCGCCCTACGCCGACTGCGTGGAGTGCGGCGAGCCCACCGAGTACGGGGTGGCGACCCCCGGCGCGGTGCTGTGCCCGGTCTGCGAATGGCAGGACGCGCAGCGCAACGCCTGCTCCGGCTGAAACGTTTCCGCCGCTACTTCCCCATCAGCTCGGACACCTTGACGAAGCGGTAGCCGCGCTTGCGCAGCTCGGGGACGATCTTCAAGATCGCCTCCTCGGTGACCGGGGCCGCGCTGCGGGTGCAGTGCATGACCACCACCGAGCCGGGCTTGACCCCCTTCAGGACGTCCTCCGCCACCGGGACGGGGTCCTTGGCGAAGGCGTCCCCGCTGACCACGTCCCACTGCACGGCGGTCACCTTGGCGGGGGCCAGCGCCCGCAGCGCCTGGTCGTCGTAGCAGCCGCCGGGGAAGCGGAAGTAGGGCACGGTGTTGACCGCGCCCGCCTTCCTGAACGCCGCGAAGGCCTGCTCCACGTCCGCCCGGGCGGCATCGCCGTCGAGGGCGGGGAGTCCGTAGCAGGGCGACTTGAAGGCGTGGTGGCTGTAGGAGTGGTTCGCGATCTCGAAGTTCGGATCGGTGCCGATGGCCTTCGCCTGGTCGGGGTACTCCTCCGCCCAGCGGCCCGTCATGAAGACCGTGGACGGGACCCGGAGCCGGCGCAGGGTGGCGATGAGTGCGGGGTTGTCGAACTGCTCCCCGGAGGCCGCCCGGGGGCCCTGGTCCGAGGTCATGTCGGCGTCG
Organism: Streptomyces sp. NPDC048507; assembly: GCF_043199995.1. NCBI lineage: Bacteria > Bacillati > Actinomycetota > Actinomycetes > Kitasatosporales > Streptomycetaceae > Streptomyces > Streptomyces sp. NPDC048507. The sequence goes on along the minus strand of NZ_JBICWZ010000015.1, from coordinate 22,286 downwards.
AAGGTGAGGGCCACCGTCTTGTCGGCCCGCTGGCGCGTGCGTTCGAAGACCGGGGTGAGGCCGTTCGGGCCGGGGGCCAGGACGGGCACCTTGTTCGGCGCACCGGGCAGCGGCGACGCGGCCGGGGATCCGGGTGCGGAAGGGGCGGAAGAGGGGGAGGCCGCGGGGGTGCCCATGCGGGCCCGTCCGCCGCCCTGTGGAGCGCCGGAGCCGCCCCCGCATCCCACGAGGACGGCACCGAGCGCGGCCAGGGCCGCTACGTTGCGTACAGAAAGGATCACGTACGCAAAATATATGACTATGTGGCAATCAGACGTTCACGGCACTCCTGGACGTCGAAATCGGCCGGCGGATAGGCCGGAGCCATCTCCTCCAGATGCTCCAGGAGCAGCTTGCCGACGGCCCAGTTCCGGTACCACTTGCGGTTGGCGGGGACCACGTACCAAGGCGCCGGCCCGGTGGAGCAGCGCTCCAGCGCCAGCTCGTAGGCCTCCTGGTAGGCGGGCCACGCGCCGCGCTCGGTGATGTCCCCCGGACTGAACTTCCAGTGCTTGTCCGGGTTGTCGAGCCGCTCCAGGAGCCGCTCGCGCTGCTCCTCGTAGCCGATGTGGAGGAAGACCTTGACGATCGTGACGCCCTCGTCCGCCAGGGACCTCTCGAACCGGTTGATCTGGGCGTAGCGGCGGCCGAGCTGACTGCGCGGCACCAGCTCGCGGACCCGGGCGATGAGGACGTCCTCGTAGTGCGAGCGGTCGAAGATGCCGATCTCGCCGGGCCGGGGGAGCGCCTTGACGATCCGCCAGAGGAAGGGGTGGTTCTGCTCCTCGGGAGTGGGCGCCTTGAAGGCCTGGATCCGGCAGCCCGAAGGGTTGAACCGGTTGATCACGTGCTTGACGGTGCCGCCCTTGCCGCTGGTGTCCATGCCCTGGAGCACGAGCAGGAGCCGGCGCCGGTCCCCGGCCGTGCTGGCCGCGTACAGCCGCTCCTGGAGCGAGGCCAGCCGCTCGGCCATCGCCGCGGTGGCCGCGGCCCCGGCCGCCTTGTCGGCGGGGCCGGCCGGGATGCCGGCCGGGTCGAGGGCGGCGAGGTCGACCCGCTCGCCGGGCGGTACGCGCAGCACCGGCGCCAGGGGGGCGTCCCGCCCGCCCCGGCCGGGCTCACCGCCCTTGCCCGCCTTGCCCGCCTTGCCCGCCTTGCCCCGCGGGGCCGCCTCGGCCTCGACGCGCTTCTTCCCGTGCTTCTCGGTCTTCTCGTTCTTCCCGCGCTTGCCCTTGCCGGCCACCGCCACCCACCTCGGCTCGATCCGTCGTCCCCGTACGATCTTCCGGCACACCGGGCGCGGTCGCGACGTGGCGGAGGGCGGGAGCGGGGCCACCCGCACCGCAGGGCCCCCGCGCGGTGTGCGTGAGGGCCTCGCGGGTGCGGATCAGACGAGCTCGGCGCTCAGGGTGATCGTCGTGCCGGTCAGCGCCTGGCTGACGGGGCAGTTCTTCTTCGCGTCCTCGGCCGCCGCGGCGAACGCCTCGGCGTCCAGGCCGGGGACCTCGGCGCGCACGGTCAGGTGGATGCCGGTGATGCCCTCGCCGGGCTGGAAGGTCACGTCGGCCTTGGTCTCCACCCGGGTGGGAGGCGTACCGGCACCGTCGAGGCCGTGCGAGAGGGCCATTGAGTAGCAGCTGGAGTGCGCGGCGGCGATCAGCTCTTCGGGGCTGGTCTTGCCGTTCGCGGCCTCGGCGCGCGAGGGCCAGGAGACCTCGAAGGAGCCCTGCCCCGAGGAGTCGAGGGAGACGGTTCCGGCACCCTTGAGGAGGTTGCCCTCCCAGACGGTGTGGGACGTGCGCGTGGTGGCCATGGTGGATCCCTTCGCAGAAGTGGTAACGGCCGGGTCGCAGAAGCGCCCGGCCGTGCCAAACCTACTGCGACACCAGGGGTTTCGCGTCGCGGGCGAGCGCGGTGAGCCGCGATATGGCTCGGAAGTACTTCTTCCGATATCCCCCGTTGAGCATTTCTTCACTGAACAGCCGGTCGAAGGGGACCCCGGAGGCCAGGACCGGCACTTCGCGGTCGTACAGCCGGTCGGCGAGGACCACCAGGCGCAGGGCGGTGGACTGGTCGGGGACCGGGACGACGTCGGTGAGGCAGACGGCCGCTATGCCGTCGGTGAGCGCCCCGTACCGGCTCGGGTGGACCTTCGCCAGGTGCTCCAGGAGGTTCGGGAAGTCGTCGAGGCTCGCGCCCGGGGTCCCGTACGCGGCCTTCGCGACCTGTTCGTCGGTGAACGGCGCCGGGGCCTCGGGCAGGCCGCGGTGGCGGTAGTCCTGGCCGTCGATGCGCAGCGGCCGGAAGTGCGCGGACAGCCCCTGGATCTCCCGCAGGAAGTCCGCGGCGGCGAAGCGCCCCTCGCCGAGCTTGCCGGGCAGCGTGTTGGAGGTGGCGGCCAGCGCCACGCCCTGCTCGACGAGCCGGCTGAGCAGGGAGGAGACGAGCACGGTGTCGCCCGGGTCGTCGAGCTCGAACTCGTCGATGCACAGCAGCCGGTGGCCGCCCAGCGTCTTCACGGTCTGCTGGAAGCCCAGCGCACCGACCAGGTTGGTCAGCTCCACGAAGGTGCCGAACGCCTTGAGCGCCGGCTCGGCGGGCGTGGCGTGCCACAGGGAGGCCAGCAGGTGGGTCTTGCCGACGCCGTAGCCGCCGTCGAGGTAGACCCCGCGCGGACCGGCGGCCGGCGCGGCGGGCTTCTTCGCGAACCAGCGCCGCTTGCCGGAGCCGCTGGCGTGCGCGCCGCCCAGGCCGGCGGCGAAGCCGCTGAGCACGGCGACGGCCTCGGTCTGGCTGGGCTGGGCCGGGTCCGGGTCGTAGGTGTCGAAGCGCACCGAGTCGAAGCGCGGGGGCGGCACCATCTCGGCCACCAGCCGTTCGGCGGCCACGCGCGGTTCGCGGGCGCACAGGGCCAGCGGGCCCGCGTCGGCTATCGGGGGCTGCCCGGAGGGGGCGGCACCGGAGGTCGAGAGTGAAGTTGACACAGCCCTTAACTCTACGCGGCGTGTCAGACTGCACCGATGCGACGCCTGCTCCCTGTGACCGATCAGACATCCGGCCCGCCGCCCGGTCCGGCCGACCGCGAGTGGACGCTGGACGAACTGGCGGAGGCGTACGCCTACCCGGCGCTCGCCCCCGGCGCGCACTGGCTGCGGGCCAACATGGTGTCCACCCTGGACGGGGCCGCCCAGCACGACGGGCGTTCGCAGCCGATCTCCGGCGAGACCGACATGAGGATCTTCGGCACCCTGCGGGCCCTGGCCGATGTGGTGGTCGTGGGTGCGGAAACGGTTCGCCAGGAGGGTTACCGCCCGGCCCGTGCCCGGGAGGCCTTCGCGGCCCGCCGCGCGGCCGCCGGCCAGGGCCCGGCCCCCGCCATCGCCGTCGTCACGGCGAGCCTGGACCTGGACTTCGGGCTGCCGCTGTTCACGTCGCCCCTCGTGCCCACCCTGGTGGTCACGGGCGCCGCCGCTCCGGCCGACCGGGTGGCGGCCGCCACCGCCGCCGGGGCCCAGGTCGTGGTGGCGGGGGAGGGGGCGGGCGCGGACCCGGCCCGGGCCGTGCGCGAGCTGGCCGCGCGCGGTCTGTGCCGCCAGCTGACCGAGGGCGGGCCCCGGCTGCTGGGCCAGTTCGTGGCCGCCGACGCACTGGACGAGCTGTGCCTGACGATCTCCCCGACGCTCACCGCCGGCGACGCCCAGCGGATCGCCGGCGGGCCTTCCGTCACCGTTCCGCACCGGCTCGCGGCGGCCTGCGTACTGGAAGAGGCCGGGTTCCTCTTCACGAGCTACCGTCGGATCTGAACAAGAAGCGGAATTTAGCGTTCCGCTTCGCTTCCTCTGGGCACATACCTGGGCACATATATCTGCGCAACGCTCCGCGTGACAGCGGGGCAGGATGGTTTCCGCAGGGGCCGGCCGACCGGCCCCCGCGAACGAAGGAGAGGGCGTCCGTGTTCACGAGCGTATTGATGATCGAGCAGCCGCTGACCACGGTGGACGTGGACTTCGTCACCACCCTGCACGGAGACGACCAGGTTTCCTTCGTCGTCCTGATGCAACCCAGGGGCGACCAGGACCGACTGCTCCGCGCCATCGACGACGTCGCGCTCGGCGAGCTCCCCGAAGCCCTCCACGAGTCCGACGAGCCCGAGGGCGACGCCGCCCGCGGCCCCGCCGCACTGGCGCTCGAACACTCCCTGGCCGCCCTGCGGCACAAAGGGGCCAAGGCGGTCGGGCAGGTCGTCGAGGACCACCCCCTCGACAAGCTCAAGGCCGTCGTCGACGAAACCGGCGCCGACGAGGTGATCGTCCTGACCGCCCCGCACTTCGTGGAGGAGTTCTTCCACCGCGACTGGGCCTCCCGGGCGCGGCACAAGGTCGGGGTTCCGGTGCTCAAGCTCTTCGCCCACAACGAATAGGCTGGGGCGGCACAGCCCCCCCGCACCCTCGATCCTGGAGCGACCTGAATGAAGCCCGGCCTGCCGACCGCGATGGAACGGCCCCACTTCATCGGCATCGGCGGCGCCGGCATGTCCGGCATCGCGAAGATCCTCGCGCAGCGCGGTGCGCAGGTGGCCGGCAGCGACTCCCGTGACTCCGAGACCGCCCAGGCGCTGCGCGCCCACGGCGCCACGGTGCACATCGGGCACGCCGCCGGCCACCTCGCGGACGACACCACCTGCGTGGTCGTCTCCAGCGCGATCCGCGCCGACAACCCCGAGCTGGCCCGCGCCGCCGAGCTGGGCATCCCCGTGGTGCACCGCTCCGACGCCCTCGCCTCGCTCATGGACGGGCTGCGCCCGATCGCCGTCGCCGGTACGCACGGCAAGACCACCACCACCTCGATGCTGGCGGTCTCCCTCTCGGCCCTGGGCCTCGACCCCTCGTACGCCATCGGCGGCGACCTGGACGCCCCCGGCTCCAACGCCCACCACGGCGAGGGCGAGATCTTCGTGGCGGAGGCGGATGAAAGCGACCGCAGCTTCCACAAGTACGCGCCCGAGGTCGCGATCATCCTCAACGCGGAGCTCGACCACCACGCGAACTACGCGTCGATGGAGGAGATCTACGAGTCCTTCGAGACCTTCGTCGCCAAGATCGTCCCCGGTGGCACCCTCGTCGTCGCGCACGGCCAGGACGGCGCCGCCGAGATCGCCCGCCGGGTCGCGGGGACCCAGGGCCTGAACGTCGTCACGTACGGCGAGGAGGACGGCGCCGACGTCCGGATCACCAAGATCACCCCGCGCGGTCTGACCAGCGAGGTCACCGTCGTGCTCCAGGGGCGGATGCTCACCTTCAGCGTCTCCGTGCCCGGCCGCCACTACGCGCACAACGCCGTGGCCGCCCTCGCCGCCGGTGTCGCCCTCGGCATCCCGGCGCACAACCTCGCCTCCGCCCTCGGCAAGTACACCGGCGTCAAGCGCCGCCTCCAGCTCAAGGGCGAGGCGTCCGGCGTCCAGGTGATCGACTCCTACGCGCACCACCCCACCGAGATGACCGCCGACCTGGAGGCGATCCGCGGGGCCGCCGGGGACTCCCGCATCCTGGTCGTCTTCCAGCCCCACCTCTTCTCCCGCACCCAGGAGCTCGGCGTTCAGATGGGCGCCGCCCTCGCGCTGGCCGACGCCTCCGTGGTCCTCGACATCTACCCGGCCCGCGAGGACCCGATCCCCGGGATCACCAGCGAGATCATCATCGCCGCGGCCCGTTCCGCCGGCGCCGACGTCACCGCCGAGCACGCCAAGGAGGCCGTGGCCGACGTGATCGCGGGAATGGCCAAGCCCGGTGATCTCGTTCTCACCATGGGCGCGGGCGACGTCACGGACCTGGGACCCCAGATCCTCGCCCGCCTGTCGAGCTGAGGGAGCGGGAACGTCATGGCGTACGAGGTCCAGAAGACGGACGAGCAGTGGCAGGCCGAGCTGTCCCCGTCCGAATACCAGGTGCTCCGCCTGGCGGGCACCGAACCGGCCTTCCGCGGTGAGTACACCGACACCAAGACCGAGGGCGTCTACTCCTGCCGCGGCTGCGGCGCGGAGCTGTTCCGTTCCTCGGAGAAGTTCGAGTCGCACTGCGGCTGGCCGTCGTTCTTCGACCCGAAGGACACCGAGGCCGTCGAGCTGATCGCCGACACCTCGCACGGCATGGTCCGCACCGAGGTCCGCTGCGCGGCGTGCGGCTCCCATCTCGGTCACGTGTTCGAAGGTGAGGGCTATCCGACCCCCACCGACCAGCGGTACTGCATCAACAGCATCTCCCTGCGGCTCACCCCCGCCGAGAGCTGAGACGGGACGCCGGGGTCCGCACCGGACCCCGGCCCCGCGCGGGCTCGCGGGTGATCGCCGATGACGGCCCGCCCCCCGGGGAGCTGGCGGCGCCGCTCGGAGCCGCACTGGAGTCCCGGCTGCGCGAGCAGGAACGGGCCAACGTCCCGACCCACCACGAGGGGGCCGGGCGGAGGACCCCCTTCGTCGGCAGCGGCGAATCGGTGGGGGAGCGCGTCCGGCAGCCCATCGACATCGCCACCCCCGCCAAGGACCCCTCAGGCGCCCCGCTGGCCGTCGTCCCCCTTCGACGTCGTCGACCTGTTCAAGGTGCCGGGCCGGCTGCGGCGGCGGAGCCGGGAGCGGCTGGTGCGCGAGTTACGGCTGTGGCGGTGCCGGTGGGTCATCGGCAAGCAGAACGTCGAGTTCGACTTGTCGGAGATGCAGTTCTCCGACGACACCGACGCGGTGGACGTCCTGCAACGGCTCCAGCAGGGCGTGCTCATGGCGACCGAACAGTTCCTGAAGGCCCACCCCATCGACACCACCTTCGTCGAACAGGCGAAGCAGATCATCAACCACCACGGCTACACCTTCAACGGGGCCGTCAACGGGCAGGGCAACAACTTCGGCGGCCACGGGATCGTGAACACGGGCGGAGGCGGGCCCGCGCAGGGGCTGACCGGACCGGGAGCCGCCTCGTCGGCGCCGCCGTCCGCGTGCCCGGCGTCCTGAGAGGAGAACCCGCACGGGCACCCACCACTTCCACGGGAACGTCGAGGCCGCCGGGAACTACGGCGACCACGGCGTGATCAACATCGGCGGCCCGGAGCGGGAGGACGGCGCCGCCCCCGACCGGATCGACGCGGCACGGACCCTGCGCGGCGAACTGGCCCGGGCCGGCGAGGATTGCCGGGCCCCCGAACCCGGAGTGATCCGCCGCTGCCTGGAGACGATCAGCCTGGGGCTGGGTGCGGGCAGCGGGGCACTCGCGCCGGCCCGCGAGATCACGGGCCTGCTGCCCGGCTGACGCCGACGGGCCGGACCGGGGCCCGGTTCCGGCGCGGCCCGCTCAGGCGGTGGGGCGGCGGGTCAGGAGGGTCCGCAGCCGGGCGCGCAGGTTCGGGCGCTGCCAGGCGCGGAACTCCTCCGCCCGGCTCCGGCCGAGACCGGCCAGCTCCCGCTCGGCCTCTGCGAGCCGCTCGGGCGGCAGACCCCGTACGACCGGGCGGAGCACTTCCTCCAGCAGCTCGGTACGGGTCTCCTGCCACAGGGGCCCCGCCTGGGGGTGCGCGGACCAGACGGCGAAGCACGCGGCGAGGTAGCCCGGCGAGTCCCGCAGCAGCGCGCTCACCCGGTCGTCCCGCGCGGCCCGCCGGTAGGCGGCCAGCAGCCGCGCGTCCTCGCTCTCGAACAGGATCCGCACGCTCGCACCCCCGCCGAGCGGGCCCCCGACGACCGACGCCACGGGATCCACCCCCGCGCCCCGGCCGGAGTCCGGCTCCGCGCCGGGCCCCGGCGGGCGGCCCGAGGGCGGGTCATCGGGGCCGAGGGGCGTCGTCGGATCGCCGGGCACGGGCCGTTCAGGCAGGCCGGAGGGCGCGTCCGGTACGGGCGACGGCCCGGCCGCCGTCGGCCCTTCCCGGCGGTGCCGACCGGGGAGCGGCGTCGAAGGGGCCGATTCCGGGCGGAGCCGGGGCGTCGCGCCGGGGGTCCGGCGCGAGGTCAGGGCCGCGCGGAGGCCGTCCGGGAGGTCCGTGGCGAAGTGCCGCAGCAGCTCCGCCGCGAGGTGCGCCGCCGCCGGGTCCCCGGCCGGGGCCCGGACCGCCGCGTCCGCGAGCAGTTCCCACGTCCCGGCGTCACGGTGCACCGCCGCCCCCGTCGTGGCCAGCACCAGCCCGGCCTCGTCCGGCGCCGGGGGGTCACCGCCCCAGACGAGCCGCATCGCGGTCCGCAGCACCAGCGGCTCCGCGTACGGGGACACCCCCGACGCGTGCAGCAGCCCGTCCAGCGTCACGACCCGGTCCGGGACGGCCTCCGCGGCCGCCGCCCGCGCGCACATCCGCAGGTGCGGCAGGGCCTCCGCCGCGCCCAGCCGCAGCCCCGTCCGCGCGAACATCCGTACCCCGGCGGGCGGATCACCCGCCGCCAGGGCGTCCAGCCGGTCCAGTACGAGGGCCCGCAGCACCGGCAGCTCCGTGAGCCCGGCGCGCGTCTGCTCCCCGTACGCCGAGTCGGGATCGGCGAACAGGGCGAACGCCAGTTTGCGGGCGGCCAGGGGCAGTTGCCCGGTGGTGTCGGCCCCCTGCCGGCCGGCCTCCCGCAACTGCCCGACCAGCAGCTCGGCTTCGCCCGCAGCAGGGTCGGCCCGGCGCTCCGGATCCGAGCCGCCACCCCCCGCCCGGGCAGCGGCACTCCCCTCCACCCCGGCCCCCGGCGGCCCGCCGCCCGGCCCCCGGCGCTGCCCCGCCCCCGGCTGCGCCCCGGCCCCGGGCGGTGTCCCGGCCCCGGCTCCCGGCGGTATGCCCGCCCCCCGACGGGCCCCCGACCCGGCGGCGGGGCTTACCTCCACCCCGGGCCACAGCTCCGGTCCCGACTGCGCCGCGTGCTGCGCCTCCACACCGGGCTGGGCCCCGGCGCCCTGCCCGGCCCCGGGCGGTGCCTCGGTTCCGGCGCTCGGCGGGACGCCTGGCTCCAGGCGGGGCTCCGCCCCGGCGGCAGGGCTCACCTCCACCCCGGGCCACAGCTCCGGTCCCGACTGCGCCGCGTGCTGCGCCTGCGCCCCGGGTTGGGCCCCGGCCTCCTGCCCGGGTCCGGGCCGTGCCTCGGCTCCGGCGCTCGGCGGGACGCCCGGCTCCAGGCGGGCCTCCGCCCCGGCGGCGGGGCTCGCCTGTGCCCCGGGCTGGGCCTCCGCCCCGGGGTGCGCCTCGGCTCCGGCTCCCGGCTCGCGGCGGGGTGCCGGGCCGGTGGCGGGGCTGGCCTGCGGGCCGGGCGGCTGGGGGGCCGGGACGGGCTGGGCGCCCGGCGGGGGCTGCGTCCCCGGGACGGGTGCCGGCTCCGGCCGGGAGGCCATCACCGGCCCGGGGGCCGGGGCGGTGGCCCCGGGGGTTCCCGGTGGGGGCCACGGCCCGGGGGCTGCGGCCGGGTCCGGCGCCAGCGGGCGGCTGCGCGCCGACGACCAGGCCGCCGCGGCCGTCCGGGCCGCTTCGTCCAGCGGGACGCCCGCCCGGGCCGCCAGGGCGCTCAGGGGGCCCGGGGCGTACGGGGGGCCGGGAAGGCGGCGGACCTCCGCGAGGAGTTCCGGCCGGCCCGCGCGCCAGACCCGCGCGGCCGTCCGCGCCCACACGTCCTCCGGGTCCCCCGGCGCCGCCCCGCGCCCCGGCTCGTACACCCGGTAGCCCTCCGCCTCCGCGACCTCCGCCGCATCGCCCGGCAGCACCCCGATGAGGCCCTGCGGGGCGAGCCGCGGCCTGCGCGTGTACGTGGTGAAGGTCAGCCACTGACCCCGCTGGTGCGGCAGCACACTGCACGCCAGCATCACCCAGCGGGCCACGTCCGCACTGTCCGGCTCCACCAGCACGATCCGCGCCGCGCCCCGCTCCTCCGCCAGCCGCCGCACGTCCGCGAAGAACGCCGCCAGCCAGGGCCCCCGTACGGCCACGAACTCCGCCAGCGCGGCCCGGTCGTGCCGCCCCGGCGCCGGCACCTCCGCGAGCGGCGGGGGAGGAGCCCCGCCCGGCGGGGTCCGCACCGCCCACTGCGGCGAACCCCAGGAGGTGATCGGCAACGCCCCCCGGACCGGCCCGGTCCCGCCGCGCTGCGGCAGGTGCACGGCGTGGGCGTGGAAGAGCCCCGGGGCCGCCGCGCCACCGGTGCACACCGAGCGGGCCAGCAGCCGGCTGCCGTCGGAGAGCAGGCTCAGGCTGAGCGCCTGCGGGAACGCGCCGGCCCCCTCCGGCGGCTCGTACGCCACGAGCCGTTCCGCCTCGCGCAGCAGCGCGCCGGGCACGCTCGCGCCGACCGCGGTGAACCGGAACCCGGAGCCGCCGGGCCCGGGCGGCGCCCAGGTGTAGTGGAGCTGCGGAAGGTTCACGCGCCCTCCCCCGCCGGTACGCGAGGCGGTTCCCGGGTCTGTCGCGCGGCCCGGGGTTCCCCGTACGGTGCCAGTGCCCACCGGGGCCCCGGCCGGCGGTCCGGCGGCGGCGCGGCGCACGACGGACCGAAGGCACGGCCGAACCGGGTCCCCGCCATACGCTCTGCGCCCCCCGTGCAGTGTGTAGGAGGTCATTCCACCAGACGAACAGGACGTCCGGCAGGCCTTCCGCCCACCTTTCCCGCACCCTCGCTCCGAGCCCCGGGCCCCCGGGCCGGCCGCCGCCCCGCCCGCCCCTCCCCGGGCCTGCCGTTCGTCCGCTGTACGGCCCCCCGACAGACGGGGATCCCCGTGCGGTACCCCGGGACCGCTGTCCTTGGGGCGCCCCTCGGCTCCCCCTTCCCCCCCAGAGGTCGTCACCCATGGCTGAGCTCAACCGACGCAGGTTCCTCCAGATCGCGGGCGGCAGCGCCGCGGCCGCGATGCTCAACGAGAGCATCGCGCGGGCCGCCGCCATCCCCGCGCAGGGCACAACCGGCACGATCCAGGACATCGAGCACGTCGTCGTGCTGATGCAGGAGAACCGGTCCTTCGACCAGTACTTCGGCACGATGAAGGGCGTCCGGGGGTTCGGGGACCCGCGTCCGGTGCTCCAGGACAACGGCAAGCCGGTCTTCTACCAGTCCAACGGTACGAAGGACATCCTCCCCTTCCACCCGCAGGTGAACGACCTGGGCATGCAGTTCGTCGAGGGCCTGAACCACGACTGGGCCGGCGGCCACCAGGCCTACAACAACGGCAAGTACGACAAGTGGATCCCGGCCAAGACCACGACCACCATGTCGTACATGACCCGGAACGACATCCCGTTCCACTACGCCCTCGCCGACGCGTTCACCGTCTGCGACGCCTACCACTGCTCCTTCATCGGAGCCACCGACCCCAACCGCTACTACCTGTGGACGGGCCACACGGGCAACGACGGCACCGGCGGCGGCCCCGTCCTCGGCAACCAGGAAGCCGGATACGGCTGGAAGACCTACCCCGAGCGGCTGGAGGCGGCCGGGGTCTCCTGGAAGATCTACCAGGACATCGGCGACGGCCTGAACGCCGCGGGCGGCTGGGGCTGGATCGGCGACGCCTTCCGCGGCAACTACGGCGACAACTCGCTCCTCTACTTCAACAGCTACCGGGGCGCCCAGCCGGGCAGCGCCCTGTACGAGAAGGCGCGCACGGGCACCAACGCCAAGGCGGGCGAGGGCTACTTCGACAAGCTGCGCGCGGACGTCGTGGGCGGCAAGCTGCCCCAGGTGTCCTGGATCGCCGCGCCCGAGGCCTTCAGCGAGCACCCGAACTGGCCGGTCAACTTCGGCGCCTGGTACATCTCCCAGGTCCTGGACGCGCTGACCGCGAACCCGGCGGTGTGGGCGAAGACGGCCTTCTTCATCACCTACGACGAGAACGACGGCTTCTTCGACCACGTCGTGCCGCCGTACCCGCCCGCCTCCGCAGCCTGGGGCCTGTCCACGGCGGACGTCACCCGCGACCTCTACGCCGGGGGCGGGGGCTACGCGGCCGGCCCCTACGGCCTCGGCCCGCGCGTGCCGATGATCGTCGTCTCCCCCTGGAGCAAGGGCGGATACGTCTGCTCCGAGACCTTCGACCACACCTCCGTGATCCGCTTCATGGAGAAGCGCTTCGGCGTCCAGGAGCCCAACATCTCGCCCTGGCGCCGCGCCGTGTGCGGCGACCTGACCTCCGCGTTCGACTTCAGCCGCGCCGACGCCTCCCCGGCCGCGCTGCCCTCCACGGCCGGCTACGTACCGGCGGACCACAACGCGCATCCGTCCTACCACCCCGTCCCGCCGGCCACCGGCACCCTGCCCAGGCAGGAGGCGGGCGGCAAGCCGACGCGCGCCCTGCGCTACTCGCCGTACGTGGACGGCAAGGCCACGGCGTCCACCGCCAAGTTCACCCTGACCTTCTCCTCCGGCCCCTCCCTGGGCGCCCACTTCCACAGCACCTCGGGCAACCGCACGGACGGCCCCTGGCCCTACACCGTCGAGGCGGGCAAGACCCTCTCCGACACCTGGAGCACCAGCACCTCGACCGGCAACCTGATCGACCTGACGGTGTGGGGCCCCAACGGGTTCCTGCGCACCTGGAAGGGCCCGACGAAGAAGGCCGGCCCCGAGGTCACGGCCCGCCACGCGGACACCACCGGCAACCTGGCCCTCACCCTGACCAACGCGGGCACGGCCGCGGTCAACCTGACGGTGACCAACGCCTACGGCGGTACCCCCCAGACCTTCAAGGTCAACGCCGGCGCCATCGTCTCGACCACGGTCGACCTGCGCGCCACCGGCCGCTGGTACGACGTCAAGGTGGTCTCCGACGCGGACCCCACCTTCCTGCGCCGCTTCGCCGGCCACGTGGAGACGGGTGCGGCGGGCGTCTCCGACCCGGCGCTGGGGACCGTCTGATCCCTCCCGCGCCACCCGCGACGACCGCCGCTCCGCCGCCGCGAGGCCGCCGGGGCGGCGGCGCGCACCCTCGGTGATGCGGGCCGCACGGTGTGATGGTAGGCCCGGTGGGCAGTACGTACGGGTCCGCATCCCCGCCCCCGTCACCGAGGGAGAACACATGGCCATCGCCCACCGCAGGATCGGCACCGGACCCGTACGCGTCATCGTGCTGCACGACTGGTTCGGCACCTCCGCCAACTGGGGCTCCGTACTTGAGTACCTGGACCCGGAGGGGTTCTCGTACGTCTTCCTCGACTACCGGGGCTACGGCGAACGGCGGGACGTGACCGGCCGCTACAGCCTCCCCGAGATCGCCGACGACGTGCTCGAACTCGCCGACCAGCTCGGCTGGGACACCTTCTCCCTGCTCGGCCACTCCATGGGCGGCAAGGCCGTCCAGCAGGTGCTGGTGCGCGCCCCCGAGCGGATCGAGAAGCTGATCGGACTCGCCCCCGTCCCGGCCGCCCCGTACGCGATGGACGACGAGACCCACGCCCTCTTCCACGGCGCCGCCGCGGACCCCGAGAAGCGGCGGACCATCCTCGACCTGGTCACCGGCCACCGTACGAGCCGCCACTGGCTGGACCGGATGGTGGCGCACTCCCTGGCCGTCTCCCGCCCCGAGGCCTTCGCGGGCTACCTGGAGAGCTGGCAGCCGCTGGACCTGTCCTCCGCCGTCAAGGGCAACACCGTGCCGGTGCTGGTCCTGGTGGGGGAGTACGACCTGGCGCTCACCGCCGAGGTGATGCGGCAGACCTGGCGGGCCTGGTACCCGAACTGCGGGATCGTGACGATCCCGGGCTCCGGCCACTACCCCCCGCACGAGACCCCGGTGGCCTTCGTGACGGAAGTGGAGTCCTTCCTCCGCGCCTGACCCCGGCCCCCGAGGCCCGGTCCGTCAGGGACCCGGCGGCGCCCCGTCGCCGCCGGGCAGCGCGCGCACCACGAGCGCGACGGCCCCGGCGGCGCCGGTGACCTCCCGCAGCGCGCCGTCCGGCATCCGCACCCGGTAGCGCAGGCCGTCGCCGAGCGGCATCACCATCGGCAGGCCGGGGCCGGCCGGCGGGCCCTCGCGGCGGCCGAAGCGGAGCCAGTCCATGCTCAGCCCGGGACACAGGGCCCGCAGCTCCGGTTCCCGGAAGGCGGCCTCGACGAGCTCGTGCCGCCCGGGCCGCGGGAAGACTGCGGCGGACTCGCGCAGCTCCGCCCACCGGGCCGCCACCGCTTCCGGCCCCTCGACGGCGGCCCGGCCCCCCGCGGCCTTCCGCACCGCGAGGAAGGCGAAGCCCGCCACGAGCCGCTCCCCCCGGGCGCCCCGCGCCCAGGAGTCCAGCGCGGCGACCACCGCGCCCAGGTCCCCCGTGCCGCCCACGACGGCGGGCCCCCCGTCGGGATCGCCGGCCCGGAAGTGGAGACGGAAATCACGCCGCCGGACGTCCATCGTGACGTACGCGGTCCGGTCCCCGGCGATCACCCGGGCCGCCGCCCGGCGCGTGCCGGGAAGCGGCGGCACCCCGACCTCCAGCGCGGTACCGGACCACCGCGCCCGCTCCCGCAGCGCCGCGCACAGCGAACCCGCGCGGACGACGTCGGGGTAGTGGAGCGCGTACACGCGCAGGGAACCGCCGTGCGGATGTGCTGCGTCGGGATCCTCGGTCATGATCACGAGTCTGTCACCGCACGGAAACGCCCGGAAACGCCGGTAAGGCCACGAGGAGAACCTCGTGGCCTTACGGGACCGAAGGGTGAGTGACGGGACTTGAACCCGCGGCCACCTGGACCACAACCAGGTGCTCTACCAACTGAGCTACACCCACCACGAAGGGCGGCGGACCACCCGTTCGTCGTGCACGCACAGCATAGCCGATCGGCCGGGTGCTCCCGCGACGGGATATCCGGCGGACCGGGTGCCCGCCGCGGTGGCGGCGGGCCGGGCCGGGACCCCGTCCCCACGCCGGGCGGCCCGCGCCCCGGCCCCGGCGAGCTCCGGCCGGAACGGGGTGGCCGGGCTCCCCGCCGGCGGCGTCACCTGCGCGTCCCGCCCCCGACGGGCCGGCCCGGGCCTCCCGCTCACCACCGGACGGGCGCGCCCTGCGCCGCGCATGTACCGCCCTGCGGACCCCGTGCGCGCCCGCCACCCCGTCCGGCGCGGCCGCTGCGCCCGCCCCCCGCCGCGCGGCAGGATCCCCGTATGACTCCCGACCCGGAACACCCCGCCCCCGCCCCCTTCACCACCGCCGACTACGCCGCCCGCATGGCCGCCGCCGCCCGCGCCGCCGCCGACGCCGGACTCGCCGGGCTGCTCATCGCCCCCGGCCCCGACCTCGCCCACCTCACCGGATACCGGCCCGTCGACACCGAGCGGCTCACCCTGCTCTTCCTCGCCCCCGGCCAGGACCCCGTCCTCGTCGTCCCCGCCCTCGAAGCCCCCGACGCGGCCAAGGCCCCCGGCGCGGGCGCGCTGACCCTGCGCGACTGGACCGACGGCACGGACCCGTACGGGGTCACCGCCCCCCTCCTCGACGCCGGCGGCCGCTTCGGCGTCAGCGACAACACCTGGGCCCTGCACCTGCTGGGCCTGCAAGGGCAGTTGCCCACCACCTCCTACACCCCCCTCACCGACGCCCTGCCCATGCTGCGCGCCGTCAAGGACGAACGGGAACTGGCCCGCCTCGCGGCCGCCGGGGAAGCCGCCGACGCCGCCTACGCCCAGATCCTGCACGTCCCCTTCGCCGACCGCCGCGAGAGCGACGTGGCCGCCGACCTGGCGGCGCTGCTGCGCGTCCACGGCCACTCCCAGGTCGACTTCACCGTCGTGGGCTCCGGCCCCAACGGCGCCAACCCCCACCACGAAGCCGGCGAACGCGTCATCCGGGCCGGCGACATGGTCGTCCTCGACTTCGGCGGCCTCAAGCACGGCTACGGATCCGACATCTCCCGCACCGTCCACGTCGGCGAGCCCACCGCCGAGGAACAGCGCGTCCACGACATCGTCCGCGAGGCCCAGCAGGCCGGGTTCGCCGCCGTCCGCCCCGGCGCCGCCTGCCAGGAGGTGGACCGGGCCGCCCGCGCGGTGATCACCGAATTCGGCTACGGCGACCGCTTCATCCACCGCACCGGCCACGGCATCGGCGTCACCACCCACGAGCCCCCGTACATGATCGAGGGCGAGGAGCAGCCCCTCGTCCCCGGGATGTGCTTCTCCGTCGAACCGGGCATCTACCTGCCCGGCCGCTTCGGCGTCCGCATCGAAGACATCGTCACCGTCACCGAGGACGGCGGGCGCCGCCTGAACAACGCCCCGCGCGAGCTCGCGGTCGTCGGCTAGCCGCCGACCGCGCGGACGCCTACGGCCCCAGCACCACCGCCGACTCGCCCGGCACGTGGATCCGGCCGTCCGGACCCGGATGCTCCACCGGCTCCCACGCGGCCAGCACCCGCACCCCGTTGCGGCCCAGCGCGATGGTCACCGGCTCCGCCGACAGGTTCACCGCCACCCGCACCTCGCCCCGCCGGAACGTCACCCAGCGACGCTCCTCGTCGTGCGCGACCCGGACCGCCGCCAGGTCCGGGTCCCGCAGGTCCGGCTGCGCCCGGCGCAGCGCGACCAGCGTCCGGTACCAGTCCAGCAGCCGCGCCTGCGCGGCCTTCTGCGGCTCCGACCAGTCCAGGCAGGACCGCTCCCGCGTCGCCGGATCCTGCGGGTCCGGCACCTCCTCGGCCTTCCAGCCGTGCGCCGCGAACTCCCGGCGCCGCCCCGTGCGCACCGCCTCCGCGAGCTCCGGGTCCTGGTGGTCGGTGAAGTACTGCCAGGGCGTCCCGGCCCCCCACTCCTCGCCCATGAACAGCATCGGCACGAACGGCCCGGTCAGCACCAGCGCGGCCGCGCAGGCCAGCAGCCCGGGCGAGAGGGACGCGGAGAGCCGGTCGCCCAGCGCCCGGTTGCCGATCTGGTCGTGGGTCTGGGCATAGCCGAGGAAGCGGTGTGCGGGCGTGCGACGCCGGTCCACCGGACGGCCGTGGGTGCGGCCCCGGAAGGAGGACCAGGTTCCGTCGTGGAAGAACGCCCGGGTCAGCGTCTTGGCCAGGGCCCCGAGCGGCGCCTCGGCGAAGTCCGCGTAGTACGCCTGCGATTCGCCTGTCAGCACGCAGTGCAGCGCATGGTGGAAGTCATCGTTCCACTGCGCGTGCAGCCCCAGCCCGCCCGCCGTGCGCGGCGTCGTCAGCCGGGGATCGCACTGGTCGGACTCGGCGATCAGGAACAGCGGCCGCGCCGTCTCCACCGACAGCTCGTCCACCGCCGCCGCCAGCTCCTCCAGGAAGGTCAGCGCCCGCCCGTCGGCCAGCGCGTGCACCGCGTCCAGCCGCAGCCCGTCGATGCGGTAGTCCCGCAGCCAGGCCAGCGCGCTGCCCACGAGGTACGCGCGGACCTCGTCGGAACCGGGCGCGTCCAGGTTCACCGCCGCCCCCCACGGGGTGTGGTGGGTCTCGGTGAAGTACGGCCCGAAGGCGGGCAGGTGGTTCCCGGACGGACCCAGATGGTTGTGGACCACGTCCAGCACCACCCCCAGCCCCGCCGCGTGCGCCGCCGCCACGAACCGGGCGAGCCCCGCCGGCCCCCCGTACGGCTCGTGCACCGCCCACGGCGCGACCCCGTCGTACCCCCAGCCGTGGTGCCCCGGGAAGGGGCAGACCGGCATCAGCTCCACGTGCGTCACCCCGAGCTCGGCGAGGTGGCCCAGCCGGGCGGCGGCCGCGTCGAAGGTGCCCTCGGGCGTGAAGGTGCCGATGTGCAGCTCGTACAGGACCGCGTCCTGCAACGGGGTGCGCGGCCCGGACCCCTCGGGGGTGAGCGGCCCGAAGTCGACCACCGCCGACGGGCCGTCGGGCCCCTCCGGCAGCCGCCGGCCGCGCGGATCCGGACGCAGCACCGGGACGTCCCCCAGCAGGAACCCGTACCGGTCGCCGTCGGCCGCCGGAGCCTCCGCGGTCCACCAGCCGGCGCGGTCCGGACCCGGATCGGGCGTCATCTCGTAGTCGGTGTCGTCCAGTCGCACGGCGACCCGATCTGTCAGCGGTGCCCACACCTCGAACTGCACGGACGGTCCCCTCGTCTCAGCCGGTGTCCAGCATGCGTATCGTGCCCATCATTCCGGGCCCGCCGCGGGAGTTCTGGACACTCCGCACCCGACGGGCCGACAATCACCCTGTGACATCGAGTTTCGAGTTCCCCGCCTTTCCCGCCCCGCGGCTCTCCGATGCGGAGCGCGACCGGGCGCTGGGCCAGCTACGGGAGGGCGCGGCCCTCGGAAAGCTCTCGCACGACACCTTCCTGCGCCGGATGGAACTCGCGCTCGTCGCCCGGCGCGCCGAAGACCTCGCCGTCCTCACCGCCGACCTGGACGCCCGCGACGGCCTCGAAAGCCCCTGGACGCACCGGCTGTTCGGCTGGGTCGGCCGGGCCTCCGCCGTGTCCGCCGGCGTACGCCGGGCCTGGCAGGCCGAACGGCTGCCCCGGCTGCTGTTCCCGCACCCCGACGCCGGCCCCCTGCGGATCGGCCGCGACCCCGGCAACGGGCTGCGCCTCAGCCACGACACCGTCTCGCGGGCACACGCCGAGCTGAGCATGCGGCACGGCACGTGGATCCTGCGGGACCTCGGCTCCACCAACGGCACCACCGTCAACGGCCGCCGGGTCACCGGCTCGGCCGTGGTGCGCGACGGCGACCAGATCGGCTTCGGCCGCATGACCTTCCGCCTCTCGACGTCCTGAGGCAGCACAGGCCCCCCACCGGCCGGCCGTACCGGGCTCCGGCCCCTAGAGGCGCTCGTACGCCGCCAGTACGGTCCGGGCCTGGTGCTCCACCTGCGTGGCCACCGGTACCCAGCGGGCCTGGTACCGGGCCGCGAACTCCTCGCACCACCCCGTCACGACCCGGTCCAGCCCCGGCGCCGCCGGATGGCCCTGGGCCCGCAGCACCCGCAGCAGCATCGCGGCGGCGCGCAGCGACAGTCTGCGCCCGAACGCGTCGATGCTGCCGACCGCCGCCGCCGTGGCCTCGGCGGGCGCCCCGGCCCCCGTCCACTCGGCGGCGACGCGCGGGATCAGCCCGAGGGTCCAGTCGACCGCCCGCAGCAGCGCGGCCGACCCGGCGTCCGTGCCCCGGGCCCCGCCGCGCAGGGCGGCCACCAGCCCCGAGTCGTCGGTGAGCCGCCGGGCCAGCATCCGCAGCGCGCCCCGCGGGTCCGGGTGCGGGGCCGGGTCGTCCACCAGGTCCGAGGCCCACATGGGCACCTCGACGATGGCCGTCGTGCCCGCGTGGCACCAGGTGCTGAGCCGGGTGTCCTCCGGGTGGAACGCCCCCGCGGGTCCGGCCCCAGCCTCGGGCATGACGAAGATCCCGGGCCCGGGGGAGGCCCAGCCGGCGGCGTCGGAGGCGCCGGTCTCCACCGGGATCCGCAGCTCGGACGCCGACTTCGCGAACGGCTCGGCCAGCCCCGGGACGTCCCGGGTCAGCTGTACCCAGGACCCGCCGAGGTCCGTTCCGTGCAGGGAGACCTGGAGGACGGGCCGCAGTTCGGTTATCAGCGCCGTCAGCGCCCGGGTCTCGGGCGGGAGCCGGTCCGGGGTGAGTAAGGACGGCGCCCACTCCGGCTGTTCGGGGCCGGGCGGCCGGAAGAAGTTGCGGTGGTAGTCCAGCAGCGAATGCGGGCGCGGCGTGCGGTGCAGGTCGGCGCCGTCCGGATCGGCGCAGAGCAGGAAGTGCCAGCCCGCCCCGCCACCGCCGTCCCGTACGACCCGCCGCGCGAGCTCCAGCGCGGTGGCCCCGCCGACTGGCTCGTTGGCGTGGGCCCCGGCGACGACGAGCACCTGGCGCCGCCCGCCGCCGGTGTCGCGCCCGCCGACGGAGAGCAGCCACAGCGGCCGCCCGGCCCGCGAGACGCCGGTCTGCTGGAGGCCGGCCCGGGCGGGGTGTTCGTCCACCAGCGCGCGGGCGGCCAGGGAGAGCTCGTGAGGGGTGGGGTAGCGCATGTCACGGAGGAGGGTCACAAGTGATGCCATGCCCGCCCCGCACGCCCCCTACTGCTCCCCCCGCCCCGTATTTCCACCAAAAACCCCTGGCCAACGCCTTGCGGAGCGGGGGGGTCGGGGGAGGGCGGGGTCCAGCGGGGCGGTGTCAGGGAGGGTTTGGTGGTCTCCCGTCAGTCTCATCGTCCTTCCGCGTCGGGCCGGTCCCTCAAGGGCGCTCCTTCGTCGCGTCGCTTCGCGATGGCCTTCGGCCACCCTTGACCGACCGTCCCGCCACGGAAAAACGAAGACTGCCGGGAAACCCCCAAAAGAACGTTCACGGGGCAGTGGACCTGTCCTGTCAGCCTCAGGGACCCTCGACCCCTCCCCGTCCGGGTGGGCCGGGCATCCGGGCCGTGGACGTGGCAATCCGCGCCCGGGGGGGCCAGACCACCCGAAACAGCGACCAGGACAGCCACCCGGCACCTCGGACGCGTCAGATCGCTACGCGCTTCGCTCGGCATAGCGACTGCGGCCCGTCCGGGGCTGGTACGCGGCTGGCTTGCCCGATGGGGTGGTGAGGGGAGCGGTTAGGGTTCTCGATCGTGTCGCACATCGAGATATCCGACCTGATCACCGCCACGGACCCGCACAGCGGGGCGCGTCTGCCCGTGCGCCGGGGCGAGGTGGTGCACCAGCTCCGGGAGGCCGGTGACAGGTGGGGTGCCCGCATCGTCGCCGGGCTGCCCGTGGACGGGCAGGACGTACTGGATCCGCAGGCCGTGGACCGGCTCATGATCAGCGTGCACACCGAGCTCCAACGCCTCAGCGAGGAGCTGCGCATCGGGGAACGGCTCGTCCACGTGCTCGGCCCGCTCTTCGAGGCCGTCCGCGCGACGGCCCCCGGACGGCTGCGGCTGGTGGACGTCGGATCCGGGCTCGGGTACGCCGTGCGCTGGCTCGCGGCCCACGGCTCGCTCGGGCCGGACGTCGAACTCGTCGGCGTGGACCTGGACGGCGCGCTGGTCGGCGAAGCCGACCGGCTGGCCCGAGCCGAGGGCCTGACCTGCCGTTTCGTCCACGGCAATGCCTTCGACCTGCCGGAAGCCGCCACCGTGTACATCTCCACGGGGGTCCTGCACCACTTCCGGGGCGCCGACCTCACGGAATTCTTCCGGGCCCAGGCGGCCTCGCCCGCTCTCGCCTTCTGCCACTTCGACATCGCCACCACCCGGCTGGCGCCCGTCGGGGCCTGGGTCTTCCACCGGGCTCGGATGCGCCATCCCCTCGGCCGTCACGACGGTGTCGCCTCGGCCCGCCGGGCACACACCGACGAGACCCTGCTGGACGCTGCGGCCGCGCCGGGCATGAGCCCACTGCTCTACGAACCCAAGGGGCTGGCCAACCCCTTCTGCACGACCCTGCGCCCGGTCCTCGGGGTCCGTCCCGAGCTGGAGGCCCCGCTGCGGCGGGCGATGGGCCGGTCCGCGCGCCGCCTGGTGGGCCCCGAGCAGCTCGCCGGAGCCGCACGGTGACCCCGCTGGCCCTGGCCGTGGTGCTCACCGCCCTCGGCCTGCTGGACTCGGCGTTCAGCGGCTTCCGCGCCTTCGCCGGCCGTGACGCCAGGATCCGCAAGCACCGCGCCGTCGTACGGGCCTCCCTGCGCGGCCTGGCCGTCGGTGGCGCCCTGCTGCTCGTCCCCGTGCTCACGGCCGGCGCCGTCCTGCTGACCTCCGCCGACCGCGACCGCACGTACGCGGCCCTCGCCGACGGCGGCACCGGCTTCCTGCTCCCCCTCGCCTGCTACGCCACGGTCGTGATGCTGTCGCTCGCGGCGTACTTCGTACTGCCGTTCCGCGCCAGCACCCTGGCCATGGTGGCCGGGCTGGGCCCCCTCACCCTGCTGCGGCCCCTCGTCGTCGCCGTCGCCTGCGCGGGCACCCTCACCCACGGTGGCGGCGTGCCCGCCCTCCTGGTGGGCGTGGCCGCCGGCACCGCCGTCCTCTGCGTCGAACCGTTCGTACACCGCCGCTGGTACGCCACCCCCCAGGGCAGGGACCAGCCCCGGACGGGCCGCAGTCGCTATGCCGGGCGAAGCGCGTAGCGAGCTGACGCGTCCGGGGTGCCGGTTGGCTGTCCTGGTCGCTGTTTCGGGTGGTCTGGCCCCTCCTGGGCTCGGATCGCCACGTCCACGGCCCGAATGCCCGGCTGGGCCAGGCGGGGAGGGGCCGAGGGTCCCTGAGGCGGACAGGACAGGTCGACTGCCCCGTGAACGTTCTTTTGGGGGTTTCCCGGCAGTCTTCGTTTTTCCGTGGCGGGACGGTCGGTCAAGGGTGGCCGAAGGCCATCGCGAAG
>NZ_JBICWZ010000014.1:146440-152266 GCF_043199995.1 Streptomyces sp. NPDC048507 | reverse complement strand
CGGCTGGAGGCGGAGATCGACCGGCTGACGAAGACGTCCCCGGTGGCCGCGGTGCGCGCGGCCCGCCGGCTGGAGGTCACCGCGGAACGGGTCGGCTACTGGGCGGCCCGAGGCACCCGCGCGGATGTGACCACGGCTCAGGCGGCGGCCGCGCTCGGCGTGAACGAGCGCGCCGCGCTCACCCTGCTGGCCCGCCTCGGCGGCTGGAGCCCGTACAGCCTGGGCCTGTAGGCGTACAGCTGCGGGGTGGCTGTCCGCCACGGCAGGATGAACGTCATGGACGAGCGCTGCGATCTGCCCCAGGCACACACCGGGGACCGACGGTTGCCGGCCGGAGGTGCCTCCTCGCGGGGCGTGGGGGGTGCGGACGGTGACGATCGGCGAGGTGCCCGTCGCCGACCCTGTCGCGGGCCGGGTGCGGGTTGTCGCCGAGCGGTGCGGAACCTGTGACTTCCGGCCCCGCGGCAAGGGCGGGCTCGCGCCGGGCCAGCTCGCCCGGCTGGTTGCCGAGTGTCTGGCCGACGAAGGGCACCTCGTGTGTCACGAGACCGGAGCGGGCCGGGGTGGCGGGCCGGGGGCGGTGTGTGCGGGCTTCGCGGCGCATCCGGGCGCGTACCGGTCCCTGGCCTTGCGGGTCGCCGCCGCCGGCCGGATCCTTCTTCAGGACCCAGCCCCTGCGGCCGACGACGTGCCGACGACGGGAGCCTGCCCGTGAACAGGCACCCTCTGCTCGGAGCCGGCGGGACCGTGCCCGGCAGTGCTCGGCGCGGCCTGGTGGTTACGCGGGATCGGCGCGAGCGGCGGTAGTCCCGGCCCCGGGGAGGTGAAGGTCCCATGACCGACGAGGAGTACGAGGAGTGGCTGCGGACGGGCATGCTTCGCTGCGCGGACTGCGGGACGCCCGTTCGTTGTGCGAATTTGGAGAGCTTGCCGCCGCACCGGTGTGCTGAACGCCGCCAGCAGGCTGGCCCACGCCGGGCCTGCTGATCACCTTCCCGGGCTGGAGGGCGCTGTCCCTGCCCGCCACCGCCACCCCAGCTCCAGCAGCCGGGCCCGGGGCCGCGCGTGCGGCTGGCGTGGTGCCGCAGATGGTGCCGGTCGGGGTCGCGATGTCCGCGCTTCGGGTCGCGGTGGAGGGCCGGTCTGGCTACCAGCGGACCGCGTTCCGGCATTGGAACGCGGGCGCCGATCCGGCGGACGGCTGTAACACCCGCGCAGAGGTGCTGATCGCGGAAGCGGTGGTGGCGCCGGAAGTCGGGCCCGGCTGCACCCTGACCGGGGGTGTGTGGTGGTCGTACTACAACGAGCGGGAGGTGAGCCCGGCCGGCGCGCTCGACATCGACCACATGGTCCCCCTTGCCGAGGCCTGGGACTCCGGGGCCTCGGCGTGGACGGCGGCTCGGCGGGAGGCGTACGCGAATGACTTCGGCCAGGAGGCATCCCTGGTCGCGGTGACGGCGCGCTCGAACCGGGAGAAGGCGAACTAGGACCCCGCGGAGTGGCTGCCGCCGTCGGGGGAAGCCCTGTGCCGGTACGGCGCGGAGTGGACGGTGGAGTTCACCCTTGCCCCGTAGCGGCCGTAGGGACGCCGGTCCCACGGGCGGAGGCTCGTGCCGGTTGTGGTTGCCGCCGGGCAGACCTGTCGCTGAGAGGCCGTCCACCCATCGCGTAGAGCGGCTACTTACGAAGGAGCACCGGCCGGGGTGCGGTCCCGCAGTTTGCTTCACGCTGATCCCGAGCTGCCGCCGGACCTGCAAGCACGCCAGGGCGCCCGTATCGAGGCTCAGTTGTCTGGACCCCAGTCGGTGCCGTCGCGCGCCTGACGGGCGCGAGGATGAATTCCGAGCAGCGCTTTTCTCAGAATTTCACACAGCAGCTTGGATTAAGGCAAATTGTTGCACTTTGTCTGCTTGGCCTGCCCTGAGGCCAGGTGCGAAAACAATCGCTCCGGTTCCGGAATTATTTCACCCGGATGACTGCTCGATAGAGCATTTCTGTTCCCGGTTAAGCCAAGGTGCACAACGCGTTTTTTAGCCGAGAAATTCCAAACTGAGGCGTAGTCGCCGGTCCAGGAGACCCAGTCCTGCAACGGATCGCCAGTGCATGGCCAGAGAGTGAGGTGTGTACCGTCCGCCAGACTGTTTCCCTTGGAGGTTACGCAGAAATCGGCGCTCGGACCTCCAGGGCCACTGCTGAAGAACTTCCACGGCGAATAGCCAGAGGCTGCGCTGCTTGGAGTCGCGCCGCTTATGCTGAAAGTAATGGCTATGATAATGGCCGTAAATACAGGCGTTCTCTTCTTCCAGAAGAGCGCTCAACTCGGATTTTTGATCATGAGATCGGCTTTATGGCATGAATAAGTCAATGTCCTGCGACCGGATCGGATTGCACTGACCAGCCGCGTCACCGGGGTGAGAGCGGGTACCGACGCCCTGTCGGCCGTACTCGCGGCCCGAGCCGGCGGTTCCCAGGACAACCCGCGGGGGCGAGCCCGGCACCGCAGCCTGCTTCACGCTAATGCTGAGCTGCCGCCGGACCTTCTACTGGCCGGGTTTCACCGGGACGATCACGATGTCCGTCCCCCCGTCCGCCTGCCGCTCCGCCCGGCGGTCTTCCGCGCTCGGCAAGTCGTAGCTGACTCCGGGAACCATCCGGCGGTCGCCCTGTGCCCGTACCCATCGCACGCGGTAGTTCTGCATGGCTCTGCCCCTCGCTCTGCCTCAGCGGCCCCTTGGCCGTCGAGGACGGTTTCGCCCCTGCCACTGACAGTGCCGGCGGCCCAGCCGCACCGCACGCCAGACGGCGAGCCGTACCGGCGTGCGGACGAGGACCTTGGGCGGCCGGGACAGGGGCGACGCGGCGCGCGGTAGTCACGCTCGCGCCGTTCCACGAACAACGTGCGGGCAGAGCCGGACCGCGAAAGCCGGGGTGGTCAGGATCCGGAGTGGGGCTTTTGCTGGGCCTGCTGGATTGCGCTGCGGCACGGGACGCAGAGGGAGTTCGAGCCGACTCCGTAGCGGCAGCAGGGCTGGCCTGTTAACGGCACCAGTGACTCCGATCCTGGAGCGAGCTGGCCCTTCGGGCGGACCTCTGTGCCGTCCTGGCTACTGACGCTTGAGGCTACGCGTGACGCCGGCCGCGACGGTCGTGGCGAAGACCCATCCCGCCGCGACCAGAAGATAGGCGAGCCACTGGTGGACGCCGGTGGGCGCGAAAGTCTTCTCCTGGCCGAAGTCGATGACCGGCAGTAGCAGGTCCGCCGCGTAGGCGAGGGCGTTGAATTGCGGCCCCTTGCCCGGTTCGGCTCGTGGTGGTTCGTGGAGGCCGTAGGTGACGGTGCCAACCAACAGCAGTGCCAGTAGCCAGGCCACCGCGCGGGCGGGCCGGAAGCCGTAGCCGACGGTCACGTCCTGGATGTGTCCCCACAGCCTCGCGGGCCACGGCAGGGTCCGGCGGTGTCTGCGCTGTGCCACGAGCAGCACGGTCCGTGCCTCGCCGTCCTCGCCCGCACCGCGGTAGGTGTGCGCGAGTTGTTGGTAGCTGTGCGGTACGAAGCCGTCCTGGTCGTGCTCGAGCAGGGGCAGCCGCTGGGCTGCGGGCAGCCGGGGCGAGAGCGACTCGTAGACCAGTCCCTCCAGCCGGACCGCGTCGGGCCACACCTTCGGATCGGCCTCGATCGCTTTGAAGGTGGAGTGGTGCAGTCTGACCTCGCCCTTGATGGGCTCTGCGTCGCGGAGGGTGAGCTGGCGGGCTTCGCAGCTGCTGAGGCCCAGCGCGACTCCTCCGGGATTGTAAAGCCGTGCTTCGATGAAGGAGATCCAGCCGCCTGCCTTGGTGCCGGTGAGTCGGACCCTGCCCTCGGCTCTGAGGCCACCCGCGTTGAGGACGGTGCCGAGGCTGAGGCTAGGCGCGTTGAGAGCCAAGGCTTGCGGGTTGTGCAGCCGGGCATCCTCGAGGTCGAGGGCACGAGCCACCTGGGCCGCCTCAAGTACGACCTCGCCTTGCGCCATCAGGCGCGGGGCATTGATGTTGCCCTCGACGCGGGCGTACCCCAGTTGGATCGGGCCGGACACCTGGCAGTCGGCGAGGAGGAGGTCGCCCTCGACGCGCAGGCCTGGCGCGGTGAGCGCGGGCAGCCTGGACGCGCGCAAGTCCAGTCGGCGTACGCGCGCTTCGCTCAGATCGGGTGTGTTCTCGAAGTCGCAGGCCATGAGCTGGATCGGATACGGGATCTCCGCGTACGCCAGGTCCAGTCGGCCTGTGATCGTCACCCCGCGCAGGCACAGCGCGGGTATCTCGCCGTCCTCAACTGGGCCGGAGAGCAACAGTCCGCGCAGCACCGCAGCGCGCACGGATGGCCCCGCGGCGACGTCTGGAGAACGCGGGGCCCCGTGTTCCGGGCGCACGTCGACCGCTTCGCCCCGTGCGAAGGCATGCCGGATGCGGGATTCGAGAGGGGTCAGGTCAGCGATTTCCACATACGGGACGCTACATCCGCCAGCTGCCTGCGGGGCTGGAGCCGGCCGACGAGGTCCTGCTGGCCGGGCGACTCCAGCTGGAACATGCCGACGGTGTCGGATGCCCTGATCAGGTCGAAGGCGCCGGGGTCGCCGAGGGGGACGTGGTCGGGGTTGTCGAGGTCGATCCGCCGACCGGTGGTCCGCTGGACCTCCTTGACGGCGTGGGCCATCGCGGACCGCATCCGCACTCCGAGTACGTCGAGCTTGAGCAGGCCGAGGTCCTCGACGTCCTCCTTGTCGGCCTGGACCATCGGGTAGCCGCCCGGTGTCGGCTGCACGGGCAGCCGGTCCAGCAGTGTCGCGTTGGAGAGGATCACCCCGCAGGGGTGCATCGCGATCCCGCGCGGCAGGCCGTCGAGGCCTTCGGCCGGCTCCCACAACGGCCCGAACGTATCGGCCTCGGCGGCGAGCTGCTTCAGCTCGGGCAGCTCGGCGAGCGCGCCCCGGACCCGCGGGCGGCGATCCGGATGCCCATCGCGCGGACGCCGGCGACGACCCGGGTGACCGCGAGGAAGTACGCCTCGTACTCGGCGCGATCACCGGCACCCCGACCCACCCGGCGCTCCTGGTCCTGGGCCGCCACGACCACACCGGCCGACTGCGCCCGGTGGGCCGCACGACCACGCTGCGCCCGGAGCAGTCCCCCGGCAGGTCACGGGGGGGGAGGCCCGCTTCCCCGGTGCGCGGTACGACAGCGGGCCCGGGGGGAGTGTCAGTTGCCGATGCCCGAGCTGCCGATACCGGTGTTACCGATGCCCGAGCTGCCGATACCGGTGTTGCCGAGGCCGGCGTTGCCCAGTCCCCAGTTGAAGGCTCCGGCGTTGCCGACACCGTTGTTGGCGACCCCGGCGTTGCCGACGCCGTGGTTCCCGATCCCGGAGTTGCCGACGCCATCCGCGGCGGCCATGGTGGCGCCACCCAGACCCAGAACCACGGCGGCACCCAGGACGGTCACGGAGCGGACGATGCGAGCACGCATTACTTACCTCCTATTACCGGACGAATTGACTCCCCCTCTCTAGCACCTCCGGTCGGCGCGCACGCCCGTGACGCACTCCGGCCACCTCCGATGTACCGCGAGTGGCGCACGTCCGGCCGCCCCGAGGAGGCCGCCCCGACGAGGCCTGCGCGCCGTGGCCTTCCGGCTCTCGCCCCCTCATACGGGCACCTGTCGGGGGGCGCGCGGCGCGCCCCCCCCGGGGGGGGGGGGGGGGGGGGGTGCCCAACCCCCCCCCCCCCGTTTCGCAGAGGGCCCCCCGCCCGGTGGGGGGGGGGTCACCCGCACATGGCGCACCCGCCCGCCGCC
>NZ_JBICWZ010000014.1:0-146430 GCF_043199995.1 Streptomyces sp. NPDC048507 | reverse complement strand
CGGGGGGGGCCCCGCCCCGCCCCCCCCGCGCGGCCCCCCCCCCCGCGGCCGGGGGGCGGGGCCCCCCCGCCCCCCCCCCCCACTCGGGGCCCGGGGGGGGGGCGCGCGCGCCCCCCCCCGACGGGTGGGAGGTGCGGGGCCGGTTCCAAGAGCCCCGCACCGGTGATTCGCAGCGGAGCCGCGTCCGGATGGGTGCGCGTTCACGCGAACTGCGCGCACGCTCCGGCCGACGACACCACCGTCCGGCAGTCGGATGCGGCGGGCCCGGGTGGTGGACCGCCCGGGGCGCCGCCCCCGTAGCCGGCTGAGCGGGCCCGCTCGGGGATCCGGTGGTCCTCCCGACACGACGGACGGGCGTCTCGGCCGCGCCCGGCGGACCGGGGCACCGCCGGGCGCGCCCGACGCGACGTCCCGGTCCGTGCGGCCCCTTCGCCTACGAGGGGGCGGGCGTCTCGACGGGCGCGGGGGTCCTCGCCCGCACGCCGTGGCCGGCGAAGGCCGTCACGATCAGGCCCAGGGCGAGCGCGTACGTCGGCATGACCAGCAAGGAGCGCCCCGGGAAGTCGACGCCGGCCGCTCCGAGGCCGATCAGCAGGTCGGACAGGACGAACACCGCCCCGCCCCACGCCGCGCGCGGGCCCAGGACGTGCGCGGTGGCCGCCATCGCGACGAGGACGAGGCCGTACAGCCCGAGGGCCGCTGCCAAGGCGGGACGGAGGGCGGGTGCGAGGGCGACCATGGCCCCGGCCCACAGCGCCAGGTAGCAGGCGAGGAGGGTCCGGCGCGCGGCGAGGTGCGCGACGGCTCCGGCGCGGACGAAGGCCGTCGTCCAGCAGATCTGCGCCCCGAGGAAGAGCCCGAGCCCCGTGGCGAAGGCGACCGGCCCCGGGATCAGCAGGGCGATGTCCCCGGCGGTGGCGAAGCCGAGGCCGATCAGGACGGGGCCGTGTCGGCGGCCGGTGGCGCGCAGCAGGTACAGGACGAGGACGGGGGCGAGCAGCGGCTTGGTCGCCCATTTCAGGATCGGGTCGTCCAGGGCCACGCCGAGGGTGTCGAGGGCGGCGAGCGCGGCGAACAGCGCGATCGGCGCGGGCACCTCAGGCCTCTCCCCGCGGCTCGGGGGCCCAACCGGGCGGACCGAACAGGTAGCCGGCCCGTTCGCGCCAGTGTCGGGCGCCGCGCACGTCGCGCCAGGTGGCCCGGTACTCGTGGAACGCGACCCGGACGGGGTTGTGGGTGCCGATGTTCTTCGTCAGGCCGTAGACGACGCGCTCGTCCTCGGCCGCGAAGGTCGCGAACAGCCGGTCCCAGACGATCAGGATGCCGCCGTAGTTCCGGTCGAGGTAGGCCTGGTTGGAGCCGTGGTGGACGCGGTGGTGGGACGGCGTGTTGAAGATCCACTCGATCGGGCGCCAGAGCCTGCCGACCCGCTCGGTGTGCAGGAAGAACTGGTAGACGAGGCTGAAGGACTGCTGGAGGAGGATCATCCACGGCGGGATGCCGAGCAGGGCGAGCGCCAGCCAGAACGGCAGGCCCGTCATGGGCGTCCAGCTCTGCCGCAGTGCGGTCGAGAGGTTGTACCGGACGCTGGAGTGGTGCACGACGTGGCTCGCCCAGAGCACGCGCACCCGGTGGTGGGCCCGGTGGAAGGCGTAGTACGCCAGGTCGTCGGCGAAGAAGAGGAGCACCCACGTCCAGACCGAGCCCGGGGAGAGCTGCCAGGGCGCGACGGTGTAGAGGCCCGCGTACGCGAGGACCGCGAACGCCTTCCACGGCAGGCCGATCACCTGGCTGCCGGCGCCCATCGACATGCTGGTGACGGTGTCGCGCAGTTCGTAGCCGCGTTCCTCGTCGTCCGGCAGGAACCGGTAGGAGAGGGCCTCCACGATCACGAGGAGGACGAAGGCGGGTATCGCGTACACCACGGCGGGGATCATCGGCCCTCCCGTACCGCGCCCGGGGCCACCGGAACGCTGCGGCCGAGCAGTTCGCGGGCGAGGTGTTCGGCCGCCTCGGGCTCGCCGGAGGCGATGTGCGCGGCGAGCCGCACATGGGCCTCGACGTCGAGGAGTTCCGCCGTCCGCAGGTCCATGGGGACGGCGCCGATGTCCAGGGTGCCGCCGACGAGGGTGTTGAACGCGAGGAGGTACGCCAGGTTGCCCGAGCCCTCGACGATGAGGCGCCACCAGGCGATGTCGGCGGCGCCGAGGGCCGCCAGGTCGGGCCCGGCCATGACGTAGCGTCCGGCGGCCTCGACCACGGCGGCGGCCTCGGCCGGTGTGCAGCGGGCGGCGCACAGTCGTGCCGCGTCCGCGCCGATGCAGGCCCTCATCTCCAGGGCGTCGCGGGCCAGGTCCGGGAGTGCGGGGCCGGCCCCGGCCCGTGCGATGCCGACGGCGAGGTCCAGGCCGGCATGGTGTCGCCAGTCCAGGACGAGCGTCCTGCCCCCGTGGCTCACCTCGACGAGGCGGGCCTGCTGGAGCCGCTTGACGGCCTCGCGGACGGCGTGGCGGTTGACCTCGAACTCGGCGGCCAGGTCGCGCTCGGCGGTCAGTGCCGAGCCGGCGGGAAGGGCGCCGCTCAGGATCCGGTCGCGCAGCACCGCGTACAGCTGGTCGGAGACCGCTTCGCGGCGCAGGGGCTGTTCTGTCATGGCGCTCACGATCGGGCACCGCACCGGAGTGGTCAACTGGTTGGACCAGTTTTTCTCCTCGATGTCGCTCCCCCTCCCCGAAGGTCGGGCTCGTCCTTTGCCGGGGCGAACGGCGCGGCGTGACGAGCGCGACACCGATCCGCCGCTGGGCCTGGCCGTCGACGAGCTGGAGCGCGACCGGCGCTTCGACGTCGCGGCCGGCTGCGGCGGAACGAGGGTGGAGTTCACCCCCGTGCCTTAGCGGCCGTGGGGAGGCCGGTCGCACAGGCGCCGGCTCGTGCCGGTCGTGATTGCCGCCGGGCAGCCGCGTTGCGCGGAGGTCGTCCACCCACCCGTTCGACGCCGCCGCGCAGGGCCTCCATCAGGTCGACCGCACCGGTCGGCTCGGCGGCCGGTTCCGCCTTCTCCACGGTCTCGCCGGTCCTCTCGGCGTCGATGAGCGCGGCGACCCTTTCCTGGAAGGTGTCGTGAAAGCCGGCGGGGTCCCACGTCATCGAGAGCGCGTCGATGAGCTGTTCGGCCATCCGCAGTTCCTTGGCCCTGGCCTTCGCTTCCCCGGGGAGACTGTCGGCCTCTTCTTCGATCGCCGGGCAGAGGCAGAGGGCCATCTCGCCGCACCGGTCCGCGGTCGTGCACCCGGCGCCTGCTCAGTGGAGACCGTCCGCGACGACCTGCTGACCGCCCTGCGACACAACGACCCCGCCCTCGGACTCCACCCCGACGCGCCCCGGTTCCGGCAGGTCGTCCACGACGACGATGCAGAAGCCACGACTCCCCCAGTAACCCCGCAGCCCAGCCGAGGCATTCAGACGGTTCCCACACCCGACGTCACCATTGCACGTCCAGCAGACCCGGGTCGAGAAGCTGGAACCTGCGGCTGACCGCCGCCAACACGACCAGTCGTGCCGGAAACCACTGGACCAGCGCTCCGGGGCGAGGGCAGGACGCCGCCCTGGAGCGGCTGCGCGTCGAGCGACAACTCGAAGAAGCCCTGGCTCACGGCCCCGAGGCGTTGTGCAGCCTCCGCACGCGCCCTGCTGGAACAGGCCGCTGAACAGCACATTCGATGAAATCCGCTCGACCTGGGCGTGCCGTGAGGGGAATCATGGACGAGTGACGTCGACCGAAGCAGCAGCCATCGCCCTCCAGGACCGTGCCGCTCTCTGGAGCGTGGGGGAAGTCCGCGCGAGCGACGTGGTCATTGCCGCCTGTGACGCGCTCGTCGCCGGACTCGACACCCCCGGCCTTCGCATCCTCGCCGCGTGCACGCGCGCCGAAGCGGACTACGACGTCCACGACCTGCTTCCCGCAGCACTCGACGAACTCGGCCTCGCCTTCCATCCCGTCGGCAGCGAGGTCGGTCAGAACGCCGCCGTCCGAGCCCTCGCGCGCCGCATGCTTGCCGGAGAGCTCACGCCTCGGGAGTTCACCTTCCGGATCCACCGGCGCCACGGACACGAGCTGCCCCTGACCGAGCGGCTCGCTGAACTCGACGACGAGTACGACATCCTCGAATGCGGCGACAGAACCGTGGACCAGGTCGACGCCGAGGTCACTGCCGAAGCCCGCCTCCTCGCAGCCCATCCCACGGATCCGCGCAGGTGATACACACGGACCAACCCGCGGGTTCCCGTTGAACAGGCTGCGGTTTTCCTGAACCCACGGGCCTCACAGGCCTCGGGGGACATCGGTGCAGCAGCACCGTTCACGTCACCGGGAGACGGATGGGGCCCGGGATGTCGCAGGGGACTCGCGCGGGCCGATCAGCCGGTGCAGTGCGTCCGCGGCGTCGGCCGGCAGCAGGGCGGGCCACCAGGTCGCCGCTCCGAGGTCCGTGACGAGGGCGGGCACCAGGAAGAGCCGGACCAGGAGCGTGTCGAGGAGCACTCCGACCGCCACGATCACACCGATGTGGACGAGGTAGACAAGCGGCATGACGGTCAGGGCCGCGAACGTGGCCGCGAGCACCGCGCCCGCCGAGCTGATCACGGAGCCGGTGGACGTCACCCCGCGCCGGACCCCCGCAAGGGTCCCGTGGAGGACGGCCTCCTCCCGGACCCGGTGCATGAGGAAGATGTTGTAGTCCACACCGAGGGCGACCAGGAAGACGAAGGCGTAGAGCACAATCGTCGCCTCCGTCTGCGCGGACCCGCCCGCCGTGTGCAGGTACGCGGCGGAGATGCCCAGCGCGGCCAGGAAGGTCAGGGCCACGGCGGCGACGAGCAGCACGGGAATGAGCAGGCACCGCAGGAGGAGGACCAGCACCAGCAGGACGGTCACGAGGACGGCCGGCATGATCACGGCACGGTCGTGGCTCGCTCCGGCCTGGGCGTCGTAGGTCTGCGCGGCCTGGCCGCCCACCAGGACCGACGCCCCGGGAACCGATCCGGCCGCCCTGCGCAGATCTGCGACGGTTCGCTGGGCGGCCGTGCTGTCGGCAGCGTCCGTCAGGGTCACCATGATCGGGACGCGCCCGGACACGGTCGTCTGCGGACCGCCCGCGCCTTCGGCCGGGTCCACGGCGGCGACCCCGCGCGTCCGTGCGGCCGCCGCTCGGACCTCGTCGGCGTGCCCGGGATCGCTGAGGAGGACGGCCGGGTTGCCCAGTCCGGCGGGAAACTCCCGCTCCAGCGCCCTCTGGCCGGCCACGGACGGCGCGGTCGTGGGCAGAGCCCGGTCCAGCGGCACGCCGCGGGCGGTGAGCAGGGGGGACAGGGCCGCCCCGACCACGAGCGCGGCCAGGCAGCAGGCCCAGATCCGGCGGGGGCGGCGGGCTACCGCCGAGGCGATCCGCTCCCACAGCCACGCCCCTCGGGTGGGATCACCCGTACCGGGGCGGCGAGGCCAGAAGGCTGCCGGGCCCAGCAGGAGGAGGGCCGCGGGCAGGAAGGTCAGGGCGCACAGCAGCGCGGCGGCCATGCCGATCGCCCCGGCGGGTCCGAGTGCACGGTGCGCCGGGAGGTCGCTCAGCTGGAGGGTGAGCAGCCCCAGGGCGACCGTGGCCGCGCTCGCCGACAACGGCCCCACGGAGCGTCGGACGGCCCGTCGCAGTGCTTCGTCCGGCCCGAGTCCCCCGGTGAGTTCCTCCCGGTAGCGGGCCGTCAGGAGAAGCCCGTAGTCGGTGGTCGCTCCGATGACCAGCACGAACACGATGCCCTGCACCTGGCCGTCGATCGCGAGGGCTCCCGCGCGGGCGAGTCCGTAGAGGCACGCGCAGGCCACGGTGAGGGCGAGCAGTGCCGTGGCGGTCACCAGCACGGGCAGCAGCGGGCTGCGGTAGACCAGTACGAGGATCAGCACGACTGCTCCGAGAGCCACCAGGAGGAGCCGCCCGTCGACCCGGCCGAAGACGGCATCGAGGTCCGTCCGTACGACGGCGGGTCCGGCGAGTGCGACCCGCGCCCCGGTCACGTGCGCGGCCGCCTCGCGGACCTCGGCGAGGTCACGCCCGTCCGCGGCCCCGGAACCGGAGGTGCGTAGCCGGAGAACACCGGCGACCGAGGTCCCGTCCCGCGAGCTGAGGAACGGGCCGGGCGGACCGGCGAGGCTGCCCCGGCCTTCCAGGGGCGACAGCGAGGCGGCTGCCCGGAGGGGCAGAGCGCCGTCGCCGGGCCGTCCGGGCGTGGGTGCGGTGGCCGTCCAGACCACGATCAGCGGCAGGGACGCCGCCTGCGGGGAGGCTTCTGCCATCAGCTCGGCAACCCGGGTCGACTCGGCTCCCCGGGGCAGCAGGTCGCTCTGCTCCAGACGGGACACGGTGTTCAGGGCCGGAACGAGCGGGGCGAACGATCCGGCGACGAGCAGCCAGCCGGCGACCATCAGCAGCGGGCGAAACAGGCGTGATCCGCGGAACGGACCGGTCACGGGCACTCCTCAGGGGGTGGGCCGCGCCGGACGCGCCCACCTGATGTGTTGCGGCGTGGCGTTGACACCGAGGTTCCCGGTGGGGGCGAGCAGGCCGGCGTTGGCCGGGTACCGCAGCGAGATCCGGTCGGCCATCGTGTCGAGGTCGAACGGGCTCGTCGCCGTCGCCGCGTCGAGGTCGTTGTTGGCGTGGGCGGCGCCGGTGACGCCCATCGCGGTGGACGACGGCGGGGCGGTCGGGCGGGTGGGTGGGCATGCCGTCGACGGTGGTGGTCCGCGGGGCGGCCTCGTCGTTCGTCCGGCGGCGGCCGTGACGGCGGGCTCGGCACACAGCGCGGTGGGGGCGGCCGAGGCGCCAGGAACGGTGGTGCGAGTACGCATGATCGCCTTTCACGGGGGTCCCAGCGTGCGAACCGCCCGGTACGCGGCGGCATCACGGGCTCTTCGGAGCCCCCTTCGCGCAGGACCGGGCCGTACCCTGGAAACCACCCCATCGGCCCATGCCGGATACGGCCGGCGCTGGTCGGCACCCTCGGGTAACCGCCGGGTCCTCCCGGCGGAGCGCCTCGTCCGCCCGCCCCCCTCTCGGGGGCTGTGCTTCGACGACGGCCAGACGTTGCGGCAACCCGCCGGGGGCGCGTCTTTCACACAAGCCCACAGATGTAGCTGATTCGAGTGACTTGGGCTATCCGCCGGGTTCTCCGGCGCGAACCCCGCTCGGTGGTACCCGTGACCGTGCGGGCACGCCAGACCTGATGAAGGAATGGGGAGTGATGGGCACAAGCCGTATCGACACCGGGCTGCTGGGGCAGTTGACCGAGCAGTCGCAGGATCTCCACAGCAGCGCCATGCGGATGACCGGTGCCGCTCTGGGCCCGGCGGAGGGGCGGGTGGCGCGCGAGGACATCATGGCGCTGCAGACCGCTGCCTCGCTGGAGAACCTGGCCGTGGGCGTCTACCGCCAGGCGGCCGGCCTGCCGTTCATCAAGAACGGCAACAAGACCGTGGCGGCGTTCATCGCCACCACGATCAGCCAGCACGCGGCGCACGCACGCGCGTTCAACGCGGCGGCGACGCAGTCCGGCGGCAAGGCGCAGACCGCGCCCAACGCGAAGTACGCGGCCGTCGTGAAGCAGGCGCTGCCCCGTATCAAGGGTCCTGCGGACGTGGTGGCGCTGGCGATCACTCTCGAGGACGTCGCCGCACAGACCTACACGAAGAACACCGGGGGTGTGCGTGATGTGCGGCTGCGGTCGCTGTTCGCGTCGATCGCTCCGGTGGAGGCGCAGCACCGGGCGGTGCTGCTGGCGGTGCAGGCGTTGCTGGGGGCCGGCAAGCCGCAGTTGATCGCGATTCCGACGGACGCGGCCGCGCTGCCCGCGGCGGCCGGTTCGGTCGGCTTCCCCGAGGGTTTCTACCCCGTCAAGAACGCTTCCCCGATCTCCGAAGGAGCCGTCAAGTGAGCGCATCCGACAAGAGCTGGGAGCTCGCGATCGGCGAGCGCGAGCTGGCGGGTCTGACCCGGGGCATGGAGGAAGCCCATCAGCAGACGATGCCCGTGATGCGGGCCGCCGCCTCGCAGCTGGCCGAGGAGATCCGGGCCTCCGATGCGGGCCGGCGGCGATTCCTGGCGGGTGCGGGTGTCGCCGCGGCTGCGGCGGCGTTCTCCTTCGCCGGATCCGGGGGCGGCAGGTCCTTCGCGGCCGCGCCGCGGACACCGTCCGCGGCGGGCGCGCCGAGCCCCTATACGGGGGACTTGAAGGTGGTGGCCCTGGCGGCAGCCCTGGAGAACCAGGCCGTCGGCGCCTACGGGGCAGCGCTCAAGGCGGCCGGCGCGGGCAAGCTGGGCAAGGTGCCGGCGGCCGTCGCCACCTTCGCCGAGACGGCCATGGGCCAGCACTCCGCGCACGCCAAGGCGTGGAACGCCGTACTGACCGGTGCCGGTCGGCCCGCCATCACCGGGGTGCCGCTGTCGAACCAGCCGGCCACCCTCAAAGCCCTCGGGCGGGCCAAGGACGTAGGTGCCGTGGCCCGTCTCGCGCTGGCCCTGGAGGACCAGGCCGCCCAGACCTACCTGTTCGCCGCGGGCAACGTCAGCAGCCCGGCGGGGATCCGGACCGCGGCGAGCATCGCACCCGTCGAAGCGATGCACGCCGCGATCCTCCACTTCGTCCTGGGTGAGTACCCCGTCCCGGACGCCTTCCTGCAGACCGACCGGGCCGCCGGACCCGCCCTGCTGACCGTCTGAACCCCGCTGCGGGCCGGGCCGCGACCGTTCACCCCCGACGTCGTGGCCCGGCCCGGAGCAGCAACCGCCGCTTCTCCCCTGCGAAGGACTGATGTGCCGTGCCCCGTCCTCCCGTTCCCCCGCCCGTGCGCGCAGCGTCGATCCGCGCCGTATGGGTGGCGTTCCTGCTCGCCGCCCTGGGTCTGGCCCCCGCCGCCGGCGCCACGTCGGCAACACCGCTCACCACGACCGCACCCGCGCCCGCACCCGCACCCCTGATCACGATCAAGGACTTCGGTTTCCGCCCCGATCACCTCACCGTCGCACCCGGAGCCCTCGTGACCGTCGTCAACACCGATGACGCCCCGCACACCGTCACGGGCACGGGCACGGGCCCTGCGGCGTTCGGAACCGGAACCATCAGGGCCGGCGACACCACGACCCTCACCGCGCCCCGAAACCGCGGCACCTACACCTACCTCTGCAACATCCACCAGTTCATGTCCGCCACCCTCGTCGTCCGCTGACCGCCGGAGCCGTCATGCCGCACCGCCTCCCGGCCGGCGACACGCGCCTGCTGGGCATGTTCCGCATCGTCACCGGCTTCCTCTTCGCCTGCCACGGCCTCGCCAAGCTCTTCGGCGTGATCGGTGACGGTCCCGCCCCGACGGGACAGTGGCCCTACTGGTGGGCCGGAGTCATCGAGCTCGGCGGAGGGACCCTCGTCGCCGCCGGCCTGCTGACACGCCCCGCCTCCCTGCTGTGCTCCGGCACCATGGCCTACGCCTACTTCACCGAGCACCAGCCCCACGGACTCCTGCCACTGCACAACGACGGCGAAGCCGCAGCCCTGTACTGCTGGACCTTCCTCGCCCTCGCGGTGATCACCCCCACCGGCCTCTCGCTGGCCGGCGCCGGACGCCGGGCACGAGCCGCGCTGCACGTGCCGAAGGCAGCCGACCCGCGCGGCCCGGGCCTGTAACCCGCCCACAGCTCCCTCCCGGCCGGCGGCCACACGGCCTCACGGACGGACCGCGCGCTCCTGCCCGTGCCGCCGGGCAGGGTCGGCCTGCGGCCGTGCGTGCCGTGCTTTCGGAAATGCCGGTCAGCGGCGCTGGTGAGTGGCGTCGGTTCCGTGGACCGGCTGTGCTTCCCGCGGTCCGACGGGCCTACGGCCTTCGCGCGGCTGCTGGAGCGGGACGCCGGCCACGGGGCGATCCACGCATACGGGCCGGCCGAGGTGAGCCGCCGGTATCTGCCGGACACTCCAGTGCCGGAGACGACCTCCCGTACGTCCACCGGAACGGTGGTGCCACTCGACGCACTGGCGCGCGGCACCACCGTTCCGGCAGATCACCTGCACGGACGGGCAGGTGGACATCGTCGTCGGGCGACCATGGCCCCGGTCGGCACGCAGGTCAAGGCGCGCAGCACGCGTCCGCTGTGGCGTGCTGGACCCGGAACGGGTGGAGGCTGAGCTGCAGTCCCTCAGCCCACGCAACTGTCGCCCGCGCTCGTCGAGCAGTGCTCCGCGGACGACACGGTGTACGCCCTTGCCCGGAACCCCCACGCTCCGGCCGAAGCCGTTGCCCGGCTCGCCCGGCATCCCGGGGCGGAGGTTCGCGGGATGGTCGCCGCCCGGCCCGACCTGGGGCCGGACCCCGACCCGGCCACCGTGCCGTCCCCCGAGTGGTTCGCCGCCTGCGCGGCGTCCGAGGAGCCGGTACTGCACCGGGTCGCGGCGAGCTGGCCGGGGCCTGCCCGCAGCGCTCGTCGGGACGCTCGCACGGGACGACGACGAGGAGATACGGATCCGGCTCGCCGGACGAGCGGAACGCCTCGGCCGCGACGAAGGGAGCCGCGATGTTCGCCACCCCGGGCTGGAGCCCCTGACCGGCGACTTCAACGGCGGCTTCCACCTCCCCGACGGCAACGGAGCCGCCGCCGTATCAGTCCGCTTCGGCAACCCCGGCTGGACCCCGCTCACCGGCGACTGGAACGGCGACGGCAAGGACGCGGTCGCCGTCTGCCGTCCCTCCAACGCCACCTTCCACGAAGGCGCCCTGGCCGGAAGCGGATTACGCCCTCGGCCACCGTATGCGCGGGCCCGGCCGTCGGGGGCGTGAGCGTTCACTTCCATCTCAATGCAACGCAAGAGCGGGAAGGCGTTGCGTTGTGCTGCACGGCATTGCAACGAAATAATGGCTTTGAACTGGGAGTTGACGTCAAATACGCAACAACAAGGTTGCTGGACCTGTGAATGCAACGTAGCGTTTGCTTCATCGGAAACAGCGATCAAGGAGCACGTCATGCACACGTTCGTCACCCCCGCGCCCCTCTCCGCGGTCATCGACATTCCTGCCGGGCACATCCGGCTCATGGCCACCGGCGGCTCCGGCACGACGGTCGAAGTCCTGCCCGCCGATGCCTCCAGGAACCGGGATGTGGAGGCGGCCGGGCGCACCACGGTCGGGTACGCCGACGGCGTGCTGCGCATCGCCGCACCCTCGCCGAAGGGCAACCTGGTGGGGCGCTCCGGCTCCGTCAAGGTGACCGTCCACCTGCCGGCCGGGTCCCGTGTCGAGGCGAAGCTGGCCGCCGGCGGGTTCCGGGGCGTGGGTCGCCTCGGAGACCTCACCTTCGAGGGCGCCCAGGGCACGGTCGAGGTCGACGAGAGCGCCGCCGCCCACCTCACCCTGCTCGCCGGCGACATCGCGGTCGGCCGCCTGGGCGGCCCGGCGCAGATCAGTACGCAGAAGGGCGACATCACCGTTGCCGAGGCCGTCGCCGGTACGGTGACGCTGCGTACCGAGGCCGGTGACCTGTCGATCGGCGCCGCCGCCGGAGTCTCGGCCTCCATGGACGCGGGGACCTCCTACGGCCGGATCCGCAACACCCTGAAGAACACCGACGGCGCCCCCGGCTTGACCATCCGCGCCAGCACCTCCTACGGCGACATCACCGCCCGCAGCCTGTGAACGTCCGCACACCGCCAAGCCTTTACGGCCCTTCGGGGAGCAGCACCGACATGACCGGCCCGGCAATCGCGGGGCACCGTCCGGGCACGTCCCGCGGTGATACGGCGACTCCCGCGGCCGGCCGCGGCCGCGGCCCACCGCCGGGCGCCGTACGACGAATCCTGATTCTGTGCCGCTCCGCGCGGCATCTTCCTCCCTCACTGATACAAGGAGCCGACTCATGAGCGACCTGACCAACACCGTCACCCAGTACCTCGCCCTCTGGAACGAGGCCGACGCCGACCGCCGCGCCGCCGGCATAACCGGCCTGTTCGCCCCCGGGGCCCCCTACACCGACCCCTTCGCCTCGGTCGAGGGCCACGAGGGCATCGCGGCCCTTCTCACCGGCGCCCGCGAGCAGTTCCAGGGCCTCACCTTCGAGCTCCACGGGACGGTCGACACCCACCACCACATCGCCCGCTTCCAGTGGGCCCTGGTGACCGCCCCGGGCACCGAGCCCATCGCCATCGGATTCGACGTCCTCGTCACCGACGGCGCCGGCCGGATCACGGGCGTCTACGGCTTCCTCGACAAGACGCCCGCCGCCTGATCCACCCGGTGAGGATGCGTACGTGACACCGGGGCCGGGACGCGCACAGCGTCCCGGCCCCGCCGCAGCACCCCGTACCGTACGCGCGGACACACCGGGCGCCGATGAATCCGAGGCTGTCACCCGCCCCGTCGTCGAGCAGCCGGCGGGCGACGAGGAGCAGTGGGAGCGGGCTGCCTCCGTGCTGGAACGGCTCGCCCCCGCCGGTTCGGACGAGGCCCGGGGAGGATTGCGGGCATGCATCCGGGAGGGGGTGCACCGGGTCCGCGCGCTGGAGTCGATCGCCGGTACCCGGCAGCTCCCGTGGTGGGAGGACCTGGGCGGCGTAGCCCTCCGGGTACTCGCCGCGATCGACCCGGCCGGACTGGACGACGCGTACACCGAAGTGCTCTGGGACTGTGCGGCGCGGACGCGGCTCCTGGGCGTCGCCCCGGCGCCTGACCGACCGCCGGCCCGGGAACGGATCACGGTGCTGCGCGACGACCCGATGGAGACTGCCGGGGTACGAGCCGCGGCCGGAGCACGGCTCGGGGCGGAGCTGGGGGTCTCGGCGATGTCCCTCTACCGGCACGTCAGCGACAGGGAACAGCTGGTGGTGCTGATGGCCGACGCCGTGTTCGGGGAACAGGCCCTGCCCGAGCGGCCGCCGCCGCACTGGCGCGAACGGCTTGAGCTCTCGGCGGCCCTGCAATGGCGGCTCTACCAGGACCACCCCTGGCTGGCGGGAGCCATGAACCTCAACCGGCCCCCGCTGATCCCCAACGGCATCCGCCACATCGACTGGGCCCTCGCCGCCCTGGACGGACTCGGCCTGGACGACGACACCCGCATGCAGGCCGCCGTCACCCTCTTCGGCCACGCCGTCGACCTCGAACCGGAGACAGGAGTGGATGCGGATCCAGGAGACACGGCTGGCGGGGCTGGTGGACGGCGGAGCGTTCCCCGCGTGCGCCAAGGCGAGGGCGGGAGCCGCCCTCTCCCCCGAATCACCCTGCTCGACGGACTCGCCCCCCGCATCACCCCACCGCCGGACCGACCGCCACGACGCTCCGGTCCCTCCGGTGGGTGGCGTCAGGTCGTCAGGGTGGCTGTGGCGAGGGCGCCGCGAAGGATCTGCTCGCGGGGCAGCGAGAGATCGAAGAGGCGGCCCAGGATGCCCAGCAGTGTGCGCCGCAGCTGTTCGTCGTCCTGCTCCGTGTGGTCTTCCCGGCCGGCCACGGGGAGCCCTGCCCCGGCCATGGCCGCTGTCACTTCCGCCGCCACCGCCGGATCCCCGTCGACACCGTCGTATCCCCATGACCCATCCAGATGGAGATTGAACGAGCAGGCGAGGTGCCCGTCCCGGTGGTACTCGAAGAACGGCGGCACGGGTTTGCCGTTGTCCTCCTCGAACACCACCTGGAAGACCTCCGCGCCGCCCGCGGAGACCGGCCCCAGCTCGCCGAACTCGCCCCACCAGTCGCCGTACATGACCGCGAACGACAGGCCGGCGTGTGCGCCGTACCGCAGGTGCACGTCTGAATCGGCGTCGAAGAGGTCGGGGTTCGCGACCTCCTCGGCAGTGTGTTCGCCGGACACCCGTCGGACAACGGCGGGCACCCCCCAGGCGGCCGTCGCCGCGAGCCGCTCGACCAGCTCGTCCGGGGTCACCCCCCGGGCCATCACCACGTTGTATCCGCCTACGGGAATCCAGCGGGGCACCGAGAGCCAGGCGATCCCGGTCTCCGGTCCCGCGGGGTGATTGTTCTGCGTTCCATGAGTCATTCCGACAGGGTCCACGACGCCACCGACAACGCAGGCACGTTGGCTTCCCTCAGTGCCGGGCGCCGTGCCCGTCTCGCCCGGCCTGTCAGCCGCCCCGCGCGGGGCCGGGGCTCAGGCCGCCGCGGTGCGGAACCTGCTGGGGCTGAGGCCCTTGTGGCGTTTGAAGGCGGTGCTGAAGCCGAAGGCGTCGGCGTAGCCGACGGTCCTGGCGATCTGGGCGATGCTGAGGTCGGTGTCGGCCAGGAGCGCCTCGGCGTCGTCCATGCGGCATTCCGTGAGGTAGGTGAGCGGCGGACGGCCCATCAGCTCGGAGAAGCGCCGGGCGAACAGGGCGCGGGAGACGCCGGCTTGAGCGGCCAGCGACGCGACCGTCCAGCTTGCGGCGGGCCTCCCGTGGAAGGCGTGGAGGGCGGGGGCGAGGACCGGGTCGGCGAGGCCGCGGTACCAGCCGGGCGCGTCCGCGCCCGCCCGGTCGAACCAGGTGCGCAGCGTGCAGA
Organism: Streptomyces sp. NPDC048507; assembly: GCF_043199995.1. Lineage (NCBI taxonomy): Bacteria > Bacillati > Actinomycetota > Actinomycetes > Kitasatosporales > Streptomycetaceae > Streptomyces > Streptomyces sp. NPDC048507. The sequence goes on along the minus strand of NZ_JBICWZ010000014.1, from coordinate 131,858 downwards.
CCAGAGCCCAGTCCAGGAGCCGGTCCATCAGCGCCTGCGAACCTGCGGTGAGCCGGGCGGCGTCGGCTGCGGCGTTCTCCAGCCAGGCGCAGACCTCGGCGTCCTCCGTGACGACCAGGACGGGCGGCAGGGCGCGCAGGAGCCGTTCGTGGCGGTGGCCCGAGGCGCGGTAGGCGCCCACGATGAGCGTGGTCGCCGCGTCGGGGCCGGTGCCCCAGTGGATGCCTTCGAGTTCCTGCCCGGTGCACGCGGCGTCCGTGCTGAAGCAGTTGATCTCGTACGCGGTGTGGGGGCGACGGACGGTGGCGGGCTCGTCCGCCAGGCGGAACGGTGCGGGGCCCCGGACGACGGCCGTGTCGCCGGCACCGATCGCGCGCTCGGTGCCGTCGGGCAGCAGGAGCGTGCCCCCGCCGTGCAGGACGCTGACCATGGTGAGTGGAGCGTCGTCGGTGAAGGTGATGCTCCAGGGCGCCGTCAGGACGGCGTGGCTGACGACCGAGCCCTCGGCCCGGATGCCGCTCAGAAGGGAACTCAGGGGATCCATCGCGCAATCGTAGACGATCTCCTATGTTCGGGAGGGCTTCGCCTATGGATCATCTACGCCGCCCTGGCTGTACTGGAGTCACTGCACAGATCAAGCCCTCGGGAGACACCGTGCCGCAGCACAGCAAGGACCTCAGGACCGCCCTCGTGGTCGTCGCGCACCACCGCAGCGATTCCCTCACCGCCCACACCGCCCGCCGCACCACCGCCCAGCTCGAAGCCGCCGGCTACCGCGTCGACCTGCTCGACCTGCACGCCGAGGGGTTCGACCCGCGGATGAACGTGGAGGACCAGCCGGACTGGGGCAACCGGGAGAAGCCGTACTCGGACGAGACCCACACCCACATGCGGCGGATCCTCGACGCCGATGTCGTCATCGCCGTCTTCCCGGTGTACTGGCAGAGCGTGCCCGCCATCCTCAAGGGGTGGATCGACCGCGTGTGGAACTACGGGTTCGCCTACGGCCGCAGCAAGCCCCGCCTGGCGGGCAAGCGCATGCTGTGGCTGGCCCTGGGCGGCGCCACCGCCGACGACCCCATCGCGGAATCGATGCGGTCCGTCCTCGAAGCCAGCCTGAGCGACGGCATCGCCTACTACTGCGGCTTCTCCCGCTCCACCGTGGGCCTGCTCCTGGACGCGGAGGAGCGACCGCAGCGCGTCGACGCCGAGGGCAATCTGCTGGTCGGCGAAGCGGTCGCCGGAGCCGAACGGGAGGCCCAGTACGCCGACTTCGACCGCCGGGCACGAAAGTTCGTGGAGGAGTTCCTCGCGGACGAACTCGTCGCGGCCTGAGGTTCCGCCCTCGGCGGCAGGCCCGCCCGTCCACGGCGGCGGCCGCGACCCGGAGCGCGGGGATCGCGCCGCCGCAGGCCCGGGACCGGGACGTGGCGTCACGTCCGACCGCCCGGTCTGAGCCGCCTGGAATCCTCGTGGGGCGGTTGAACGCGCAGGCCGGGGGCAGAGTCCGGTGGGAATTCATCTCATTCATCTATCGAGGGGTGGGGCTGTGTCCGACATGAGCGTGGCGACGCTGGCTCTGTACTACCGCGACGAGGAGCCCGTGCTCGTGGCACTGGGCGGGACCTCGATCCCCGCGAGGCTCGAGGTCGTCGATCCGTCCGGCCGGGCCGTGGCCGTGTACGCGGTGGACGTGCCGTCCCCCGCGCCCGGCGACGGCTCCGACGACGGCTTCGACTCCGAAGGCACCTTCGGCGCGGACGATGTGATCGAGGTGTCCGGCGGGGCCGACATCAGGTTCATCGCGCTGGAGCGCGACTCCGGGGGACGGTACTTCGTCCGAGCGGCGGTGGGCGGTCGCGAGCGGCTGTTCTCGGCGACGGTGAACTCCGCCACCGGGAAGGTGCTCTACGACGCCGGCGGCCCGCCGGCGACCCGCCCCGCCCCGGCGAGCGGGGTGATCACCGTCCTGTGAGGCGGTGCAACGGCAAAGGGCCCCGGCCTCCGTGAGGAGGCCGGGGCCCTGGTCGAGCGCTGGGCAGGCCTTGCACCTGCATTCCCCCACGGGCCGGGTGGGGCGGCCCGCCCCTCCCCCTGCTGGGCGTCCGCGAGTTCGGCGCCGCCGATCGGGGCCGACGGATTCGCCCCGGTGCCGGAGTTGCCTTCGAGTCCACTCGATGGTGTTGGCTGGTGGGGAAACACCGCGACGTGCTGACCATACGGACGACGAGTTTCCTCAAGGAGCACACCATGACGCAGAAGACCTGGTTCATCACCGGTGCCTCACGCGGCTTCGGCAGGGAGTGGGCCATCGCCGCCCTCGAACGCGGCGACTCGGTGGCCGCGACCGCGCGCGACCTCTCCACGCTGGCCGATCTGCGCGACAAGTACGGGGAGCGACTGCTGCCCCTGCGGCTCGACGTGACGGACCGTGAGGCGGACTTCGCCGCCGTTCGGCAGGCGCACGAGCGGTTCGGGCGCCTCGACGTGGTCGTCAACAACGCCGGTTACGGCCACTTCGGCTTGATCGAGGAACTCACCGAGGCCGAGGCGCGCGCGCAACTGGAGACCAACCTGTTCGGCGCCCTGTGGGTCACGCAGGCGGCGCTGCCGTTCCTGCGGGAGCAGGGCAGCGGCCACATCCTCCAGGTCTCCTCCATCGGGGGCATCAGCGCCTTCCCGCTGGTCGGGATCTACCACGCGTCGAAGTGGGCGCTCGAAGGCATGAGCCAGGCGCTGGCCCAGGAGGTGGCGCCGTTCGGCATCAAGGTCACGCTGATCGAGCCCGGCGGGTTCGCCACCGACTGGGCGGGTTCCTCGTCCCGCACGTCCGAGCCGCTGGCCGCGTACGCCGACCTGCACCAGGAGGTGCAGGAGCAGCGCCGCAAGCGCGTCGGTACGCCGGGCGATCCGACGGCGTCCGCCGCGGCCGTGCTGAAGATCGTCGATGCCGACGAGCCGCCCCTGCGCTGCTTCTTGGGTTCGGCGCCGCTCGGCATCGCCAAGGCGGACTACGAGCAGCGGCTCGCGGTGTGGGAGAAGTGGCAGCCCGTGGCCGACCTGGCACAGGGCTGAGCGGGGCGAGTCCGAGGAGGACCCCGTACGCGCCCGGTCGCCGTGCGGGGCACCTGGCCCGGAGCGGCCCGCGCTGCCAGGCCGGGACAAGGGCGCTCGCGCAGCGCCTGGAGCGGGCGGCAGGGGCGGGGTTCCGTCGCGGGGACGCCCGGCGGACCGGCCTCCTCCGGCTGGAGCACGTCCGCTCCGGCTGCGCGGGCGGCCGGGTGGGTGGAGTCGTCCGGGAGGACTTCGTCGGTTCCCACCCGGAGGAGCCCTCACCCGCAGTTCGTGTTCCTGCGCCACCTCCGCGACCACCCCGGGCCCGGGGATCCGGACGGACTCTCCCGCAACCGGCAGTAGTAGGGGGTCAATTGGGCCGACCCCGGCCGAGGCCCTCGCGCGCAGGAAAGCTACCGTGAGGAGGGGCGAGATCCTGCCCTGAAACCAGGGGGACAGATGAATGCAGAACCGCTGCCGCGCCGGTACCGCACCAAGACGAACAGGGCATTCACCCTTGCTTGGGCGCTGGGCATACCGATGGGCGCGTTTCTGCTCAAGGTCTGGACCGAATCCTTCCCCTACGCCCTCCAGCTGTCGACCACCGTCGTCTGCGCAGCCGGATTCTTGCTCGTGCTGTGGACGTCACCGCGGGGTTTCACATGCGCCGACGAGCAGGGAATTTCGCGCCGCGCCTTCCTTCGGACCGAGCGGCTCGACTGGGCCGACGTCTATGACATCCGCACGGTCGCCATGCCGGCGTCCACCGTGGGTCGTTTCGGCAGGATGCAGCCGGACCAGGCCTATGCCTACCGCGCCGACGGCAGACGTGTCCTGCTCCCCTACCTGAACGCCCAGGAACTCGGTGAAGCGGAATTCCCGGGAGAAATGGCGGTCCTGCGCAGCATGCTGGCAGACCGGCGCGCCGACGGCTGGATGCCGGATCCGTCGGTGGAAGCACACATCGCCCGACACGAGGCGCGGTACGGGAAGCGCGTGCGCGCCCTCACCGGAAAGGCGTCATTGGCGATCATCATATTCGTCATCATGATCGTCATCATGGCGCCCATCGTCGGCACGGCCGTCTTCTAGTACCGGGGCCAGGAGCTCTGCCACGGCACGCCCGAGCCGGAGCGGGACGCGTCGGTGGGCCCGGTCTCGGAGAGGGCCAGGCCGTGCCCGAGGATCGCACCGACGGCCTCGGCGGTGACGCGGTGCCACCGGCGGGCGCCCCGGATCATCGAATGGCCGCCGCGGGGCATCCGGACCCCCGCGGCCAGGGCTCCCGATTCCCGCGCGCGGGTGAGGCAGGCCCAGGTGTCCGCCGCGCTGGTGACGCGGTCGGCCTCGTCGTGGAGAGCGATGACGGCCCGGCCGCGCAGGTGGCCGGTGGGCTCCGTGTCCGGCCACCAGGGTGCGAGCGCCACCACCCCTTCGACCAGGGGGTCCGCCGCCGCGCGCAGTGCGGCGCGGCCCCCCATGGAGTGGCCGAGGAGGACGACGGGAACCGGGCCGGTCAGGGCGCGCAGCTCCTCCAGGGCCTGCTGGACGTCGGCCACGGGGTGGGCGTGGGCTCCGTTCCAGCCGCGGTGCCGGTAGCGGACGTGCGCGATGAGGACGTCGTCGTCGAAGGTCTCCCGGACCAGCGCGCCGGCGAAGGGCCGCATGCGCAGTGCGGGCATGTTCAGCCGGGGTGGCCGCTCCATCGCGTCCGCCCGGCCCCCGTGGAGGAGGAGTACGGCTGCCGTGGCCTCGCGGGGTGGCCGGTGGCGGAAGACCGGGACCAGGGCCGGGGCCGCCGCACCGTCCCGCAGGGGCGTCACCGGCCGCCGCCGACCGCGCGCCGGACGCCGTGGTGCCCGCCCGTCACGGCCGGGCCTCCCCCGCGTACCGGGCGGCCGGGATGGACGGAGCGGACGGGCCGGCGGACATTCCGGAGGCTCCTTCACGGGTGGGGCGGACCGCGAGGAACTGGTCGACGCCCATGCGGCGTTCGGCGAAGGCCAGTGAGGCCCCGGCCAGGTAGAGCCGCCAGACGCGCCCGGTGGTCTCACCGACGAGGTCCTCGATGTCGCCCCACCGGTCCTCGATGTTGGCGCGCCAGGCGTCGATGGTCCTGGTGTAGTGCTCGCGGAGGGATTCGACGGAGCGGACCTCCAGGCCGGCGGCCTCCAGGAGGTCCGCGGTCCGGCCCAAGGGGCGCATGTGCATGTCGGGGGCGATGTACGTCTCGATGAAGCGGCCCCCGCCGGGGGCGTTGGCGCCGCGGGACATCTGCTGGACGAGGAGCCGTCCCTCGGGGCGCAGCGCCGCGTGCAGCAACGCGGCGAACTCCGGGTACTCGGCGTCGCCGACGTGCTCTCCCATCTCGATCGCCGCGGCGGCGTCGTAGCCCCCGCCGTCAATGTGGCGCCAGTGCCGCAGCTGGACGGCCACCAGCTCGGCCACCCCCTCGCGGACGGCCCGGGCGGTGACGAAGTCCCGCTGTGCCGCGGACAGGGTGACCGCGGTGACCCGTGCGCCGTGTTCGCGGGCGGCGTGGACCGCGAGGGAGCCCCAGCCGCAGCCGACGTCCAGGAGCCGGTCGCCGGCGCGCAGCCCGAGCTTGCCGCAGATCAGCTCCAGCTTGTCCGCCTGGGCGTCGGCCAGGCCGTACGAGGCGTCCGCCGGGCGGGTCCAGTAGGCGCAGGAGTACGCCATCGTCGGATCGAGCAGCAGGGCGTAGAACTCGTTGGAGAGGTCGTAGTGGTGGCTGATCGCGGCGCGGTCCCGCGAAGCGCTGTGCAGCCGGCCGGTCAGACGGGCGCGCCCGTGGGGGTGCTGAGGGGGCGGGCCCGCCAGCCCCAGTCCCGCGGCGAGCACGGCGGCGGAGGCCAGTCCCGCTGCCCCCGGACGCCGGATTCCCTGGTCGCGGGCCGTCCGGCCGGCCCGGCCGAGGGCCTGGGCGAGGTCGCCTTCGACGTCGAGGTCTCCGGCGACGTACGCCTCGGCGAGCCCCAGTTCGCCGGGCTGCCACAGCAGGCGGCGCAGCGCCTCGGGCCCGCGCAGCGCGACCAGGGGCGCGTCCGCGGGGCCGGCCTCGCTGCCGTCCCAGGCACGTAGCCGGACCGGTAGCGGTCCGTCGAGGAAATGGCCGAGGAAATCGGCCAGACGGTCGGCTGCGGGCCTCATCTGAGGGTCCCTTCCACGAGGAGAACCTGTCGGACGGTCGAAGTGCCGGGCACGGGAGCCGTCTCGCGGGGCACCCGCGGGGAGGCCGCCGGGAGCCGGAGGGCCACCCCCGGTACCACCCCGCCGCCGCCCTGCCGGCTCCCCGCCGTCACCGCTCCCGCGACGCCGCTCGGCGCGGCGGCATCACCCGTACTTCGTAGCGGGCGGCCGGGCGGATTGGCACGATCCCGTTGCGGGGCGCCACCGACCGGTCTCGGGCTCGCTCGGGCCGGCGGGGCTCCGGGGGGGCCGCCCGGTTCGCCCGCTCATGTGAAACGGACCGTCCCGGGTCGGCATGATGAGGGTCACAAGGCGTGCTCCCGTCGCCACGGCGGGGCGAGCACGGGCGTGAGGGGACAACGGTGAGAGGACCACGAGGGTGACGGCAACCATCGCTGAGATCGAGAAGGCGGCCGCCGTGCTGCGCGCCGGGGGCCTGGTGGGCCTTCCGACCGAGACCGTGTACGGTCTGGGCGCCGATGCCGGGGACCCCGCCGCCATCGCGCGGACCTTCCGGGTCAAGGGGCGCCCGCCCACCCACCCGCTGATCGTCCACATCGCGGGGGCGGCGGACCTGGGCGACTGGGTCGAGTCCGTTCCCGCGGCGGCGCGCACGCTGGCGGAACACTTCTGGCCGGGGCCCTTGACCCTGGTCCTGCGGCGCGGCCCCCGCGTGCCCCTGGAGGCCACCGGCGGGCTGGAAACGGTGGCGATCCGCGTGCCCGGCCATCCCGTGGCCCTCGCCCTGCTGTCCGCCTTCGGCGGCGGCGTCACGGCACCGTCGGCCAACCGCTTCGGCTCGGTCAGCCCCACCACCGCGGACCACGTCCGGGCGGAACTCGGTGACGGGGTCGACTTCGTCCTGGACGGAGGCCCCTGCGAGGTCGGCGTCGAGTCGACCATCGTCGACGTCACGGGCGGGACCCCGGCCGTCCTGCGGCCCGGCGGAGTGACGCGCGAGGACCTCGAAGCGGTGCTGGGAAGCCCCGTGGCGGTGCCGTCGACGGGACGCGTCCGGGTGCCCGGGCAGCATCCGTCCCACTACGCACCGAACGCCCGGGTCGTCCTCGTGGAGCCGGGGGAGGTGGCGGCCGAGGCCGAGCTCGCGCAGGAGCTGGGGCATCGGGTGGGCGTTCTTCTTCCGCCCTCCTCGGCGGGCGCTTCGGTGAAGGCCCACGCCGTCCTCCCGGTCCCCGGTGCGCCGGCCGCCTACGCGCGGGGGCTGTACGGGTTCCTGCGCGAGTTCGACCGGCGGGGGTGCGACCTCATCGTCGCGTCCCTGCCGGCCGAGGAGGGGCTGGGACTCGCGATCGCCAACCGGCTCCGCCGGGCTGCCGGACCCCGCTCCTCCGCGTGAGCCCGCGCGGTCGCGGCGTTCAGGACGCCGTGGGGACCGCCGAAGCCAGGCCGCGGGAGGCGACGAGCTGCGCGCTGCCATCGGCCAGCCGGTAGGACATCCCCACCACCGCGAGGCGGCCGTCGGCCACCCGCTCGGCCAGCACCCGGGAGCGTTCCAGCAGCAGGTCCACGGTGTGCTCGATGTGCTCGGCGAGGATCTCCTCGGCGGTCTCGCGTCCGGCGGCACGGGCCGCCAGCACGCTGGGGGTCACCCGCTCGACGACGTCACGGACGAAGCCGCCCGGCGTCTGCCCGTTCTCCAGAGCGGAGCAGGCCGCGGCGACCGCGCCACACGAATCGTGGCCCAGGACGACGACCAGCGGCGCGTTGAGGACGCTCGCCCCGAACTCGATGGAGCCCAGGACCTCCGTTCCGGCCACGTGCCCGGCGGTGCGCACCACGAACAGGTCGCCCAGGCCGCGGTCGAAGATTATCTCGGCGGCCAGCCTGGAGTCGGAGCAGCCGAACAACACGGCGAAGGGCTGTTGGGAGGGCGCGGTCTCGGTGCGGCGGGCGGCGTCCTGGTTCGAGTGCTCGGTGGCGCCCGAGACGAAGCGCTGGTTACCGGCCATGAGGAGCTCGAAGGCGTCGCGGGGCGTCGGTGTCTGGATCTCGGTCATGGCCGCAGCCTACGAGGAGGCGCCGGCCGTCGCACCGCCCGGCCCCGGCTCCGCGAGGCCCGGGGTCCCCAGCCGGCCGTCCTGCCCGGGCGCGGGGCGGGGAGTTCAGGAGGTGGCCGTGGCCAGGCGGGTGGCGAGGCCGTCCAGGATGAGGTCCAGGCCGTAGCCGAACTCGGCTCCGTACGCGTACCCGGGCTGGAGCACGTGGTGCTCGGCGAGCGCGGCCAGGTTCGGGTACGCGTCGACCGGGAAGGCCGCGAGGAAGTCGCCCACCGCGCTCTCCACGTCCTGCGGCGCGAACGGCAGCGCCGCCTCCGTCAGGGCGAAGCCGTAGACGTAGCTGTCCAGGAGGGCGTAGGCGTGCGCCGCGAGGGCGTACGGGAAGCCGGCGCGGCGCAGCACGCCGAGGACCGCGTCGTGGTGGTGCAGGGTGGCCGGGCCGGGATGGGCCCGCGATTCCATCACCACGGTGGCCCAGGGATGCCGGCCCAGGACCTCGCGGGCACTGTGCGCGCGCCGGCTGAGGGCGCGGCGCCAGTCGGGATCTTCGGCGGGCAGCTCGATCTGGGCGAAGACCGCGTCGACGATCCCGTCGAGGATCGCCTCCTTGTTCGGGACGTGGTGGTAGAGGGACATCGGCTTCACGCCGAGGCGCTGCGCCAGGGCCCTGATCGTCAGCCCGGAGACCCCCTCCTCGTCGGCGAGGGCGACCGCCTCCTCGAGGACCCGGGCCCGGCTGAGGGGGACCTGCTGCGACATCTGCGCCTCCGTCTCGTCCGCCGACCGGCTCGACCGGATCCACCGGGCTCACCGGGTTGACTGTGGCGCCCACCGTACCGTACTAAGTAAGTCGTACTTAGTACGGTAACGGATCGTGAGAAAGGGCGGCGGGATGGCGACGGACGGCGAGACGACGATGAGGGCAGTACTCCAGCGCGGCTACGGCGGTCCCGGGGTACTGCGCCCCGAGCGGGTGGCGAGACCGGTGCCCGGTGCCGGGCACGTGCTGCTGCGGGTCCGGGCCGCGGGCGTCGACCGGGGCACCTGGCACCTGATGGCGGGCTACCCGTACGCCGTGCGGGCGGCCCTGGGCCTGCGGCGGCCCCGGAATCCCGCGACCGGCTTGGACGTGGCGGGCACCGTGGCCGCGCTCGGCGCCGGGGTGTCCGGCTTCGCCGTCGGCGAGGAGGTGTTCGGCACGGCGCGCGGCTCCTTCGCCGAGTACGCGGTGGCCCGCGCCGACCGGATCGCGCCCAAACCGCAGCGGGTGGCGTTCGAGGAGGCCGCCGTGCTGGCGGTGTCGGGACTGACCGCGCTCCAGGCGCTGCGCGACGCGGGCCGGGTCCGGGCCGGGCAGCACGTCCTCGTCACCGGCGCGTCGGGCGGCGTCGGCACGTACGCCGTGCAGCTGGCGAAGGCGTACGGGGCCGAGGTCACCGGGGTGTGCGGGCCGGCGAAGACGGACCTGGTGCGGTCGCTGGGCGCGGATCACGTACGCGACTACACGCGCGAGGACGTCACCGCGGGCGGGCGGCGCTACGACCTGGTGGTGGACCTCGCGGGCGGCCTTCCGGTCGCACGGCTGCGGCGGGTGCTGAAGCCGCGCGGCACCCTGGTCATCGCCGGCGGGGAGGACTGCGGGGACTGGGTGGGCATGGGCCGCCAGTTCCGGGCGCTCGCGCTGTCCCCCTTCACGCGGCAGCGGCTGACGATGCTCGGAAGCCGCCAGCGGAGGGCCGACCTGGACGAACTGGCCGCCCTCGTCGATGCGGGCAAGGTGACTCCGAGCGTGGGGTCGGTGTTCCCGCTGGACCAGGTCCCGGACGCGCTGGCGCTGCTGGCCGGCGGCGGGGCCCGGGGGAAGATCGCCATCCGCGTGTGATCGACGACCGACGGTGCGCGGCGCAGTCCCTGCGGGGCGGTGGGGGCGGCGGGATCCGGCGCCGCTTCCGGTTTCCGGCTCGCGGTCTCGGCGGCCGTCAGCGGGGTGGCGGTGGCTTCCTCGTCATCGAGGATGGGGGGCGGCTTCGCGGCGCCGGCGCCCTCGGCATGCTCCTCCTGCAGGACGCGCGGTGTCCTGCGGGGCTCGGGGGTGACGGGAATGCCGCAGGCCGTTCCCGGGCATCCCGGGGCACCGGTGCCGGAGATCCGGCGCGCGCAGCGCCGAGGGCCGCCTCCCCGGCTCGGGGAGGCGGCCCTCGGTCGGCGGGGCCTACGGTCGGGCCGACCGCCGCGTGTGTCGTACGAGCGCGCTCGTCAGCCCGGGCACTTCAGGCCGGTCCGGGCGGACTTCACCGCGGTGTCCAGCATCTGCGCCTGCGGCTTCAGCTTGGCGGCGGCCTCCGTGCCGGTGGTGTTGTCCGGCAGGTCGTCCCAGGACTTCTTCAGCCCGTCCGCCGCGGACTTCACGGCTTCCTTCTGGGCCGCGTTCCATGTGGCCTTGGACTTCCCGACCGCGTCCCAGCCGTCCTTGACGTCGTTGTACGCCTTCTTGACCTGGTCCTTCGTCGCGGAGGCCGGATTCAGTCCGGACAGCGCCGTCGCGTCGGAGCGGAGCTTGTTCAGGTCGGTGCACAACTGTGCAGCCGCGGCACTGGGGTCGGGGCTGGGATCGGCCGCGAAGGCGGGAGCGGCTGCGCCGACGGACAGGAGCAGCGCTGCGGCCGCGCTCACGGCAGTACTCGGAACGTGCCTCATGGGTTTCCCCTCGTTCGGGATTCCTCGGGTCGTCCCCGCCCCTGACGTCCCCGAGCTTCCGGCTCACCACGCTGACACAGCCCGAAGGACCCCGCAATCCACGACCGCCACGCCCTTGCGGCGCCGGGCCTGACGGCCTCGCCGCGCCGCCGGCGCGGCGGGACCGGTGCCGGAGAACGGCTCGTTTCCGCGGGGGCCGCGCTCTGGCAGCCGGAAGCCGGCGCGGGCGAGCGCCGCACGGCCCGGCGGCATCGGGCACCCCGACACGGCGCTCCGCCGAACGGGTGAGACCCGGCCCACGAGGACCTCGCGCCGGGATGCGTCCGGGACGTGCACCGGCGTCCGGACCGGGACACGGCCGGCCGGCGGGTTGGGCCCGGGTGCGTGGGGGGAGGTTCGTCCTGCGCGCCGTCGACGGGCGGGGATCCCCCCTCGCGTGATCAACAGCCTTTCCGGGCCGGGGGCTTCGCAGGGATGGAGGGGTGGACGTGGCGGAACGACGGATGCCGGTCGCGACGCACTGGGGCAGCTTCAACGCGGTGGTCGATTCCGGGCGGCTGGTGCGGATCGAGCCGCGGGAGGACGATCCGGCGCCGTCACCGATCGGGCCGGGCATGGTCCGGGCGGCCGCCGACAGTGCCCGCGTGCTGCGCCCGGCGGTGCGCAAGGGCTGGCTGGAGGGCCGGCCGCGTACCGGGGACTCTGCCCGGGGCGCGGATGCGTTCGTGCAGGTCGGCTGGGACGAGGCGATCGGCCTGGTGAGCGATGAGCTGCGGCGGGTACGGGCGCGGCACGGGGACGCCGCGGTGTTCGGCGGTTCGTACGGGTGGGCGAGTGCGGGAGCGTTCCACAACGCGCAGAACCAGCTACACCGGTTCCTGGCGTTGGGTGGCGGATACAGCGATTCCCGCAACACGTACAGCACGGCGGCGCTGGAGGTGATCCTCCCGCATGTGATCGGCGGGCATCCGTGGAGCTATCAGTCGCGGATGCCGATGTGGGAAGAGATCGCCGAACACTGCGAGCTGGTGGTGGCCTTCGGCGGTCTGGCGTTGAAGAACAGCCAGATCAATCCCGGCGGTCTGGCCCGGCACCAGACGCGGGAGCTGCAGCGCCGGTGCCGGCGGGCGGGGGTGCGGTTCGTCAACGTGAGCCCCATCCGCAGCGACACCGCCGGGTTCCTCGACGCCCAGTGGCTGGCTGTGGTCCCCAACACCGATACCGCGGCGATGCTCGGCATCGCGCACACGATGCTGGTCAACGGCTGGCACGACGCGGACTTCCTGCGCCGGTGCTGCGTCGGCTTCGACCGCTTCGCCGCCTACCTGACCGGCGACGTCGACGGCGTTCCCAAGGACGCCGACTGGGCGGCCGGGATCACCGGCATCAGCCGTGGGACGCTCACCGATCTGGCCCGTCGGCTGACCGCGCAGCGCTCCCTGGTCATGGTCAACTACGCGATACAGCGGGCCGACCACGGCGAGCAGCCGATCTGGATGTCGGTGGTCCTGGCCGCCATGTCGGGATCGATGGGCCGGCCCGGCCGCGGCTGGGGGGCCGGTTACGCGACGATGGACGCGACCGGGGTGGCCAGGGGGCGCCCGCCGGTGGCGTCGATCCCCCCGGTCCCCAACCGGGTGCCGGACTTCATCCCGGTCGCCAGGATCGCCGACACCCTGCTCCACCCGGGCCGGAGCATCGATTACGACGGCCGGCGCCTGACCCTGCCCGAGCTGCGCCTGGTCTACTGGTGCGGCGGGAACCCCTTCCACCACCACCAGGACCTGCACCGGCTGGCCCGGGCCTGGCAGACGCCCGACACCGTCGTGGTCCACGAGGCCTGGTGGAACACCACCGCGAAGTTCGCCGACATCGTCCTTCCGGCCGCCACCAGCCTGGAACGCAACGACTTCGCCGCCGGATTCTGCGACCCCCACCTGGTGGCGATGCCGAAGGTCCGCGAGCCGCAGGGCGAAGGACGTACCGACCACGACATCTTCACGGCCCTGGCCGGCCGGCTCGGCTACGGCGAGGAGTTCGCGCAAGGCCGTTCCGAACTCGAATGGCTCCGCCACCTCTACGAGGAGACCAGGTCCGGGCTCGGCGACGACGGCCACCGCCTGCCGGGGTTCGCGGAGTTCTGGCAGGGCCCGGGCGTCGAGCTGCCGGCGGTCACGGGTCCGGTCGCGGGGAGCTTCGAGGCGCTGCGTTCCGATCCGCAGCGCTTTCCCCTGACCACGCCGTCGGGCCGCATCGAGATCTTCTCCGAGGAGATCGACGCGTTCGGCTACGACGACTGCGCCGGGCATCCCCGCTGGTACGAGCCGGTGGAGTGGCTGCGCGCCGGCCTGTCGGACCGGTTCCCGCTGCACCTCATCTCCAATCAGCCGGCCTCGCGCCTGCACAGCCAGTACGACAACGGCGGCCACAGCCTGGATTCGAAGATCGGTGGCCGTGAGCCGGTGACGATGAACCCCTCGGACGCGGGCGCGCGCGGGATCGAGGACGGCATGATCGTGCGCGTCCACAACGACCGCGGCGGCTGTCTGGCCGGGGCCGTCCTGTCGGACGCGGTCATGCCGGGCGTCGTCCAGCTGTCCACGGGCGCGTGGTGGGACCCCGTCCAGGCGGGTCTGAGCGGCACCTTGGACCGGCACGGCAACCCGAACGTCCTCACCGCCGACCGGCCGTGCTCCCGCCTGTCCCAGGGTCCCAGCGCCCACAGCGCCCTCGTCGACGTCGAACCCTACGAAGAAGCCGTGCCCGGCGTCCTGGCCTTCACACCGCCACACCTCGAACACTGATGCGAGCGCCGACGGCCCGCCGCGGGAAACGGGCGGGCCGCGGCGGCGGGCCGCCCCGGCGGCCTTCGCTGCTGCCGGGCGGCGCCCCGCACCCGCTTGAAGCCGGGTGACGGCATGAATACGGTGCGTGTCCATGACTGCACTTCAAAGCCTCAAGTACCGCCAGTGGTTCAGGGGCGCCGACGTGGACGGCGACGGGTTCATCACCCAGCAGGACGTCCGCATGATGAGCGAGCGCTACCTCACCGCCCGCGACACCGCACCCGACTCCGCCACCGCCCGCCGCCTCACCCAGGGCATGGACGAGTTCTGGACCAACGTCATCGCCCCCCTCGACCAGGACGGAGACGGCCGCGTCGACCTGCACGAGATGACCGAGGGGTTCAAGCGGGCCCTGACCGACCCCGCCCAGTTCCCCCACCAGATCGGACCGGTCACCGACTGCTTCTTCGACCTCGTCGACCTCAACGGCAACGGCAAGATCGAGCAGGACGAGTTCCAGCTCATGTTCGGGTCGATCTCCGGCGTTCCCGGCACCGACTGCGCCGAGGTCTTCACCGCCCTCGACCAGGACGGCTCCGGCGCCCTGGACCGCACCGAATTCCGGCAGGCCGTTTCGGAATTCTTCTACGGCAACGACCCCCACGCCCCCGCCAATCACCTCTTCGGCAAGATCAACCCCTGACGGCACCGCTCGCGGCCCAGACGGCCGGCGGGATCCTGATCGAGGTGCGCGCCTGCGGAGTGCGGGGCCCGGCCGGGAGCCCGCGTCAGCGGACGGCGACGCCGTTCGCGTTGCACTCGCAGGAGGCGTTCGGGGCGTACACGCCCGGCTCCCAGAGCGGGTCTTCCGTCTGCGGCTCTTCCCAGGGCAGGGGTTCGCCCGTCCCTTGCGGCTCGCGGTACGTGCCGTACGAGCGGATCACCCTGCCGCCTTCGGCGATCGCCCAGCCGTGGGCGTCGTCGTAGCCGTCGTGCTCGTAGCAGTGGGCCTCCTGGCAGTGCTCGCCGAGCCGTTCCAGCAGTCCGTTCCGGTCGGACCGCCACACCGCCCGGGAGGGCGTGGCGGCGCAGTGGGCCGGGGCCGGCACGGCGCAGGGCCAGCAGCTCGGGCACGACGTCCCCGCCCATCGCGGTCAGTTCCTTCTCCGCCCGCCCCGCGTCGCGCCGGCGACGTTGCCGCGTGGCGCTGAGGTCCCGAACGGACGGCGCGCTGGTTCAAGCGGCGGACCTACCGGCCTCCCCAAGGTTCGAGGGCAGTTGGGAAGGGCGGCCCGGGGCCGCTCCGTGAACCAAGAGAAGACCGGACCACGATGACCGCCGAGAGGCCTTGCGACCACGTCGTGGTGGGAGCGGGAACGAGCGCCCCGTTGATTGCGTGTGGGTCAATCCATATGTGCTTGACATGCATTTGAAGTTAATCATGGGGCTGGCTACCTTCGAGGTGAAAGCGCAGCGAGCACAGCGCAGTTCGGCCTCGAACCGGCCTCCTCACCCCCCCTCCAGACAGGAGCACCACCATGTCCGCGACCCTTCGGAACGCCGACGTCACCGCCCCCGACGCCGCCTCCGACGCCGACCTGCTCGCCCGGACCGAGAGCGCCGTGCGCGAGGCCGGTGCGGCGCTGCGCGAGCGCTTCGGCGAGGTGGTGCGCTACCGGACCCGCGAAGAGCTGATGAGCGCGCTCGCGGTCAACGACGACACGGCCCTCGCCATCCTGCGCCCCCGGCTGACGGCCCTGCGCCCGACCGCCGGCTGGGTGGAGGACGAGCTGGACGGCGGGGCGCTGCCGGCCGGCGAGTGGTGGGTGGTGGACCCGGCCGAAGGCAACGTCAACCACCTGCACGCGCTGCCCGAGTGGGCGGTGACCGCCACCCTGGTGCGCGACAACCAGCCGGTGCTCACCGTGGTCCACCTGCCGCTGACCGGCGAGACCTACACCGCGCGCACCGGCGCGGGCACCCACCTCGACGGACGGCCGGTGCGCGTCTCCCCGACCGCGGACCTCGGGCTGGGCATCGTGGCCACCAGCCAGGCCCGGCCGGACGAGGACGAGAGGGTCGTGCGGCGCATCGGCTCCTCGATCACCGCGATGCTCCTCGACGCGCTCGTCGTCCGCACCGCCGTGCCCGCGACCCTGCACCTGGCGAACGTGGCCGCCGGCCGGATCGACGCCTTCTGGCAGTTCGCCGGTGCCCGTGCGGACCTGCTGCCCGGGGCGCTGCTCGTCAGCGAGGCGGGGGGAAGGATCTCCGACGCCGAGGGCCGCCCCTGGACCCCGCAGAGCGAGAGCTTCCTGGCCGCCGCGCCGGGCATCCACGCCGAGGCCGTCGCGACGCTCTCACGCTGACCGCACCATCCAGATCCAGCCCCAGATCCAGACCCACACCTACAGCCGCATCCACGCAAGGAGCACCTCACCATGACCACGATCGCAGTTCTCGGGAACGGCCGCGTCGGCGGAAACCTGGCCGGCGCCCTCACCCGGGCCGGGCACGAGGTGACCGTCGCGGACCGCGCTCCGGGCGCCGCCGCCGACGCCGCCCGGGCGGCCCGGATCGTCATCAACGCCACCCCGGGGGCCGGCTCGCTGGAACGGCTCGTCGCCCTGCGCGAAGAGCTGTCCGGCAAGATCCTCGTCGACGTCTCCAACGCCACCCTCGACGGACCGGACGGACTGCCCGCCGATCTGATCTACCCCGGTTCGAGCCTCGCCGAGCAGCTCCAGTCGGCCCTCCCCCGGACGCAGGTCGTCAAGACGCTCAACACCATGCTCTTCCCGGTGATGACCGCGCCCGCGATGCTCGCCCAGGCACCCGAGGTCTTCCTCTCCGGCGAGGACCCGCAGGCCAAGCAGGCCGTCCGCGCGCTCCTCACCGACCTCGGCTGGCACGAGGAGTGGATCACCGATCTCGGCGGGGTCCTGACCGCCCGCGCCACGGAGGCCGCGATCCTGTTCGTGCCGCACGTGATCCGGTCCAGCGGATTCACGCCCTTCGCGATCTCGATAGCCCGCTGATCCGCGTACGGCGCGCCGCCGCCCGGGTGAAGTGGCTGCCGTCTGCTCGCCCACGGCCGCGAACGCCCGGTGCAGCGTGCGGACGGAGACGTTGAGTTCGCGCGCGAGCATCGCCGGGGACAGTTCGCCGTCCGCGAGCCGACGGCCTCGGTGACGGCCCGGTTCCCGACCAGGGGTTTGAGCTCGCCGGGGGGCAGGACGAGGAGCGTCGCCGTGAGGTGCGCGCTCGGCTCGAAGGCCGTCAGGCGGCCGAGGTGCCGGACGAGGAACTGCCCGCCGCGCCGTGCACCTTGGTCACCTTGCCCTTGACCCGGAAGTCACCGATCGTGTCCGGGCTGAAGGCCGGAAGCCGGAAGACGTCGTCGCCGATCTGCGTCTGCCGGCCTGCGGTGATCGTGTTCCGTAGGCCCATGGCCGGGGGTACGGGGTTGACCCTGCCGCCGGTGGCAGGGTTGCACGATGCCGGTATGAACAGCAACGCAGCGCAGGACAGCCGGGTCGTGGTCGTCACGGGAGCCGGTACGGGCATCGGGCGGGCCACCGCCCGGGCCTTCGCCGCCGGGGGCGCCCAGGTCGTCGCGGTCGGACGGCGGGCCGAGCCGCTCCGGGAGACCGCCTCCGGACACGAGCGGATCGTGCCGCTGGCCGCCGACATCACCGCCGCCGACGGGCCCCGCCGGATCGTCGCGGCCGCGCTGGAGCGTCACGGACGGCTCGACGTCCTGGTCAACAACGCGGGCATCGTGCGCTCCGGCGCCCTCGGGGACCTGGAGCCTGAGGCGATCTCGGCGCAGCTCGCCACCAACCTCGTGGCTCCGGTCCTGCTGTCCCAGGCGGCGCTGCCGGCCCTGGAGGCGGCGGCCGGGGTGATCGTCAACGTCAGCACGTCGGTGGGGCAGCGGGCCTGGCCGGGCAGTTCGCTCTACGCGGCGACCAAGGGCGCCCTGGAGGTGCTGACCCGCAGCTGGGCGGTCGAGCTGGCACCCCGCGGGGTGCGCGTGGTGGCGGTCGCGCCCGGCGCGATCGACACCCCGATCGGCGAACACCAGGGCCTGACACCGGAGCGGACGGCCGCCCTGCGGGCATGGCAGCTGGCGCACACGCCCTTGGCCAGGATCGGCCGCCCGGAGGAAGTCGCCTGGGCGATCACCCAACTCGCCGCACCCGCGGCCTCGTTCGTGACCGGAGTGGTGCTGCCCGTCGACGGCGGGGCGGTGGTGGCGTGATAGAAGGGGTCTTGCGAGGGGGTGGGCGGGTGCGGATCGGTGAGCTGGCCGGCGCGACGGGGGCGACCTGCCGTGCGCTGCGCCATTACGAACAGGCCGGGCTGATCTCCTCCGAGCGGGCCGCCAACGGCTACCGCGTCTACGAGGGCGCGACGGTCGTACGGGTCCGCAACATCCGCCGTCTGCTGGGCGCGGGGCTCACGCTCGACGACGTACGCGTGTTCCTGCCCTGCCTGGACGGCGACGTGACCGCCGGACCGCCGTCGGGCAAGGGCATGCGGGTCGCGCTGGAACGGCTGGCCGTGCTCGAGGCACGGATCGCCGCCCAGACCGAGACCCGTGACCGGCTGGTGGCCGCGTTGCGCGGGGCGGCCGGACCCGTCTGAGCCGTCGTGTGCTCCGAGGTCCGTCCTGCCGTCACACTCCTTCGCGCGGAGGCATCTCTGCTGCCCGTCGCGACGCAGACCGGCTGGAGTTGAGCGGTACCGCTCGCGTTGGCGGTGGTGCTGGGCAGTCCACCACCGAACTGCACCTTCTGGTTCGCGGGGATCCGGTCGCGCCGAAGCACGAGGACCGGGGTCTGGCCGGGCGCGGCGTGCGGGGTGATCGTGCACGTCGCGGCAGGGGCCGCGAGCACCGCCGGTGGCCGGGTGAGGTCGTACGGCCGTGCGGCACACCGCTCTAGCGTCACGGCTCCCCCTGCCGTCGTCCGCTCGTGCCGCCACGGCTGCCCTTCGGGCATGCGGCCTTCTCCATCGGCCCGGGTGCTGTTCGGCCCGGCGCATGCCTGATCCTCGGCAGGAGACTTCGGAGCGATCGACCTCAAGGACATCGGCGGATGGGTCGTCACGGGGCACCACAACGACGTCCTCAGCTACGTCGGCCTCGATGAGCCCCGGGACGGCACCGAGCTTCACCGCCGGCGGTCGCGGGAGGGCGCCTACTTGGATTCGACCCTTCCGAGCGGGTCCGGGCCGCAGGACAGGGCGTCACGCGCGGACTGCCAGACGGTGTCCCCGTCCTGCGGGTAGAGCTCGCCGCGCAGGTAGGCCCAGGTGAGCCGGGCGAGGGCGGCGACGCGCTCGGGGTTCTCGTCCGTGGTCTCGGCGACGTCGTATCCGGACACCCCGCCGAGCCCGTGCTCCGCGCCGAACAGGGTGAGCAGTGACTTGGGGCCGGGCGAGAGGGTGTACGGATCGGCGTGCCAGTCCGGGCCGGCGACCGTGAGGAACGCGGAGGCGTCCTTGTCGCCGGCGACCACCAGCGCGGGCGTCGTCATCGTGGAGAAGTCCGTGGTCAGGAAGAACGGGTAGTTCTCGACGGTGAAGTCGGTGAGCGCGTCTCCGCCCCGGCCGGGCGCGGCGAGCAGCACCCCCGCCTTGATGCGGGGCTCGGCCAGGTCAACCTCGGTTCCGTCGTGCGGATCGGTGAGGCGGGCTCCCAGCAGGAGGCTCGCGGTGTGCCCGCCCATCGAGTGCCCGGCGACCGCGATCCGGCTGCGGTCGAGGCGGCCGGCGAGCTGGGGGACGGCCTCCTCGATCGCATCGAGCCCGTCGAGGACCCGCTTCATGTCCTCGGCCCGGCTGCGCCAGTGCGTGTAGGACCCGGACGGGCCGGGGCCCGGGCTGAGCGTCCTGGAGTCCAGGTGGGTCGGCTGGATCACGACGAAGCCGTGGGCCGCCCAGGAGTTCGCCAGCGGGGCGTAGCCGTTCAGCGAGGAGAGGTGGTGGGAGAAGCCGAGCCCGTGGGAGAGGAGGATGACCGGCAGCTCGCTCCCGGTCACCGGGGCGGAGACGCGCAGGTGCAGGTCGACGGCGCGGCCGGGGGCCGGCAGCACCACCGGGCTGACGGACAGGACGGGTGCGGGCGAGCCGAAGGTGTCGGCGTAAGCAGGATCGGTCATGGTGCGCATGCCCTTCTGTGGCCCCCGCTGCCGGTCGCATGACCGCAGGCGGGTACGGCGGAGCGGCCGCTTTCGGCTACGCTGAAAGTGGATCGCTGTTCCACTTAAAGATACGGAACATCGATCCGTTTCGTCAACGTCTACTGGAAGGGGCACGTGGTGCCGACTGGAGACCAGGCCAAGGGGGCGTCCGCCCGCAGCAAGCGGGCGGACGCGGTGCGCAACCAGCAGACGCTGCTCGATGCGGCCGCGGAGGTGTTCGTGTCCTCGGGGGTCGACGCGCCGATCCGGGAGATCGCGGCGCGGGCGGGCGTCGGACTGGGGACGCTCTACCGCCACTTCCCGACCCGGGCGGACCTCGTCACCGCCGTGTACCGCCACCAGATCGACGCGTGCGCCGAGGCGGGCCCGAAGCTCCTGGCCGGCGCCGGCTCCCCGTTCGACGCGCTGCGCGGGTGGATCGACCTCTTCGTGGACTTCCTGGTCACCAAGCACGGGCTCGCGGACGCCCTCCAGTCCGACAGCGACCGCTTCGCCGCCCTGCACACCCACTTCCTCGACCGCCTGCTGCCCGTCTGCGCCCAACTGCTCGACGCCGCGGCCGACGCCGGTGAGATCAGGCCGGGCATCCAGCCCTACGAACTCATGCGCGGCATCGGCAACCTCTGCATCGGACGGGACACCGACCCCCGCTACGACCCCCGCCGACTGATCGAACTGCTCCTCCAAGGCCTGCGCCGACCGTAGGAACGCACACGTGTCTGGTCTCGGGGACCTGTGCCCCATCGGACATGCCGCGAGCGGGAACCTTTTCCTGTACATGGCTCCGGATGGAGCGACGCATGGGGGGCATGACCGGTTTCTTGCCCCGCTAGCCGGGGACCGATACCACCCGCTTCAAACCATCGCGCGGAAAGCGGACTTCACCCCGCTCTGAGCCCGGGGCGGGCCTCTGCGGTGCTGCCGCAGCACGGCTGCGCTCAACAGCGGTCCAGGAAGTCGATCAGTCGTGTCTCCGAACGGAGCAGCCCTTCTCGTAGCTCAGGACGGAGGGAGGCGAGGCGATCGACGAGGGCTCGCTCCCGCGGGACGTGCACCAGCTGGCCTGAGTAGATCCGGCAAGGGGAACACCAGGCGAGTCCGACGCACCGCTCGAACATCGGGGACTCGGGAGGATGGAAGCGGTACTGATACGAGCAGAGGGGCGTGCCGCAGCGGGCGCAGACGCGCTGATCGCCGACGGGAATCGTGTCGCAGCTCCCGGTCTTTCGCCACGGGCGTCGCCCGGCCCGTGCTCTTCACGTCGTCATGGCGAGCATTCTCGCGCACAAAGGTCCGCCACCTCCGCGGAACCCGCGGACTCCTGTGCGCCTGGTGGCCTCGGGTCAGTCGGTCAGGGGGGTCCAGGTTTGTTCATCGGCGGGCGGCAGGCTGCTGCGCCAGATCAGTGCCCCGCCCACCGTGCCCGGCTGGTCGCGCGTCGCGAGGGCGGGGCTCTGGAGCATGTCGGCCATCTCCTCCAGGTACGTGACCAGCGTGTCCCGCTCCTCGACGTGGGTGTCGGCGTAGCGGGACCAGGGCCCCAGGAACCCGGACTCGGTGTCCAGGTACAGGCCGGAGGTGTGATCGGCCGGACCCAAGGAGATGAGCGGAATCCAGGAGGCCTTCCACGACGTGAGCTCTTCGCCGTCGAGCTGCCCCACGGGATCCTTCATCCGCGCGCGGTGGAAGGTGCCCACGTCCTGAAGCGGCATGAGGGACATTTTGCCGGGCAGACAGCCCGCCCCGTCCACTCCGTCGTCTCCGGCGACGAGCCGCCACAGGGACCGCAGTTCGGCGGGGACACGGACACCGAGACCCCACCCGAACGCCTCGACGGCCTCCTCCCGCACCCCCGGACGCAGCGCCGCGTACGAGGCCGGGGCGCGGGCGGCCAGGCAGGCCGCGATCCGCGTCCAGGCATCGGCGATCTGCCGGGCGACCACTGCCTCGTCGACGGGAACGGGGTTCCGGCCCCGGTGGCCTTGGCCCTGCTCCCGGCCGTGGCCGGCCGGCGCCTCGGGCCGGGCCGGCTTCACCCCCAGGATCTGGACCCGGTCGGGCTCGCGGATGTAGTCCACGATCAGAGCGGGGCAGTCCTCGAACGTGTCGCCGTCGATCCGCACCGTGCGCCCGAGGGGGAGCGGCAACGGCTCGCCCATGTCCGGGTCCTCGGCCAACTGGCCGGTCAGGACCTTCAGCGCGTAGGGAACGCCGGCGCCGAGCCTGGCCGCCCTCTCCCGTATCAAGTCCTCGATGTGAACGTCCACGGACACGAGCTCCTCACGCGTCAGGCCAGGATGCGCAGCCGGCCCCGACGACCGGGCACCGGTTCGGCGGTCGGTCGTTCGCGCCATGGCCTTGCGGCCGACCGCCCGGGCGGGTCACGGCGGTGGCGGAGGTCAGCGGCGGCCGGCGGCCAGGGTGAGGAGGAACTGGCCGCCGCCCGGCTGGATGTCGGCGGTCACCGGCAGGCCCGGAACCAGTCGCGAGAAGCGGTCCACCAGCCAGTCGGCCGCCTCCTGGGCGTCCTGCCGGGTCGGACAGCGGCCGACCATCTCGCGGCCGCCCTTGCGCTCCAGCCTCTCGGCCACGGCGATCAGCGGGGCGGGCTCGGCCACGTACAGGCGCTCCGGCCAGGCGATGACCACCTTGACCGCGCCCTTGCGGCTGTTGCAGCCGCGGTGCGCGAGCCGCTCGGCGACCTTGGCCTTCCGGTCGGCGGTCCTGCTGTCCACACTGGGGCCCCGCGGATCGTTCACCGACTCGTCGGGATCGACCGGTTCGTCACACACCCAGCACTGCCAGCCGTCGCGCTCGGCCACATCATCAAGGAGACTCACCCGAGCAAAGTAGCCTGCCCGCACGCCCCTGCGCACACCAGGCCCCGTAATGTCGCGACGGCCGCCCGACGCCGGGTGCTGTTGACCGGCGAGGCCGCGCGGTACCACCCGGGGATGCGCGCGCTCATCGCCCACGACCCGGTCACCGGGCTCACCTCACACGTGTGAGACGGCGGCCCGGCCGTACGGGGGCGTACCGCGCGGTGGCCGGGGTCAGGGGACCCCGGGCGGGTGTTCCGTCCGTCGGGACGGATGGTCGCGGCGGGTCCGACCCTGCGGACCGGGGCGCAGCGCCAGGCGCGAACCCCGCCACGTTCGGGGCCGGTTGTTTGCCGGTTTACGGAGTTGTACGCGGCAAACACCCTTGCGAAGATCATCGGGCTGTCGATCACCGGACGGCATCCGACTCTGGGGGAACCATGAAACTGACCCGACCCGCGCTCGCCCTGGCCGCCGGAGCCCTGGCTCCGGCGCTCCTGCTCGCCACTCCGTCCCTCGCCTCTGCCGCGCCGGTCACGGCGTCGGTGTCGGCGTCCGCGCACGCGGTGGTGGGATCCGATGCGGAGAACGCGGCCGCCATCGCCAAGATCCTCGCCGACCCCGCCAGCGGCAAGGGCGTCACGCGCGAAGCGAACAAGGCCCTCGACGGCACCCCCGCCGACCGGATCGCCTTCCTGGAAACCGGCCTCGCCAAGGCCCAGGACGAAGACAACAAGGTCGCCATTCTCAGGCTCCTGGCCGACCCCTCCGTCGGCAAGGGCGTCACGCGCGAAGCGAACAAGGCCCTGAACGGCACAGCCGCCGACCGGATCGCCTTCCTGGAAACCGGCCTCGCCAAGGCCCAGGACGAAGACAACAAGGTCGCCATTCTCAGGCTTCCTGGCCGACCCCTCCGTCGGCAAGGGCGTCACGCGCGAGGCGAACAAGGCCCTGGACGGCACCCCCGCCGACCGGACGGCGTTCCTCAAGACCGGGCTGCGCCTCGCCCGGGCCGAGGACGACCGCGTCGAGGTCGCACGGATCTTGGGCCGCCCGGGCATCAGCGCCGGGCTGCGCGCCGCGGCCGAGAAGGCCATCGACGGCACGCCGGAGGAACTGCGGTACTTCATCACCGTCGGCCAGTACCAGTACTGATTCCCTCGTGTTAACTCCTGGCAGCCCCCCGCGCGGGGGGCTGCCAGGGCTTTTCCCCGCCTTGCGTCAGCGTGACCCGCCGGGGCGGGGGAGGTCCGGTACCGGCTCGTGGTGCCGGGCGACCCGCACCTCCCACGTACCCGGCGGTCGCCCGCTCGGCCGGGAGCGCCGCTGACGCGCCGACCCTCCGGAGGGCGGGCGCCAGGGGGCGGATTCAGGCCAACTCAGCGCGGGGAAAGCCCTGTTGCGGATGGCGGACGGCACGGCCCGAAGAGGTAGCGTGCAGCAGCCGCCGCAGCGAGGAAGGGACCGTCCATGCGCACCCCCCACGTCGCGTCCGCCCGGTGAGCGGCCCCTCGCCGCTGCGCCCGGGCGATCCGGGTGCGCTCGGGCCCTGGCGACTGCACGGCGTGCTCGGTGAGGGCGGCATGGGGACCGTCTACCTGGGGCGGGGGGGCCGCCGGGTCGCCGCGGTCAAGACGCTCCGGCGCGAACTCCTCGGCGACCCGCACCTCGCCGTCCGCTTCCGCCGGGAGCGGGAGGCCGCCGAGGCCGTGCGCAGCCGGTACGTGCCCCGGCACCTCGGGGCCGATCTCGGCGCCCCGGTGCCGTGGCTCGCCACCGCGTACGTGCCGGGGCCGACCCTGGAGCGGTGCGTCGAGGACTACGGGCCTCTGCCCACCGGGACCGTCCGGGCGCTGGGAGCCATGCTCGCCACCGCCCTGGACGCCCTCCACACCGCCGGGGTCGTGCACCGGGACCTCAAGCCGTCCAACGTGCTGCTCGCCGCCGACGGGCCCCGCCTCGTCGACTTCGGCATCGCCCGCATGCCCGCGGCGACGCAGGTCACCCTCACGGGACAGCGCCCCGGCTCGGCCGGATACATGTCCCCGGAGCAGGTTCTCGGCCTCGAACTCGGTCCGCCCAGCGACGTGTTCACCCTCGGCGCCCTGCTGGCGTACGCGTGCACCGGACACCACCTCTTCGCCGGGGACGGCTTCGCCTTCGCCGACTACGGCATCGCCCACGAGGAGCCGGACCTCTCCCGGGTGCCCCCGTCCCTGCGGCCCTCGCTCGCCGGCTGCCTGGTCAAGGAGGCCCGCCGGCGTCCACGGGCGGCCGAGCTGGCCGCCCTGTGGGAGGGGTCCGGCCGGGGCGCGCCCGCGGGCTGGCTGCCCGCCCCCGTCCTTCGGGACATCGAACGCCAGGACCTGCGCGCGCGGGAGCTGACGGGCCGTCCCGGCCCTTCGCGGCGGCGGGTGTTCGGGATCGCGGCGGGCGCGGCCGTCCTGCTCGCGGGCGGCGCCGGGGGCGCCGGGTGGCGGTGGTACGGACCCGGCGCGGACCGGGACGGCGAGGTCCCGCTGTGGCAAGGGGCGCCGGGCGAACGGCCCGCACCGGTGTGGTCCGTGGCGGACCTCGACCCGGGCATGCCCTTCGGTCCCGTGCCGGCGGGCGACGTCCTGCTGGTCGCGGATCCCGGGAAGGTCTCCGCCCTGGACCCGCGCACCGGCCGCCGGCTCTGGTCGTACGAGGGCGGCCGCCCGCCCGTCCCCGGCGCGCCCGACGCGGTGCTCGTCGGCCCGGACGGCGTCCTGCGCGCCCTCGACCCCCGTACGGGGAAACCGGCGTGGACCGGCCCGGGCGGGCTGTCCGGGCTGCTCGCCGCGGAGTCCGGCGCCCTGTACGCGCGGGACCCGGACGGCCGCGTCGTCGCCGTCCGCCGCGGTACGGCCGCGCCGCTGTGGCGGTCGCGGGAGGCGGTGGCCGCCGACGGGGCCGTGGCCGTGGCCCAGGAGGGACGGCTGGTCGTCACCGCGGCCGACGGGGCGGTACACGTCCTCGACCCGGCCTCGGGACGGGCGGTCTGGGAGACGGCCGGCGCCGCGGGGGGCCTGCCCGCGGCGCTCGGCGACGGGCTCGTGGTGCTCGGCGGGGCCGCGCTGCGCGGCTTCGACGCGAAGGACGGGGCCCGGCGGTGGGAGGCGGGGCCGACGACGCGGCCCGGCTCGTTCGGCGCCCCCCTGGTCCGGGCCGGGTCGGTGTACGCCGCCGAGGGCGGCCGGCTGCGCTGCCTGCGGCTGGCGGACGGCGGCGACGTACGGGAGATGACGGGCGAGGGCGGCGGATACGCGGCGGCACGGCCCGTCGCGGCGGCGGGCGGGCTGTACGTCGCGCTGGCGGCCGGGGCCGGCGGCGTGGCGGCGTTCCCGCTGGCCGGGGACAGCGAGCGCTACCGGTTCTCCCCGGGGGCCGAACGCGACGGCCCGTGGGCGGTGGCGGCGGCCGGCCGGGTGGTGGCCGCCCAGAACGGCGGACGGCTGTACGCGCTGCCCCTGTTCTGACCGCGCGGCCGCCCTGTGGCCGGGAACTGATCACCTCCCCCGCCCGCCCCGCGCCCGGGAGGTAGGGTGCCCGCAGCGATCCAGGGGGAGCGCGACGACGGCTGGTGGGCGGGGGGTGAACCGGCATGGCGGCGCACGGAGACGGTCCTGATCCACTGGCGGAGGGCGACCCCGCCGGGATCGGCGAGTACACCCTGCTGGCCCGGCTGCGGGAGAGCGCCTGCGCGGTGGAGTACCTGGCGCTGGACCGTGAGGGAGCCAAGGTCAGCGTCCTCGTACCGCGCCCCCGGCTGGCCGCCGACCCCGCGCTGAGCCGCAGGTTCGCGGCGGAGGCACGGCTCGCGGTGGCGGCGGCCGGCCCCTGGGTGCCCTCGGTGCGGGAGTCGGCCGTCGGGCACCTCGTCACCGCGTACCGTCCCGCGCTCGCGCTGGGCTCCGCCATCGCCCGGTACGGCCCGCTGCCGGAGCACGCCCTGCGCGTCCTCGGCGCCGCGCTCGCGGAGGCCCTCGTACGGCTGCACGCGCTCGCCGGGGCCCACCAGGGGCTCGCCCCGCACACGGTGCTGCTCGGCGCCGACGGCCCCCGCCTCACCGGGTTCGGCCCGCTCGCCGCCGCCACCGGGATCGACCCCGCGGCGGACGGCGCCGCCGCGCGCCTGACCCTCGGCTTCCTGACGCCCGAGCAGGTCGCCGGGCGGGCGCCCGGCCCGGCCTCCGACGTCTTCGTCCTCGGCCTGCTCCTGGTGTACGCGGCCACCGGGGCGGGCCCGTTCGCCGCGGCCACCCCGGACGCCGTCGCCGCGGCCGACCCCGACCTCGACGGGGTGCCGGCGGGCCTGCGTCCGCTCCTTTCCCGCTGCCTCGCCAAGGACCCCGGCCGGCGCCCCGCCCCCGGCGCCGTCGCCACCGGGCTCGCCCCGGACGGCGCCGCCGCGCTCCTCGCGGCGCAGTGGCTGCCGGGGGCGCTGGTGACGGAGCTGTCCGCACAGGCTTCGGCGGTGATGGCGCTGGAGGCGCCGCTCCATGACGGCCCGTCGGCGACGGCGGTGACCACGCAGGCGGACGCGTCCGCGCCGAACGCCACCGCGCCGGACGCGCCCGAGCCGCCGCGCCGCGGCCTCGCCGCCCGCCGGAGCCTGCTGCTGGGCGCCCTCGCCACCACGGCCGGGCTGGCCGGCGGCTTCGCCCTCGGCCGCGGCACCTCGCGCGCGGCCGCCCCGGCCCGGCCGGCCGCCGCGCCGAGCGGCCCGCCCGCACGCGTGCCGGGCACGCCGCCGGCGGTCCTGTGGCACTTCAGGGCCGGGACCACCGGCCAGCAGGCGCTGGTGTGGAACGACCAGGTCGTGGTGGTCCCGCTGATCGGCGCCACGATCGGCTTGGACCTGCGGACCGGCAAGACGCTCTGGACCAAGGACATCTGGTGCAACGCCACGCCCGTGCCGGTCTCCGTCTCCGAAGACCTCCTCTTCGTCCCCACGTTCGACCGGGGACTCGTCCGCTTCTCCGCCCTGACGGGGACCGCGCACGACACCGACCCCGCCTACGCCATGGAGATCAACGACGGCTTCGTGGGCCGGGCCGGTACGCGGGTGTGGTTCCGCACACCGGGCGAGGCGGGCATGACCCAGCTGGTCTGCTACGACATCGCGCAGCGCAGCACGGTGTGGCGTGCCCCGCTGGGGCGCGTTGCGGCCGGGCACAGCGGCTCGCTGCGGGTGACGCCCGGCGCCGGATCGGTGTACGTGCAGCGGGTGCCCGACCCCGCGGACGCGAACGAGAAGGACCTCGGCGCGGCCGTGTTCAGTGCCCTGGACACCGAGACGGGGGCGCGGCGCTGGGAGCGGTGGGAGAAGGAGCCCTGGGCCGCGCTGCCCGACGAGCCCCGCTCCTGGATGACCGCCGACGGCACCCTGTACACGGACGAGAACCACAAGCTTTGCGCGCGGGACGTGAAGACCGGCACCGAACGGTGGGGAGGGGAGGCCCTGGGGAGCCCCGACCGGATCAGCGCCCCGCGCGGGGCGCTCCTGCAGGACGACGCCACGCTGTACATCGTGGACGCGAACAACTGGACGCATCTGGTCGATCCCCGCAATGGCACGATCAAGCGGACCACGTTCCCTCCGGTCCCCCTCACATCCGTGCCCAAGGGCGAGGCGGCCCTCGTGGCGGGTCCGTCCGGCAGCCCCCTCTACCGGCTCGACTGGCAGTCGGTCACCGCGGTCGATCCGCAGGACGGCCGGAACCTCTGGGCGTTCCAGGGGGTGGCCGAGCAGGCGCAGGAGCAGGAAGGCCTGATCTGGCGGGTGTCGAGCGGCACGCGGACCGCCGTGTTCGCCCGCAAGTCCGGCCGCGACTACTTCGCCCTGTCCGTCGGGTGAGCGCCGTGCCGCCGGAGGACGGCCCCACCACACCGCTGCTGCCGGGCGACCCGGAGCGGATCGGCCGCTACACGCTGCTCGGCCGGCTCGGCGGCGGGGGCATGGGCACGGTCTTCCTCGCCCGGTCCGCGGGCGGGCGGGTGGTCGCGCTGAAGACGGTGCACGAACACCTCGCGCGGGAGCCGGAGTTCAGGCTCAGGTTCCGGCTGGAGGCGGAGGCGGCCCGGACGATCGGCGCGCGGCACGGGGCGAGCGTGGTCGGCGCCGACACCCAGGGAGTGCTGCCCTGGCTGGCGACGGAATACCTGATCGGCCCCTCGCTCGCGGAGGCCGTCGTCCGGTACGGGCCGCTGCCCGAGGCCGTGGTGCGGGCGCTGGGTTCCCGGCTCGCCGTGGCGCTGGCCGACATCCACGGCTCGGGCCTGGTGCACCGGGACCTCAAGCCCTCGAACGTCCTGGTCACCGCGGCGGGCCCGCGCGTCATCGACTTCGGCATCGCCCGTGCGCTCGGCGCCCGCCGTCTGACCCGCACCGGGCAGGCGGTGGGCACTCCCGCCTACATGTCCCCCGAGCAGGCGGGCGGCCGGGACCACGAGCCGCCGGGCGACGTGTTCGCCCTCGCCGGGGTGCTGGTGTTCGCAGCGACCGGCCGCGGCCCCTTCGCCGGGAAGGCCGCCGCCGACGTGCTGTACGAGGTGCGGTACGGCACGCCGGACCTCGCCGGGGTGCCCGCGGGGCTGGTCCCCGTCCTGCTGCGGTGCCTGGCCAAAGAGCCCGGCGACCGCCCGGCCGCCTCCCGTCTCGCGGCCGAACTGGGCGGAGCCGGAGGCGACTTCGCCGACCTGCTGCCCGGCCCGCTGCTCGCCGACCTCGGCCGGCGGGCCGTCGGCGTATGGGACCTGCGTCCGGTCCGGCTGCCCGGGCCGCCGCCGCCCCCCGCGGAACCGCCCGCCGGGTGGACGTCCCGCCGGCGTCTCCTGGTGGCCGGTGCCGGGGGGCTGCTGGCCCTCGGCGGGGGCGCCACGCTCTGGGCCGCGCGCGCCGGTTCCGGTGCGCCCGCGGCGGACCGGAAGGCGGCTTCCCCGTCACCCCGCCCGCCGGGGCTGGCGCCCGAGCCGCTGTGGACGTACGACGCCCAGTCGCCGTGCCGGGTCGAGGCGGTCCGGGACGGCGTCGTCGTCGTGTCGGTCGGGGAAACGCTCTACAGCCGGACCCTGGTCGGCCTCGACGCGGCCACCGGCGCGGTGGCGTGGCGCAACCCGAAGACCGTGGTCTTCGAGGAGAACGGGTCGGGGCTGGTCGTGCGCGAGAAGTCCACGGTCCTGCACGCCCCGGATCCGCTGCTCGCCCTCTCCCCGGCCGACGGACGGCTGACCGAATACCCCGGCGATCTGGGGCGGCAGTCGGAGGCCTTGCGTCTGATCGCCCGGACCGACGACCGGCTGTACGTCACGGGCTACGAGGGCGACCGGCAGGTCCTGGCCGCGTACGCCACCTCCGGGGGCGCCCAGCTCTGGACGGCGGGGACGGGCCACGAACCCTACGCGCCGAACCCCGGCGTCGCCGTCGCCGCGGACGTCCTGCTCTACTCCGTGTCGGGGGACGTCGTGGGCCTCGGACGGGACGACGGCCGCGAACGCTGGCGCACCGAGCTCTTCGGCCCGGGCAACCTCCCGATCAGACCGGTCGATCCCGCCTCCCTGGCCGACGGCCGCCTCTACGTGGCGGGCGGCGAGGTGCGCGCCCTGGAGGCCGCCACCGGGAAGGTGGTCTGGCGCTTCGGCGCGGACCGGCTGCCGTACCCGGGCGGCCGGGCCGCCTACGGGAGCGCGACGGTCGTGGACGGCACGGTGTACGTCATCGGGCTGGGCCGCACGGACCCGCAGAGCCCCGGCGCCCGTGACGAACTGCTGGCGCTGCGGGCCTCGGACGGCGCGCTGCAGTGGTCGTACACCATCCCCGACGGCGCCCGCTTCGATCCGCCGCCCCTCCCCCACCGGGGCACCCTCTACGTGGACACGGGCCAGCTGGCCCAGCCCCTCCTCGCCGTCGGCCTCGCGACCCACCGCCCGCCCTGGACGTACCGCAGCGGACTGACCGAGGACGGTCATCCCTCGCTGACGATCGCCGGCTACACCGAACTCCGCATCGCCGGCGACCGTCTCCACCTGTCCTGCGGCACCCACGTCCTCACCCTCCCCGCACAGGGCTAAGGGGACCCGCGCGGGACAGGGCGTCCGGCACCGGGCCGCACCCTGCCCCGCGCGGTGCGTCCGGATCAGCGGCCGGAGGCGGTCCTGTCCTGCTCGTCGGCCCAGGCGTCATCGTCGTCGCCGTGGCCGGGCTTGTCGCCGTGGCCGGGCTTGTCGTGGCCGGGCTTGTCACAGTCCTTGTGGGGCTTCTTCTTGACGTCGATGGTGACCGTGCAGGAGCGGGCCGTGGCGCAGGTGCCGCCCGGTGCGGTGGGGGCCGCGTAGTTGACCAGGGTGCGGTCCCCGGTGTCGGGGGAGTTGACCTTCACCCGGTAGGTGATCTGCGCGGTGGCGCCGGGGGCCAGGGTGCCCGTCCAGGTCAGGGTGGTGCCCGTGACGGTCGCGGAGCCGGTGGTGGCGGTGAGCGAGCCGGGGACCAGGGTGGCGTCGTCCAGGACGTCGCTCAGGTCGTCGGTGAGGTCGCCGTTGGCGGCGACGGTGCCGGTGTTCTTGACCGTGAGCCGGTAGGTGATCGTGTTGCCCTCGTTCACCGGCCCCTTGGGCGACGCCGACTTGCGCACCGTGTAGGCGGGCACGACGCAGTTGCCGCTGTCCTGCGCGGAGGTGGCGCCGTAGAAGCCGCGGCCGGTCGCCTGGATGGTCAGCACCGGGAGCGGCGCGGTTCCGGCCGTGGTGGGCAGGCTGGACAGCAGGTTGATGTCGCCGTTGGAGGCGAACGCGTAGACGTTGCCCCCGGACTTGGCCGCGCCGAAGGTCTGGGGGACCGTGCCGATCTGGATGACGGTGTTGTCGGGACGGATCCGGAACACCGGCGACGGGCCCGCCGCGGCCGCGGTCCCGAAGGCCAGGACGTCACCGTCGTCCAGGGTGATGAAGTCACCCGCCGAGACGATGCCCGCCGGGAAGGAGGCGGGGAAGGCCGTGGAGGCGCCCGTGGCGGGGTTGATCAGGAAGATCTGGCTCGAATTGAACGAACCGGCGATCAGCAGGCCGTCCCGGCGGGCGGTCAGGCCGTTGACGGCGGTGGTCGGCGTGAGCGCCGCGAGCGGTCCCGAGATCGGCCGGCCCGCCGTCTCAGCGCCGGTGACGGGGTTGATGGTGTAGAGCGTGGCCGTGCCGGCGCCGCCGGGGAAGTCGACCCCGTACAGGACCGATCCGTCGGGGCTGAACGCGATGTCGCCGTAGTCACGGGCCAGCGGGACGTTGCTGAGCGCGGTGCCCGTCGTGTCGTACTGGATGAGCCGCTGGTCGTTGCCCCCGGTGTTCGCCCACAGCGGCGCCGGCGGGCACACGGCCCGCGACCCCGAGCCTGCGGTTCCGGCGGCGGCCGGTACCTTCCCCGCATCCGCCGCCTGCGCGAGCGCAGGGCTGGTGACGGCCAGGACGAGGCCGATCGCCGCGACCGTCAGCACTCGTCGCACCGCGGTCTGCCGGTAGCACCCCATGAGGACTCCTCACTTCTTCCGCCTTCCCTTCCCGGGGAACACGGATCGCGCGCGAAGTCGGCCCGGCGAGTTCACTGGCCGGGCCGACACCATCGCGGGGGACCCTTCCGCCGCCGGCGCCGTGGATCACCGCGCGCGACGCGAGAGACTCCTTTCAGTCCATCACGACCACCCGAACGTCCTGTCGACGCATGGGAACGCAACGCCGACACCGACACCCCGCGGCCGGCGTTCGGGGCGTTCCGGAGCGCGTCCCGTGAACGGCCCGGCCCGACCCGTGGGGGGCGGCGCCGCCACCGCGGCCGGCCTCGCCGTCCCCGTCGTGCCCGCCCTGCTGTCCGGGCGGGTCCGGTGGCCGCTCCACAGTGACAGCGGCTACAGCCGACGGGGCCACGGGCAGGGAGAAGTGGTCGCTGAAGCTCGGGCAGCCTCTACGCGGTGGAGACCGCCACGGGCACGACGCGGTGGAACCACGGCTCGGGCCTCTCGTTCCTCACACCGCCCGTGGCCGGGGCCGGGGCCGGCGCCGTCTTCCTCGTCGGCAGGAACGGGCTCCAGGCCGTCGACGCGGCCACCGGCACCCCCCGGTGGGCCTACGACGCGGGCGGCGAATGCCCGCCTTCGTGGAGGGTGTGGTCCACCTCGCCGGCTGCGTCGCGACGACCGACTCGACCTTCCACGGCGTGGACGCCGCCACCGGCGTCAAGAAGTGGTCACTGCCCATCGACGCGATCACCAGGGCCGCGCCCGCCGTCTCCGACGGGGTGGTCTACGTCGGAGACTGGAAGGGCCGCCTGTCCGCCCTCGATGCCGCCACGGGCTGGTGTACGTGCGGGGCCTGCACGCCCTCTACGCGTTCGACGCCTCCACCGGAGCCCGGAGGTGGGCGTACCCCATGACCGCCCCGTACGGAGCGTCGACGCCCGTGGCGTCCGGCGGCAGCGTCCTCATCAGCCCGGGCAACCTCCACGCCGTCGACGCGCTCACCGGCGTGAGGCAGTGGGTGGCCGCCGTCGGCGAGGAGGCGTCCTTCTCCCAGCCCGCCGCCGCCCGCTCGGTGGTCTGGGCCGCCGGCGGATCCGACGGCACCCTGTACGCCTTCCACCTCGCCGGCGGCGGGCGCCTGTGACCGGCTCCCCGTACCGGGGGCCCCGCCGACGGGCTCAGCTGAAGACGACGGACCTGAGCTTGAGGCGCTCCGAACCACGGCCGGTGATCGGGCGCAGCGTGAACCACTGGCCCGTGCAGTCGGGTTCGGTGAAGACCGTCGCCGTGGAGGTGGTCCGGTTGCGCGGCAAGTGCGCGGGTCCGTCAGGCGAGCGTGCCGCGTGGTGCCGTCCAGACCGACGTAGGCGTACTCGAACCGTCCCGTCGCGGCCGCATGCGGACGACGGGACGGACAGCAGGAGCGTGAAGGCGCCGAGAGCGGCAAGGGCACGCAGGGCGCCGTTCCCGCGCCGCGGGCTCCGGCTCACCGCGCGCGGGTGCCGAATCGATCCCTCCTCACCCGTACGGTCGCCCGGCGCCGGCACCGCGGTGGCTGACGGGACCGGTGCCCGGGGGGCGGCTTGGGATGAGCCCGGCGAGTTCCGCGGCCACCGGGCCCGTTGCTGGGGCAGCATCGGGGTGCTGCCGGTCGGCGGGCACGTCGAGCCGTTGTCCCGAGCCCGGGACGGAGAGGGGATCGTGTGTCCAGCGAGGCGATGGGGGCCGTCCTGCCGGCCGCGTTGGCGATCGCGCTCAGCCCCTTCCCCGTGATCGGAATCGTCCTGGTCCTGTCCGGCGCCCACGGGCGCCGCAACGGCCTGCTGTTCGCCGTCGGCTGGCTCGCCGCCCTCGCGGTCGCGGCGGCGCTGGCCGCACTGCTGCTGGGCGGAGCCGACGACCCGGACAGCCCGTCGTCGGCGGTCGCGGACTGGGGGCGGGTGCTGGCCGGGGCCGCCCTCCTCGTGCTGGGCGTCCGTACGTGGTGCAAGCGCCCCCGGGGAGGTGAGCGCGCGGAGCCGCCGCGCTGGACGGCCTCCCTCGACGACGTCACGGCCGGACGGGCCCTGCTCCTGGGTGCGTTGCTGTCGGGCGCCAACCCCAAGAACCTGGTCCTGACGGCATCGGCCGTCGCCTCGATCGTCGAGGCCGGGGCCCACGGCGGCGGGCTCGTCGCGACCGTCGTCGTCTTCCTGCTCGTCGCCTCCTGTACGGTGCTCGGCGCCGTCGGCGTCCATCTCTTCGCCGGGCGGCGCGGCGCGGCGTTCCTCGACGGAGTCGGGCAGTTCATGGTGGACAACAGCACCGTCATCACCGTGATCGTGCTGCTGCTCCTGGGCGCGGGCGTCCTGGGCGGCGGCCTGTCCGGCCTCAGCCGCTGAGCCCGGCCGCCACGGGGGGGTCACACCACCGAGGCCCGGAAGGGATCGACGGGGGCGATCTCCGCGTCGTCGAAGAGCCGCTCCAGCGCCTCATGGCCCTCGCGCCCGCGGAACTCGATCTCGGCGGCCGTCACGGGCAGGGCCCACAGGACGCGGGCGTGCCCTGCGGGCAGCGGGCAGTGCTCCAGGTCGGGCCCGTGGAGGTAGGGCAGGCTGATCAGCAGGTGGTCGCAGGCCGAGCCCGGCACCCACGGTTCACCGATCGGCATGCTGTGCTCCAGATCGAGCCGGTGCCCTCCGCGGTGGTAGTCGGCGAGCATGACCATGAGGTCGACGAACCGCTCGTCGCGGACGCGGGCGGTCATGACGAACTCGGGCCCCCGGCCGTCCTCCGCCATCGCGGCCCAGCACCCGGCGGTGACGTAGGCCCAACTGTCACCGCGCGGACCGGGGCTCACCACGAGCACCCGCAGCCCGGGCACGGCCCGGCGCCCCTCCGGCCCGGGGCCCGGGACGACGGTCTCCACGGAATGCCCCTCGAAGAACGCCCGGACATGTGCCTCGACGGCCTCGGTGGCCGTCGGCCTCGCATCACTCACCACGCGATCATGCCAGACCCCGGCCGACCGGCCCCCGGGCGCCCGGAGTCGACCGGGTGCTCAACGGGCGGGGGGCGGAAGGTTTTTGGGACAACCCCCTTGCCCAATGGTCAAGAAACGTTGACCATTGGGGGCATGGCTACCGCTGATCTTCCCGAGACCTTTCACGTCACCACCGACGAACAACTGCGCGCCGTCTCCAACCTCACGCGTCACCGGATCATGGCGGTGCTCCGCTTCGAGCCCGCGACGATCACCCAGATCGCCGAGCGCGTGGGCATGGCGAAGGGGAGTTCCAGCTACCACGTACGGCTGCTGGAGCGGGCCGGGCTGGTGAAGGTGGTGCGGACGCGGAAGGTCCGCGGCGTCACCGAGCGGTACTACGCGATGGCCGCGCGGTCGATCGTGCTGCCGGATCCGGGCGAGGGCGGGCCGGACGTGCTGATGCGGCACGCGGTGGCGGACCTGGAGGCGGCGCCGGCGGACGCCGAGCGGCACGTGCGGATGGCGCACCTGCGGCTCACCGAGGAGCAGTTCGCGGAGCTCGGGGCGCGGCTGGAGGCGCTGGCGGACGAGTACCGGGCGCTGTCCGATCCGTCGCTGCCGGACGCGTCGCTCGTCTTCGCCCTGTTCCAGCCGGCCCCGCGCCGGCAGGCCGAAACGGAAGGGGACGCCAAGTGAGCACGGACGAGAGAAAGCTGCCGACCGGATTCGGACGGCTGTGGACCGCGCAGACGGTGTCC
The DNA here is from genome assembly GCF_043199995.1 of Streptomyces sp. NPDC048507. NCBI lineage: Bacteria > Bacillati > Actinomycetota > Actinomycetes > Kitasatosporales > Streptomycetaceae > Streptomyces > Streptomyces sp. NPDC048507. The sequence continues at coordinate 95,818 of NZ_JBICWZ010000014.1, read as the reverse complement.
TCGCTCGGTGACGGCGTATCGCACGCCGCGCTGCCGCTGCTCGCACTGATGCTGACCCGGGATCCGATGGCGCTCGCCATCGTCACGGCCGCCGGAACGCTGCCGTGGCTGCTCTTCGGAGTGCTCGGCGGTGCCCTGGTGGACCGCTGGGACCGCCGGCGCACGATGTGGGTCGCGGACGCGGCGCGCGCGGTCCTGCTCGCGCTGCCGGCGGTCGCGGCCGCGCTCGACGTACTGAGCATTCCGCTGCTCGCCGCCGTCGCCTTCCTGCTCGGCCTCGGCGGGCTCTTCTTCGACACGGCCGCCACGGCCTACCTGCCGGACCTGCTCGGCCGCGACCCCGTGCTCCTGGAGCGGGCCAACTCGCGCCTGCGCGGAGCCCAGACCGCCGCCTCCGGCTTCGCGGGGCCGCCCGCGGGCAGTGCGCTCCTCGCGCTCGGGCGGGCGGTTCCGCTGCTCGCCGACGCGCTGTCGTTCGCCGTCTCCGCAGCCCTCGTACGCTCGCTGCCCGCCGTGCCCCGGCCCGTGCCGCAGGCGCGCGAGTCGCTGCTGCGCCAGGCGCGGGCGGGCGCCGCGTACGTCTTCCGGGACCGGATCCTGCTCGGGCTCGCGCTGCGTCCGGCGGTCGGGAACGTCGCCTTCATCGCCGTGGAGACCGTCCTCGCGCTCTTCGCGCACGAGCGCCTCGGCATCGGCGCCTTCGGCTTCGGCCTGCTCCTCACCGCGGAGGCCGCCGGTGGTCTGCTCGGCGCGGGCATCGCCTCCTTCCTCGGCCGGCGGCTGGGCACCGGCACCGCGCTGACCTGCACGGCCGCCATCGAGGGGCTGGCGGTCCTGGGGCTCGCCGCCGCCCCGAACCCGTACGCGGCCGGGCTCGCGCTCGCCGTCTGCGGGGCGGGGATGGGCGCCACGATGGTGCTCGCGCCGTCGCTGCGGCAGACGATCGTCCCGGCGCACCTGATGGGCCGGGTCGCGTCCACGTCCCGCATGCTCGCCATGTGCGCCGCACCGTTCGGGGCCTTCCTCGGCGGCTGGCTGGCCACCACGTACGGCGTGCGCACCCCGCTCTACGCCGCCGCCGGGCTGCTCCTGGCGATGACGGCCGTCACGGCCTCCATGACCGGCAACCGCCGGGTCGAGGCGGCGTTGCGCGCCGCCGCCCTGACCGGGGCCGCGGGTCACCCGGAATCCGGGGATCCCGTCCGGGTGCCCGCGACCGAAACGTGCTGACCGGTGGACGCGACCGCGGCCCCCGCCCGGAGGGCGGGGGCCGCGGTCGCGTGAGAGCCGGTCGGGTCAGCCGAACCACTTCGAGTCGAGCGCGATGGCCTTGAGCTGCTCCATCGTCAGGATGGGCTTGCTGCGGGTGGCGGGCTTGGACTGGTCGCCGGTGTTGAAGGCCGACACGACCACCCGGCGGCCGTCCGGGCGCAGCGTGTCGACGCTCCACCAGACCACGCCGGAGCCGCCCTTCTCGCCCGACTTCTGCTCCGCCAGCACCCGGGTGCCGTCGGGCAGGACGACGACGCCCGCGCCGTGCATGCGGTCCCGCAGGAGGTCCCCCATGTCCTCCTGGACATTGACCTGGACCAGCGAGGCGCCCTTGCCGTCGTCGAGCACGAGGGAGCCGTAGCCGGGCTGTCCCGACCTGCGCAGGACCGTGATGCCGGACTTCGGCACCAGGGACTCCAGCACCGCGACCGTGCCGCCCTGGCCCGATCCGCCCTGGCCGGTGTCCCCCTGGTCGGGCGTCCCGCCCGGTCCGCCGGACGGCTGCGGGTCCCCCGCGGGGGTGCCGCCGGTGTCCTTGCCCTCGCCCTTGCCCGTGCCCTTGCCGGTGGAGGTCCCGGTGGTACCGGTGGTGCCGGTGGTGCCGGTGGTGCCGCCCGCGGCGGTACCCGTACCCGTGGAGGCGCCGGAACCCCCCGTGTCACCCGTGGGCTTCGCCGCCGCGTCCGCGGCATCGGGCGCCTGCGGTGCCTGCTGGGGCGCGGGCAGCCGGCTCAGGACCTGGCGCCACAGGGCCGAGGTGGTGAAGGACTTCAGCTGGGACTTGGTCAGCGGCGGGTTCGGCCGGCTGACGGGCTGCCCCTTCTCGGCGGGGGCGTTCCACTCCGACACGTCGACCTGGTAGCCCTCACGGGTGACCAGGACGGCCCGCCAGAGCTTCGTGGGCTCGCGCTTGTCCGGGTACTCGTAGCCCTGGAAGAGGTTCAGCCGGCCGCCGTCCGGAAGCTTCTCGACCGCGCAGGAGTCGTACGGGACGAGCTTGGGGTCGGGGCACTCCAGCATGTCCTCGGCCGCCTGACCGTGCGGGTCGGTGCGGGAGAGGCCGACGGAGATCGCCGCCCGGCCCTTGCCGTCGTCGTACACGCCCGACACCGACGCGTTCGGCGTCTGGTCGGCGCCGCCCGGCACGCGGGCCGTGGTGTCGCTGACCCGGCCGCCCGACAGCAGCTGCCGGTAGATCTCGATCAGCCGGGCCGCGCTGACCGCGCCGCCCTGCTGCGCGCCGGCCGGGGTGGAGGCGCCGGCCGTCTGGGTGGTGGCGACGGGGGCGGCGGCGACGTTCGCCATGCCGTCGTCGCCGGTGCCGATGCCGAGCAGGCCGCCGCCGTAGGCTCCGACGGACCCCAGGACGGCCAGGGCCAGCGCCGATCCGCCGACGACGGCGGCCCGACGGCGGGCCACCAGCCGGCGTCCGCGCCGTTCGCCGGACGCCACCAGGTCCGGGCGGCCGGGGACGAAGCCGTCTCCCGTGCGCCGCAGGGCCGCACCGAGCTCATCTTCAAAGGACATGCCGAATCACCTTCTGGGTGGTGGTGGGAAAGAACGCCGGCGTATGACCCGGCGACGGGCGCGAGGGGTGGGGCGGTGGGGTGCGGGGGCCGCCGCGCTCAGGTGGCCACGAACACACTGAGGCTCCCGCCGAGTTCCGCGCGGAGGCGGGCGAGCGCCCGGGAGCTGCGCGTACGTACGGCCGCCGAGGTGACGTTCATGGCCTCGGCCGTCTCCTCGACGCTGCGGTCCTCCCAGAACCGCAGCACGAGCACCGCCCGGTCCTTGGGGGACAGGTGGCCCAGTGCCTCCAGCAGGGTCAGCCGCAGCACCGGATCACCGCCCGCCACCGTGAACCGCCCCGCCCCGCCCGACTCGGCCGGGACGGCGAAGGGCCGCTCCCCCGCGGAGCGGCGGCGCTTGTGCTTGAGGAACTCCCGGACCAGGACCGTCTGGGCGTAGGCGGCCGGATTGTCGATCCGCGAGGCCCTCCCCCAGATCAGGTACATCCGGCCCAGGGTCTCCTGTACGAGGTCCTCGGCGAGGTGGGTGTCCCCGCTCGCCAGCAGACAGGCCGACCGGTAAAGACTTCCCGACCGGCCCTCCGCGAACTCGAGGAACCCCTCCCTGCGTGTGTGCGCCATCCCCGTCCCCCCTTGCGTTCCGACTCACCCCATTGACGCGGCGGGGGGCGCGGAATGTTGCACCCTGCGGACCGGGAATCGAAGGAAATTAACGGAACTTCGGCGTCCGCGCCGTGGAAGTGGCGGCCACGGGTCCGGCGGCCGCGCGGCGGCCGCCCCGGAGCCGCCCGCGGATACCCCGTGGCCAGGCACCCGGGCGCCCACTATCCTGATCGTGTTCAAAAGGATGTTGCTCTGCCCCCGGGGGGACGCGCGCCGCGCGCCTGGGGCCTTTGAGGGGGAATGAAGACGTGAAGTTCAAGCTCCAGCGCATGGCCGTCGTCGCCGCGGCGGCCGTGGTCGGTCCGAGCGTGCTCATGGCCACGCCCGCCATGGCGGACGAGGTGCGCAGCCCGGCCGTCACGGCGCCGGACGCGGAACCGAAGGGTGACGCGGCCCCGCAGGCGGGCCGGGACGCCCAGGACGCGCAGGCCCCTGAGGGCGCGGCGAAGCCGGGGGCGCCCGGGGGCGAGGCGGGCCAGGGGAAGCCGTCCGGGTCAGGCGCGCAGCAGGCCGAGGGGCAGCAGGCCGACGGAAAGCAGGCCGAGGGGCAGCAGGCCGACGGAAAGCAGGCCGCGAAGTCCCCGACGATGACCCTGACCGGCCTCCCCGACGAGTTCAAGGCGGGCGGCGACTGGCGCGAGTTCGCCCTCCACGTCGACAACTCCGGCCGGGCGGCGGCCTCCGACTACTCGCTCGAACTGGTCCTGTGGACCCTCGACACGTTCTCCTGGGAGGGCAAGGACATCCGGGCGGAGGTCTACGCCCCCGACGCCGCCGGCACCTGGGGCTGGCACAAGATCGAGGCGGACGGCTCCGAGGAGGTGTACTCCTTCGGGGTCGCCGACGTCGACATCGAGGCGAACGAGGTCTTCGACCTCAAGCTCCGCATGAAGTTCGCCGACGACACGCCCGTCAGCCGCTTCTCCCTGAGCACGACCGCCGAGGGCGGCACCGCCGACCGGGTCCGGTACGTGTCCAAGGTGACGCCCGCCGCACCGAAGTCGGAGCGGGAGGGCCCCAAGGTGGTCCTGCGGGGGCTGCCGGACAGCGGTCTGACGGCCGACGGCGCGTGGAAGCCGCTCACCCTCAGCGTCGACAACTCCGGCAAAAGGGCGTTCGACCACTACAAGTTCACGTTCCTCTTCGCCAACGACGTGAACAACCTGCGGGCGCAACACCTCCAGGTCGAGGTCTGGGACGGCGAGAACTGGGTCAACGGCGGCAAGCAGGCCGGTCTCGACATCCCGGGCCTGGCCTTCGACCGTGCCGTCGGCAAGGACGCGAAGTTCGACATCCAGCTGCGGGTCAAGGTCGCGCCGGACGCCCCCCTGGGCAAGGCCTTCGTCGTCGTCGACGCGGGCTACGACAGCGAGATCATGTCGCCGCTGATCTTCACCTACACGTCGATCTCCGCGCCGGGCACCGGCACCGGCGGCCAGACGGGCGGCGGCCAGACGGGCGGCCAGACGGGCGGCAACGGCGGTACGGGCAACACGGGCAACCAGCCCAAGCCCGACGGCGGCGGCACGACGCCGGTCGTCGACCACGGCACGGGTACGTCGGGCAGCACGGGCACCGCCGGCACCGGCAGCGGTGGCCAGCTGGCGGCCACCGGCTCCGACCCGGCCACCACCTGGGCCCTGGGCGGCGCCGGCGTCGCCCTGGCCATGGGCGCCGCCCTCGTCGCGGGCACCGGCAAGCGCCGCCGCACGACCGCCTGATCACCCCCGTCCGGCGCCCGAGAGCTCCTCGACGGGCGTCGGACGGGGACGGCCGGGTCAGACCGCGCGGTGACGCTGCGCCTGGGCTCCGTAGCCGCCCGCGGTCCACACCCTGACGCGGAACTCCTGGAGCGTCAGCTCCGGCCCGTCCCCGCAGTGGACCGTGCCGCAGCGGCCGCAGTACCAGCCGGCGGACCACACCCGGTCCGCCGCGTCACGGCCGGGCTCGACGCGGCGGCGCCACGCGGACGACCGCAGCCGCACCACCACGCACAGCGCCACCGCGACGACGAACGCCGCCCCCGAGATCCAGCCCAGGATCGTGTGGGGCGGGTCGACGACGGTGCGGGCGGCCCCGTCCGGTCCCGTACCGAGGTGCCGCGCCCCGGCCCGGGCGAACCATTGCCCGGCGATGGCGCCCCAGACGAAGGTCCCGACGGCGACCAGGAACATCGTCGCCGCCCAGCAGCCGGCGCTGCTGTCCTGCGGCTCGGAGGGGGCGGGCAGCAGGGCGGCGGCCAGCGCCGGGTTCTGCTCGATGACGGTGGTCTTCTGGTCCTCGCCGCGGCCGTCGTGGTCCCCGCTCGCCGCCATGGCGTCCCCCCGGTGCCTGCCCCGGACCCCGCGTCCGATCGGCCAGCGTAATCACCGGGCCCGCTCCCGGCCAGGCGTTTCGCGGGCCGACTCCGCTGCTTTCAGCTCCGGTTCAGGTCGGTGAGCAGCAGGTGGTGGTCCGAGTACGGGCCGGGGTGGACGCGGTGCGTGCGCGGGGTGATGCCGCGCAGGAAGACGTAGTCGAACGTACTGTTCCAGTCGGTGGTCGGCGCGCAGGCACCGGCGCCCTCGGCCGCGGGGCCGCAGGCGGGGTCCGCGTCCGCCGCCAGGGCCCACATCGGGCCGAGTTCGGGCGCGTCCGGCACGGCGTTGAAGTCGCCGAGGACGATCGCACGGTCGTGGCGGGCGACCTCGGCGGCGAGCACCCGCACCTGGCCCGCCCGTACCTGCGGCTGCCGGCGCTCGGCGAGATGGGTGTTGAAGACGCGGACGGGCCGGCCGCCCACCAGCGTGGTGACGGCCAGGTACCCGCGGTCCTCGGAGCCTCCGTCGGGGTATTCGACGCTCACCCGGTCCGTCATCGGCGCCGCCGAGAGGATCGCCTGGCCGAAGCCGCCCGGCCGCCACGGCAGCCCCCCGCAGCGGTTCCAGCTCCGCAGGACCGACCCGTACTCGACGCGGTAGACCAGCCCGTAGACCTCCTTCAGGTACCTGCGGATCTCCTCGACGTCCCGTACGCACGCCTCCTGGAGGCCGATGACCTGCGGCGCGCGGGCGGCGATCTCCCTGGCCCGGCCGAAGTCCTGCCCGAGCCCGCCGCACGGATTGCAGATGTTCCAGGTGCCGACCCGCTCCGGCACGGCGTCCACGACGGCGTGGGGGACGACACCGCTCGGTGCGCCGGAGCCCAGGAGCAGCATCAGGCAGACCGCGGTCACCGTGCCCGCGACCCACCGCGCGCCCCTGCTCAGCACCATCGCCTCCCGGAATCGACGCACATCATCACATGGCGCCCTCGACGCGCGATCGAGGTGCCGGCCCGGGCAGACCCTGCTACACCGCGCGCGCCACGTCGTCCCGGCCCGCGAGCGGGAACAGTTCCCGGACGCCGGTGAGGTCGAACATCCAGTCGAGCGCTTGCGGTACGTGGCCCACCAGGACCAGTCGGCCGGTGCGCAGCAGGAAGAGGAGCTCGCTGAGCATGGAGGAATCCGCGAGGGTGACGCCGGTGAGGTCCAGGGCGATCTGCCGGACTGCGGGGTCGGCCGCGGCAGCCGCGCCCGCGGCGCGCAGGGGTCCCAGGGTGTCGTAGTCGAACACTCCGGTGCACATGATGAGCCGGATGCCGTCGGCATCCGGCGCCACCTCCACGTTTCGACGCACGAGGTCCCTCCGTTCCCCGGCCGGCGGCACACGACCCGATCGCCTCCGGCCGGCTTCGACGTGTCGCGGCCGCCGCCCACCGCACGGGGCTCCAGCGGCCTGGCCGGCGGCCACACCTTTCGAATCACCTACCGGTTCAGTCTCTCCACGGGCTCCCTCCGGATGCGCCCATGGGACCGAAATCCCCGAAACCGCCCGATCGTGCGACCCGCCGGACGGCTCGTGATCGATACGCCTAGGCGCGCCGCAGTGCGCAGCTGCCGTTGTCGCAGGAGCGGCGCAGCCGGCCCGCCGAGACGGTCTCCACCAGGCCGATCGTCCAGCACATCGGGCAGCCGCGCAGGGCGAGCAGGCCGACCGGGGCGAGCAGCAGGCCGGCCGGGCCGGCGACCGGCAGCAGGGCCAGCGCGCCGGCGAGCGCGCCGAACCCGAGGGCGCCGCGGGCCAGGTGGCGCGGGACCGAGGCGCTGGCGAAGCGGCCGCGCTCGGGGAGGCCCGTACCGGCGGGCGGGGCGCCGCCCGCCGCCGAGGTTGTCGGGTCAGGTGCCATCGTCGTCTCCCCTCGTGCGTGCCGGCTCCTCGCGCAGTGCCTCCCGTACCGCCGAACGGGCCCGGTGCAGCCGGGACTTCATCGCGGCGGTGCTCAGTCCGAGCCGGTCCGCGACGGTACGGCCGGGCAGGCCCTGGATGTCCCGCATGACCAGCACCTGACGCTGGTCGGCGGGCAGGGCGGCGACGGCCGCCCCCACGCGCTCGGCATCCAGGCGCAGCAGGACGTCCTCCTCGGCGGACGGTGCGGCGCCGCTCGCCCCGTACTCGTCCGCCGGCTCGTGCCGGCCGGGGGCGGCCGTGCCCCGTGGGAGCAGGGCCCGGGTGCGGCGCAGGCACTCGTTGCGGACGATGCGGAACATCCACGACGCCAGCGCACCGGAGGCCCGCAGCATGCCGATCTTGCGGTAGAGGATGATCAGCGCTTCCTGGGCGGCATCCTCGGCGTCCTGCGGTGTGGCGCACAGCGTGCGTGCGAACCGCTGCACGTGCGGGTACGAGCCGTACACCAGGGCGGTGAGCGCCTCCGCGTCGCCGCGCTGGGCCGCGGCGACCAGGGTCGCGCCCGGCCAGTCGTGGTCAGCCACGCCGGCGCCCACGGCGGCGCAGCAGCGTGACGGTGCACGCGCACAGCAGCAGCGCGGCGGCCACGGCGATGACGGCGGTGGTGGTGGTCATGGGTTCCTCCCGTTGGTCCGGGGCGGACTCGGTCGTCCGCACGTCTATGAGAGAGGCGCGGGAGCCGGAAGGATTCGCCCCGCGCGGAGAATTCTCCCGCGCGGTGCGCACCGGTCCGGCGCAGGCCCGGGGCGCGGCATGACGCCGAACGCGCCCTTTACGTGCCCGCGCCGTCGCGGTTCCCTGGAGTGCACGGATTCGGGCCGTACGAGCCACGGGGGGCCGGCATGGCGGGCTGGCAGGGGGGATGGGCGCGCGGGCTCTGGCGGACCGGGGTGGCGCTGGCGGCGCCGCCGTTGGCCGCGGCGTTGGCGTTCTGGGCGGCCCGGGAGTCGGCGTACGGGTCACTGGGCAGCTGGGCGTTCGTCCTCGTCGGGCTGCTCGCCCCACTGTTGCTGCTGGTCGTGCACGCCGCCCGCGCCGGACGGCGGGGGGCCGAACTGATCTCGCTGTCCGCCCTCCCGGCCGGTCTGGGCGCCGTCCTCGCGCTCATGTCGGTGGGGCACAGCGTGCTGGAGGACCGGGGGGTGGAGATCAGCTGCGTCGTGCTGGAGGTCACCGAGCACACCGAGACGGAGTCCTCCATGGACGCCGAGGGCCGCTGGACCTCGACGACCAGCACCTCGTACGACCACCGCCTGGACTGCCCCTCGGGCGGCCCGGAACACCTGGACTCCCCCTCGCGGCTCGCGAAGGAAGGAACGTCCCTGGCAGTCGTGTTCGACCCGCGGGGCAAGGTCTCCCCGCAGGCCGCCGGGGACGTTCACGGCTGGGGCCTGCGCACCGCGGCCGAGGTCACGGTGGCGGCGGCGGTGCTCATGGGGCTGGCCGGCGGGATCCGGGAGGCGTACGGGAAGCGGCGGCGCAGGCCCCGGCGGCCGCCGCGCTGAGACGCGGGCCGTCCCCGGCTACGGGCGCAGCAGGCGGAGCGCGTCGGCCAGTGTCAGCGGGTCTTCGCTCCAGTCGTTCCAGGAGCAGACCTCCAGCCAGGACAGGTACCCGTCGCGGGCGAACGCCAGGACCTCGCCCGTGCAGTGCTCGTCCGCGTCGTACACCTGGGCCTCGGCCGCCACCAGGGTGCCGGCGGGGAGCGGCGCGGCCGGCACGGCGTCGGTGTCCAGCTCGAAGTACGTCGTACCGCAGGCGCACGGGCAGCGTACGGTCACCTGCAGGTGGGGTACTTGCCGCAGGAGGGCGCGGTGAGCCGCGTCCTGGGTACCGAGGAGCGCGTCGAGCGCGTCGCGGACGTCGGACGGGAGGCCTGGCTTCATCCCGGCACCGTAGCCGACCTGCGATGCCGGATGCGGCGCGCGCGGTGCGGCCGTCGTGCCCGGGCACACCACCGCGCACACCCCGCGCGCACCGCCGCACACTCCGGGAGGGGAACGCCGTATGAGCCGTCGTCCGCTGAGGTACGCGCCGGCCGTGGTCGCCGCCGCTGCCGTCGGGGCCAGCCTGTTTCCCCCCGCGAGCCCCTTCGTGGAGTCCTGGCGGACCGGGGCACTGGAGGAGGCCCGGCTGCTGGGGGCACTGCCCCGTGGGAACGACCTGCCCGGGGTCACCGTGGTGGGGGCGGGGGTCAATCGCGGTGACGGCGCGGCCTCCGAGGAGCCCTGTGCCGAGATCGGGACGGCCATCAGCCCGCGCGGCCACCCGCGCCCGGCTTCGACGCGGGTGGTCCTGGTGGCCAGGGGAACGTCCGGACAGGGCAGGTCCGTCGTGTCCTACGCCCTCTCCGAGGATGCCGCGGTGCGGGCCATGGGGAGGATACGGGCGGCGATCCCGCGATGCGCGCACTACAACTCCTGGTGGGCCGACCTCTACACACGCCACGGGCTGCGGCCCGCGCCGTCGCCCTACCGGGTCGGGGACGAGATGGTCAGCTACCGGCAGCTCGATCCGCCGCCCTCGGACCCGAGTGCGGGAGGCGCCCCGGTCCCCCTGGAGCCGGGACCGCTCCAGGAGCCCGGAAAGACCGTCACGTTCGTCCGCACGGGCGGGGTCATCACCCAGTACTGGGAGCCGGTGCCGAAGGCGGTGGCCGAGGCCTTCCACGACCGTTTCCGCCGGGCCGCGACCGGCTGATCCGGCCGTCGTGCCCGGAACCTCGCGGTGGACGAAGGCCGCGAACGGCCGCCGGGGGGGGCGACCGCCGTACGGCTCACCAGGGCACGACGCCCGCGTCGTCGAAGAAGCAGCCGGTCGGGCCGTCGTCGGGGAGGGTCGCGAGCCGGATGGCGATGGCCGCGCCCTGTTCGGGGGTGCGCACGCCGCGGAAGCCGTTGAGGTCGGTGGCGACGTAGCCGGGGCAGCCGGCGTTGATCAGGATGTTCGTGCCGCTCAGCTCCCGGGCGTACTGGAGGGTGACGGCGTTCAGGAACGTCTTCGACGGCGCGTACGCCACGGCCACCGGGCCCGCCGTCTGCTCGGCGGTGCTGCCCGACTGCCGGGTGAGGGAGCCGACCGTGCTGGACATGTTCACGATCCGCGGTGCGGCGGACCGCCGCAGCAGCGGCAGCATCGCGTTGGTGACGCGGACGACGCCGATCACGTTGGTCTCGACGACCGTCCGGATGGTGGCGGGATCGACCCGGGTGGGTTCCTGCGGCATGCCACCGGTGATGGCGGCGTTGTTGACGAGGACGTCGAGGCGCCCCGCCCGGTCCTCGATCAGCCGTGCGGCGGCGGCCGCGCTCGCGTCGTCGGTCACGTCCAGTGGCACCCCGAAGGCGTCGACGCCGGCCGCGTGCAGCCGTTCCACCGCGGCCGCGCGGCGCCGCTCGTCCCGGGCGCCGACGCCGACGCTCCAGCCGAGGGCGCCCAGGCCCGCGGCGATCTCGTACCCGATTCCCTTGTTCGCGCCGGTGACCAGCGCAATCGTCCGTTCGCTCATGGGGTTCATGCTGCCCCCGGTCCCGCGCCGGGGTCCAAGACCGATCGGGTGGACACCGATACCATCCGGGTATCGATCCGGAGGAGCGTGGCCGCATGGAGACCCGGGAACTGCGGTATTTCGTCGCCGTCGCCGAAGAGCTGCACTTCGGGCGCGCGGCGCAGCGTCTCGGCATCGCGCAGCCACCGCTGTCGCGGGCGATCCAGCGGCTCGAACGCCGGCTCGGGGCCGTCCTGCTGGACCGGACCAGCCGCAGCGTCACCCTGACCGGCGCCGGCTCCGTCCTGCTGGCCGAGGGCCGGGCGGCCCTGGAGGCGGTCGACGCGGCCGAGCTCCGGACCCGGCGCGCGGCCGCCGCCCCCGCCGGACGGGCCGGTCTCGTCCTGGTCACGAAGGCGAGCGCGTCCAGCGAGCTGCTGGCGAAACTGCTCGACGCGTACGCCGGCGAGCCCGGCGCGGTTCCCGTCGAGGTCCTCCTGTGCGGCCCCGCCGAGCAGGGGCGGTTCCTGCGGGAGGGCCGGGCCGACGTGGCTCTGCTGCACCCGCCGTTCGACTCGACGGCCGGGTTCCACACGGAGGAGCTGAGCACGGAGGGCCAGGTCGTGGTCCTGCCCGCCGGGCATCCGCTCACGACCCGGCCCCATGTGCGCATGGCCGACATCAGCGCGCTGCCGGGCCTGCCCCTGCCGCGCTGGCCGGATCCCGACGGCAGCTACCCGCCCGGGCCCGGCCCTCAGGTCCGGGACCACGCACAGTTGTTGCAGCTCGTCGCGCTCGGCCGGGCCTGCGCGGTCTCCCCGGAGTCGTGCCGGACGCGGCTGCACGACGACCTCGCCGCGGTGCCCGTACGGGACGCGCCGACCGTCACCACCGTGATCGCCTGGCCCCCGCACAGCCGGTCCAGGGCCGTCGCCGGTCTCGTCGCAACGGCGATCCGTCTGCGCTAGGCCGTCCCTTTCGGACCGGGCCCGGCGACGGCGCTCGACACACCGGCGCGAAACCAGGTGCGGGCGGGAGCCCGCCGCCGCATCCTTGGCTCCTGCCGGCAAGATCGAACTGGGGGGCGCGGGATGTGGTCAGTGGTGTCGTCGGGCGCGGTGCCGGCGGGGGAACGCTTCGACTGGTTCGCCGACATGGTCTCGCGCGAAGTCGTGCCCACCGCGATCAGCAGCGAACTGCGGGCCGGATTCCGCGCCGAGGCCGCCGGGCTCGACCTCGGTGAACTGCGGATGGCACGGCTCGCGTACGCGCCCCTGCGTTCTCGCCGCACGCCCGCGCTGATCCGGCGCAGCGATCCGGATCAGTACCAGTTCGCGATGGTGAGCAAGGGCACCATGTCCCTCTCCCAGCACGGGAACGAGTGCGGCGCGGGAGTCGGTGACCTCGTGCTGTGGGACACCTCGCGGCCCTCCGACGCCATGACCCCGGCCCAGGGCGGTCCGGGCGAGTTGGTGATCCTTCAGCTGTCCCGGGAGCAGCTGCCGCTGCGCCCGCACCTGATCGACCGGTTACTCGCCCGCCGTATCCCGGGCGGGCGCGGGCTGGCGGCCATGCTGTCCTCGTTCATGGGCAACCTCGTGCACCACGGCGACCAATGCGCGCCGGCGGAACTGCGGCGCCTCGGCGCGGTCGTCACCGACCTCGCGGCCGCCTGCCTGGCCCAGCAGCTCGACGCGCAGGAACGCCTGCCCGCCGAAGTCCGCGCACGGGCACTGCTCCAGCGGATCCACGCCTTCATCGAGGACAACCTCGGCGACCCGGGACTGGCACCCGCCGTGATCGCCGCCCGTCACAACATCTCGGTGCGCAGCCTCCACCAGCTCTTCAGCGACCAGCCGGGGCCGGAGGGGCGGGAGGGGCAGGAACAGGAGAGCGTCAACGCCCGGATCCGCCGGCGCCGCCTGGAACGCTGCCGCTCCGACCTCGCCCGTCCCGACCTGCGCGCCCATCCCGTACACGTCATCGCCGCCCGGTGGGCCTTCAGCGGGCCCGCGGTCTTCAGCCGCTCCTTCCTAGGCTACGGACATCCGCTCGACAGCAGCTGGAAGACCAGCAATGGGGGAATCGAAATGAAGAAGAGGATCGTTCAGGCGTTCATGGCGACGGCGGCGGTGGCCACCCTCGGCCTGATGGCCGCCGGCCCGGCGAGCGCGGCTTCGGCGGTCTGCGAGGGCTACACCTGCACGAGCGGCACCGTCCCGGCCAACGGCAACCACCAGGTCTGCTTCTCGGGCACCCACACCGCCCTCGCCTACTGGGGCCGCGCCGAGCTCTGGGACGCCGACACGGGCGTCATGGTCGCCTCGTTCGCCTCCAATCCCACGGAGACGAAGACGCGCTGCGTCAGCGGTCTGTACGGCCAGCGCTACTACGAGCACGGCACCGGTGGCTTCTTCTACGGCCGGGTCTGGAACTGACCGGACCTCCCGCCCGCCGAAGACCGGCCAACCGTACCCCTCCCGGCCCCGCCGGGAGGGGTACGGCGCGTTCCGGGCCGGCCGGCGCGTCCGCCGCCGGTGGCCGAGCGGGCGGCGCCTTCTGCGACCGGGCCGGCGCGAGCGGCCGCACCGGCAAGGGCACCTCCATGACCTGCAGGACGGCCACGGACGGCCGCCTTCGCTGGAAGTCCTGACCGGGACGGAGGCCCCGGCCACGGCGGCGGCCGTCGGCGGGCCGCCCTCCGGCTCCGGAGGGCGGCCCGCCCCGCATCCGCGCCCGGCCGCGTCAGGTGGTGGGTGGGCGGCGGGGCGGCGTCACTTCAGGTGGCGCGTGAAGAACCGGGCCGCGGCGTCGCCCGCGTGCTGCGGGACGCCGGTGTGCCCGCCCATGTTGGCGTGGAGGCACTTCTCCGCGGACCCGAAGGCGTCGAACAGGTCCAGGGCCGCCTGCCGGTCGTTGCCCTCGTCGTCCCACTGCAACAGGACGTGCAGCGGCACGGTGACCCGGCGGGCCTCCTCGATCACGGCGCGCGGTACGAAGCTCCCGGCGAAGAGCGCGGCGGCCGCGATGCGCGGTTCGACCGCCGCCAGCCGCACGCCGATGGAGATGACACCGCCCGAGTACCCGACCGGGCCGCAGATCCCGGGCAGTGCCAGGAGCGCGTCCAGGGCGGCCCGCCACTCCGGAACCGCCCGGTCGACGAGCGGGAGGACGAGGGCGTCGATGATCTCGTCGCTGACCGGCTCGCCCGCCTCCACGGCCCGTCGCATGTCGGCGCGGGCCTGGTCGGCGGCGGCCCAGCGGGGCCGGTCGCCGCTGCCGGGGAGCTCGATGGTGGCCGCCGCGAAGCCATCGGCCACGGCCTGCCGGGCCCGGTCCACCAGCCGGGGGTACATCCGGGGCAGCCCGAGCGGGGGGTGGCCGAGCAGGATCAGCGGGGTGGGTGCGGATGCCGCTGCGGGCGTCCAGAGGATGCCGGGCACCTCACCGAGGGTGAAGGTGCGCTCGACGACGCCGCCGTCGAGGTGGCGTTCGGAAGTGACGTTCATGGTCGTGCCTTTCGGGAGTGCTCGTGTACGGCGCTCCCGGACGACCTATCGCCCGACCATGACCCCACAGGGGAGCACCCATGTCGTTGCTGCGTTCACGGGTACCACCTCCTGGTCTTCTCGCACGGCCTCCGGAAGGCTAGCAACCGTCCGTACGCTCCGCCAGCCCGTTTTCGCGGGGCGCCGGTCCGTGACCTGCGAGATGGAGCCTCATGGCGCACTGGTCCTCGGCCCCGACGAACACCTCCTGGCCCCAGTGGGCGCTGAGACGGCGCGCGACGTCGACCAGCCGGCGGCGTTCCTCCGGCGAGTACGCGGGGAAGCGGACCCAGCCCCGTTCGGCGATGACGGCGCCGAGATCGCCGAACAGCACCGCACGGGCGCGCCGTTCCTCGTCCTCCGTGAGCGGGGTGGGCCCGCCTTCCGGGGGCAGCGTCCGGACGTTGTACAGCTCGCGGACCACTGGCGTCTCCCGTTCCTCAGGACCGTTTCCGCAGAGGCTATCGACGTACGGGACGTACCCGTGGGGCCCGGCCCACGACCCGGTGGCCCGTCGGGGCGGCAGTCGGTGGCGGATACTCACGGCATGGATGGATCGAGGTCCGACTGGATCAACACGACGCACGACTGGGCCCGTGAGGTGGACCTGGCCCATCTCGACCGGATTCGCCGGGCCCCGCGGGAGTTCGCTCCCGGCGGGCCGGGGCACCTCGTCCTCGAAGTCGTCGCCTACGCCGTCGACGAGGCGTCGGGGCGGTCGGGGGGCCGGTGCAGGATCACCCTGCACGACGACGGCTCCGTGTCGGTGGCGGACAACGGGCGGGGCACCGACACCCGCGTCGACGAGCACGGCCGGACCGTGCGGAAGCCGGTGATGGCGTCGAAGGACCTGCGGTTCTTCGACGCCCCGGACGCGCAGCGCCTCCCGGACGGCCATCCGCGTCGCGGCATGTCCGTGGTGGCGGCGCTCAGCGAGTGGCTGATCCACACCAACCGCCGCCGCGAGGGAGCCTGGAGCCAGCGCTACGAGCGGGGTGTTCCGGTGAGCGGCCTGATCCCCCTCGATGCCGACGGGACCAGCGGAACGCTCGTCCGCTTCCTGCCGGGCCGCTCGCTCCGCCCCACGGCGCCGCCGGCCGTGGGCGATCTGACGCGGTGGACGGCGCAGTGGACCGGCCTGGAGGTCAGCGTCGACGACCGGCGGGGGCTCACGTGACCAGGCGCAGGGAGGTGTCCGCCACGGCCAGCCGTACGCTCTGGCCCCAGGTCAGTTCCATGGCGTCGCCCTCCATTCCGTCGCCGAAGACCACGATCCGGTCCGACTCGACGGTCAGCCGCAGGCCCTGCCCCGGCCCCAGCTCACCGGAGACCTTCGTCGTACCGGTCGTCGGGGAGGGCCAGGCCTCGCGCACGAACCACTGGAGCCGCGGGTCGCAGGGGGCGGGCAGCTCCGTGCGGGCGCCGCGTTCCAGCCACAGGGAGCGCAGCCAGCCGGTGGCGCCGGTGCCGGTGCCCACCAGCACCCCGGAGGACGCCTGGGCCTCCCCCGGGCCTTCCTCGCCGTCGGCGGCGAGGCGGTAGCGGGCCGTCTGGTGACCGGGCGGGCCCAGGTAGATCTCGTTCAGCGCGAGCAGCCGCTGGGTGTCGTCGGCGACGGCCTCGACCATGGTCAGCTCCTGCGCCCGGTCCGCGGCGGCGGTCGCCGCGCGCAGCAGGGCGGGGGCGTCGGCGCAGCGGTGCCGGACCAGGACCCCGGGGTTGCGCCCCGGGTCGCTGTCGATGCCCACCACCGGCTGTCCGCGCAGGTACTTCGCGGTGTTGGCGACCAGGCCGTCCTGGCCGACCACGACGACCACGTCCTCCGGGGCGAACAGGAAGCGGTCCAGGTCGGCCCGCTCCACCCGGGAGGTGCGCCAGGTGAGCGGCACCGCCGCCGTGACCTCCCGCAGCGCCCGGTGCGAGCGGTCGTGGCGGCGGAGCACCTCGTCGATCGACCGGCCCCGGCTGGAGAGGAAGAACGCGGCCTGCCCGTGCGTCCCGTGCCGGGCGAGCAGTTCCTCGTACTCGGTCCTGCGGTGGACGAGCACCGCGCGCGGGGCCAGGCTCACGCGCCCGCGCCGCCTTCCGGGCGTCCGAGCCTGGTGAGGAGCCCGGTGAGGACGTCGGGGGAGAGCGTGATGCTCTCGATCCGCGGCAGGTTCTCCGCCAGCCGGCCCGCCGCCAGGGCGTGCAGCGTGCCCGCGTCCGTTTCGTCGTGCACGCGCAGCCAGGCGGCCTGGGCCTCGGCGCGCGCCGCGCCCGTCTCGCGCGCGGCCTCGGCGTCGGCGCGGGCGAGGCGGACCTTGCGGGCCGCTTCGGCCTCCGTCCGCACCCCGTCCGCGGCCGCCTGCTCCTCGGCCTCGCGGCGGGAGTTGATGCCGCGCTGATCGACGAGCTGCTCCTCGCGCCGGGCCAGTTCGATCTGGCTGGCCAGCTCGTTCTCGGCGATGGCCCGCTCCCGCTCGACCGCGACGGCCCGCCGCTCGTACGTGGCCCGGTCCGCCTCCTGCTGGATCTGCTCGCGGGCCGGGGTGCGCAGGGCGCGCTCCACCTCCGCCTCGGGGCGGATCGCGACGACCCGTACGGCCACCACCTCGATGCCGGTGGCCGGGAGCCTGGGCTCGGCGGCGAGGCCGGAGGCGACCCTTGCGCGGACGGAGGCGACGCCGTCCACGAGGGCGACGGCCAGCGAGGTCCGGGCCAGTACGTCCAGGGCGTGCTGCTGCGCGGTTTCGGTGAGCAGGGTGGCGATCTGTTCGAGGGGGGCGGCGCGCCAGCTCCCGGTGTCCGGGTCGACGGAGAAGTCGAGGCGGTCCGCGGCCGCGGCCGGGTCGGTGATCCGGTAGGTGACGGTGGCCTGCACGGTGACGTCCTGGAAGTCGGACGTACGGGCGTGGAAGGCCATGGCCAGCTCGCGGTCGTCGACCGGCACTTCGGAGAGCGCCGCCGACAGCGACCGGTACCAGAAGCTGAGCCCCCGCCCGTCGTGGACGAGTTCGCCGCGCTTGTGGTGGCGGATGTGGGCGGTGGGCGCGGAGCGCAGATGACGCCAGCCGAAGCGCCGGGTGATGTCGGCCATGGCAGGACCCCCTCGATTTCGTCAACGGGACGATAACGAGGCACGTTGATATCGTCAAGAGGACGAGAACAGGGAAATCGACCCCGGAGCGGTGACGTGGCGAGCCTTGACGGAGGATCAGGCATCAGCGGCGGCGCAGGGGCCGCGGCGGCTGCGATGAAGGTGGAGGGAACCGGATGACCATCGACCTGCTCGTGATCTACACGACCCGGCTGGAGGCGTGCCGGAGCTTCTACGCCGGCCTCGGCCTGGAGCTCGTGGCGGAACGGCACGGCAACGGGCCGGAGCACTACGCCGTGACCTTCGCCGACGGAGCCGTCCTGGAGCTGTACCCGGCGGCGCACCGGCCGCCGACCGGCCACCTGCGGCTCGGGCTGACGGCACCGGCCCCGGCTCCGGCCGACGGGGAGGCGGGGCCCGGCACCGGCCGGCACGTCCTGACCGACCCGGACGGGCGCACGGTCGTGCTGACCGTCCCCGACCCGCGGGAGAGCGGCCGGCCGGCTGCCGTACGGGGCAAGTAGCCTCGCGGCATGGGCATTCGGATGGACGTGGTGGTGGCCTACCCGGTCGACGACGAGGTGGAAAGGGTGCTCGCACTGGCCGAGGCGGTCGGCGAGCCCGTCGGCGTCACGTTCATGTGGGAGGAGCGGCCGGAGGCGGAACGCGTGGTGCTGGTGCCCGCCGGCACGCTCGCGCTCTGGGAGCACTGGGCCCCCGGCGCGTACCCGGTGCCCGCGCCGGCGGAGGAGCGGGAACTGTCCCACCCCGCGGAATTCGGCCCGTTCACGCTCCTGCGCCGTCGGGCGGGAGGACGTACGGCGGTCGTACGCGCGGGCACCGTGGTCGCCGAGCTGCTGAGGCCCGAGGAGGCGCACTGGCTCCAGGAGGCGGCGCGTGACGTCCGTCAGGGATTCATGGATCCGCGGCAGAAGGCTGCGTTCGAGGAGTTCCTCGCCCGGCAGCCGCCCGTCGGCGAGCAGTGAGGGCGGGCGGCCGGCGGGCGCGGCCGGTCCGCCGGGGGGCACCGCCGTGTCCGCGGCGGGCCGTCGGCGCCGCGGGGGCCTGACGTCCCCGGCCTCGCGGGACGGGGCCGGCGCGGCGCCGCGTCGGCTTCGCCCGTGGGACGGGGCCGGCGACACGGCCCGGCCCGCGCGGCGCGCCAATGCCCCGTGCCCGGGGGCGGGCCCCAGCCCGGGTACCGGCAGAGGCGCGGGCGCGAGTGCGAGCCCGGGTACGGGCGTGGGTACGGGTACAGGCGCGGGTGTGCCGCCCCAGTCCGGGCAACGGCAACGGCTCCGGGCGGAGCGCGGGGGCATCCGGGACGGGGGGCCGGTGCCGCACCGGTGCGGGTGCGTACGGTGTGTCACGGGGGCGACGAAACGCACCGTGACGGCCCTCGGGGGGAGTTGGGGGCTATGTCGCGAACATCCCTGTGTCGGGCCTGCGGGCTTCCTTAGGGGAACCTGAAGAACGTCCTCCGTGGCGCTCTTCGCCCAGGTCATCGGCCTAGGCTCGGCCGTACTCCCCGCCCCCTCTCCAGTGAGGTGTTACCGGCATGAGCCGCAGCCGAACCCCCGCGAACACGTCCCGCACCGAGGCCCGCCGGAAGAAGACGGCGCGCACGCGCATCGTGCTGTCCGTCACGGCGGCCGCCGCGGCGGTGGCGGTGGGGGTCGCGGTGGCCGACTCGGGTGGTGACGACCGTACGGAGCGGCAGGCGGCCGCCGCCGCGTCCGGGGCGGAGTCCTCGGTCCCCGAGGCGGGCGCCACCGATCCGGCTCCCGGCGGCAGCGCCAGCGCCTCGGCGTCTGCTTCGGCTTCGGCGAGCCCGAGCGCCAGCGCGAGTACGAGTGCCGGCGCGAGTGCCGCCCCGTCCGGTACGGCCGCCCCCGACGAGGCCGCGCAGCCCAAGAGCGCGCCCGACACCTCCGGCGACGACCGGCCGGCCAAGCCCGCGCAGGGGTCCACCGCCACGAAGGGCTCCGGCTCCGGCGGCTCCTCGGGCGGCGGTTCCAACGGCTCCGGCGGTGGCTCCGGATCCGGATCCGGCACGGTCAACACGGACGCCGAGTCCGCGGTGCTCGCCCTGGTCAACAAGGAGCGCGCCAACGCCGGTTGCGGGCCCCTGACGACCAACGCGAAGCTGAGCTCCGCGGCGCGGGCGTACAGCGACACGATGGCCCGCAGCGGGGTCATGTCCCACACCGGGCCCGACGGGTCCACCATGACGAGCCGGGTCGAGGCGGCCGGGTACAAGTGGTCCGCCCTGGGCGAGAACATAGCCCGCGGGCAGAGCGACGCCGACGCGGTCATGTCGGCCTGGATGAACAGCTCCGGCCACCGCGCCAACATCCTCAACTGCTCCTTCAAGGAGATCGGCATCGGCGTCCACAAGGGCGACGGCGGCCCGTGGTGGACGCAGGACTTCGGCAGCGGCAGGTAACCCCTCGCCCGGCCCTCCTCCCCGATGCCCCCTGCCCCCCGCCCCCTCCCCCACCGGGGCCAGGGGGCATCGGCGGCGCCGGCACCGGTTACCCGTCGTGGCGCGCGTCGGCCACTATGGGCCCGTGCCCCGAACTCCGCGCTACCTGCTCATATGGCTGTCGTGCACGGCCGCCAGCGTGACCGCCGTGCTCGCCACGGTCCAGTTCGTGGTCGGGTCGACCAGCCACAAGCCCCCCGGCGCGCGCTCCGCCCCGGTCGTCATCGACACGCCACCCGCCTGGCAGGCGGGCAGCCCCGGACCCGAGCAGCCCTCCGCGTCCGCCGGCCCCTCCCCGAGCCCGTCGCCGAGCGTGACGCAGCCGTCCCCTTCGGCCTCCCCCACCCCCACCCCCGTCAAGGCCACGACGGACGCCCCCCGGACCGCCGCGCCCCGGACCGGGGTCGACTGCGAACAGGGCGGGGCCGGTCTGCACTCCGTCCCCTCGCGGGGCGGCAAGGTCACGGTCCGGTACGGGAGCCGGGGCGTGTGCCTGATCTCCGCCGTCCCCGGACTCGGGTTCAAGACGACCACCTCGCAGACCTCCGACGACACCCTCACCGTCACCTTCAGCGGCGACGGACACCGGTCGGAGATCACGGCGACGATCACTCCGTCCGCCAAGGCGAGCGTCCGCGAGACCTCCTTCTGACGGCGGACCAGCCGGGTCCCGGCGAAGCGGAGGATGAGCGCAGCCTTAGGGCAACCTGAAGATCGCCCCGAGGCGGTTCCACAGGCCCCGTACGGCCCTATGCTCGCGTCAGCCGAGCGGCCGTCGGCACCGGGGCACGCGACCCCGGCGCTCCACCGGCCCCGGCTTCACCGAGCCGGGACGCGCCCGGGCCGTCTCTTCCGGATCGTGCCTGACCCGCGCCGCCCGGCACGATCCGAAAGAGACGACCCAGCCGTCCCGCCGTCGCTGCCTCCCGCAGCCCGAACCTCCCTGGAGTGCCCTCGCCATGAGCTTCCGCACGCTCCGGTCCGCCCGGTCCGGCCCGTCCGACGGGTCCGGGCGACTCCGTACGACGTCCTCCCGCGCGCCCCTCCCGCTGATCGCCGCCGTCGCGGTCGCGGCGGGGCTGAGCGCCGCGTGCGGGCCCACCTCCGAGCCCGTCGGGTCCGCCACGGCGGCCGGTTCCCGGGCATCCGCCCCGGCCCTCCCCGGCGGCGGACCGTCCCCCGAGGCGTCAGCGTCCGCGTCAGCGTCCGCATCCGTTTCCGTGTCCGCCACCGCCTCGGTACTGCCGTCCGCGTCCGCCTCCGCCCCCTCCCCTTCGGCCTCCGCCCGCGCCGGCGGGGCGGGCGGGAAGGGGCCGACGTCCACCGCGTCCGCCCCCGCCCCCGCACCGGCCAAGGTGCCCGGCCCCGGCTACGACAGCGCGGCCGACGCGAAGGCCCTGATCCAAGCGGCCGTGCGCGCGGCGAAGGCCGACGGGCGGATGGTCCTGCTCGACTTCGGGGCCAACTGGTGCGGCAACTGCAAGGCCGCCGACAAGGTGTTCGCCCAGCCGGCGACCTCGGCGCTCCTCGCGGACGACTACCACCTCGTCAAGGTCGACATCGGCGGTGACAGCTCCGCCAACTCCGCGCTGCTGCGCACCTACAGCCCGTCCGGCGGGACCTACACGATGCCCGTGCTGGTGGTCGTCTCGCCCTCCGGCGCGACGCGGGTCGACACGCACGCCAGCGGCAACCCGGCGCTGACGGCGGACGGCATCAACGCCTTCCTGCGCAAGTGGGCTCCGTGAGAAGGCGGGTGCGCACGCCCTTCGCCGCCCCGGTGGTGGCCGGTCTGTCGGTGGCGGTGCTCCTGATGCTGGCCGGCATCGTCACGGACGACACCGACACCGACACCGGCTCGGGGGCCGGGACCGGCGCCGGGCAACTGGAGCCCCAGGTCACCCGCGTGGCGGTGGGAGGATGACGGCGTGCGCGCGCTCCGCCCCGGGGACCGCACGGCGGCGTACGGTCCGCCGCGCGGGCGTCCTCCTCCCCCTGGCGCTGCTCGTGGCCTGTGGCGGGGGCGGCGCCTCCGGGACACGAGCCGTCGCCGGGGCGGCCACGACGCGCTTCTCCGAGAACGGCGTCACCGTCACGCTCTCCGTCTCCGACTGGCGGCCCGCACAGCGGACCGGAACCCTCACCACGGTCTTCGCGCCCGAGGCCGCCGGGTTCCACCTCTACAGCACCGACCTGCCGCCCACCGGCGCCGACGGTGTCGGACGGCCGACCCGGGTGGCCGTCACCGGCGCCCTCGGGGCGGACGGCCCGCTGACGGCGGCTGCGGAGCTACGGTCGGTCCGGCTGCCCGGGGTCGACGCCCCGGTCCCCGTCTACCCCGACGGCCCGGTCAGCACGGCCCTGCCCCTGCGCGCGTCGGGCGACGGGGGCGCGACGGTACTGATCGGCTACGCCAGTTGCAGCACCCGCGACGGCTGCACCATCCCGGTGTCCGACCGTCCCGTGCGGCTGCGCGTCACCGAGGAGGGCCCGGCCTTCGTCACTCCGTGACCGGGACCGCGACCGCGACCGGGACCGTGACCTGTGCACGTCACCGCCGCGCCGAGCCTCTAAGGTGTCCGCATGCCGAGCGTCCTGGTCGTGGAAGACGACCCCAGCATCCGCCAGTCCCTGATCGAGGTCCTGGCGGAGCAGGGGTACGCCGTGCGCAGCGCCGCCGACGGCTTCAGCGCACTGCGCGAGGTCACGCAGGCCCCCGTGGACGCGGTGGTCCTCGATCTCGGACTGCCCGACCTGGACGGCGGGGACGCCCTGCGCATGATCCGCGGCATCTCCTCGGTACCGGTACTGGTGGCCACCGCCCGCGACGACGAGTCCGAGATCATCGCCATCCTGAACGCGGGCGCCGACGACTACCTGGTCAAACCCTTCTCCGGGGGACAGCTCCTCGCCCGCCTCTCCGCCGTCCTGCGGCGCACCGGCGGGGTGTCCGTGCCCGCCGCCGGTGCGGCGCCCGCGGCGGCCGCCGATGCCCTGCGTCCGGCCGTCGTCGGCGAGCTGGCGGTGGACCCGGGCGCGCGCACCGCGTACCTGGCCGGAACGGAGCTGCGCCTGACCCGGCGGGAATTCGACCTGCTGGCGTTCCTCGCGCACCACGCCGGCAGGTCGTCTCGAAGCGCCGGCTGCTGACCGAGGTGTGGCGCGAGCCGTACGTGGACGACCAGACCGTCGACGTGCACCTGTCCTCCCTGCGCCGCAAGCTCGGCGAACGGGCGGCGGCCCCGCGCTACCTGCTGACCGTGCGCGGGGTCGGCATCAAACTGGTGGCTCCGCGTTGAGACGTTCCCTGGCCGGAGTGGCGCTCGCCGTGACCTCCATGGTCGCCCTGTCCTTCCTGATACCGCTCGGCCTGCTGGTGATGTCGCTGGTCAAGGAGCAGGGCGTGACGGCGGCCCAGCAGCGCGGCGCGGCCATGGCGCCGGTGCTCGCCCTGACGACTGACCCGGACGCGCTGCGGGAGTCCGCGGCGGGCCTGGACGCCGCGGACCACCTGGTCGTGCACCTGCCGGGGGCGGGGCCCCTGGGGCGTTCCAAGGCGCCGGCCTCACTGCTCGAACGGGCCCAGCGGGGGCGGGAGTCGATTTCGCAGGCGGTCCCGGGAGGGTGGGTCTGCCTGCAGCCCGTGGTGCTGCCGGGCGACAAGGTGGCCGTCATCGAGAACTTCGTGCCCGAGGCGGAACTCACCCGGGGCGTGGCCGAATCGTGGGCGGTGATGTGCTTCCTCGCCGTCGGGCTGATCGCCGGTTCCGTACTGGTCGCCGACCGGCTCGGGGCCAAGGTGGTCCGCTCGTCCAGGCGGCTCGCCCAGGCCTCGCGGGCGCTCGGGCTGGGCGACCTGGACGCCCGCGTGGAGCCCATGGGGCCCCGGGAGCTGCACGACGCGGGGGTCGCCTTCAACGCGATGGCGCAGCGCATGAACGAGCTCCTGGCCGTCGAACGCGAACTCGTCGCCGACCTCTCGCACCGCCTGCGCACCCCGCTGACCGCGCTCCACCTGGCCTCCGAACGGATGGCGGGCACACCGGAGTCGGCCAGGGTCGAGGCGGCCGTGTGCGAGCTGGAGACCGAGCTGCGGGCCATCATCGCCGCGGCGCGCACCCCGCTCGCGGTCGGCCCCATGGGGCAGGGCCTGCTGGGTACGGGCCCGCCGCCGGTGCGCGGGAGCGGCGTGCCGGGGGGCTCGGGCCCGCGCAGCGAGGCGGCGGAGGTCGTCCGCCGCCGGACGGCGTTCTGGGCGGTCCTGGCGGAGCAGCAGGAGCGCTCCTGCTCCCTGGACATCACCCAGGAGCCCACCGCCGTGGGCCTTTCGGACGACGACGTCGCCGCCGTGGTGGACGCCCTCATCGGCAACGTCTTCCGCCACACCCCGGAGGGGACCGCGTTCGGCGTCGCCGTCGTCCGCACGGCGCAGGCCGTGGAGCTGATCGTGGAGGACGGCGGACCGGGCATCCCGGAACCGGACCGGGCCCTTTCGCGCGGCAGCAGCACCGGTTCCACGGGGCTGGGCCTCGACATCGCGCGGCGGGCCGCGACGGCGACGGGCGGTACGGTGCGCGTCACGCGCGGGCCGCTCGGCGGGGCGCACATCACCGTGAGCTTCGCCCTGGCCGCGCCGGCCCCGTCCGGCCACCGCTCCCGCCTGGGCCGGCGCCGCCGACGCTGAGCCCGGCCCGACTCCCGCCCGGCCCCGCCCCGCCCCGCCCCGCCCCGCAGCAGCGTCCGATCAGTTCGCGCCGGGTTCCGCGGGGCCCTCCCCCGGGGCCCGGCCGTGCTCCGGGCGGAGTGTCGTGGCAGGTCAAGAACGGCGCAAAGCGCGACGGATCCCCCACCGCACCGCAGCATTTCATGCCTCATACACCGACCCTGGCCGGATGTGCCCCTGGCCCGTGCCGGGCGGAAACGGAAGCATCCAGGGCGTTGGGAGAACGTCCACGAGACAGGAGTGACCCATGTTTGCTCGTACGTCACGTATCGCGATCGCCACGGCAACCACCATCCTGGCCCTGGGCACGGCCGCCGCCACCGCGAACGCCGCGCCCGCCCCGCAGAACTGCGTGCTCAACATCGATTCGGGCAGCATGCGGTGCTACGGGACCTTCCGCGAGGCCGTCGCCGCCTCCACCCACGGACGGGTCACCGACGCGCCGCTGTCGGGCAAGCACATCGACCGGGCGCTGGCCGACCGCCTCAAGGACACCACGGGCGCCACGAGCACCAACGGCACCAAGGGGGCCCAGGACGTACAGCTCGGCGTCATCTACACGGACTCCAACTACGGCGGCTCCGCCCTGGTCTTAACCGGCGGCAGTGGATGCCGCAGCGGCAACGGCCGGGACGCCCAGCTCAACCTGGAGGGCACCTGGAACAACTCCGTCAGCTCGCTGACCACGCTGTCCTGCTGGCTGGAGCTGTGGGACGCCCCCAACACCTCCGGGACGCACCAGGAGTACCAGCAGTCGACCTCCTACGTCGGGGACGCGATGAACGACCGCGCCAGCTCGGTCGCCCTGCTCTGACCCCCCGCGACGCCCCGCCGCGCGGCGGCCACCGTGACGCCGCGGAGTGATCCCCGCCACGGTGGCGGCCGTCGGGTTCGCCCCCCGCGGTCACCGGCCCGACGGCACACTGGTGTGCCAGGGGAGCACCGGCTCCCGGTGGAGGAGAACGCTGTGGATCCTGCCGTCGTGACCGTCGCCGCCACCGCCGCGACCACGCTCGTCGCCGCCATGACCACGGACGCCTGGGGACACGTCAAGGGCGGCTGCGCCCGGCTGCTGCGGCTGGCGGGCCCCGCGCGGGACGACGGGCGGGAGCAGGAGGTGGAGCCGGAGCAGGAGTTGGAGCGGGCGCGGGCGACGGTCGTCGCCGCCCGCGAGCGCGGTGACGCCGCGGGCGAGAGCGCCGTGCTCGCCCTCCTGGCGGCGCGGCTCGGGGCGGTCCTGGAGGCCAGCGCGCACCGGCCGGACGAGGTGGCCGAGCTGCTGCGGCAGGTGCTCGCCGGGAACGCGGCGGCGGACGGACAGATCAGCGCCCTCACGCGGGCCCTGGACCGGCGCGGGAACACCGTCTACAACCAGTGGGTGGACCACGGCGGCGGCGGCGCCCAGGGCCCGGGGGCCACGGTGACGGTGAACCACCACCACGCGCCCGGCGCCCCCGGCCCGTCGTGACGCAGAACCGGTACGAACAGCGGGTGGCGCCCGGCGCGGCCGGCGCCCAGGGGCCCTACGCGACGGCGACGGTCAACAACTACTTCGGCGCCCGCCTGCCCACGGTCGAGGAGTTGCCCGCCCCGGCCGCCCCCGACCCGGCCTGGCTGATGGCCCAGCCCAGCCGGCTGCTCGACGCGCGCGGTCACGTCGTGCCCTTCACGGGCCGCGAGGGCGAACTGGACCGGCTGCGGGAGTGGCGGGACGCCGGGCAGTCCCGCCTGTCGGTGCTGTTGCTGCACGCTCCCGGCGGGCAGGGCAAGACGCGCCTCGCCGCCGAGTTCGCCGAACGCTCCCGGGACCCGGCCCGCCCGGCCGGGCAGCGGTGGCACGTGCTGCAGGCGGGGTTCCGCGGCGCCGCCCCCGGCTTCGCCCCCGCCGATCCGGGAACCACCGCCTCGCCCGACGACGCGGCGGGGGTGCTCCTCGTCGTCGACTACGCCGACCGGTGGGTGCACAGCGAGCTGGAACGCCTGCTGTCCGAACCGGTGCTGCACCAGCGGCTCCCGGCGCGCGTGCTGCTGGTCGGCCGCACCGTCCGCTGGTTCGCGGCGCTGCGCGGTTCGCTGGCCGAGCGGCGGGCCGCCGCGGCGGACGTGCTCCTGCCCGACCTCGACGCGGACCGGCTGCGCATGTTCACCGCCGCCCGGGACCGTTACGCCGCGGCCGATCTGTACGGCTGCGGGGACGGCGCGGGCATACGGCCGCCCGGGCCGCTGGAGCACCGCGAGTTCGGGCTGACCCTGACCCTGCACATGGCCGCCCTCGCCGCCGTCGACGCCCACGCGCGCGGCGCCCGTCCGCCCGGCCGGCCGCACGAGCTGTCGGCGTACCTGCTGGACCGCGAGCGCCTCGCGTGGCAGCGGCTCGCCGAGGCCGGGGTGCACGGACAGGACTTCCGGACCCGCCCGTCCACGATGGCGAAGGCGGTGTTCACGGCCGCGCTCACGGGAGCGGTCGGCCACCGCACCGGGACCAGGGCCCTCAGAACGCTGGAGGTGCCGGGCGAAACGCAGGAACTCCTCGTGGACCACCGCTTCTGCTACCCGCCCGCCGACCGCGATCTGGTGCTGGAACCGCTCTACCCCGACCGGCTCGCGGAGGACTTCCTCAGCCTGCTGACGCCGGGGCACGAGGTCACGGGCGACGACCCCGATCCGTGGACCCTCGACGTACCGGCCGCCCTGACGGGGGAGAGCAGGCTCCGCCCCCTCGTGGCCCCGCGCACGGTCACCGTGCTCGCCTCCGCCGCCGCCCGCTGGGCGCACATGGGCCGCAAGGTGCTGTACCCGCTGCTGCTGGCCGACCCCGGCGTCGTGCTGGAGGGCGGCGGCCCGGCCCTGACGGCGCTGTCCGAGATCGGCGGCTCGACCCCGTACGACGACCGGACCGACGCCGGGCTGCTGTCCGTGCTGGAAGCCGTCGAGGCCCGGTTCCCGCCGGGCCGGCACGCCGACCTGGACGCCGGGATCCTGGCGGTCGAAGAGATCCTGACCGCCCGTCGCCTGGCCGCCACCACCGATCCCGTCCGGCTGGCGCGGCTGCACGGCGGGCTGGCGCGACGCCGCGGCAACGCCGGCCGCCGGGAGGAGGCCCTCGCCTCCTCCCGGGAGGCGGTACGGCTGCACCGGCGGACGGCCGCCGCGGACCCGCGCCACCGGCGCGGCCTGGCGGACGCGCTCACCGACCTGTGCGGCCGGCTCTCCGCCGTCGGCCTCGAAGAGCAGGCGCTCGCGGCGGCCGAGGAGTCCACCGCCCTCAGCCGCGCGCTGGCCGGGGCCGCGCCCCGCGCGGACCGGGACGCCCTGGTGGCCTCGCTGATGGGCCTCGGCGCGCGGCTCAACGCCCACGACCGCCGTGAGGAGGCCCTGGCCGTCACCGAGGAGGCGCTCGCCGTCTGCCGCGATCTCGCCCGGGAGGATCCGCAGCGGCACCGGGGCACCCTGGCGGCGGTCCTGGGCAACCTCGGCCTGGGGCTGTCGGGCGTACGCCGCCACGAGGAGGCACTGCCCCTGGTCCGGGAGGCCCTCGCCCTGGAACGGGAGCTGGCCGGAGCCGATCCCGCCGCCCGCGGCCACGAACTCGGCGGGGCCCTCGTCAACCTCGGACACGTGGCGGCCCTGGCGGGCCACCCGCAGGAGGGGCTGGCCGCGACCCGCGAGAGCGCCGAGCTGTACCGCCGCCTCACCCGGGCCAACCCGGCGGCGTTCCAGCCCGAACTCACCAAGGCGCTGATCAACCTCGGGAACTTCCTGACCGGCACGGCCGACGAGGCCGAGGCCCTCGCCCCGGTCGAGGAGGCCGTGGCCATCCAGCGGCGGCTGTTCGACCAGCATCCCGGGGCCCACCGGGCCGGTCTGGCACTGGCGTTGAGCGGGCTCGGCCGGCACCTGGACGCGGCGGGCCGGACCGGCCGGGCGCTGGCCGCGACGCAGGAGGCAGCCGAGCTGTACCGGCAGCTGGCGGAGGCGAACCCCACGATCACCTCTCCCGAACGGGCCCGCGTGCTGGGCGACCTCGGCCGGCAGCTGGCCGCCGGTGACCGCAGGGAGCAGTCGCTGGCCGCCACCCGTCAGGCCACCGAGCTGTACCAGCGGCTCGCCGAGGCGCATCCGGCCACGGACCTCCCCGACCTGGCCCGCTCGCTGCGCGACCTCGGCTGGGCCCTCACCGCCGTGGGGCGCGTCGACGAGTCCGTCGCCGCCTGCGAACGGGCCGCGGGCACCTACCGCGCCGCCGGTGACGCGCGCCGGGCGGGGGAGGTGCTCGTCGAGTTCGGCAACGCGCTGCACGGCATGGACCGGCTGCGGGAGGCGGCGGCGCTCAGCGGGCGGGCCGCCGTCCACTTCGCGGAGTCGGGCGACCGGATCTCCGAGGCCGGGGCCCTGGTGAACCTCGGCCGGTCGCTCGTCGAGGACGGGCGGACCGGGGAGGCCGTCGACGCCTACGAACGGTCGGCGGCCCTCTTCCGGGAGACCGGCGCCCGGTTCCTCGAAGCGGCGGTGCTGACCAATCTGGGCCACGCCCTGACCGTCCGGGAGGACTTCGGCCGGGCCGCCGAGGTGAGCGCCCGCGCGACGGCCGTCTTCGAGGAGGCCGAAGGCGGCCGTCAGGCGCAGCCGCTGCACAACCACGGCAACGCGCTGCTGTCCATGGGCCGGGCCGCCGAGTCGGTCCTGCCGAGCGGGCGCGCGGCGGAGATCTACCGGGAGGAGGGCGACCACCGCCGGGAGGCCGACTCCCGGTTCAACCTCGGCGACGCCCTGGCCCGCACCGGGCGGTACGAGGAGGCCGCCGAGGCGCACGCACGGGCCGCCGCCCTCTTCCGCGCCACGGGCGAACACGCCCTGGAGGGGCGGGCCCTCTTCCGCATGGGGACCGATCTCGCGCGCGACGGGCGGTACGAGGAGGCCGCCGCGGCCTGCGACGCGGCGGCGGCCCGCTTCCGCGAGAGCGGCGACGGGGTGGGCGAGGCGGAGGCCCTGACCAATCTCGCCGCGGCCCGCACGCAGACGGGTCACTGGGACGAAGCGGTCGCCGCCGGGGAGCGGGCCGCCGCCTTCTTCCGCGCGGCGGCCGACGCGAAGGGCGAGGCCGACGCGCTGGCCAACGTCCACGAGGCCCTGATCAGAGCGGGACGGTACGCCGAGGCCGCGCGCGCCGCCGAAGGCGCCCTCGCCCGCCACGGCGAGGAGGGCGACCGCGACCGCGAGCGCCTCCTGGTGCACGGCCTGGCCCTCGCCCTCTTCGGCGAGGGCCGCTTCGCCGAGTCCGCCGTCGCCTACCGGCGGGAACTCGTGCTGTGCCGGGCCGCGGCCGGCCGCCCCGGCGAGGCCCTGGCGCTGACGGGGCTCGGTGCCTCGCTCGTCGCGGCCGACCGCTTCGCGGAGGCGGTGGACGTCCTCGAACGCGCCGCCGCGCTCACCCGCGAGGCCGGTGACCCGGCGGCCGAGGGCATGGCCCTGGAGCGGCTCACGGCCGCGCTGCGCGCCCTGGGCCGCGGGCCCGCGACCGTACGGGCCCTGCGCGCGAGCGCCGAAGCCTTCCGTCGGGCGGGCGACCGCGAGGCGGAGATGCGGGCGCGGGGCGAACTGGGCACCCTCCTCGGCGCGGCCGACGATCCGCAGGCCGCGACGGCGCTGGAGCGGGCCGCCGAGCTCTGCCGGGAACTGGGCGACGGC
The DNA here is from genome assembly GCF_043199995.1 of Streptomyces sp. NPDC048507. Classification (NCBI taxonomy): domain Bacteria; kingdom Bacillati; phylum Actinomycetota; class Actinomycetes; order Kitasatosporales; family Streptomycetaceae; genus Streptomyces; species Streptomyces sp. NPDC048507. The sequence goes on along the minus strand of NZ_JBICWZ010000014.1, from coordinate 65,073 downwards.
CCGGGCGAGGCGCTGGCCCTGCTCCACCTGGGCATGTTCCACGAGCGGTACGGCCGGTCCGAGGAGGCCGTACGCCTGTGCTCGCGGTCCGTCGCGCTGTACCGGGCGGCCGGCGACGGCCCGCGCGAGGCCAAGGCGCTGCGGCAACTGGGCGAGGCGCTGGGGTCGGCGGGGCGGGCGCGGGAGTGCGTCGCCGCGTGGCGGCGTTCGGCCGGGCTCTGCCGGGAGGACGGCGACGGCGAGGGGGAGGCCCTGTCGCTGTACGCCCTGGGCGCCGTCTTCCTGGACCAGGGCCGGTTCGAGGAGGCCGTCACCGTCAACCGGCGGGCCGTGGAGCTCTTCCGGGCGGCGGACGTGCCCGTCGTCGAGGCCAGTGCGCTGCTCAATCTGAGCCGGGGGCTGCTGGAGCTGGAGCTCTGGGAGGAGGCCGTCACCGCGTGCGGGCGGGCCGCGGCCTTGCACCGGGCGGCGGGCGACCGGCCGCGCGAGGCCCAGGCCCTCTTCCACCTCGGCCGGACGCTGCTGAGGCTGGACCGGCCCGGGGAGGCGGTCGCCGCCTGTGAGCGTGCCGCGGCGGTGTACGGGGAGCTCGGGGACCGGGTGGGGGAAGCCTCGGCGCTGCGCGACCTGCTGCGGGCGCGGCTGACGACGGGGGGCTTCGAGCAGGCCGTCGCCGCCGGTCGCGGGGCCGCGGCCGCATACGGGGCGGCCGGCGAGCGGGACGCCGCGATCCGGACCCTGTTCGAGCTGGTCACCGGCCTGCTGGGGGCCGGCCGGCGGGAGGCGGCCGTCCCGGTGCTGAGGCCGCTGGTGACGGCCTGCGCGCAGGCGGGGGACCGGCCCCGGGAGGCGCAGGCGCTCCTGCTGCTCGGAGCCTCGCTCGTCGACCTCGGCTGCTACGAGGAGGCCCTCGGCATCACCGAGCGGGCGAGCGCCCTGTACCGGGCGCTGGGCGACGCGGGCGGCGCGGACATCGCCTCGGACCAGCACGAGATCGCGCTGCGGGGGCGGGGCGCCGCCCGGGGCCGCCGGTGGCTGCGCCGCAGGTGAGGCGCGGGGCAGCGGCGCGGCGGCGGCTTCCCGGCGCGGCGGGAGCCGGAGGGCCGCGCGGTGCGCACCACCGGTCCGTGCGAGGGCACCGGCCGAAGTGACCGGAGCCTGCTGATCCGACGCCGGTACCGGTCTCAGACGCCGGAGCCGGTGCCGGAGGCTTCCCGCGCTCCCCCGGCCTCCCCGGCCTCCTCCGCGCGCGGCCAGTAGCGGCCTTCGAGGGCTTCGGCGCTGCGGTTGAGCCGGATGAGGACGTCCTCCAGCTCCCGGACCTCCTCGGGGGACCAGTCGGCGACCACCCGGGCCAGGCAGGAGCGGTTGACCTCGCGGTCCCCGTGGAGCCGGCGGGCGCCTTCGGCGGTGATGCGCAGCTTGCGGGCCATGCCGCCGTCGGGGTCCGCGACGCGTTCGGCCAGTGCGCAGCGCAGCAGCGCGGCCGTCTGGCGGTTCACCGTCGAGGTGTCGAGCCCGAAGGCCTCCGCCAACTGTCCGATGGACATGGGGCCCTGGGCGTCGATCCGGCTGAGCAGCAGGTACGCCGACCGGTCCAGGCATTCGGCGTCGCGCTCGCGCCGGGCGAGCACTTGGTGGCGCGAGAGCAGCATCAGCTCCCGCTCCAGTTTCTCCAGCACTGTGCCTCCCCGTTCCGCCGGCGCTCCAGTATCGCCGACCCGCGGCCGGCCGGGCGGGCCCGCCGGAGCGGGCCGCTGCAATATGCATGATACATAGGATGTGTACTATGCACTTCTCGTTGCGATCCGACGAGCCACCGCCTCAATCAGGAGGATCCGCATGACCGTCACCACGTCCACCGCATCCCGCGCGGCCGAGATCCTGTCCCGGCCCGTCACCCTGAACGGCCTGACCGTCCCCAACCGCATCGCGATGGCCCCGATGACGCGGATGTTCTCCCCCGACGGCGTGCCCGGCGAGGACGTGCGGGCGTACTACGCCAGCCGGGCCGCCGCGGGCGTGGGCCTGATCGTCACCGAGGGCACCTACGTCGGCCACCCCTCCGCAGGGCAGAGCGACCGGGTGCCGCGGTTCCACGGCGAGGACCAGCTGGCGGGGTGGGAGAAGGTCGCCGCGGCCGTGCACGAGGCGGGCGGCACGATCGTGCCCCAGCTGTGGCACATAGGCATGGTGCGCAACCAGGGCGAGGCCCCGTACGCCGAGGCGCCCGCCGTCGGCCCCTCCGGCATCCGCGTCGACGGCACCGAGGGGACCGGCAGGGCGATGACCCGCGCCGACCTCGACGACGTCATCGGCGCGTTCGCCGACGCCGCCGCGCAGGCCGAGCGGATCGGCTTCGACGGCATCGAGCTGCACGGCGCCCACGGCTACCTGCTCGACCAGTTCCTGTGGGAGCGGACCAACCGCCGCACCGACGGCTACGGCGGCGACGCGGTCGCCCGTACGAAGTTCGCCGCGGAGATCGTGGCCGCGGTCCGCGCCCGCGTCTCCGCCGGGTTCCCGGTGATCTTCCGCTACTCGCAGTGGAAGCAGGAGGCCTACGACGCCCGGCTCGCGCAGACCCCGCAGGAACTGGAGGCGATCCTGGCACCGCTGGCGGCGGCCGGCGTCGACGCGTTCCACGCCTCCACCCGGCGCTACTGGCTCCCGGAGTTCGAGGGCTCGGACCTGAACCTGGCGGGCTGGACCAAGAAGCTGACCGGCCGGCCGGCCATCACCGTCGGCTCGGTGGGCCTCGACGGAGACTTCATCCGCGCCTTCGCCGGCGAGGGCGCGGCGCTCGGCGACATCGACAACCTCCTGGACCGCATGGAGCGCGAGGAGTTCGACATGGTCGCCGTCGGCCGGGCCCTGCTCCAGGACCCGCAGTGGGCGGCGAAGGTCCTCGGCAACCGCTTCGAGGAGCTGAAGCCGTACGACGCGTCCGCCCTCACCTCGCTCAGCCACTGACCGCCCGCCGGTCCGGCCCGCCGACCGCGCACCTCGCCGTCCCGTCCGGGCCGGGGACGGTCCGGTCCCGGCCGGTCGGCGCCATCAGTGGGGTTCGGCGCGACACCGGCGCTCGGGACCGCCCGCGCCCGGTGCGCGGATCCATCATGGCGTTGCCGGTCCGCCACCGGTGGATCGTCCGCCGTCCGCCGGCCCGCCCGCGCACCGTCCGGGGCGGCCGGCCCGAGCTCCTGGAGAGCCGAATGAACCGACTGCCGATGCGCGCCCTCCCGCTGGTCGTCCTCGCGGCCCTCGCCGCCGGCGCGACGGGGTGTTCCGACAGCGGCACCACCCCGTCCGACGTCGCCTCGAAGGCGGCGTCGGCCGTGCAGTCGGTCGGGGCGGACCTGGACTCCGCGGCGGCCGAGGCGAAGAAGAAGCTCGACGGCGTGAAGGACGGGGTGAACGCGAAGGACCAGGTGACCCTCGGCGCGGTCGCCCAGGCCGACGGGCGCAGCACCGTCCCCGTGACGGTGTCCAACACGGCCACGGACAAGAAGTCCTTCGCCGTCCAGGTCAACTTCCGCGACGGCGGGGGCAACCTGCTCGACACCGTCGTCGTGACCGTCTCGGACGTGGCGGCCGGCGCGAGCGGCCAGGGCACGGCCCGCAGCACCCGGAGCCTGTCCGGCGAGGTGAAGGCCGAGACCGGGACCGCCCTGCGCTACTGACGACGCGCGCCGGTCCCGGCCCGGTCCCGCCCCGCGCGGCGGACGCCTCAGGCGGGGCCGTCGGCGGCGGGGGCGGCGGCCGCCGGTCCCGGCTGCTCGTCCGACGGCGCCGTCCCGGTCCGCGCTTGCGCAGGCGTCCCGTCCCCGGCCGGTGGCTCGTCGCCCGCGTAGGCGCGCAGGTGGCCGATCACCGTGTTGGCGACGGCGACCAGCGGCACGGCGACGACGGCGCCGCCGATCCCCGCGACCAGTCCGCCGGTCGCGACGGAGAGGACCACGGCCAGCGGGTGGACCCTGACCGCGCGCCCCAGGATGAAGGGCTGCAGGACGTGCCCCTCGATCTGCTGGACCAGGAGCACCACCAGCAGGGCCATGAGCGCGGTGAACACGCCCTGGGTGACGAGGGCGACGACCACCGCGAGGGCCCCGGAGGCCACCGCGCCGACCAGCGGCACGAACGACGCCAGGAAGATCACCACGCCGATGGGCACGGCGAGCGGGACCCCGAGGAAGTAGATGCCGACGCCGATGAAGAGCGCGTCGATCAGGGCCACGATCACCGTCCCGCGCACGTACGCGGTGAGCGTGCGCCAGGCCCGCGGTCCCGCTCCGGCCACGCCGGGCCGGGCCACGGCCGGGACCAGCCCCAGCGTCCACCGCCAGATGCGCTTGCCGTCGTAGAGCAGGAAGAGCGTGGAGAACATCGCCAGCAGCATGCCGGTGAGGATCTCCACCAGCACCGTCACGCCCTGGAGGCCCTTGGAGGTGATCTCGCTGGTGCTCGTGCCGATGGCGTCGCTCAAGTTGTTCGCGACGTCGTTGATCTGCTGCTCGGTCACGTGGAACGGGCTGTCGAGGAGCCATTTCTTCAGTTCCTCGATGCCCTCCTGGAGGCGCCCGGAGAGGGTGTCGAGATTGTCGAGCACCTGCCAGACCACGAACCAGCCGACCAGACCCAGCACGACGAACCCGCAGATCGCGGTCACCGCGGTGGCCAGCCCCTGGGACAGGCCGCGGCGGTGCAGCCGGGCGACCGTCGGCTGGAGGAGCGCGGTGACCAGGAGGGAGACGACGAAGGCGAGGACGACCAGCCGGACGGCCCCGATGACCCGCATCAGCACCCACAGCGTGGCCGCGAGCACCAGGAACCGCCAGCCCGCCTCGGCCGCCACCCGGATGCCCCACGGCACCGCCACGGCGGGATCGGGCGCGGCGGCGCGGGCACGACGGGCCCGCGCCGCGCGTTCCTCCTCGGCGCTCTCCCGCTCCTCCGCGTCGCGGCGCACCTGGGCCTGGGCGCGCCGCTCGCCGAGCGCGGTCGCGCCGTCCTTCACGCGGTCGAGCCATCTGTGGATTCCTGGCATGTGGAACCTCCCTCCGGGTTGCTGTCCTTCTGCCCTCGATCCGCTGCGTCAGCCGGTGCTGTCCGGTCGGTTCGCAGGGGGCCGCCGATCTGGTCCGGCCGGGGCAGCAGGAGCGGGGTGGCGAGGATGAGCAGGCCCGCCGCCGTGAGGGCGGTGCGCGGGCTGGTGACGGCGGCGAGCAGCCCGGCGAGCGCGGTGAGGACGGCGATGGCGGCCTGCTGGCCGACGGACCAGGCCGTCAGGGTGCGGGCGACGAGGTGCGCGGGCGTGCGTTCGAGCCGGTAGGTGGCGAGCACCGGGGTGTACAGGCTCATGTTGACGATGATCGCCAGCTCGACCGCCATCACGGTGACGAGGCCGGCGACGCCGGGACCGACGAAGGCCAGGCCGATCAGCCAGACGGCGCGCAGGGTGCCCACCGTACGCAAGACCCGGTGCCGGCCGTGGCGGGCCAGGACGCGGCGGGCCAGCCGGGAGCCGACGAGCCCGCCGAGGCAGGGGGCGGCGAAGGCGAGGGCGTACTGCCAGGGCGGGAAGCCGAGCCGGTCCAGGAGGAGCACCGCGAGGAGCGGTTCGGTGGCCATGATCAGGCCGGCGACGAGGACGTTGTTGAGGTAGAGCGCGCGCAGGCCGGGGTCGCCCGCGATGTGCCGCCAGCCGTCGAGGAGCGAGGCGGCCCGGGCCGGGCGCCCGCCGGTGGGCCGCGGCGCCTCCTCCGCGCCGCGGATCGCGGCGATGCCCAAGGCGGAGAGCAGGTAGCTGAGCGCGTCGGCGCACACGGTGACGACCGGCCCGAACAGACCGATCGCCGCCCCGCCCAGGGGCGGCCCGACCGCGATGGAGCTCCAGTTCGTGGACTCGAAGCGGGCGTTGGCCACGATCAGGTCGTCGGGCCGGACGAGGGCCTTGAGGTAGGCGCCGGACGCCGCGTTGAAGCCGATCTTGGCTGCGGCGACCACGGCCGAGGCCACCAGCAGCTGGACGAAGCCGAGCCGTCCGAAGGCGTAGGCGGCCGGGATCGCCGCCATGGCCGCGAACCGGGTCAGGTCCATCGCGATCATGACCGGGCGCTTGCGCCGGAACTCCATCCACGGCGCGAGCGGCACGGCGAGCAGCGCGCCCACCGCGGGCCCCACCGCGGACAGCGCGGACACCTCGGAGGGGCCGGCGTGCAGCACCAGTACGGCGATCAGCGGCAGCGCCCCGAACCCCAGTCCGGAGCCGTACGCGCTCACCGCGTACGCCGCCCACAGCCAGCCGAACCGGCGGCCCAACGCTCTCCTGCCCCGCATGCGCAGCGCGCTCCTCGACGTACCGGCCGGCGTACCGACCGGCGTAGCGTCCGGACAACCGGACTTGACCGAGGAGAGCTAACCGAGCGGCACAACCGCAGGTCAAACAACCGTCCCGGCCCCCCTCCACAACCAACGGTTGTTCTCTAAGGTGGGTCGGCATGGACCTCGAAGCCGTACGCACCTTCGCCGCCGTCGCGGACGCGGGCCAGTTCCAGAAGGCCGCCGCCGACCTGTCGGTCACCCAGCAGGCCGTCTCCAAGCGCATCGCCGCGCTGGAGCGCGCCCTCGGCGTGCGGCTGTTCACCCGCACGCCGCGCGGCGCCGAGCTCACCATCGACGGGCAGGCGTTCCTGCCGCACGCGCGCGAGCTGCTGCGCGCCGCCGAGCGGGCCGTCGCGTCCGTGCGGGTCGGCCGCCGTCCGCTGCGCGTCGACGTGATCAACTCGCGCGGCGCGGCGTCCGGGCTGATGCGCGGCTTCCACCAGGCGCATCCCGAGATCGACCTCGACGTCCTGATGCTGCTCGACATCGAGACGGCCGTCGCCTCGCTGCGCTCCGGCGCGATCGACGCGACCTTCCGCGCCGTCGCCGCGCCCGGCCGGCCCCTTCCCGAGGACATCGCGTCCGTCCGGGTGCTGGACGAACCGCTCCAGCTCCTGACCGGCCCCGCCCACGCGCTGGCCGGCGCCCGGTCGCTGACGCCCGCCCGGCTGGTGGGGCACCGGATCTGGATGCCGGGCATCGTCCCCGGCAGCGAGTGGGCCGCCTACTACGACGACCTCGTCGCCGCGTTCGGCCTCACCATCGAGGCGACCGGCCCCAACTTCGGCTCGGACGCGCTCCTCGACACCGTCGCCGACTCCCCGGCGCTGGCCACCTTCATGAGCGAGCACACCCGGCTCGTCTGGCCCGCCGGCCACGGCCTGCGCCGCATCCCGGTGACCGGCCCGACACCGGTCTACCCGCACTCGCTGCTGTGGCACCGAGACAACCCCCACCCGGCGCTGGCCACCCTGCGCACCCACCTCGCCGCCATGGCGGCCGGGGACGACGCCGGGACGTGGACGCCGCACTGGGTGCTCCCCCGCTGACCGCTACGCGCGGGTGAGCCCGGCGTCCGCGACGGCCCGGCCGCGCAGCAGCTTCTTGTCCGGCTTGCCCGCGTCGGTCAGCGGCAGCGCGTCGACGAAGTCGATGCGGGCGGGCTCGTACATGGCGCCCTTGGCGTTGCGCGCCAGGGTCCGCAGCTCCTCCTCGTCCACGTCGCCGCCCGGTGCGCGGACGACGACCGCCCGGACGCGCTCCATGAGGTTCGCGTCGGGGACCGCGAACACCGCGCTCTGCAGGACCTGCGGATGGGAGTTGAGCACGTCCTCCAACTCCACCGTGTACACGTGACCCCCGACCACGACGATCATGTCCTTGATCCGGTCCACGATGGTCAGGTAGCCCTCGGCGTCGAGGAACCCGATGTCCCCGGTGTGGAGCCAGCCGTCCCGCAGCACCTCGGCGGTGAGTTCGGGCTGCTTCCAGTAGCCCCGCATCACGTGCGGGGAGCGGACGCAGATCTCGCCGTGCCCGCCGGCGGGCAGGTGCCGTCCGGCGGCGTCGCGGACGGCGACCTCGACGCCCGGCATGACCTTCCCGGCAGTGCGCAGCAGTGCGGGCCGCAGCGGATCGTGGTCCCGGGGGGAGAGCACGCTGATCCCGCCCGCCTCGTTCTGACCGTAGAACTGGTTCAGGACGGGGCCGAACCGGCGGACCGCCGCCGCGAGGCGGACCGGCGAGGAGGCGCAGCCCCCGTAGGTGAGCAGGCGCAGGCTGGAGGTGTCGGTGCGGTCGAGCGCGGGGTGGTCCAGCAGCTGGTAGAGGAGCGGCGGCAGCAGGAACACGTGGCTGACGCGCTCGCGCTCGACGGCGTCGAGCACCGCGCCCGCTTCGAACTCGCCCAGCAGGACGACGGTGCCGCCGCCGGACAGGGTGGCGTCCGCCATGAGGCCCGCCGCGTGCGCGAGGGTGGTGCACACCAGGGTCCTGACCGGCCCCTCCCCGGACCAGTCCGGTCCGTTGTGCGTCGCCTGCTCGAAGGTGGTGCAGATGGCCTTGGGGTGACCGGTGGTCCCGCCGGTGTGGCGGATGGTGCAGATGTCCTGCGGCCGCGCCGCACCCGTCAGGACGTCCGCGGACTCCCGGGCGGCGAGGGCCACCAGGTCCCGGTCCGGATCCGGGCCCGCGTGCGGGTCCGCGTTCGCGTCCGGGTTCGCGCCGAGGAACAGGACCCGTTCCAGCTGCACCCGCCGGGCCAGGTCCGCGGCCCGCTCGCGGTGGGCGGGGTCCACGATCAGCGTCCGGGTCTCGACGTCCCTGAGGATGTCGGCGTGCACGTCCGCCGACAGCCCGGCGTAGAGGTGGTTCACGGCGCAGCCGAGCAGTCCGGCGGCGTAGCGGGCCGCGATCGTCTCGGGGAGGTTGCCGGCCAGGAGGGTGACCGTCTGGCCGCGCCGCACCCCCCGGTTCCGCAGCGCGCGGGCCATGCCGTGGACGAGGCCGCGCAGTTCGCCCGCGCTCACGCGCCGTTCTCCGTGGACCACGGCCTCGCGTCCCGGCTCCTGCCCCAGCCCGTCGAGTATTCGCTCCACGTGGCTGCGGAAGTGTGCGGTGTCGTCGTACATACCCGTCCTATTGGTTGACTTGAGCAACTAGTTTGACCCTATCCGCCAGTGATCCACACGCCCAACCGGGAGGCCGACATCCGGCCACCGCCCCCCGCGCGCCCCACCGCCCCGGCCGGCCCGGCGCCGCATCGGACCGCGCGGACCCCCCGGGACCGGGGGGCGGGCGGACCGGCGGCCAACTGCTCCTCAAAGTGGCCGAATCGAAATCGAACGCCGACCGCGCCCACGGCGTAGCCCTCCTCGCGCCGGGTAGGCGCGCGGCACTGCCCGCGAGCCGAGGAGGACGCCGCATGCCGGCCAGGACCGTCCCCGCGTACGGAGCACTGCCCGAAGGCGACACCCTGCTCGCCGGCCGCTACCGGCTCCGATCGGCCATCGGAGCCGGCGGTACGGCCGACGTGTTCCGCGGCATCGACGAGGTGCTGGAGCGCGAGGTGGCGGTGAAGGTGTTCCGGCCCGACGCGGACACGGTCACCGCCGACACCTTCTGCGACGAGGCCCGCATCCTGGCCCAGTTGTCGCACCCCGCGCTCGTGACGGTCTACGACGCCGGGCGCCACGAGCGGGGGGCGTTCATGGTCACGGAGCTGATCCGGGGCATGACGCTGCACACCCGAATAGGCGCCGGTCCCCTCGGCCCCGTCCAGGTCGTACGGCTCGGTGCGGACATCGCCTCGGCCCTCGACCACGTCCACGCGCGCGGCATCGTCCACCACGACGTCAAACCGTCCAACATCCTCCTGAACGAGAGCGGTTCGCCGCGCCTGGCCGACTTCGGGCTGTCGCGCAGGGTGCACGCCCGCCGTCCCCGGCAGGAGCCGGGGACGCTCGTCGGCACGCCCGCCTACATGGCGCCCGAGCAGCTGCTGGGCGGGGTCGCGAGCACGGCGGGCGACGTGTACGCCCTGGGACTGACCCTGCTCGAAGCGCTCACCGGGCACCGCGAGTACCGGGGCTCACCCGTCGAAGCGGGCACCGCCTGCCTCCTGAACCCGCCCCGCATCCCCGCCGGCCTGCCGGACGGCCTCGGCCGGCTGCTCGGCGCGATGACCGACCCGGAGCCCCGTGTCCGGCCCGACGCGGCGCGCGTGCACCAGCGGCTGCGTGACCTCACCCGCGCCCCGGCCACGGGGCGCGCCGCCGGGACGCCCGGGACGTTCCCCGCCGCGGTGAAGGCGGCGGACGCCGGCGCCCCCACCCACCGCTCCGTGCCGCCCCGGCCGGCCGCGGCGCCCTCGGGCGGGCCCGCCGCGGCCCGGCGCCGGGCGACCGCGTGGGGCCTGGTCGCGGCGAGCGCCGCCGGCGCGTGCACCCTGCTGATGGGTGGCGTACCGCACGGGGTGACGGCGTCTCCCGCCGCGACGCACGAACAGACGCTGGCGCCGGGGAAGGCCCGGGGCGCCGCGCCGCGGCCCGCACCGCCCTCCCCCTCGGAGTCCCCGGCCCCGTATCCGTACCCGTACGCCTACGCGTACCCGCCCGCGGACCTGCCGGCCTGAGCGGCGGCCGGGGTTTCAGGCCGGTTCCACGGGCAGCCACAACTCGCAGGTGGCGGTGCTGAAGTCGTCCGCGCGCTGCAGGGTGGCGACGATCGAGGGGCCCGGCCGCAGCCGCCAGGGGTTGGAGGGGAACCAGTCCGTGGCGGTCGCCGCCCACGTCGTCTGCAGGGCCTGCGGGTGCGGTCCGCTGGTGCGGAAGACCGCCCACATCCCGTCCGGCACCTCGATGACGTCGAGGCCGTCGGGGCACGGCGCGTCCCGGCCGAGGGCGACTCCGTGCAGGTAGGTCAGCTCGCTGCCCTCCACGGCGTCGGGACCGGCGTCGTCGCTGACCTGGAGCAGACCCGCCGGTTCGGTGTCGCCGAGGGCCTTGAGCCGCAGGTGTTCCCGCAAGGGGAGCGCCGCGATGTGCGCCTGGATGTGCGGGTTGACGCCCTGGTGGATCAGCGGGACCCGGGCGGCGTGTCCGACCAGCCGGAACGCGGGCCGGCTGACGAGGCGGGTGTCCATGGGGGTGCTCCCTTCGACGCTCAGGCGGAACCTGAGCCGCGGTTGTGTGCGCAAGGGGCCCCCGTCGCGGCGCACGTCCCCGGGACCGGCGCCGTGGACCGCGCGGAACGCGCGCCCGAACGCCTCGCCCGACCCGTAGCCGTGCCGGACCGCGATGCTCAGCAGGTCCGCCTCCCCCCGGACGACGTCGGCGGCGGCCACGGTCATCCGCCGCCGGCGCACGTACTCCGACAGCGGCATGCCCGCCAACGACGAGAACATCCGGCGCAGGTGGTACTCGGTCGTGCCGAACGCCCCCGCGAGCCCCCGGACATCGGGCTCCTGCGCGAGGTGCCCTTCGACGAGATCGACCAGCTGGTTGAGTGCCGAGATCACCGGACCCCCTTTCGCCTCCCACCCTGGCAGCCTCCGCACGGCCGCGCCCGATCGCCGCGAACCGATCCGGTCAGGCCTCGAACGGCTCGCGGAAAAGGCCGTACGGAATGCGCGCCCACCACGTTTGACGGGCGAGATCCGGCTCATAAGCCCTCATGGCAGAAGAATTCGAAGGAGGCGTCATGGGCATTCTGGCTTGGATACTGATCGGATTGTTCGCGGGGATCATCGCGAAGATGCTGATGCCGGGCAAGGACCCGGGAGGCATCATCATCACCATGTTCATCGGTATCGCCGGAGGTCTGCTCGGAGGGTGGCTCGGAAAGGTCATTTTCGGAGTCGATTCCATCGACGGATTCTTCGACCTCTCCACCTGGATCGCCGCCATTGTCGGCTCCATGATCCTTCTCGCCCTCTACCGCGTGGTCACCGGCGGTCGGCGCTCGCACCGGCACGCCTGAGCCGGCGCCCGCCCCCCTGCGGGGCGACGGGAAGCGGCCCCCCCGCCCGGGCGGGGGAGCCGCTTCCGCGCGTCCGTTGCCGGTTGATCGTCCCGGCTCGGGGTAGCGGAGCGGCATGGCACCCGAGAACACTTCCGCGCCCACCCGTTACGTACGGCCCGAGATCGACGTCGCCGCGCTGACGGCGGTGCTCGACGGGGAGTACGCCGTGATCCGCGACCTCGTCCGCGACAACCTGACGACGTACGCCTCCGTGCTCGACGAGGCCGACGAGCTCACCGCCGACGCGTTTCGCGAGCGGGTGCGGGAGATCGTCGTCAAGATGGCCGCGACCGGCCAGACCGGCATGGGCTTTCCCGCCGAATACGGCGGGGGCGGCGACGTCGGGGCCTCGATCGCCGCCTTCGAGACGCTGGCCTTCGGAGACCTGTCGGTGCTGGTGAAGACCGGCGTGCAGTTCGGGCTCTTCGGCGGCGCGATCCTGCACCTGGGCACCCGGCGCCACCACGAGGCGCACCTCCCGGCGCTGATCACCGGGGAGCTGATGGGCTGCTTCGCGATGACGGAGACCGGGCACGGCTCCAACGTCCAGGCGCTCGGCACCCTCGCGAGGTACGACGCCGCGAGCCGGGAGTTCGTCATCACCACCCCCGACGACCAGGCCCGCAAGGACTACATCGGCAACGCGGCCCGGCACGGCGAACTGGCCGTCGTCTTCGCCCAGCTGGAGGTGGACGGCCGGTCCCGGGGCGTGCACGCATTCGTCGTACCGCTGCGGGCCGGCGGCGAGCCGGTGCCGGGCGTCCGCATCGAGGACGCCGGCCGCAAGATGGGGCTGGGCGGCGTGGACAACGGCCGCATCTGGTTCGACGGGGTGCGGGTGCCGCGCGAGGCGCTGCTCAACAGGTTCGCCGACGTCACGCCCGAGGGCGTCTACGAGAGCCCGATCGACGATCCCGACCGGCGCTTCTTCACCATGCTCGGAACCCTGGTGCAGGGCCGGGTCAGCGTCGCCGGGGCCGGGATCGGCGTCGCCAAGGTCGCGCTGACGGTGGCGACCAAGTACGCGGTGCGGCGCCGCCAGTTCGGGGACGGCGACGGCTCCGGGGAGCAGGTGCTCCTCGACTACGGCATGCACCAGCGGCGCCTGCTGCCGCTCATCGCCCGGACGTACGCCCTGCACGCGGCGCAGGACGTCGTGCGCGGGCAGCTGCACGAGGTCTTCTCCGGCCCCGGGGACGACGCGCGGGCGCGGCGGCGGCTCGAAGCACGGGCCGCGGGCCTCAAGGCGCTGGCCACCTGGCACGCCACCCGCGTCGTCCAGGAGTGCCGCGAGGCGTGCGGCGGCGCCGGCTACCTCGCCGTCAACCGGTTCGCCGCGCTGAAGGCCGACAGCGACGTCTTCACCACCTTCGAGGGGGACAACCACGTCCTGCTCCAGCTCGTGGCCAAGGGGCTGCTCACCGATCACGCGAGCGAGTTCGAGGACCTCGACCAGCTGGGCACGGTCCGCTACGTGACCGGCCTGGCCGTCGAGACGGTCATCGAGCGGACCTCGGCGCACAAGCTCCTCGAACGGGTGCGCGACCTGCTGCCGGGGGGTGACGACTGGGACCGGGAGGCCGGTCTGCTCGACCCGGAGTACCAACTGGCCATGTTCCGCTTCCGTGAGGAGCACATGCTGGCCGGGCTGGCCCGGCGGATCAAGCGGGGGATCGACCAGAAGCGCCCGGCGGGCGCCGTGTTCTCGCAGGTGCAGGACCACGTCATCGCGCTCGCGCGGGCGCACGTGGAGCGGCTGGTGGCGGAGGCCTTCGTGGACCGGGTGCGCGCGGTGCCGCAGGGGGGCGAGCGGGCGGCGCTGTCCTTGCTGTGCGACCTCTTCGCCCTGTCGGCGATCGAGGCGGACCGGGCCTGGTTCATGGAGCACGGGAGGCTGACGGTCCAGCGTTCCAAGGCGATCAGCCGCGAGGTGAACGACCTGTGCCGCAAGGTGCGTCCGCTCGCCGTCGACCTGGTCGACGCCTGGGGCGTCCCGTCCGCCGTACTGCGGGCCCCGGACCTGATCGGCTGACCCGGGGAGGGCGCCGTCCCCGACGTCCGTGATGTCAGGGACGTCGGGACGGCGCCCTCCCCATGTCAGCCGACCAGGTCCGGGGCGGTTCAGGTCACGAGGCGGCGACGAGGGCGCCGAGCACCATGCCGCCGACGAGGCCGACGGCGCTCACGACGATGGCCACCGTGGCGAGGCGTTCGTGCCGGACGGTCTTGGCGACGATGGCCAGCACCAGGCCGACCAGGCCGAACACGATCGGCAGGAAGAGCAGGGCGACGGCGCCCAGGACGATCGCGGCGATGCTCAGGGCATTGCCGGAGGACGCGCCGCCGGGGGCCCCGTCGGGACGCCGGCCGGTGGACTGGGGGCCGGTGGACTGGGGGCCGTACTGCGTCGTCATCTGGCTCTCCTTCGGGACGGTCGTGCCGGGCCCGGTCCGATGGTGGACCGGCTCACCCGCGACTACCCCGAAGTCTGTTGTGAACACGCCGACTTGGCGGACCGGGCGGCGCGGTGCCGGGCTGCGGAAACCGTCGCGGCGCTTGCGCGCCCACCCGTGACCAACCGTCTGGCGAATCGTTTATCCAGCTGTCGCACCACGCATACACCGACCGCGTCCCCCGCGGAGTGCGCGACACCCCCCGAGGTCCGGGAGGCGGCTTTCACGCGGCCGCCTCCCGGACCTCACCCCCGTCAGGCGTAGCGGCAGACCGTGATGCCCGCGGCGGCGCCGCAGCCCATCTTGGTGTAGTTCTTCTGCACCATGTTCCAGTAGTGGCCCCAGTCCCGGTAGCCGGGATCGTCGGTGTTCCAGTCCGGGCCGGCCGCGTCGTAGGCGGCCTTTTCGCCGCCCCACTGCGCGACGGCCCCGGACGGCCCGGTGCTCGATATGTTCTCGGCGCCGTCGTTGAAGCCCAGGTCGTGCCGGAGGCTTCCGCCGGCGAGGGATGCGGGGTCGTCGGCCCACGCCTGCGCGCCGGAGGCGAAGGCCGCGTCCCAGACGAGGGGCGGTGCGCCCTCGCTCTGGCGTATCGCGTTGGTGGCGTTCAGCAGGGCCGCCTGCTCGGCGGGGCTGACGTCGGCGGGGGCGCCGGCCGGGGCGGCGGACGCCGTCGGGCCCGCGCCCAGCGCCAGGCCCCCGGCCAGCAGCACGGCTGCCGCGGCCATGGTCCGGCGGCGCGTACGGGCGGGTTTCGTCATGGCGACTCCCAGGTCGCACGGGTACTGCGGGGAGCCGGCGCGTGCCACGGGTGCCGACCGGCCCTCGGGAGGGGCGGGGGGACACGACCGGCGGGCGCGACGGCGCGGGGGCCGTCGGCGACGCGGTGCTCTGCGGGAGCGGCTCCCGGCCGGCTCCCCTACCGCCAGCGTAGGTCCGGGTGACGGGAGCGGCGACCGGGCCGGGGTCCGGCGCGCGCTCCCGCGGAGGGGGCCCGACGACGGACCCCTCGCGTCGTGCGGCCGCGCGGCTCAGGTGCGGGGCGGGCGGGTGGCGGTGTCGAGGTAGAAGGCGTCGATGCTCTGGACGGCCTGCTCGAAGTCCGCCAGGTTGACCGGCTTGGTGACGTAGGCGTTGGCGTGGCTGCTGTAGGCGCCCGCGACGTCGTCCGGGGCCGAGGAGGTGGTCAGGACGACCACCGGGATCGTCTGGAGGTCCTCGTCCGTCTTCAGGACCCGGAGCAGTTCGCGCCCGTTCATCCGGGGCATGTTGAGGTCGAGGACGATCAGGTCGGGGCGGACGCTGCCGGGGGCCCGGAGGTGTTCGAGGGCGGCGAGTCCGTCGGTGACCTGGACCAGGTTGCGGGCCCCGCGCTCGGAGAGGGCCTCCTCTATGAGCATGGCGTCGGCCATGTCGTCCTCGACGAGCAGGACGTCGAAGGGACGGGCGGGGGTGGTCATCATCGGGTGCTCCGTGGGTGCTTCGTGGGAGTGGTTGAAGAGCCCCGGCCAGCGTCGTCGTGCGCCTTGCCGGGTCATGCCGCAGGCGGCGCCGAGCTGGGGGTAGCCGGCGCCCGCGCGGGCGGCGGCCCCGGCCGCTTCGCCCTGCAGGCGTTCGGTGGCTTGCCGGACGTGGTCCAGGAGGTGGAGCAGGGCCAGGGCGCGGCCCGGATCGTCCGACGCCGGGTGCTCGGGGGCTTCCAGGAGCCGCAGGGCCAGACGGCGCACCAGGCCGGCGACCGCCGCGTCCGCGGCCTCGGCCGTTTCCTGCGGGCTGGTCCGCAGGACGAAGTTCTTGCCAGGCATGACCCGCACCCTACGGCCCGGCACGGGTCCCCGACAACAAACGTTGTCGGAGTACCTCTAGAGTGTGCGGGCCGCACCCTGCCGGGGCGGCGGCCACTGCGGAGGGGTTCACGAAGATGACCGGCGACGAGCGGCCCCCGCGTGCGCGGGGGCTTTCCACCTGGACGACCCGGCACTGGCTGCGCGCGGGGGTGGCCGCCTCGCTGGTGGTCCTGGCCGTGCTCGGCGCGGTCGGCGCCTGGGTGCTCGGACGGACGGCGTCGATCAGCGACGAGCTCGTGGACGTCAGGTCTCCGGCGCTGACCACCTCGTACCGGCTGGAGTCGGCCCTGCTCAACCAGGAGACCGGCATCCGCGGCTACGGCGTCACGGGCTCGCCGGAGTTCCTCACCCCCTACCGGCAGGGCCAGGCCGACCAGAACGCCCACGTCGCGCAGTTGGAGGGGCTCCTGGGGGGCGACGCCGCCGCGCTCGGCGACCTGAAGGAGGTGCGGGAGGCCATCGAGACCTGGCAGGAGAGGGTCGCCCGCCCGATCGCCGCCTCACCGCCCGGCTCGCCCTCGCCGCTGACCGGCGAGCGCGCCGCGGAGGGCAAGGCGGACTTCGACGCGCTGCGGGCGGCCCTGAAGGGGCAGCAGGAACGCCTGCGGACGGACCGGGCGCAGGCCAGGGCCGACCTGGCGGCGACGATGGGCCTGCGGAACTGGCTGTTCGCCACGATCGCGGCGTTGATCGTCCTGCTCGCCGCCCTGGTCTTCGAGGCGATGCGCCGGGGCGTCACCGCGCCGCTGGAGCGGCTCGGCGCCGACGCGCGCGCCATCGCGGGCGGCGATTTCGAGCACCCGATCGACCCCACCGGGCCGGCGGACCTGCGGCGCCTGAGCGGGGAGATCGACTTCATGCGGCGCCGTCTGGTGCGCGAGCTGGCCTTCACGGAGGAGGCCCGGCTGCGTCTGGACGCGCAGGCGGCGGACCTGCAGCGCTCGAACGCCGAGCTGGAGCAGTTCGCGTACGTGGCCTCCCACGATCTGCAGGAGCCGCTGCGGAAGGTGTCCAGCTTCACCCAGCTCCTCCAGCGGCGTTACGGCGGGCAGCTCGACGCGAAGGCCGACCAGTACATCTCCTTCGCGGTCGACGGCGCGAACCGCATGCAGACCCTCATCAACGACCTCCTCGACTTCTCCCGGGTCGGGCGGGTCCACCACGAACTCCAGGACGTCGATCTGGAGCGGACGCTGGAGCGGACCCTGTCCGCGCTGAGCGTCGCCGTCGAGGAGGCCGGCGCCGTGATCACCCACGATCCGCTGCCGACGCTCGCCGCCGATCCGACGCAGATGGGCATGCTGTGGCAGAACCTGATCGGCAACGCCGTCAAGTTCCGCCGGCCGGGGACCGAGCCGCGCGTTCACGTGTCCGCCGCCCGGGACGGCGCGCTGTGGCGGTTCACGGTGACGGACGACGGGATCGGCATCGCGCCGGAGTTCACCGAGAAGATCTTCGTGATCTTCCAGCGGCTGCACACGAAGGACGCCTATTCCGGCAGCGGCATCGGACTCGCGATGTGCAAGAAGATCGTCGAGTTCCACGGGGGCACCATCACCGTCGACCCCGACTACCGCGACGGCGCCCGCATCGTCTTCACCCTGGCGCCCCAGACTCCGCGGAGCACGGACGCCCCCGCTCTGACGGAGGCCGTGCGCGCCGAGGCGGAGGACACCTCCGCACCGCGCATCCGGTAGGGCCTCCCGGGGAGAAGCACAGGGAGCGAGGACGAGGGTGGGGGCGGGCCCAAGAACAGCTTGATGGGTGTATATCTTGATGTTCAAGATATACACCCATCGAGGAAACGCACAGGAGCGGCATGTCTCCCTCACGCGCAACGGCCCGGGCACGATGGCTCGTTCCGGTCCTGCTCCTGGTCGCGTGGCTCGGCGTCGGCGGGGTGCTGGGCCCCTACGCCGGCCGGCTCGGCGAGGTCTCCACCAACGACCAGGCCGCCTTCCTGCCGCGCAGCGCCGAGTCCACCGGCGTGGCCCGCGAACAGGCCGCCTTCCGGCAGCAGGAGACCCTCCCCGCGATCGTCGTGTGGACGGCCGCCACTGCGGACGGCGCGGTGACGGCGGCCCAGCAGGCCCGGGCGACCGCGGCGGTCACCGCGCTGGCGGGGCGGCCGGACGTCGTCGGCGCCCCCTCCCCCGCCCTGCGCTCCGAGGACGGCGCGGCCCTGCGGGCGGTCGTCCCGCTGCGGCCGGATCCGGCCGACGGACTGCCGGCGGCGCTGGAGCGGGTCCGTGCCGCCGCCTCGCAGGTCGAGGGGACCACGGTCCAGGTGACCGGGCCCGCCGCCACCCGGGCGGACCTCTCGGACGCCTTCGCCGGGATCGACGGGCTGCTGCTGGGCGTGGCCCTGGCCACCGTGCTCGTCATCCTGCTGCTGGTCTACCGCAGCGTGCTGCTGCCGCTGCTGATCATCATCGGTGCCGTCTTCGCCCTCGGGGCGGCCTGCGCCGTCGTCTACGCGCTGGCGGACGCCGGCCTGGTGCGCGTGGACGGACAGGTCCAGGGCATCCTGTCGATCCTGGTCATCGGCGCCGCCACCGACTACGCCCTGTTGCTGACCGCACGCTTCCGCGAGGAGCTGGAGGACGCGGGAGGGAAACACGGCGGCGACCGCTTCGCCGCGATGCGCGCGGCGCTGCGCCGCTCCGCGGGCCCGATCACGGCCAGCGCGGGCACGGTCGCACTGGGCCTGCTGGCCCTCTTCCTCAGCGACCTGACCAACAACAGGGCGCTGGGTCCGGTCGGCGCGATCGGCATCGTGTGCGCCCTGCTGAGCGTCCTCACCTTCCTGCCCGCCGCGCTGGTCCTGCTGGGGCGGGCGGCCTACTGGCCGGCCGCGGTGCGGGCGCGGGACGCCTCGCGGGGTTTGTGGGCCCGGACGGCGGCCCTCGTCGAGCGGGCTCCGCGCAGGGTGTGGGTGACGGTCCTGGCCGGGCTGCTGGCCTGCTCGGCGTTCGCGCCGGCGCTCCACGCGGGGGGCGTCCCGCTCGACGAGACCTTCGTCAACGACGCGCCGTCGGTGGCGGGCCAGAAGGCGTTGAGCCGTCACTTCCCCGGCGGCTCGGGCAATCCCGCCGTCGTCATCGCGAACGCGGACCGGCTCGACGCCGTGCGCGAGAGCGCCGGGAAGACGCCCGGCGTCGCCTCCGTCTCCGTGACCTCGGTGAACGGAGCGCCCTCCGGTCCCCCGCTGGTCGCGGACGGGCGGGTGCGCATCGACGCCACCCTGGCGGACCCCGCGGACACGGCCGCGGCCAAGGCCACCGTGGTGCGGCTGCGAACCGCGGTGCACGCGGTCGCGGGGGCCGAGGCCGTGGTGGGCGGGTACACGGCGCAGGCCTACGACACCCAGCGGACCGCCGAACGGGACCGCACCCTCATCGTCCCCGTGGTGCTGGTCATCATCCTGCTCATCCTCGTGGGGCTGTTGCGCTCGCTCGTCATGCCGCTGCTGCTGGTCGCGACCGTCGCGCTGAACTTCTTCGCCACCCTGGGCGTCTCCGCGCTGGTGTTCCGGCACGTCTTCGGTTTCAGCGGAGCGGACGCCTCGGTCCCGTTGTACGGGTTCGTGTTCCTGGTGGCCCTCGGCGTGGACTACAACATCTTCCTGATGTCCCGGGTGCGGGAGGAGTCGCTGCGCCACGGGGTACGGGAGGGCGTGACGCGCGGGCTGACGGCGACGGGCGGGGTGATCACGTCGGCGGGCGTCGTCCTGGCGGCCACCTTCGCGGCCCTCGGCGTCATTCCGCTGGCCTTCCTCGTCCAGATCGCCTTCATCGTGGCCTTCGGCGTCCTCATGGACACCCTGCTCGTCCGCTCCCTGCTGGTGCCCGCGCTGGTGCTGGACATCGGCCCGAAGGCCTGGTGGCCGGGGCGGCTGTCGGACGGGTCAGCCGTCCGGGCCGGTCAGGGCGCGGCGGTCCGCTCGCCCGCGGAGAACTCCTGACCGAGGATGTCCAGGAACCTCAGGGCGGCGGACGCGTCCTGCTGGCCGGCCCGCTCCAGGGCGCGCTGGGTGGCCCGCGCGAGGAACCGGAAGTGCTCGGCGGCCACCAGCCGGGCCGCGGGCTCGTAGTAGAGGTGCACGACGCGCCGGTCGGCGCTCTCCCGGACCCGGCGCACGTGGCCCGCCTTCTCCAGGCGGTCCAGGCAGGAGGTGACCGCGCCGGAGGTGAGGCCGAGGCGCCGGCCCAGACGCCCGGGCGTCAGGGGGGCGGGGGCGTCGAGGATGGCGCCGAGGGCCTGGACGTCGGTGGCGTGCAGGCCGTGCTCGCCCGCGAAACGGTGGATCAGTGCGTTCATCTCGCCGTTGACGTGGCGCAGGTGACGGGCCATGTCCATGAGCCGCGCGTCGGCGCCGCCGGGGGCCCCGCCGCGGGAATCGTCGTCGCCTTGCCGCTCGCTCTCCGCCACCGGCACAGACTATCCCGGGCCCGGCCCGCCGCCGTCGGCCCGGGACCGCCGTGACGGCCGGTGTGGCGGGGCCGCGGGGAAGCCCGTCCGGCTGCTAGAATGGTTCCGCTGCCTTCGGCGCCCCAACGGGTGCGCCCGGAGGCTTTTTTTATGCCTTCCGACACCTCCGCGTCCTGCACGCTTCCCACCGCTCCCCCTGCTCCCGGCTATCGCGGCCTGCTCCGCAACCGCGAGTTCGCCGGGCTCTACGCGAGCTCGACCCTGACGGCCGCCGCGGGCACCCTGTCGGGCTTCGCGCTCGGCACGCTGGTCAGCCGACAGACCCACTCGCCGTTCCTGACGGCCGTGAGCATGTACGGCGCAACCTTCGCGACGGTGCTCGGCGCGCTGACGCTGATGTCGGTCGCCGACGGGAACCGTCCCCGCCGCACCCTGGTCGCACTGCAGTGCGTCTCCCTCCTCGGCGCCGCCGCACAGGCGGTTCCGGGGCTGCCGCTCGCCGCCCGGTTCGGGCTGCTCCTCGTGCTGGGGTTCTTCCAGTCCCTGGGCACCGGCACGCGGATGGGGCTGCTCGCCGAGGTGGTGCCGGTGTCCGCGTACGCACTGGCACGGTCGCTGATCAACATCACCTCGGGCGGGATGGCCGTCCTGGGCTACGCACTCGGCGCCGTCCTGCTGCGCTTCCTCAGCCCGCAGGGGGTGTTCGTCGCCGCGACGGCCCTGACGGGCGCCGCACTGGTCATCGTGGCGGCGACCGTCCGCGAACGCTCGATCCGGCTGACCCGGCGCCCCGGGCTGCGCCGGACCTGGACGACGAACCGCGAGCTCTTCTCCCAGGCCGGCCAGCGCGCCCTGCTGCTGAACCTGTGGGTGCCCAACGGCCTGGTCGTCGGCTGCGAAGCCCTCTTCATCTCCTACGACCCCCAGCACGCCGGCGCCTTCCTGGCCGCGGGATCGGCCGGCATGCTCCTCGGCGACCTGACCGTCGGACGGCTGCTCACCGCCGGGCAGCGGCGCCGTTGCGCGTTCGGGCTGCGCCTGCTGCTCGCCGTCCCCTACCTGCTGTTCGCCGCGCACCCGCCCGTGCTGGTGGCGGCGGCCGCGGTGTTCCTCGCCGGTGCCGGGTTCGCCGCGACCCTGCCGCTCCAGGAGCAGCTGCTGGAGCTGACGCCCGATCCGGTCCGCGGCCAGGTGCAGGGCGTCGAGTCCGCGGGCCGGATGACGTGGCAGGGCATCGGAGCCGCGCTCGCCGGCGGCGCCGCCCAGCACCTGGCGCCGGGCACCGCCATCACCGCCGTGGCCGCGGCCTCCGTCGCCATCACGGTCCTCTCCCGGCCGCTGGTGGTCCGCGCCCGGCCCGTCCCCGTCAGCGGGCGGTGAGGAGGCAGAACTCGTTGCCCTCCGGGTCGGCCAGCACCGTCCAGTGGAGGGCGGACTGGTCGAAGCCGGGGTCGGTGGCCCCCAGTCCGCGCAGCCGCTCCGCCTCCTGCGCCAGGTCGCCGCCCGGGTAGGGGCGGACGTCGAGGTGGACGCGGTTCCACCCGTTCTTGGCTTCGGGGGTGCGGACGAACTCCAGGTAGGGACCGACGCCTTGGGCCGAGCGCATGGTGGCGCTGTCGTCGGTGACCTCGTGCACCGTCCAGTCCATCGCCGCGCCCCAGAACCGGGCCATCTCCCGGGGGTCGGCGCAGTCGACCACCACCGCGGCGACCGGGCCGGTGTCCCGGTAGAGCGGGCGCGGCTCCAGGACGCAGAACTCGTTGCCCTCCGGATCGGCCATGACCGTCCAGGGGACTTCGCCCTGGCCCACGTCGGCGGGGGTCGCGCCGAGCTCCGTCAGGCGGGCGACCAGTTCCGCGTGATGTGCGGCCGAGGTGGTGGCCAGGTCGAGGTGGACGCGGTTCTTGCCCGTTTTGGGTTCGGGGCGGGCGACGATGTCGACGCAGACGGCCGTGGGGCCGGGGTAGGCGAACCCGAGGGGTTCGAGGTTGGTCACCCCGGGCCCCTCGCTGTCGACGCCCCAGCCGAGCGCCTGCGCCCAGAACCGGCCGAGCGCCGCGTCGTCCCGGGCCTTCATCGTGATCTGTACGAGTCGTGTCGCCATGCCGTGGATCCTACGAGCACCCGCCGCCCGGCCGGCAAGCGCCGGCGCGGGGGGGCGCGGACGCGGCGAATCGATTCATCTAGCACGTACGTCAACACAGCGTGAAACATGCAGGGTTGAGAACAGTTCCGGTCGCAGGCCCGGGGAGTGCGCGATTCACGGAACCGGGGGCCGGGGACACCGTGCGCCGGGCGAGAGATGGTTGCAGTGCGTATCCAGTGAGCTACATACTGTGATCACTTCCCCGGCCCTCGTCGCGCCGGGAGTTCCGTCATCCCTTCCTCCACCCCCTCGATGAGGAGTGCCATGCCCCGGTTATCGGCGCGAGACGCACTGGCAGTGGCCGCCCAGCCGGTCCTGCTGCTCGCCGCCGTCACCGTCTTCGCCGTCACCGAATGGCGCGGGTGGGAACCGGGCACGACGACCTTCCTCTTCCAGTTCGCGGTGCTCGGACTCCTCGTGGTGCTGGAGTTCCTGATCCCCTATGACCCCTCGTGGCAGCCGGACCGGCGGGAGTGGGGCCATTACGCCGTGTACTACGTCCTCACCGCCGTCGGGGGCGCGCTCGGCCAGAGCCTGGTGCTCCTGGCCGTCGGCGCGGTGGCCGATCCGTACCCGGTGCTCCCGCTGTGGGGCGAGATCCCGCTGGCGCTCCTGCTCGGCTCCCTCGCGAGCTACGCGGTGCACCGGGCCGGCCACACCTACGCCTGGCTGTGGCGGCTGCACGGGGTGCACCACGTACCGGGCAAGGTCAACGTCGCCAACAACGGCGTCAACCACGTGGCCGA
Organism: Streptomyces sp. NPDC048507; assembly: GCF_043199995.1. Classification (NCBI taxonomy): domain Bacteria; kingdom Bacillati; phylum Actinomycetota; class Actinomycetes; order Kitasatosporales; family Streptomycetaceae; genus Streptomyces; species Streptomyces sp. NPDC048507. The sequence continues at coordinate 41,546 of NZ_JBICWZ010000014.1, read as the reverse complement.
CGTGATCATCTCGCAGGGCTTCGTCCAGCTCGCCCTCGCGCTGGTGGGGTTCTCCGAGCGCGCCGTCTTCGGAGTGGGACTGTTCGTCGTGGCCCAGGGCTATTTCGTCCACGCCAACATCCGGGTGCGGCTGGGGCCGTTCAACCACCTCCTCGTGGGTCCCGAGCAGCACCGGCTGCACCACAGCACCGATCTGTCCGAGGCCGGTCACTACGGCTCCGACCTTTCCGTATGGGACAGACTCTTCGGCACCTTCACCTGGCGTCCCGGCCGTGAGCCGGAGGCGGTCGGGCTGACCGACCCCCGGGCCTTCCCCCCCACCGGTCGCGTCCTGACCACGCTCGTCCACCCCTGGCGCCGCTCCACCGGGTGACGGGTCCCCGCTCCTCCCCGCCCCCCCGACCGCTCACGCTCGTGCGGCGCGCGCCGCTCCCTTCCCGTGCGCCCGTTTCGCGACTCAAGGAACGCTCATGCCTGCACACGCCCGTACGTCCCCGCCCGTCACTCCCGCAACGCCCCCCGAGAAGGTCGCCGTCATCGGCATCGGCTGCCGCTTCCCGGGCGGCGCGAACGACCACCGGTCCTTCTGGCGCAACCTGATCGAGGGCAGGGACTGCATCACCCCGACGCCGGCCGACCGCTACGACGTCGCGGGCCTGGGCAGCAGGGACAAGGCGAAACCCGGGCGGCTCGTGGGCGGGCGCGGCGGCTACATCGACGGCTTCGACGAGTTCGACCCGGCCTTCTTCGGGATCAGCCCGCGCGAGGCCCACGCCATGGACCCGCAGCAGCGCAAGCTCCTGGAGGTCGCCTGGGAGGCCCTGGAGGACGGTGGACAGAAGCCGGCCGAACTGGCGGGGCGCGACGTGGGCGTGTTCGTCGGGGCGTTCACCCTGGACTACAAGATCCTGCAGTTCTCCGACCTGCGGTTCGACACCCTCGAAGCGCACACGGCCACCGGCACGATGATGACGATGGTCTCGAACCGGCTCTCCCACTGCTTCGACTTCCGGGGCCCGAGCCTGTCCATCGACTCCGCCTGCAGTTCCTCGCTCGTGGCGGTGCACCTCGCCTGCGGGAGCCTGCGCCGCGGCGAGAGCTCGCTGGCGCTGGCCGGCGGCACCCTGCTGCACCTGACGCCGCAGTACACCATCGCCGAGACGAAGGGCGGGTTCCTCTCGCCCGAGGGCCGCTCCCGGACGTTCGACGCCGCGGCCGACGGCTACGTCCGGGCCGAGGGCGTGGGCATCGTGGCCCTCAAGCTCCTCGCGGACGCGGTGCGCGACGGCGACCCGATCCACGCCGTGATCACGGAGACCGGCGTCAACCAGGACGGGCGCACCAACGGCATCACGGTCCCCAGCGCCGACGCCCAGTCCGCCCTCATCGAGCAGGTCTGCGCCCGGGCCGGCATCACGCCGGGCAGCCTGCAGTACGTGGAGGCCCACGGCACGTCCACCCCGGTCGGCGATCCGGTCGAGGCGAACGCGCTGGCCCGGGCGCTGGCCGTCGGGCGCGAGCCGGGTGCCGCGTGCTACGTCGGTTCCGTCAAGACGAACATCGGGCACACCGAGTCCGCCGCCGGCATCGCCGGTCTCATCAAGACCGCCCTCAGCCTCGAACACCGGCTGATCCCGCCGCACATCAACCTGGAACGCGTCAATCCGGCGATCGACCTGGACGCCGCACCGTACGGGATCCCGGACCGGGTCACCCCCTGGCCCCCGCACGAGGGGCCGGCCCGCGCGGGCGTCAACTCCTTCGGTTTCGGGGGCACCAACGCGCACGTGCTGCTCGAAGAGGCGCCCGCGCCCGCGCCGGAGCCCGCTCCGGCGGCCCCGGGCCTTCCCGGCCGGGACCTCGCCGGGGGCCTGCAGTTCCGCGTGCTGCCCCTTAGTGCCCACGACGCCTCCGTGCTGCCCGACCTGGCCGGGGCCGTCCGGTCCCGCCTGGCGGAGCCCGTCTCCCTCACGGACCTCGCCCACTCCCTCGCCCGGCGTCGCCAGCACCACGACGCCCGGCTGTCCGTGGTGTACCGGTCGCGGGAGGATCTGGACGAGGCGCTGGCGGCGTACGGCCGGGGCGAGGAGCACCCCCGGGTGCTCCTCGGCCGGCGCCGCGAGGGTCAACAGCCCGCCCCGGCCTGGGTGTTCACCGGCATGGGGCCGCAGTGGTGGGCCATGGGCCGCGAGCTGTTCGAGTCCTCGCCCGTCTACCGGGCCGCCGTCGAGGCCGTCGACCGGGAGGTCGTGGCCCAGGCCGGCTGGTCGCTGACGGCCGAACTGAACGCCGCCGAGGACGCGTCCCGGATGGCGCAGACCTGGCTCGCCCAGCCCGCCAACTTCGCCGTCCAGGTGGGCCTCGCCGCCCTCTGGCACGCCCACGGGGTCCACCCGTCCGCGGTCGTCGGCCACAGCACCGGCGAGATCGCCGCGTTCTACGAGGCCGGGGTCTACAGCCTGCCGGACGCCGTACGGATCGCGCTGCACCGCAGCCGCCTGCAGCACCGGCTCGCGGGTACGGGCACCATGCTCGCCGTCGGCCTGCCCGAGGACGAGGCGTCGCGGCGCGCGGAGCCCTTCGGGGACCGGCTGTCCGTCGCCGCCGTGAACAGCCCCGGCGCACTGACCCTCGCCGGGGAGCGCGCGGCCCTCGTCGAGTACGCGCGGGGGCTCCAGGCCGACGGCGTGTTCGCCAAGTTCCTCGACGTACAAGTCCCCTACCACAGCGCCGGCATGGAGGAGATCCGGGCCGAGCTGCTGACGGAGCTCGCCGGGATCGAGCCGCGCCCGGCGCGGCTGCCCCTCTACCTGACCGGCCGGGAGGGCCGCGCCGAGGGGCCCGAACTCGACGCGGACTACTGGTGGGACAACGTCCGGCACACCGTCCGGTTCCGGGCGGCCGTCAGTGCCATGATCGACGACGGACACCGCACCTTCCTGGAGATCGGCCCCCACCCGGTGCTGGGGCACTCGGTCAAGGAGTGCTCCGCCGCCCGGGGCGGCGATCCCGCCGGCGCGGCCGGGGGCCCGCACCAGACGGTCACCACCCTGCCCTCGATCCGCCGCGCCGAGGACGAGGCCCTGCGCTTCACCACCTCCCTGGCCTCCCTGTACGCCCTCGGCTGCGCCGTCGACTGGGAGGTGCTGCACCCGCGCGGACGGCGGGTGCCGCTGCCCCGCTATCCGTGGAAGCGGGACCGGTACTGGACCGAACCCGCGCCCGTGGCACAGGTCAGGCTGGGCCGGGTCGACCACCCGCTGCTGGGACGGCGCCTGGCCACCGCGGAGCCCGCCTGGGAGGTGGCGCTCGACGTGGAGACCACGCCCTACCTCGCCGATCACCGCATCCAGGGCAGGACGCTGTTCCCCGCGGCCGGGTACGTCGAGATGGCGTACCAGGCGGTCCGGGCCCTGACCGGCGCCGCGGACGCCGAGCTGGGGAACATCGAGCTGCTCAAGGCCCTCTTCCTGCCCGACGACGCGCCCCGCGCCGTCCAGCTGTCGCTCTCCGCGCAGAGCTCCGCCTTCACCGTGGCGACCGAGGGCGACGCTCCGGCCGTGCACGCCCGCGGTGTGGTGCGCGGCGGCGCCCCGGCCGGCCGTGGCGCCCCGCTCGACGCCGGGGCGGTACGGGCGCGGGCGGACCGGCGCCTGGACGCCGCCGCCTGCTACGGCACGCTGAGCGCCCTGGGGTACGAGTACGGTCCGGCGTTCCGGGGCATCGCCGAGGTCTGGCGGACGCGCGGGGAAGCGCTCGCCCTGATCCGGCCGCCCGCGTCCGCCGGCGGCGCCGCCGGACACCACGTCCACCCGGTCCTGCTCGATTCCTGCTTCCAGGCCCTCCTCGTGGCCGGTCTCCCGGACGGCGTCCCGGACGGCGTCGCGGACGCGGACGCGCCCGGGCAGCCGGGGCCGGGGGGCGGGATGCTGCTGCCGCTCGGCATCGACGCGGTGCGCACGGTCCCCATCGGGGACCGGCCGCTGTGGGCGCACGCCACCGTCACCCGGCGGGCGCAGGACGAACTCGTCGGTGACATCGCCCTCTACACCGAGGACGGCGAGCCCCTCGGCCACGTCCGCGGTTTCCGCGCCGCCGACGTCGAGCGGGCGTCGGCCACGGTGGGCGTGCCCACCATCGACGGCTGGCTCGCCGAGCTCACCTGGACGCAGGCCCCGCCGGAGGCGGACGGTGCGCGCGGGGAGGCGGACCCGGCGCCCGGGGGCGACTGGCTGCTGTTCGCGGACCGGCCCGGCGCGGTGGCCGACCGGCTCGCCGCGCTCGCGGCGACCGGCGGCGCGCGCTGCCACCTCGTACGGCCGGGCGACGGCTACGCCTTCGGCCGGGACGGGCACCCCTCCCGGGTGGTCCCGGGCAGCGCCGACGACCTGCGCAGGCTCCTGGCCGACCTCGCCGCGGAGGGGGCGTCCCCCGGCACCGTGGTGCACCTGTGGAACCTGGACCTGCCCGCGCTGGCGGACACCGGGCGCGCACACCTCGGCGCGCACGGCACGCTGGGCGCCTACTCCGTGGTCGCCCTGGCCCAGGCCCTCCAGGACGACCCCGGGCAGCGGTCCGCGCCGGCCGCCCTGCACCTGGTCACCCGGGGTGCCCAGGCGGCCGTCCCCGGGGAACCGGTGGAACCCCTCGGCGCGCCCGTCTGGGGCATCGGGCGGGTGCTGCGCCACCAGGAGCTGACCGCGCACGGCGGCAAGCTGATCGACCTGCCGCTCCCGGCGGCGGACGCCGGGGCCCAAGACGCCGGGACGGAAGACGCGGGGGCACAAGACGCGGGGGCGGGAGACGCGGGGGCGGTGGCCGATGCCGAGGCCCTGCTCCGCGAGATCCTCGCCCCGCCCGCTCCGGGCCGGCCCCAGGACGAGGTCGCGCTACGCGGCGGCCGTCGCCTCATCAGCGGCCTCAGCCGCCCCGAGGGCCTCACCCGCCCCTTCCCTCCCCGGCTCCGCCCGGACGGCGCGTACCTCGTCACCGGGGCGTTCGGCGCACTGGGCCGGCTGCTGTGCCGCTACCTCGTCGACCGGGGCGCCCGGCACCTGATCCTCGTCGGCCGCACGGAACTCCCCGACCGCGCCACCTGGCGCTCCCTCGGCCAGGACTCCCCCGCGAGTTCCCCGGTCGGCTTCGTCAAGGAACTGGAGGCCCTGGGCGCCCACCCCGTCCACGCCGCCCTCGACATCTGCGACGAACACGCCATGACGCGGTGGCTCGCCGCGTACCGGGACCGGGACGCTCCCCCGGTGCGGGGCGTCTTCCACCTCGCCGGACACGTGCGCGACACGCCGGTCCGGGCCGTGGACCGCGCCACGTTCGACGCCGTCTTCGACCCGAAGGCCGCGGGGGCCTGGCTCCTGCACCACCACCTGCGCGACGAGCCGCTCGACCACTTCGTCCTGTTCGCCTCCGTGGCGTCCCTGCTGACCACCACGGGCCAGTCGAACTACGCCGCGGGCAACGCCTTCCTCGACGCCCTGGCCCATCACCGCAGGGCCCGGGGGATGCCCGCGCTCAGCCTGGACTGGGGCCCCTGGGCGACCGGCATGATCGAGGAGCTGAGCCTGGTCGAGCACTACCGCGCCGTCCGGGGGATGAGCTCGCTCTCCCCCGGCGCGGGCACGGCCGTCCTGGAGCGGGTCCTCGGCCAGGACCGCGCCCAGCTCGTCATCGCCACCATCGTCGACTGGAAGACGTTCCTGGCCTGGTACCCCTCGCCGCCGCCGCTGGTCGCGGAGCTCGCCGCCGAGGCCGCGGCGGCCGCGGCCGGCCAGGCCGCCACGGGCACCGGCGGCGACGGCGGGCAGGGCGACTACCTGGACCGGTTCCGGGCCGCCGCGGGCGAGGAGGAACGTGCCGGGCTCGTCGCGGAGCTCTTCCTCGGCTGCGCGTCGGCCGTGCTGCGCATGAGCACCGACCGGCTCGACCCGGACGCCGGACTCGGCGCGCACGGCATCGACTCGCTCCTCGCCATGGAACTGCGGGCCAGGATCCAGGCGGCGACCGGGATCGCGCTCCCGGTCGTGGCGCTGCTCAGCGGGGCGCCGCTGCGCGAGCTGACCGCCCAGCTGCACGCGGCCACCGCGGAGCTCGCGGCGCGGGCGGCGGCCCCGGACGCCCCGGCGGGGGTGGAGGTCCACACGGACCCCTCCCGCCACCCGCTGACCCAGAACCAGAAGGCCCTGTGGTTCCTGAAGCAGCTCCACCCGGACGGCTTCGCGTACAACATCGGCGGGGCCGTCGAGGTCCGTACCGCCATCGATCCGGAGCTGATGACCGCCGCCGTCCGCGTCCTGGTGGAGCGCCACCCCGTGCTGCGGGCCAACTTCACCATGGAGGACGGCCGTCCGCTCCAGACCGTCTCGGCCGCCGTGGAGCCGGACACGGCGGTCTTCGACGTCGAGGGCCTGGCGTGGGAGGAGATCCGCGAGCTGATCGTCGAGGAGTACCGCAGGCCGTACGACCTCGCGCACGACCGGCTGATGCGCTTCAGGCTCTTCCGGCGCGGCCCGGACCGCTGGGTGCTCATGAAGGCGGTCCATCACATCGTCTCCGACGCGATCTCCACCTTCACGTTCATCGAGGAACTGCTCGCCCTGTACGAGGGCATGCGCACGGGCCGCCCCGTCGTCCTGCCGCCCGTCCGGGGCCGGTACGTCGACTTCCTCAACCGGCAGAACCGGTTCCTGGCCTCCCCCGAGGCCGACCGCATGCTGGAGTACTGGCGCGGCGCGCTGCCCGCCGAGGTGCCACCGCTCAGCCTGCACACCGACACGCCCCGGCCCCTCGTGCAGACCCACAACGGCGCCTCGGAGTTCTTCGTCCTCGACGAGGACCTCAGCGGCCGGGTGCACGCCCTGGCCCGCGAGCACGACGTGACCGTCTTCATGGTGCTCCTGTGCGCCTATTACCTGCTGCTGCACCGCCACTCCGGTCAGGACGACGTCGTCGTCGGCAGCGCGGTGACCGGGCGGACGGACGAGGACCTGGCCTCGGTGTACGGCTACTTCGTCAATCCGCTGCCGCTGTACGCGGACCTGGCCGGTGATCCGACCGTGGCCGGCCTGCTCGCCCAGGTCCGCGAGACGGTGCTCGGCGGGATCGACCACCAGGAGTACCCCTTCGTCCTGCTGGTCGAGAAGCTCGGCCTCCAGCACGACCCCAGCCGCTCGGCGGTCTTCCAGGCCATGTTCATCCTGCTCGCCCACAAGGTGTCCTCGGAGCAGTACGGATACCACCTCGACTACATCGAACTCCCCGAAGAGGAGGGACAGTTCGACCTGACGCTGTCGGCGTACGAGGACGAGGCGGAGCGCCGCTTCCACTGCGTCCTGAAGTACAACACCGACCTGTTCCGGCCCGAGACGGCCCGCCGGCTCGCCGGGCACTACCGCAACCTCCTCGACGCGCTGACCCGCGCTCCGGGCGGGCGTCCGGTGTCGGGCCTCGACATGCTCGGCGCGGACGAGCGCCACGCGATCCTGCACGGCCCGTCCGCCCGGGGCGCCCTGCTGCCCCCCGAGGCCCCGGTGCACCACCTGTTCGCGCGGGCGGCGGCCCGTACCCCGGACGCGGTCGCGGTCACGGTGCCGGTCGCCGGGACGCGCGCGGCCGCCCGCCACATGACCTACGCGGAACTGGAGCGCGCCTCGGGCGTCCTGGCCGGGCGGCTGCGGGCCCGGGGGGCGGCGGGCGGGGTCGTCGCCGTGTGCCTGCCGAAGTCGCCCGAGCTGATCGTGGCGCTGCTGGCCGTCCTGCGGGCGGGGGCCGCCTACCTGCCCCTGGATCCCGACCACCCGGCGGAGCGGCTCGCCTTCATGGCGGGCAACGCGGCCGCGTGCCTGGTCCTCACCGACCCGGCGGGCGCCGGCCGGCTCGAGGTGCCCGGCGCCGGGTTCCTCACGGACGTGATGGCGCGGGACCCCGGAGCGGCGCCGGCCGGGGCGGCTCCCGGCGAGGAGGCGCCGGGAGCGCCCGGCGAGGAGGCGCCCGTCGGCCCGGACGCGCCCGCGTACGTCATCCACACGTCCGGATCGACGGGCCGCCCCAAGGCCGTCGTGGTGTCGCACGGCGCCCTCTCGGCCCTCTGCGCCGCCTGGCGCGAGGAGTACGGGCCGCAGGCCGGACCGGGCGTCCACCTGCAGCTGGCCGGGGTGGCCTTCGACGTGTTCACCGGCGATCTGGTGCGCGCCCTGTGTTCGGGGGGCCGGCTCGTCCTCGCCGACCGCGAGCTGCTCCTGAACACGGCGCGGCTGTACGAGGCGATGACCGCCGAGGGGGTCGACCGCGCCGAGTTCGTCCCCGCCGTGGTCCGCGCGCTGATGACCCACTGCGAGGAGGGCGGCCACCGGCTGGACTTCATGCGGCTGCTGATCGTCGGCTCCGACACGTGGAAGGTCGCCGAGTACGAACGGCTGCGCGCGCTGTGCGGCCCCGGCACCCGGGTCGTCAACTCCTACGGGCTCACCGAGGCCACCGTCGACAGCGCCTGCTTCGACGGCCCCGCCGACGGTCTCGACCCGAACGGCACGGTCCCCATCGGCACCCCGCTGCCCAATTGCGTGCTGCACGTCCTCGACGCCCACCGGCAGCCCGTCCCGGCCGGGGTCACCGGCGAACTGTGGGCCGGCGGGGCCGGGCTGGCGCTCGGGTACGCGGGCGACCCGGAGCAGACCGGCCGCCGCTTCGTCGACGTCACCCTGGACCGGGGCCCCGGCGCCGTCCCCGAGCGGCTCTACCGCACCGGTGACCTGGCGCGCCGGGACGCCCGGGGCCGCATCCACCTGGCCGGCCGGGCCGACGCCCAGATCAAGCTGCGCGGCCACCGCATCGAGCCGGGGGAGATCGAGTCGCTGCTGACGGCCCTGCCCGGAGTCGCGGGCGCCTGCGCCCTGGTGCGGACCGACAGCCGCGGCGAACCGGTTCTCTGCGCGTACGTGGTGCGCGCGCCGGGCACCGATCCGGACACCCGCGCCCTGCGCCACCACCTCGCCGCCCACCTGCCCACGTACCTCATCCCGGCCCATCTGGAGACGCTGGACGCCCTCCCCCTGACCCCGAACGGCAAGGTGGACCCGGACGCACTGCCCGCACCCCGGGCCGCGGCCGGGCAGGAGGGGCACGAACCACCCGTCACGCTCTACGAGGAACGCGTCGCGGCCCACTGGAAGGCCGTGATCGGCCTCGCGCACATCGGCCTGCGCTCCGACTTCTTCGATTCCGGCGGCAGCTCCATCACCCTGATCGAGCTGATCCACCGGCTCCAGCAGGAGTTCGGCATCGCGATCCCGGTCGGCCGGCTCTTCAAGGTGACGACCCTGCACGGCATGGCGCGCACGGTCGAGGACATCGTCACCGGCCGCGTCTCCGGCAGCCTCTCCCACCTGACCTTCAACACGGGCCGGGGCCCGGTCCTCTTCTGCTTCCCGCCGGCCGGCGGTCACGGCCTCGTCTACCGGCACTTCGCCGCCCACCTGGGGGCGTACGAGCTGGTCGCCTTCAACCACGTCGACGGGGACAAGCGCACCCGTTACGCCGACCTCGTGGAGTCACTGCTCCCCGAGGGCCCGTGCCACCTCCTCGGCTACTCCCTGGGCGGCAACCTCGCCTTCGAGGTCGCCAAGGAGCTCGAAGGCAGGGGGCGCGACGTGGCCCACGTCGTGATCATGGACTCGTACCGCATCGAGGAGGAGTACGGCATCGCCACCGAGCACACCGAGGCGTTCGAGCGCGAACTGCGGGACCACCTGCGCCGGCACACCAACTCCGAGACCGTGACCGCCCAGACCCTCGAACAGGCCAGGGACTACCTGGAGTACTGCGGGCGCACCCCGAACCACGGGGCGGTCAGCGCCACCGTCACCGTGATCTGCGACGAGGCGAAGGCGGAGTTCTACGCGGCCGGCCGGCGCGGCAGCTGGCACACCGCCTCCACCACCGTCAGCCGTCTGGTGCGCGGCGCGGGGCTGCACGCGGAGATGCTCGACGAGAAGCCGGCCGGGCGCAACGCGGCCCTCGTGGCCTCCGCGCTCGACGACGGCCCCGCGACCCCCCGCCGGGAGCGTCCCGCTGCCCCGCGGCACGACGACAGCACGGACGGGGTGCCCGATGGCGCGTAACGAAAGGCCCGTATGGGAGGACCGGGGCCCGTGGTCCGCGCGCGGGGGCCGCGGGCCGGGAGCGGCGCCCCGGGTGATCGTCATCGGCGCGGGCATCGGCGGCCTCTCCACCGGCTGCTACGCCCAGATGAGCGGCGCCGAGACCCGGATCTTCGAGCGCCACGTCCTGCCGGGCGGCTGCTGCACGGCGTGGTCGCGCCAGGACTACGTCTTCGACTACTGCATCGAATGGCTGACCGGGACGGGGCGCGGCAACGACGCCAGCAGGGTCTGGCGGGAGCTCGGCGCGCTCGACGGCAAGTCGATCGCGAACTTCGAGATGTTCAACACCGTCACCGACGAGACCGGCCGCTCGGTCACCTTCTACAACGACCCCGACCGGCTCGAAGCGCACCTGCTGGAGATCTCGCCGGGCGACGCCCGGCCGATCCGTGCCTTCTGCCGCGACCTGCGGCGCTTCACCCGCATCAACCTCTACCCCTTCCTCACCCCGCCGCCCCTGCAGTCCGCGGGCGAGAAGCTGGCCACGCTGCGGGCCGTCCTGCCCTCCTTCGCACTGCTGTGGCGCACCGCGGTGACCCGGATGGAGAAGTTCTGCGACCGGTTCGAGGACCCGCTGCTGCGCCGGGCCTTCCCCTTCATCTTCTTCCAGGACCACGAGGTCTTCCCGCTGCTGCCCTACCTGTTCAACATGGCCAGCGCCTACCACCTCAACGCGGGCTTCCCGCAGGGCGGTTCGCTCGGTCTGGCCCGGTCGGTGGAGGAGCGGTACACGGCGCTCGGCGGCCGTGTGGACTACCGGGCCCGGGTGGAGCGCGTCCTGGTGGAGAACGACCGGGCCGTCGGAGTGGAGCTGCGGGGCGGGGAGCGGCACTTCGCCGACCACGTGGTCTCCGCCTGCGACGGCGTCACCACCATCGAGGGGCTGCTCGGCGGCCGGTACACCAGCCCGAAGATCGACAAGCTGTACAGCGAGATGATGAGCCGCCCTGACGTGCTCTACCCGGGGGTGGTCTCGGTGTTCGTCGGGCTCGACGGCGAGCTGGATCCGGCCGCCCGGCACAGCACCACCTACCTGCTCTCCGACGAGGACAGCGCGGCGCTGCCCGGCGTACTGCAGAAGAGCCTCGTCGTCCAGATGCGCTCGCGCTACTCCGACGGGTTCGCCCCGCCCGGCAAGTCCGTCGTCCACTGCACCTACTTCAGCGACTACGAGCCGTGGAAGCGGCTGCGGAGCACCGACCGCAAGGCGTACTGGGCCCGCAAGCAGCAGGCCGCCGACTTCGTCCGGGGCTTCCTGGAACGGCACCACCCCGGCATCGGCCGGAACATCGAGGTCGTCGACGTCGCCTCCCCGACGACCACCGAGCGCTACACGGGCGTGCGGGGCGGCAGCATCCTGGGCTGGAAGTCCTTCACCCCGGCCGATGACGTGATCACGGGCCTCATCAACAAGGACCGGATGCGGCTGCCCGGCCTGGACGGCTTCTCCCTGGCGGGCCAGTGGTTCGGCGGCGGCAGCCTGATCCGCGCCGCCGCCAGCGGGCGGTTCGTCACCCAGTACCTGTGCCGGGAGCTCGGTCTGGACTTCCGGGCCTGGGAGAGCGGCGGCACGGTCCCCTGGCATCCGGACCGGCTCGGACGGCTGCCCCAGCTCGAAAACCGCAGGGTGAGGTGACGGATCAGGTGACCGTGACGACGGCACGCAGGAAGAGCATGATCATCATCGGCGGGGGGCTCGGCGGCCTCTCCACCGGTGCGTACGCCCAGATGAACGGCTACCGCACCCGCGTCTTCGAGATGCACGAGATCCCCGGGGGCTGCTGCACCGGCTGGGGCCGGGGCGACTTCACCTTCGACGCCTGCATCAGCTGGCTCCTCGGCAACGGCCCGGGCAACGAGATGCACCAGATCTGGCTCGAACTCGGCGCGCTCCAGGGCAAGGAGATGCGCCACTTCGACGTGTTCAACACCGTCCGGGGCCGGGACGGGCGCACCGTCCACTTCTACTGCGACCCCGACCGGCTCGAAGCCCATCTGTTGTCCCTGTCCCCGCCCGATGCCCGCGCCATCCGGTCCTTCTGCGCGGGACTGCGCAAGTTCATCGCCTGCCTGCCGGCGTACCCCTTCCTCAAACCGGTGCCGCTGATGGGCCGCCGGGAGCGCTGGCGGATGCTGGCCGGCTTCCTGCCGTACTTCAACCTCTTCCGCACCTCGATGTCCACGCTGATGACGGAGTACTCGACCCGTTTCAAGGACCCGCTGCTGAGGGACGCCTTCAACTACATCCTGTACGAGAAGCACCCGGGCTTCCCCGTGCTGCCGTTCTACTTCCAGATGGCCGCGCAGGCCCACCGGTCGGCCGGCGTGCCCGAGGGCGGCTCGCTGGGGCTGGCCCGTTCCATCGAACAGCGCTACCTGGCCCTCGGCGGCGAGGTCACCTACAACGCCATGGTCGAGGAGATCCTGGTCAAGGACGACCGGGCCGTCGGCGTGCGCCTCTCCGACGGCCGGGAGCACCACGCGGACATCGTCGTTTCGGCCTGCGACGGACCCACCACGCTCCTCGGCCTGCTCGACGGCCGCTACCTGGAGGGCGAGTACGCCACCCTCTACCGGGAGACCCTGCACCGGCCGGGGATGGTCTTCCCCGGCTACGCCAGCGTCTTCCTCGGTCTGCGGCGGCCGTTCGAGGACGCCGATCCCACCACCACCCACCTGCTGGACGAGGCGACGGCCGCCCGGCTCACCGGCATCCGTCACCCCAGCCTCAACGTCCAGTTCCGCAACCGCTTCTACCCCGAGCTCTCGCCCGAGGGCACCGGCGTCGTCTACGCCACCTACTTCTCCGACACCGCCCCCTGGCGGGAGCTGGCCGAGGGGCCGGAGCGGCTCAGCCGGCCCCGCAGGGGGACCGAGCTGCACACCCTGCCGGTGCGGCGCGGCAAGGCGTACGCGCTGGCGAAGCGGCGCACCAGGGACGCCGTCGTCGACTTCCTCGACGCGCTCTACCCGGGGCTGAAGGACTCCGTCGTGGTGCGGGACACCTGCACCCCCCTCACCCAGATCCGCTACACGAACGCCTTCGAGGGCACCTTCCTCGGCTGGCAGCCCTTCGTGGAGAGCGGCGAGGCGATGGAGGAACTCGTCAAGAAGAACGGTCCCGTCCTGCCCGGCCTGGGGAACTTCTACCTCTCCGGGGTGTGGGCCACCACCGGCGGCCTGATCCGCGCGGCCGCGGCCGGACGCCAGGTCGTGCAGTTCATCTGCCGGGACGACGGGATCGGCTTCACCGCCTCCGTCGACACCAGCGCGCCCCCACCGACCCACGTCGACATCCGCGTCGGCCCGCACCGCTGAGAAAGGCAACTCCGTGACCGTGCCGTCCCGTGCCCGCCCCGTTCCGCCCGCTCCGCCCGCTCCCGCCGGGTGCCCCGGCTCCGTGCCGGGCCCCTCCCGGGAGCCGCTCGCCTACCCGTTCTGGACCACGGCGGGGCTCGGCCTGCCCGAGGGCTACCGGCAGCTGCGCGACCGGCCGCCCGTGCGCGTACGGCTGCCGTACGGGGACGAGGCCTGGCTCGCCACCAGCTACGACGACGTCCGCGCCGTCCTGTCGGACCCCCGGCTCAGCCTCGCCGAAGCCGTCCGCCGCGACCAGCCCCGGATCGGTCCCATGCCCCGGGCCGGCGGGGGCCTCATCGCGCTCGACGCCCCGCACCACACCCGGCTGCGCGCTCTGCTGGCCAAGGAGTTCACCGCGCGCCGCATCGAGCGGCTCCGCGGCCACGTCCGGGAGGTCACCGACGGCCTGCTCGACCGGATGGTGGCGGCCGGTCCGCCCGCCGACCTGGTGGAGGACCTCGCCTTCCCGCTGCCCATGACCCTCATCTGCGAACTCACCGGCGTCCCCGACGCCGACCAGCCGGCCGTCCGCGCGTGGGCGGACACCGTCTGCTCCGGCAGCGTGACGCCCGAGGCCGTGCAGCGGCACGCCGAGGACTTCTTCACCCGCATGCACGGCTGGATCGAGGCCCGCCGCCGTACCCCGGCGGACGACCTGATCACGGTGCTGGTCCGGGCCCGCGACGAAGGCGCCCTGACGACCGACGAACTGACGGGGCTGCTGAACGAGATCCTGATCGGGGGCTTCGTCACGACCACCAACCAGATCGCCAACTTCTTCGCGGTCCTGCTGCTCCCCCGGGAGGCGGGCGCGCACGGCACGGCCGGCGCTGACGGCGCTGACGGCACGGACGGCGTCGACGTGCTGGCGGCCGTCCGGGCCCGGCCCGAGCTGGTCCCCCGCGCCGTCGAGGAGCTCCTGCGGCTCGTCCCACTGCTCAACGGACTCACCCTGCCCCGCTACGCCGCCGAGGACGTGGAGGTGGGCGGCGTCCTGATCCGGGCGGGGGAACCGGTCGTGGTCTCCCAGGCTGCCGCCAACCACGACCCCGCCGCCTTCCCGGAGCCCGGCCGCATCCGGCTGGACCGGCCGGGGACCCCGCACATCAGCTTCGGGCACGGCATCCACTACTGCCTGGGCGCCCACCTGGCCCGCCTGGAACTCCAGACGACGCTGGAGCGCGTGACGGCGCGCATGCCGGGCCTGCGGCTGGCCGTGCCGGAGGCGGAGCTGCGGTGGCGGTCGAAGGAGTTCTTCAGCGGGCTGCGGTCCCTGCCCGTCGCCTGGTGAGGACCGGGGCCGGCTGACGGGCGGTCACGGACGCCCGTGCGCGGCGGGTGTCAGGGGCGGCCCAGGAGCGCCGTGCCCGCGGACGTGTCCGCCCGGGCGGTGAAGAAGTCGGTGAACGCGGCGACGAACTCCGCTTCGCTGATCCGGCCGTCGCCGTCCTCGTCCAGCTGGCGGAAGGCGTCGTTCAGCTCGGCCGGGTGGACCCGGGGACCCCCGAACAGGACGCGGTACTCGTCCGCGCACAGGTACCCGCCGCCGTCGGTGTCGGCGGCGCGGAACAGGGCGCGCACCGCCGGCCCCAGGCCCTGTTCGAGGTAGGCGGGGTCCCGGTCGGTCCCCGCGAGGACCGCCGACACGAACTCGGCGCAGTCCACCGCGCCGTCGCCGTCCGCGTCCATGCCCGCGCGCAGGTGCCGCCACCATCCCTCGAAGGCGGCGTAGAGCCGGTCCTCCTGCGCGGGCGGGAGCTCCAGCTGCCAGCACACGTTGTGGACCATCGCCTGGAGGTCGGCGGAGTCGACCCGCCCGTCGCCGGTCTGGTCGAGCACCTGCCGGAAGAACGCCTCCAGGCGTGCCGGGCGGGAGTCGGCGGCGGGCCGGGGCCGGGGCAGGCGCCGGGGCGCGGGCCGCTGCCGGTCCGCGCCGGCGTGGGTGCGGTAGCGCAGCCGGTCCGGCAGGCGGGTCATGACCTGCCGCATACCGCGGTGCACCGTCCAGGACAGGGCGGCGGCGGTCCGGGTCCGGGGCACGGCGAACCGCTCGTGCCAGGCCGGCGGCAGGTCGGCGACGGTCAGGGTGGTCAGCACGCCCGCGGCCACGGCGCGCAGCAGCGGCCAGGCGGGCGCGAGCCGTCCGAGCCGGCGGGGGGCGGGCGCCTCGCGCAGCATGTCGTGGAGGAGGTAGCGGACCTGGTCGCCGTATTCGAGGACCTCGCGGACGGTCCGGTCGACGTGGGCGGGCACGTCGGCCGCGGTCGCCGGGAGGACCTCGCCCGGGATGCCGAGGACGGTGCAGACCTCCTTGAACTCGCCGTACAGGGAGTCGAGTTCGGCCGGGGCCAGCGGATCGCCGGAGAGTTCGCGCATGGCCGTCATGGCCTCGTACAAGGTGAGCATCACCCAGGCCCGGACCTCGGGGTCCTGGGCGTCGTACGGGCGGCCGGCGTCATCGGTGCCGCGGATCCGGCGGTGCGCGCGCTCCAGCCGGGCGGCCTCGCGGCGGCGCTCCTCGGGCGAGGCGAAGAACAGCCGGCTGCCGCTGTCCATGGTGTGCTCGATGCGCCGCCAGGGATGGGCCCGGTACGTGGAGTAGCGGGCGGTGCCGGCCGCGACGGCGGGGTGCGCGGTCTGCAGGACGAGCAGCCGCCAGGCCACCAGCCCGATGCGCCATTCGCCGAGGGTCCGGCGCAGCAGGCCGTCGGGGGTGGGAAGGGGGTTCGGCGTCACGCGGTGCTCCTGGGGGACGGGGCCAACAGGGGGACAACGGCGCGCGTGGGGATGAGGTTGCGGCGGGCGGGCGGGCCGGTTGTCGCGGTGGAGGGGTTTGCGGGCGGCGGATGTGAGCAGACGAGCGTTCACGACCGATCCGGTACGACGACGACGAGGAGGTCCCCATGTCGGGCACCGAGAAGAGCAAGGCCACCGCCGAGCAGGCCAAGGGCAAGGCCAAGGAAACCGTCGGCCGCGCCGTGGGCAACGAGCGCATGACCGCCGAAGGACGCGTCGAGCAGGCCAAGGGCGACGCCCGCCAGGCCAAGGAGAAGACGAAGGACGCCTTCGGCCACTGACCGGCCCCCGGTCTCCCCGCGCGGCGAAGCCCCCGGCCCGATCCCCCCGGGCCGGGGGCTTCGCCGCGGGCTGCCGCCGGGACCGGCCCCGCCGGGATGTCGCCGCGGTTCGCCCCGGTGCCCGTCGTAGGGTGCGCGGGTGAAGCGTCGGGATTTCCTCGTACTGGCCGCCGCGGCTGCGGGTGCGGCCGGCTGTGACTCGGCTTCCGGCGGCGCCGGGCGGCCGACGGCCCCGCCGAGCGACGGTGGCGGCGGGGCCTTCGCCCGTCCGCTGCGGATCCCGCCGCTGTTGGAGCCCGTCGTCGACGCCGCCGGGGCCAAGGTCTTCACCCTGACGATGCAGCGGGGCCGGACCGAGTTCCTGGCGGGCAGGCCCGCGCCGACGTGGGGGTTCAACGGCTCCTACCTGGGACCGACGCTGCGGGCCTCGCGCGGGGACAGGGTCGCGCTGGAGGTCGTCAACCGGCTCGGCGACGAGACCACCGTGCACTGGCACGGCATGCGGGTGCCGGCCGTGATGGACGGCGGCCCGCAGCGGACCATCGCGCCCGGAGCCACCTGGAGCCCGCACTGGACCGTCGAACAGCCCGCGGCCACCACCTGGTACCACCCGCATCCGCACGGGTACACGGCCCAGCACGTCTATCGCGGCCTGGCCGGGCTGTTCCTGCTCGACGACCCCGAGTCGCGGGCCCTGGACCTCCCGAAGACCTACGGCGTCGACGACTTCCCGCTGATCGTCCAGGACAAGGTCATCAACGCCGACGGCACGCTGTCGGAGGAGAAGCTCGACGATTCCGTGTTCTTCCTCGGCAACCGGGTCCTCGTCAACGGCACCCTCGGCCCCCATCTGGAAGTCGCCGCGCAGCGGGTGCGGCTGAGGATCCTCAACGCCTCGAACGCCAGGCTCTTCCACATCGGGTTCGCCGACGGGCGCACCTTCCAGGTCATCGGCGCCGACGCCGGGCTCCTCCCGGCGCCGGTGTCCGTCGACCGGGTCGCGCTCAGCCCCGCCGAACGCGTCGAGATCGTGGCCGGCTTCGCACCGGGCGAGAGCGTCGTGCTGCGCGGGTTCGGCGGCCGGGACGCCATCGACAAGGGCGACTTCGACCTGCTGAAGATCGTCGCGGCCGAGCGGCTGCAGCCCTCGCCCGAGGTGCCGGTCCGGCTGTCCTCGACGCCCCCGATCGAGGTGCCCGCGGGGGCCCGGGTGCGCACGTTCCGGCTGGACGGGGACGACGAGATCGGCGGGCGCGACTACGCCATGGACCGCATCGACGAGATCGTCCCGGCCGGAGCCCGGGAGATCTGGGAGGTCGAAGCACGGGACCACGCGCACAACTTCCACATCCACGAGGTCGCCCTGCGGGTGCTCGACATCAACGGGCAGCCGCCCCCGGCCTGGTACCGGTCGCAGAAGGACACCGTCTTCCTGCCGGCCAAGTCGAAGGCGAGGCTCGCCGTGGAGTTCGGCCGCTTCACCGATCCGCGCAATCCGTACATGTACCACTGCCACATCCTGCGCCACGAGGACCGGGGCATGATGGGCCAGTTCGTGATCGTCGAGCCCGGTACGGAAGGCCAGGTCGAGCGCACGCTCCCGGCGGGCACGGCCGCGCCCGCCACCCCCTCCGGAACGGCTCACACGCACGGCTGAACCCCGGGCCGGGGGCGGAGGGCGGGACGGTCCGGGCGGGGCCGGTCAGGCCATCTTCAGGACGGCGGTCACCCGCTTGCCGCCGGGGTCGGACACGACGGTGACCTCCTCGGCGAGGCGCCGGACGAGCGGCCAGCCGTAGCCGCCTATCCGGCCCGGGAGCGAGCTTCGGGTGAACGGGTGTGCGGTGCTCGTGTCGCCGACGACCAGGCGCAGGAAGCCGCTGTCGACGCACGCTTCGAAGTACGTGACGGCGCCGCCGTGGCGGATCGCGTTGGTGACCAGTTCGGTCACCACCAGCAGGGCGTCGACGGCTCCCGGCGCATCCGGGTCGAGCCCGTCACCTGCCAGTACGGCCTTCACCAGGGCCCTGGCGGCGGCCGCGCTCGTGGGACATCCGGCGGAAGGGTGATTCACGTTCACGACCTGCCCAGCGACGCTCCATCCTGGGCCACCACCCTAACGGCCGCGGGGGGCCGGTAGGGCCCGCACCTCCACATCCGTCGTCGTGGTCACAGGACGCGGGCCGCCTCCGGACCTTCCGCGACCGTGAACGCCGCAGCCATCCCGGTCACCTCGAGGAGCCGGGCGAGCTGAGGGGGAAGGGGACCGGCCAGGACGAGGCGGCCGCTGTGCAGCAGGCGCACGAGCAGGTGGAGGACCGAGGAGTCCGCGAAGGTCAGTTCCCGCACGTCGATCACGATGCGCCGCAGGTGCGGATCCGTGAGGGCCTCGTCGGTGGCGGACCGCAGGGGTCCCACGGCCTCTTGGTCGAACTCCCCCGCGCACACGATGACACGGACCTCGTCGGCGTCGGGCAGCACCCGCACCGTCGTCTCCATCGTGACTTCCCTTCGGGTCTCGGCTATCGGCGTTCGGCGTTCGGCGTGGCGGTCACCCGGGCCCCGCCCGCCCGGTCTGACCGGCGCTGCGGCGGTAGGCGGCGTTGAGGCGTTGGGCTTCTTCGAGCTGGTCTTCGAGGATGACGATGCGGCAGGCGGCCTCGATCGGCGTCCCCTGGTCGACGAGTTCGCGGGCGCGGGCGGCGATGCGCAGTTGGTAGCGGGAGTAGCGGCGGTGTCCGCCCGCCGAGCGGAGCGGGGTGATGAGGCGGGCTTCGCCGATGGCGCGGAGGAACCCCTGGGTGGTGCCCAGCATTTCGGCGGCCCGGCCCATGGTGTAGGCGGGGTAGTCGTCGTCGTCGAGACGGCCGTTCATTGCGTCTGCGGTCATGGAACCTCTCTGTCGCGCGCGTCGAGGGGCCCGGGTGCCATCTGGCGCCCGGGCCCCGAAGGAACTGCTACACCATCCGCCGACCCTGATCGTGCGTCGGCCCTCTGTTTCCGCGCACCCGGCCGGAACGGCGTCGGGATCGCGGGGATCGCGGTTGCTTGACCGGAGACCACCTCACTGTCGATGTCCTGCGGTACCCGGACCCGTCCTGCCGGTCCGGGCGATCCTGATGGCGCCTCGTTCCTCCGTTCCTCCCTCTGGATCACTGCTCGTACGTCGTTGCCGGTACCGCACCGCGTCGTGCGCGGCCCGGCCGCTGGCGGCCCCTGATCACCGCGGGCCACCCGGTCCGGCAGTCAGTCCCGTCGCCGTCCCGCAACCGCTCTGGCTTCGACACTCCACCGCCGCACCGTACTGCTGCACTGCCCGGCAGTTCATCTCTGCCGGGCCCTTCTCGATCTCGGCTACGAGAGAAACCATATCCGCACGGAAACGCAATGTCTACTCCGGCCGCGATAGATTTTCGTGCGTTCGACAGCCAGGTAATCGGGCTCGAACAGAGCGGTAGGGCCTCCTCGATCGCACCGCGCGCCCGGTCCTGCACGCCGCCCATCCCGCCGACGCGCGCCGTCCGGAGCGGTCGTCGACACCGTCCACGCCCTCTACGACGCCCACCGCCACCAGCACCTGGCGCTCGCCGGGCCCTGCACCCGGCAGGTCGAACAGGGCCTCACCCTCACCGGCGCGGTCACGGCCGGGCGTGCGGCTCCGCGTAGATCACCAAGGTCTGCTCGGGCCGCCCCGATACGTGGAAGGCCGTGTAGGCGTACGTGACCACGGCGCCGTCCGGCGACCGCAGCCGCTTGTGGCCGCCGCCGCGCGCCTCGACCTCGAAGTGCGGCCACCATTGCCGCACCTCGGGGCTGCCCCCGTGCAGTTCGTCGACCAGCCGCCCGAAGCGCGGATCGCCCGGGTGGGCGCCGGTCAGGGTGCGCAGCCGGGCGAGCAGCCCGCGCGCCTCGGCTTCCCAGTCGACCAGCACCTCGCGCGCCCGCGGCTCCAGGAACGTCCAGCGCACGAAATTGGGCGGCGGCCCGCCGTTCCCGGTGACGAGCCCCGGGAAGGCCCTTTCGGTGGCCGGGTTGTGGCTCAGCACCTCGTACGCGCCGTCGATCACGTACGCGGGGTGCGGCTGGAGCAGCAGGGGAACGGCGGCCACCTGCGGATCGAGGGGCTCGGGCCGCGGACCGGCGGCGGCGGGCGCGCGTCCGGCGAGGTGGAAGAGGTGGGCGCGCTCGTGCCCCGCCAGCCGCAGGGCGCCGGCGAGGGCGTCCAGCACCTGGTCCGAGGCGCGGATGTCCCGGCTCTGTTCCAGGTACGTGTACCAGGTCGCGCTCATCCCGGCGAGCAGTGCCAGCTCCTCGCGCCGCAGCCCCGGTGTGCGGCGCCGGCCGGTCGACGGCAGGCCCGCCTCGCGCGGGGTGATGCGGGCGCGACGGCTGCGCAGGAAGGCCGCGAGCTCGCGGCGCCGCTCCCGGGGGTCGGACGAGGCGCCCTCGGCCATGGCACTACCACCTTTGGTTCCAGAATAAGTCGGCTCTGGATACCAGGCTAAACCCCCCGGACACTGGCGGGAGGGACCGCGTCGGTCCCCGGCGGCAGCCATCGGCAGCGGCCATCGGCAGCAGTACGGAAGGAACCTTCATGACGGGCATCGCGGGCAAGGTCGTGGCCATCACCGGGGCGAGCAGCGGGATCGGGGCGGCGACGGCGCTGCTACTGGCGGAGCGCGGCGCCCGGCTGGTGCTGGGCGCGCGCCGCACCGAGCGGCTGGCGGAGCTGACCGCACGGATCGGGGCGGCGGGAGGGGAGGCCGTCCACCTGCGCACGGACGTGACCCGGCTCGATGACCTGCGGGCGCTCGTCGCCCTGGCGGGCGAACGGTTCGGCCGGCTGGACGTCCTCGTCGGCAACGCCGGGGTGGGCACGATCTCGCCGCTGGACGATCTGCGCACCGAGGAGTGGAGCCACATGGTCGACGTCAACATCAAGGGGGTGCTGAACGGGATCGGCGCCGCGCTCCCCGTGTTCCGGGCCCAGGGCGGCGGCCACTTCGTCACGACGGCGTCCACCGCCGCGTACCGCGTCGTACCGGCGATGGCCGTCTACGCCGGGACGAAGGTGGCGGTGCGCGCCATCTGCGAGGGGCTGCGGCAGGAGGCGGGGCCGGACCTGCGGGTCACCACCGTCTCGCCCGGCGTGATCTCGACCGACTTCGCCACGGCATCGAACAACGCCCGGGTCCGGGGCGACATCACGCGGATGCGGGACGAGGTCGGCATCGAGCCGGCGGCGGTGGCGCGGGCCGTCGCGTATGCGATCGAGCAGCCCGCGGACGTCGACGTGAACGAGATCGTGGTCCGCCCGACCGCGCAGCGCTGACCGGGAGGGTCGCCCACCCCCGTTCACCTGCGTGTTTACGAAGGCAATACTTGCCTTTGTCAACTTTTTATCCCTGAACACCACTTTTGATTTGCCTGGAGCAACCATCTTTTTCTACGGTTGCCCAAAGCAACCATCTGGGAGGTGTGATGGCCGGGCCGGCACAGTACGAGGCACTGGCACGCGAGCTCAGTGCCATCGGCGCCGTGAAGAGGGACATGGGGCGGATCCTGCCGCACGACTGTCCGGCGGCCTCGGCCGCCGTGCTGACGCTCCTCGGACGACACGGCGCCATGCGGATGAGCGGGCTGTCCGAACTGCTCTCCGTGGACATGTCGGTGACCAGCCGCCATGTCGCGCACCTCGCGGACCGGGGCTGGGTCGAACGCTCCCCCGACCCCGCCGACAGACGCTCGCGCATCCTGCGCCTCACCCCGACCGGCCGGGACCAGCTCGACGAGCTGTCCCGCCGCACGTCGCGGCTGCTCGCCGACCGGCTGAGCGACTGGTCCGACGAAGAGGTGGTCCGGCTCGTACAGCTCATGAGCCGGCTGCGCGCCAGCTTCGGCGACGGCCGCTCCCCCCTGCGGCACCCGGACCCGGCAGAACCGGTCACCGGAACACCCGAACTCCCGCATGAAGAACGTTAGGAAGCCCATGACAACGACCACACCGACCGGTGTGCGGGGCTCACACGCCAAGCACGGAGGCGACAGCGACAGCGCCGCGCCGATGACCCACCGGCAGATCATGGAGGCCCTCTCCGGGCTGCTGCTCGGCATGTTCGTCGCGATCCTGTCCTCCACGATCGTCTCCAACGCCCTGCCCCACATCATCGGCGACCTGGGCGGCGGCCAGTCCGCCTACACCTGGGTCGTCACGGCCGCCCTGCTGTCGATGACCGCGACCACGCCCCTGTGGGGCAAGCTGTCCGACCTCTACAGCAAGAAGGCGCTCGTCCAGATCGCCCTGGTCATCTACGTCCTCGGCTCGGCCGCGGCCGGTCTCTCGCAGAACGCCGGCATGCTGATCGCCTGCCGCGTCGTGCAGGGCATCGGCGTGGGCGGCCTCTCGGCCCTCGCGCAGATCGTGATGGCCGCGATGATCTCCCCGCGCGAGCGCGGGCGCTACTCCGGCTACCTCGGCGCCGTGTTCGCCGTCGCCACCGTCGGCGGCCCGCTGCTGGGCGGGGTCATCACCGACACGGACTGGCTCGGCTGGCGCTGGTGCTTCTACGTCGGCGTGCCCTTCGCGATCATCGCGCTGATCGTCCTCCAGAAGACCCTCCACCTCCCCGTCGTCAAGCGGGAGGTCAAGGTCGACTGGGGCGGTGCCTTCTTCATATCCGCCGCGGTCTCGCTGCTGCTGGTCTGGGTCACCTTCGCCGGGGACAAGTACGACTGGATGTCCTGGCAGACCGGCGCCATGGTCGGCGGATCGATCGTGCTCGGCCTGCTGTTCCTGCTCGTCGAGAGCAAGGCCAGCGAGCCGATCATCCCGCTGCGCCTCTTCCGCAACCGCACCATCGCCCTGTCCTCGATCGCCTCGCTCTTCGTCGGCGTCGCGATGTTCACGGGCACGGTCTTCTTCAGCCAGTACTTCCAGCTGGCCCGCGACAAGTCCCCGACCATGTCGGGCGTCATGACCATCCCGATGATCGGCGGCCTGTTCATCTCGTCGACCGTCTCCGGCCAGGTCATCACCAAGACCGGCCGCTGGAAGGCGTGGCTGCTCAGCGGCGGCGTGCTGGTGACCGCGGGCCTCGGCCTGCTCGGCACGATCCGCTACGACACCGAGTACTGGCACATCGCGGTCTTCATGGCGCTCCTGGGCCTCGGCATCGGCATGATGATGCAGAACCTCGTGCTGTGCACGCAGAACCAGGTGGCCCCCTCCGACCTCGGTTCGGCCAGCTCCACGGTGACGTTCTTCCGTTCCCTCGGCGGCGCGATCGGCGTCTCCGCGCTCGGCGCGGTCATGGCCAACCGGATCACCGGCTACGCCAAGGACGGACTCGCCACCCTCGACCCGAAGTACCAGGCCGCCGCGGCCGCTTCGAGCTCCGGCAGCAGCATCCCCGACATGAACAGCCTGCCCGCGCCGCTGCGCACCGTGATGGAGAGCGCCTACGGTCACGGCATCGCGGACGTCTTCCTGATCGCCGCGCCGCTGGCGCTGATCGCGTTCCTCGTCACGATCTTCATCAAGGAGGTCCCGCTGCGGACCTCGGGCGGTCTGGCGCGGTCGGCGGAGTCCGCCGGGTCGGCCGAATCCGCCGAATCCGCCGTGACCGCCGTGTCCGCCGCCGTCCCGCAGGCCAGGACCGCGAGCGGGAGCGGGGCCGCGACGGCGCCGACCGCCGTCACCCCGGCCACGGCCACGGCCACGGCCACGGCCACGAACGAAGGGTCCGGCTCGATGGACGGTGGTACTCCGGTGCTCGGCCACGTGCGCGGCGCCGAGAACGCGCCCGTCCCGCAGGCCGCGGTGACGCTGATCTCCCTCGCGGGACGCCAGCTCGGCCGCTCGGTCGCGCAGGCCGACGGCTCGTACGCGCTCCGGGCGCCGGGCACCGGCTCGTACGTACTGATCGCCTCCGCCGACGGCTTCCAGCCGCAGGCCTCGACGATCGTCGTCGACGGCGAGTCCCTGGCCTACGACATCCTGCTCAGCGGGACCAGCGGCCTGACCGTCCTCGTCCGGGCCGCCGGGACCGGCGCTCCCGTCGAGGAGGCGATGGTCATCGTCACCGACGTACGCGGTGACGTGCTGGCCACCGCGACCACCGGCCCGCAGGGCGAGTGCGCCTTCGCCGACCTGGTCCCGGGCTCCGTGACCGTCGCGGTGAACGCCCCCGCCCACCGTCCGGCGGCGCTGCCCGTCGAGGTCGGGGGCGCCGGCGTCACCCGGGTCGAGGTCGAACTCAGCGCGGGCGCGCGGGTCCAGGGCGTCGTACGGGCGCCGGCCGGACCGCTCGGCGACGCGCGGGTCACCCTCGTCGACGCCGCCGGGAACGTCGTCGGCACGGCCAGGACCGGCCCGGACGGCGCCTACGCCTTCGCCGACCTGGGCGGCGGCCAGTACACCGTCATCGCGACGGGGTACCCGCCGGTGGCCACGACGCTGACCCTGGACGGTCCGGGCACCGACGGGCACGACATCGCGCTCGCCCACCCCGGCGAGTAGCCGCCCTCCGGCCCGTGGGGCGCGCCCCGGACGGCGGCGCGCCCCACGGGCCGTCCGACTTCGACACGATCATCGAAAAGCTTGGCAGGGAGACAACGGGATGGGACTGACCGCACGGATCCGCACGCGTGACGGATGGGCCGTGTCGCACGCGGTCGTCACGGTGACCGACACGACGGGCAGCCAGGTCGTGCGCGCCGAAGCCGACGGCGAGGGCGTCGTGCGCGACGCGACCGCGCTGGCACCGGGGGCGTACACCGTGATCGTCACGGCGGTCGGCTACGCGCCCACCGCGTCCAGCGCGCTGGTGACGGCGAGCGGACGCGCCGAGGTGGGCACCGTGGTGCTCGCCCGGCAGGGCGGCGGCGAGCTGCCCCCGCCCGGCCCCTGGACGATCGACCCGGCCCATTCCTCCGTGGGCGCCGTCGCCCAGCACCTGGGGATCTCCAGCGTGCACGGCCGTTTCACCGAGTTCGCGGGGCGGATCGACATCTCCCCCGGGGAGGCGTCCGCGTCCTGCGTCGAGGCGGTGATCACCTCCGCCTCCATCGACACGGGCAACGCGATGCGCGACGGCCACCTGAAGTCGGCGGACTTCCTGGACGTGGAGACGTACCCGGAGATCACCTACCGCTCGACGGGGCTGACCCCCGCCGGGTCCGACCGCTGGACGGTGCACGGCGACCTCACCCTGCACGGGGTCGTCCGCCCCGTGGACCTCGGCCTCGCCTACCTCGGGACCGGGGCCGACCCCTGGGGCGGGACGCGCGCCGCCTTCCGCGCGACGGCGGAGCTGCGCCGCGAGGACTTCGCCATGAACTACAACCAGGTGGTCCAGGCGGGCATCGCCGCCATCGGCACCACCTTGCGGGTGGAACTGGACATCCAGGCGGTGCAGGGGACTTCGCTGCCGCAGTGACCGCTCCCCCGGCGCCGGGGCGGCCGGCGCCCGCGTACGACCTCCGGCCCATGCGCGCAGCGACCTGGGGGTGAGGGACGGGCGGCGCGGTCGCGACTCCAGGCGGATGGGGCGGGTACCGTCCGTGACGAACGATGGATCTTGCCCGGCCGCCTCCTGATGGCGGCTCAACTCGCAGGGGGATCCAATGCGTTCGGCATCGCGGTACAAGGCAACGGCGGCCGTCCTGGCGGCGCTCGTGGTGATGGGCACGGTCGGCACGGCGTCGGCCGCCCCCGACGCCCCGGGCGCCGGGGACGGCGCAGCCGCCGGGTCGCAGGCGCGACCCGCCCGCGCGGCGGTCACCGGGAGCGCGGAGTTCGCGCTGCCGTACCTCAAGGACGATGACGTGCGCTCGTTCACCTTCGACGCGCAGGCCGCGCCGTACAGCAATCCCCTGCCGGGGATTCCCACCGGACTGCCCACCGATGCCCGCGGCACGGTGAAGGTGTCCCACTACTCGGCCGTGGACCACCGCACGATCACGGCGGTGGGCCGGGTGGACTGCCTGGTCACCGGCCCGCACACCGCGACGCTGACCGCCGTGTTCACCGAGGTCAGCCCCGGCGGGCCGCCTTGGCTCGGCCAGCGGATCGGGTTCAGCGTCCACGACGGCGGCCCGGACGGGGGCCGTTCCGCGGACCGGGTCGGCTTCTCCTGGAACGGGGTGAACCTGCTGCCGGGCGGCACCTCGGAGCCGCCCGAGGCCGAGGTCGGCACCTGCATGGCTCCGGCTCCGTACGCCCCCGTCACCCGGGGCGGGTACACCGTGCGGCACGCCGATCTGCTGCCGCGGCCGGACGCCCGCTGATCCGTCACGGGCCGGCGGCGCGGAGCGACGACAGGACCGTGACGGGGCCGGTGGAGGCCACGGCCGCGACCGCCGCGCGTTCGGGGTCCGGCCATTCCAGCAGCCGCGGGCCGGGGTGGTCCGCCTTCAGCAGGGCCTCTCGGCGGACCCACAGGCGCAGCAGAGCGGGGCCGGGATCCGGTTGGGCGGCGGCTTCGCGCAGGTCCGCTTCGGGCAGCAGGCGGCGCAGCACCCGCAGGGGGCCGGGGCGGCGCGCGGCGGGTTCGACGTCGATGCCGAGGGCGCCGGGGCCGGCGGCCGCGGCGACCAGGCCGTCGGCGTGGCTCAGGCTGAGCCCGACCCCCGGGTGACCGGGCAGGTACGGGCGCCCGTGCCCGGCCCGCCCGCAGCCGGGGCACAGCTGCGCCGGGGCGCTGGCCCTCAGCGGCAGGCCCGTGTGGCGGGCGACGACCAGCCGCAGGAGCAACCGGGCCGCCACCACGTCGGCGCGCCGGGCCGGCACCCGGATCCCGGCGAGCCGTTCGAGTTCCCAGGGTTCGAGCAGCCCCTCGTGCAGCTCGGGCCGGGCCAGGACCTCCCCGGTGCTCGCCACGACTGCGATGGCCGCCGTCGCGGCCGGGCCGGTGTTCAGGGGGTGGCGCTCAGGAAGCGCTTCTGGACGTGACCGAGGGTGCGGAAGTCGTCGATGGTGACGTCCTGGAGGTCGATGGAGCTGCCGGAGAGCTCCTCCAGGAGGTCGATGAACTCCAGGAAGTCCATCGAGTCGATGAGGCGCGCTTCGATGAGGTCCTCGTCGGCGTCGATGGGGCCGTCGAGCCCGGGGTTCTTCTCGTGCAGCCACGTGGTGATGCGTTCCATGGGGAGGGTCGCTCCTTGTCGCGGGTACGGGGTACCGGGTACGGGGTACGGAGGGGGTGCCGACGGAGTGCCGACGGGTGTCAGGCCCGGGCGGCGCGGAGCCGGTCCAGGGCCTGCTCGGGGCTGCCGTGGGTGAGGATCATCGCGTGGACCCAGCGTTCGACGCCGAAGGCGACGCAGGCGCTGTACGCCGGTCCCTCCGCGCCCGCGCGGATGTCCAGCCGCTCACCGAAGAAGTTGCGGTGCCGGTTGACGGAGGCGATGGCCGTGCCGTCGGGGGCGCAGAACTCGTGCTTGACCGGGTCGAGGGCCATCAGCCGGGCC
Source organism: Streptomyces sp. NPDC048507 (assembly GCF_043199995.1). Classification (NCBI taxonomy): domain Bacteria; kingdom Bacillati; phylum Actinomycetota; class Actinomycetes; order Kitasatosporales; family Streptomycetaceae; genus Streptomyces; species Streptomyces sp. NPDC048507. The sequence goes on along the minus strand of NZ_JBICWZ010000014.1, from coordinate 13,468 downwards.
CGGGAGCCGCCCTTGTCGTAGAAGGGGTCGTCGGCCACCGCCCTGGTCAGTTCCAGTCCGAGGCGCGCGGCGGCTTCCAGGACGAACTCGGCGCCGTGTTCCAGATGCTCGACCGCGCCCTGCTTGGTGCCGAGGTAGAGGACCTCGCGCATGTGGAAGCCCCACAGGCGGCGCAGTCCGTCGTAGTGGGTCTCGTTGCGGAAGCAGCGGCCGGCGGCGGAGAGGCGCAGGCCCCCCTCGCCGACGTCCCGGCCCTCCAGGGAGAGCAGCAGTCCGTAGCAGGTGGCGGACGGCAGCAGGTAGCCGGTCGGGCGCAGGGGGAGTTCTCCCGGTGCCTCTCCGGCGGCCAGACCGTCGAGGGCGTCCGGGGTGAAGCGTCCGGCGGAGACGCCGAGATGGGGGAAGTTGCGGAAGAAATCGAGCCGGGCGAGCCCCTCGACGGACAGCAGGGGCGGACCGACGACCTCGGGCGCGCCGAGCCGTGCGGCCAGCCCGGTGAGCAGGTCGTCCAGTCCGTGCAGCAGGGCGGTGCGGACCGGGTCCAGCGTGATCAGGCCCGCCCCCGGGCTTTTGAGGCCGCCGTCCGGCAGGGCCGTGGTGCTGGATGTGCTCATGGGAACCGCTCTCTCTGGGTCGGCCGGATGGGCGGAAGGAATGCGGCGCGGGGTGTCGTCACGGGGTGTCCGGGCGCTTCCACGGGCCCTGGGACGCGTGACCGTCCGTGCGGGTGGTCACCGTCGACCGCGACGCGTGCGCAGCGTCGGCCGCCGTGGCGGCGGCGGAGAAGTCGGCTGATGTCCCATCAAGGACCGGACTGCGCATGGGGACAGTAAGCCGCTCGCGCGCCTATTGTCTAGACCAAACCTGACCCGTTGCGGGGACATCCGGACGCTGTCCGAAAGTCGATGGCCGATACAACGCCGCATATTGAGATGCCACTTGACAGCAGTTATGGTCTAAACCAATTCTGCTGCATGGCGTCGCTCCCGCAACCGCGCCACGGTGCGGGCCCCACCCGTCCGCGCCCCCATCCGCCCATGCCCCCGGCCGGTCCCCGCCCGCCGCCGGTCCACGCCCTCTGCCGCCCCGCCCCGCGGCTCGCCCCGCCCCGCGGCTCGCCCCGCGCCGTGGCTCGCCCCGTGCCGCCCGGCGGCCGACTCCCGTTCTGGAGGGACCCCATGACGACACCCGCTCCGCGCCGCCCCCGCCCCCGCCTGCACCGGGCCGCCTCGGACCTGCCGTACTTCAGCGCGGACGGCGAGTCCTACCTCGCCCAGACCACCCTGCGGGAGCTGAAGAAGTCGCGCCCGCTGAGGGTGCTGTCCGAGGAGGACTTCGCCCACTGGCAGACGTACGGCTACGTCATCGTCCGGGAGGCGGTCCCGCCGGAGGCCGCCCGCCGCCTCCTCGACTTCACCTGGGAGTTCCAGGGCCTGGACCCGGACCGGCCCGAGAGCTGGTACGAGGAGCGGCCGCTGCGCTCCGAACTCGACCAGCAGCTGCTCGTGTACGGCTTCGTCGAGGCGTACCACCACCAGCTGCTCTGGGACAACCGGCAGGCGCGGCGCGTGTACGACGCCTTCGTCGACGTCTGGGACTGCGAGGAGCTGTGGGTCACCCAGGACCGGCTCAACCTCAATCCGCCCAACATCAGGAACCGCGACCGCGCCCTGATCGAACCCACGGACCGCGGCTTCGACATCGACCTGCACTGGGACATCGACACCACGCTCGGCGTCCCGCCGCAGCGGGTGCAGGGGATCATCGCGCTCAACGACACCCGCCCGGAGTCGGGCGGCTTCCAGTGCAACCCGGAGCTGTTCCGGCGGTTCGAGGAGTGGAAGACCGGCCGGCCCGCCGACCGCGACCCCCTGCGCCCCGACGTGGACCGGACCGAGTACCCCGTCGTCCGCCCCGACCTGCGCCCCGGCGACCTGCTGATCTGGAACGGCCTGCTCGCCCACGGCGTCGCGCGCAACGTCTCCCGGGACCAGGTGCGGGCGGTGCAGTACCTGTCGATGATGCCGGCCCTGGAGGAGCACGAGCGGCTGCGGCGTTCGCGCGTCGACGCCTGGCGGCACCTGCGGACCCCGCGCTGGAACCGGACCCTGGTCGGCGACCCCGTCCTGCACGAGTCCAAGCGCTACCCGACGGCCACCCTGAACGAGCTCGGCAGCAGGCTCCTGGGGCTCACCTCCTGGCACGACCCGGCCCCCGCGGCGGGCGCCGCCGGCGAGCAGAGCGGGGAGCCGGCGTGCGCCGTGTCTGTCTGACCCTCCCCACCAACCGGCCGTGCGCCGGGACCATCGGGGCCGTGGCCGCGGAAGCCGCCTACGGCGCCCGCCGCTTCGGCGTCGAGGTGCACCTCCTGGTCCTCGACTCCTCCGACGCGCCGGTGCTCGCCGGGCACCGGGCCGCGGTGGCGGCGCTGCCCGCGGCCCCCGGGGTGGTGGTGCACCACTTCGACGAGGAGGAGCAGCGGGCCTTCCTGGGCGAGGTGATCGCCGGGTCCGGCGCCGCCGGGCCCGATCGGCTGCTCGAACTGATGCTGCCGTCGCGCGTCTCCTACGGCGCCTGCACCAACCGCGCGTTCCTCATCGCCGAGGCCCTGGGCTGCGCGTCCGTCCACCGCCGGGATTCGGACAGCCGTTACCAGTACCTGGACGGGGAGCCGGTCTTCCCCCTCCACCACGAGCTGGCGGCCCTCGGGCTGCGCGCCGCCGACGTGTCCGGCCTGGTGACGCGCAGCAGGCTCGACCCCGCCTGCGCGCACCGGCCGGTGGCGCTGGTCGGCGGCTCCTTCGTCGGCGAGATGTCCGTGGACGTCGCGGAGATCCGCCGGCTGGACCCGGCCGTGTACGAGGACGTCATCGGCCTCTCGGTGCCCGAGGGCTACCCGGAGATCTGGCGGAAGAACCTGATCGCGCAGTCCTTCCGGGGCGCCGGGTCAGCTGCGTTCACCGCCGACCTCACCACCCTGACGAGCGTCAGCCCGATGCGGGTGGACATGTGCAACATCGCCCTCGACCGGGAGGTCTACGGCCGGGTCCCGCTGCCTCCCGCCACGGACACCATCGGCAGCGACTACTTCCTCATCCACCTGGTCCACGACGCGCAGCTGCCCGGCGTCCTGCACAACCGGCACATCGTCAACTACCACACCGACGAGCGGCGTTCCGACGCGGGCTTCCTCGCCTACCAGCTGCGGTTCGCGAAGTTCCTCCTCGCCGGACCGCACTTCGACGCCGTGTACGCGGCGACCAGGGCGGCCGGTGACGGCCTGCTCGACGCGGGGGGCCGGATCCGGCCCGAGGCCGTGGCCCGGGCCGTGCGCGACGGCGCCCGCGTGGACCGCGCCCGGGGCGCCGCGCGGCTCGACGCCCTCGACCGCTCGTACCGGACGCTGGGCGGCCGCTACGCCGTGGCGGCGGACGCCCTGGCCGCGCGGCGCGCAGAACTCCTCGACGAGGTCCGCCGGGACATGGAGGACTTCGCCCTCCTCGCCGGCGCCTGGCCGGGCCTGACCCGCGCCGCGCGGGCGCACCACCGCCCGGGACCGCCGCGCCGGGAGCCCGCGGGGTGCACGGCGTGAGCCGCGCCCGCGCCCCGCACCCGGCCGCCGTGCACTCCCGCGTCCTCTCCGTCGTGTACGAGGGCGGCACGCGGCGCCGGGGCCCCGTCACCATGGGGCAGGCCAACATGATCCGCTGCATGCTGCGCGACGAGCCGGACCACATCAACATCCACGACGTGTGGCCGGTGCCGCCGGGGACCGGGACGGACGCGGTGGCCGACGCCCTGCGGACCCTCGTCGTACGGCACGAGGCGCTGCGCACCACCTTCCCGCACTCGGGGGACGGCGCACCCCGCGAGCAGGTCGTGGCGGACCGGGGAGCGTTCGCGCTCACCCTCGTCGACGGAGCGGCGGCCCCCGGCGGAACGGATGACTCCGATGCCACCGGCGAACCCGGCGAACCCGGTGCAGCCGGTGCAGCCGGTGCAGCCGACGTGGCCGCCGAACCCGCCGCGTACGCCGAGTCGCTGGCCCGGGCGGCCCGCGCGGGCCGCTTCCGGCTGGACCGGGACTTCCCCCTGCGCCTGACCCTGCTGGTGCGGGCGGGCGCGCCCGTCTTCCTGGCCGTGGCGGCGAGCCACGCCGTCACCGACGTCGGCGCGCTCACGGTCCTGCGGGAGGAATGGCTGGCCCTGCTCGCGGGCGGCACGCTTCCCGAGCCGGCGTCGCTCACCCCGCTCGACCTCGCCGCCGAGGAGGCGACCCCGGCCGGTCTGCGCAAGTCCGCCGCATCGCTGCGGTACTGGGAGCGGATCATCCGCACCGGACCGCAGGCGATGTTCGCGGAGCCGGGCGCCGAGGGCACCGAGGTGCCCGCACCGCGGCTCACCCTGCGGTCTCGGCGGGCCGCCCGCGCCCTGGCGCGCGTGGCCGCGCGCACCGGCGATCTGCCGTCGACCGTGCTGCTGAGCGCCTGGTGCGCGCTCGTCGCGCACCGTACGGGGCAGAGCGCGTGCGTCGTCGCCGTGCCGACCTCCAACCGGTACCACCCCCGGCTCGCCCGTTCGGTCAACACCCTGTCCCAGGACGCCCTGCTCTGCCTCGACACGCAGGTCCCGACCTTCGACGCGCTGCTGAAGAAGGCCTGGGGCGCGGCCCTGGGCGCCTACCGGCACAGCCAGTTCGACGCGGTCGGACTGTGGGAGATGATCGGCAGGACCACCTTCGAGCGCGGCAGTGCCTTCGCGCGCGACGTCGTCTTCAACGACGTGAGCACCCTGCCGGGCGCCGCGCCCGCGGAGGCCGGCGCGGAGGCCGGCGCGGAGGACCCCGCGCGCTGCGATCCGGAGCCGGAGCTGAGCTGGGGCCCGGACCAGGTCCTGCCGACCCGCCTCCTGACCTTCGTCTACGCGATCGAACCGCAGGTGCACCTCAGCATGTGGGCCGATCCCGCGCTGTTCGACCGGGACGGGGCGGAGGCGTTCCTCACCGGGCTGGTCCGGCTGCTGGAGGCGGCCGCGGTGGCGGACGTACCGCTGTCCTCGCTCACCGCGGTGACGGGGGTCCGCCCGGTCGAACGCGGCCCGCACTGGCACCTGGTGGACGGTTCCTGGACCTCGCCGCCGCTCGTCGCGGCGGCGCTGAGCCAGGCCCTGGGGGGCCTTCCCGTACACGTCCGCGTGGACACCCCGCCCGGGGGCGGACCGCCGCAGGCCACCCTGACGGCGTACATCGCCGCCGGGGACACCCCGCTCACCCCGGAGCGGGCGCACCGCGCACTGATGGACGCGCTCCCCGGCCGCCCCGGCGTACTGGCCCCGCGCCGGTACGTGATCGTCCAGCACCCGCCGGCGGAGGCGGACCGGAGCAGCGCGTGGCTGCACCGGCAGATACTCAGGGAAGGGACCGGCCGGCCTCCGGCGGATGTGACATGACGACGGACCAGATATCCGAGGGACCCGCGGGATCCGGCGGATCCGCGCGGCCGGGAGCGGACTCCGCGCCGCCGCCCAGCCCGTGGCGCTCCAGCCGCTTCCGGCTCTTCTTCACCGCGCGCAGCACCTCGCTGCTCGGCGACGGCATGCTGATGGTGTCGCTGACCACCGCCGTGCTCGGGGCCGGTTACGGCGCCGCGGGCGTCGGCTACGCGCTGGCCGCGTGGATGGCGCCCATCGTGCTGCTCGTGCTGTTCGGCGGAGTCCTCGCCGACCGGTTCACCCCCCAGGTGATGATGGTCGGCGCGGACGTCGTGCGCATGGTGGCCATGCTCGCGCTCGCGGCCCTGCTGATCGGCACCGACGTACGGCTGTGGCAGGTCATGGCCCTGATGGCGCTCAGCGGCGCCGCCACCGCCATGTTCCAGCCGGGCCTGGCGAGCCTGGTGCCGCAGGTCGCCGAGGACATCCAGCGGGCCAACGCCCTGCTGCGGATCTCCGAGGCCATCTGCACCCTGCTCGGTCCCGGTGTCGCCGGGCTCCTCGTCGCCTACTGGAGCGTGGCGGGATCGTTCGTCGTCATCGCGGCGGCGTACGCGCTCAGCGCGCTGGGCCTGGCGCCGCTGCGCAGGCTCGGCACCGCGCGGGACGCGGGCGACGAGCCGATGTGGAACCGGCTCGCCACCGGCTGGCAGGAGTTCCGGTCCCGTTCGTGGCTGTGGGGGGTCATCTCCGTCTGGGCGGTCTACGGCCTGTTCGTCTTCGGCCCGGCCCTCCCGCTCGGGGCGGCGCTGCTCACCGAACAGCACGGGACCGCCGGGTACGGCTGGATCGCGTCGGCCGACGGCGCCGGGACGATCATCGGCGGTCTGCTCGGCATGCGGGTCCGGCCCCGTCGCCCGCTCGTCGCGGGGGCCTGCGCGATGTTCTTCTTCGCCCTCAACCCGCTCGCGCCCGCGCTCGGCTGGTCCTTCGCCCTGACGGCGTTCACCGGGGTCGTGGCCGGCTGCGGCTTCGCGTTCTGGGGCGTCATGTGGGCGACGAGCGTGCAGTCCCACATCCCGCTGGCCGTCCTGAGCCGCGTCTCGGCGTACGACGTGGCGGGCTCCATCATGGTCATCCCCCTGGGGCGCGCCCTGGCGGGCCCGGCGGCCGACGCGTACGGGGCGGACCGGGTCCTGCTGTTCTCCTCGGTCGTGGGCGTGCTGTGCATCGGCGTGATGCTCTGCGTCCCCGCGATCCGCGCCCTGGGACGCACCCCCGAGAACCCCCCGCCGCAGGCTTCGCCGGCCGCGGCCGGCGAAGCGGCGCAGCCGGCCGCGTGACGGCCGGGGGCGCGCGGACCGGGCCGGTCCGCGCGCCCCGGTCTCACCTGCGCCAGAACAGGTGGTGCGTCACGCCGCTCGGGCTGGGCACGACCTCCAGGTGGAACCGGTCGAGCAGTTCCCGCGGTGACTCCCAGAGCCGTTGTCCGGATCCGAACTCCACCGGTGAGACCGCCACGTGCATCGTGTCGACGAGACCGGCGTCGAGGAACTGCCGGATCGTGCTCACCCCGCCGCCGAGCCGGACGTCCCGGCCCCCCGCCGCCGCCCGTGCCCGCTCCAGGACCGTGGCCGGATCGCCCGCGACGAAGTGGAACGTGGTGTCGGAGAGCGTGAGCGGGGGACGCTCGTGGTGGGTCATGACGAACACCGGGGTGCGGAACGGGGGCTCGTCCCCCCACCAGCCGCGCCACTCCTCACCGTCCCAGGGCCCGCGCCGGGGCCCGAACTTGTTGCGGCCCATGATCTCGGCGCCGATGTTGCGGGGGTAGTCCCGCGTGAGGTAGTCGTCCAGGCCGCGGCTCCCGCCGGGATCGGTGCGCATGGGCCAGCTCGCCGTGGCGCCGGCCCACGCGAACAGCCTCTCGGCACCGGGAAGACCGAAGGGATTCTCCAGCGTCTGCTCCTCGGCGGCACCGGCGGCGATGCCGTCGCGCGAGACGTTGAAGTTCTGGACCCTGAGCAGCTGAGCCACGTGTTCCTCCTGTGCTGTCGGCAACGGTGACAGGACTCCGCGGACCAGCAGAACTCATCGCCGCGTCCGGAACCGGCCGGACACTCCGCGCGCCGCGCCGGGGCCGTGCGTCAGGCGGCGCGCGTGAGCCGGTTCGCGAACGTCGACACGGTGTACGTACCGATGCCCAGGACCACCTCCAGGGCGTTCTGCCGCGTGTGGCCGGCCGCCCGGAAGCGGTCCAGCTCCTCGTCGCTCACCGCGCCCGACGAAGCGAGCACCTGGAGGGTGAAGTCCCGTACGGCCTCCAGCCGTTCCGGGTCCGGGGCCGGGCCCAGGGCGTCGAGCTTCGCCTCGTGCATGTCCACGCACAGGTGGCACTGGTTGCGGGCGGCGACGGTCAGGATGACGGTCTCGCGGGAGTGCGGGTCCAGGGTGGTGGACTCGAAGATCTCGCTGAGCTTCAGGAAGCCGTCCAGCGTGTGCGGGGACTCCTTCAGGAGGGCGACGGCGTTGGCGGTGCGGGCGGTCATGTCGGTGTGCACGGGAGCTCCAGTCGGGACGGGCCGGAGTGGCCTAAGATGGACAACATGGTTGACCATGTCGATGAGAAGAACGTAAACCAGGTTGTCGATGGGGGCAAGGGGTACGAGCCGGGATACGAGCTGCCGTTCCTCCTCTTCGGCGGCTTCCGCACCCTGATCGACCGGCTGCACGCCCGCCTCGCCGAGCAGGGCCACCCCGATCTGCGCCCCGCGTACGGCTTCGCCATGCAGGCCGTCGGTACGCGCGGGGCGACCGCCAGCGACATCGGGCGCCGGCTCGGCGTCTCCAAGCAGGCCGCGGGCAAGACCGTCGACCGCCTCCTCGCCGCCGGCTACGCCGAGCGCGCCGACGACCCCGCCGACGCCCGCCGCAAGCTCGTCCGCCTCACCCCGCGCGGCTACGACGCACTGGCCCGCTCGGCCGCCGTCTTCGACGAACTGCGGGCCGAATGGGCCGCCCTGCTCGGCGCCGAACGCGTACGGGACATGGAGGCCGCACTGCGCACCGTCGTCCCGCCCGAGACGGCGTTCCGGCTGGACGCCACGAGCTGGCTCGGCGGCCCCTGACGGGCCCCGGCCCCCCGCTCAGCGATCGTCGGCGACGGAATCCCCCGGAGAGACGAGCCCCGTCTCATAGGCGAGCACGACGGCCTGGGCGCGGTCGCGCAGGGTCAGCTTCGCGAAGATGCGCGCCACGTGGGTCTTCACCGTCGCCTCGCTCAGCGTCAGTTGCCGCGCCAGCTCGGTGTTGGACAGACCACGGCCCATGAGCGTCAGCACCTCGCGTTCGCGCGGCGTCAGCGCGGCCAGGTCCCGGTGGACGGCGGGGGCCGCGGCGGGGGCGGCCGCGGCGGCGGCGGCGAAGCGTTCCACCAGCCGGCGGGTGATCGAGGGGGCGAGCAGGGCGTCGCCGGTGCCGACCAGGCGTACGGCGGCCACCAGGTGCGCGGGGGTGACGTCCTTGAGCAGGAACCCGCTGGCCCCGGCGGCGAGGGCGGCATAGACGTACTGGTCGAGGTCGAAGGTGGTCAGCATGATGACCCGGCAGTCCGGTGCCTCGGCGAGAATGCGGCGGGCCGCCTCCAGCCCGTCCATGACGGGCATCCGGATGTCCATCAGGACGACGTCGGGCCGCTGTTCGCGCACGGTGGCCACGGCTTCGGCCCCGTCACGGGCCTCCCCCACCACCTCGATCCCCCGCGCGGTCAAGATCATGCGGAAGCCGGTGCGCACCAGCTCCTGGTCGTCGGCGATCACGACTCGCGGGGCGCACTCCGCGGGCGTCGTCACGGCCGGTCCAGCGGGATCCGGGCACGGACCCGGTAGCCGCCGCCGAGGCGACGGCGGGCGTCGAAGTCGCCGCCGTAGACGGCGACCCGCTCCCGCAGGCCGACCAGCCCGCGCCCCGTTCCGTCCGCCCGGCTCCGGCCGGGCTCCGGCCGCTCGGGGCGCTGCGTACCACCGCCGGACAGGACGCTCGGTCCGCCGTTCAGCACCTCGACGCGCAGGCAGTTGTCCGCGTACCGCACCGTCACCTCGGCCTTCGCCCCGTTCCCGTGTTTGAGCGCATTGGTCAGACCCTCCTGGACGATCCGGTAGGCGGTGACGTCGATTCCGCTCGGCAGCGGGCGCGGCTCCCCCGAGACGCGCATCTCGACGGGCAGCCCGGCGAAGGCGATCCGGTCGACGAGCGGCCCGAGGCGGCTCATGCTCGGCTGCGGCGTCAGATCCGCTTCGTAGGGCGCGTCGTCGCCGTTCTGGGCGGGCGCCAGCAGGCCGAGCAGGTGCCGCAGCTCGGTCATCGTGTTGCGCCCGGCGGTCTCGACGGCGCTCATCGCGGCCGCCGCCTCCTCGGGCATCGTGGCCAGCACCTCGCGGGCGGCCCCGGCCTGGACCACCATGACGCTCACGTTGTGGCTGACGATGTCGTGCAGCTCGGCCGCGATCCGGGCCCGCTCGGCGTCCACCGCGGTGCGCGTCGCGCTCTCGCGCTCCCGCTCCAGCAGCCAGCCGCGTTCCTCCACGGCCGTACGGTGCCGGCGCCGCGCCCGCGCCGCCACCACCCACAGCCGGCCGGTGGCGCCGAGCGCCGCCACCAGGGCGATCGTCAGCCAGGTCGTCGTGGTTCCCCCCATGTGATCATCTTCGCAGGTGTCCGGCAGCACCACCACGGACCTGTGGACGAGGCTCCGTACATCCCCGGGATGACCCGCCCGGACGGTTACATCCGGGGGGTGACGCCCCCCACCAAACCCGGACTTAGGTTCGAGCCATGACAACTGATCACGACGGGGCCCGGCAGGCAGTGGTGCGGCTGGACGGGGTGCACAAGGAGTACGGCGACGCGAAGGCGCTGGACGGGCTTTCGCTGGAGATCCGGGCGGGCGACGCGGTCGCCGTCATGGGCCCCTCCGGCTGCGGCAAGTCCACCCTCCTGAACATGGTGGCCGGCCTGGACCGGCCGACCTCGGGCACGGTCGAGGTGCAGGGCCACGACCTCGGCCGGCTGAACGAGACGGGCCTGGCGCTGTTCCGGCGGCGCAACGTCGGCATGATCTTCCAGTTCTTCAACCTCATCGACGACCTGCCCGTCCTGGACAACGTGGCACTGGCCGCCCAGCTGACCGGCACCCCGGCCCGGCAGGCACGGCACCGCGCCCTGGAACTCCTGGACGAACTCGGCGTCGCCGAGCGCCGGAACAACTATCCGGCGACGCTGAGCGGTGGCGAGCGCCAACGCGTCGCCGTGGCCCGGGCCCTGATGAACCGTCCCGCGCTGCTGCTGGCCGACGAGCCGACCGGCGCCCTCGACAGCCGCGCGGGCGAACAGGTGATGGACCTGCTGATCGACCTCAACCAGATGGGCCAGACCCTGCTGATCGTCACGCACGACCCGCAGTTGGCCACCCGCTGCGCCAGCCGGCTGATCGAAGTCGCCGACGGCCGGGTGGCCCGCGAGAGCGCCCTGGAGGCGAGCGCGTGAGCGCCGTGTGGCGGGCTTCCCGGGCGGCCGTCAAGCGCCGCCGGCTCCAGACCTTCGTCATCGGACTCGTCGTCCTGTGCTCCACCACGACCGTCCTGCTCGCGCTGACCCTGCTGACCGGCGCCTCGGACCCCTTCGACCGGGCCTACGCGGCCCAGCGCGGTGCCCATGCGGTGGCCTCCTTCGACACCACGAAGGTCTCGCGGGAAGAGCTGGCCCGGACCGCCCGCCGGCCCGGGGTGGAGGCCTCGGCCGGACCGTTCGGGCAGGCCGTCGTCGACATCCCGAGGAACTGGCTGTGGATGGCGGGCGGCACCCTCACCGTGGTGGGACGGGCCGACCCGGCCGGCCCCGTGGACCGGATCGAGCTGCTGGAGGGCCACTGGGCCACCGCGCCCGGCGAGATCGTCGTCAACTGGTCCTCCCAGGGCTCCCCCGGTACGGAACTGCTCGGCAGCAGGCTGCCCCTGCCGGACGGACCGGCCCTGACGGTCGTCGGATTCGCCACCAGCATGAGCAAGTCGGCGAGCGCCTGGGTCTCCCCGGAGCAGATGGCCGCACTGCACCCGTCCTCCGCCCAGATGCTCTACCGCTTCACGGACGCCTCGACGGAGGACCGGCTGAGCGCCGCGCTGGCCCGGGCCACCACCGGCCTGCCCGCGGACGCCCTCACCGGCGCGCAGAGCCACCTCACCCTCAAGCGGGCCTTTTCCGCGCTGGCCGACTCCTACCTCCCGTTCATGACCCTCTTCGGCGTCCTCGGCCTGCTGGTCTCCGCCCTGATCGTCGGCAACGTGGTCAGCGGGGCGGTGGTCTCCGGATACCGGCACATCGGGGTCCTCAAGGCGCTGGGGTTCACCCCGAACCAGGTCGTCGCCGTCTACCTCGGCATGCTGTCGGTACCGGCGGTGGCGGGCTGCGTCCTGGGGACGCTGGCCGGCAACGCACTGGCCGGACCGATCATGAAGATCGCGTTCACCGGCATCGACGTGGGCGCCGCCCGGATCGGCGGGACGAGCCCCTGGCCGTCCGTGGCCTGCCTCGTGGGCATGCCCGCCCTCGTCCTGCTGGCCGCCCTGGTCCCCGCCCTGCGGGCCCACCGGGTGCCCGCGGCCCGGGCGATCAGCGCGGGCGGTGCGCCGCGCACCGGGCGCGGGCTGCGCGTCCAGCGGATGCTCGGCGCCACCCGGCTGCCGCGCCCGGTCAGCCTGGGGCTCGGCCAGCCGTTCGCCCGCCCCGCACGCACCCTGCTGACCCTGGCGGCCATCGTCCTCGGGGTCACCACGGTGACCCTGTCGACCGGACTGACCAGCACCCTGCTGGCGTACGGCGACGTCGGGCGGGGGGACGGCGGTCCCCGGGTCCAGGTGACGACCGGCGGCCCGGGCGACGACGGCACCGCGCCCCGGCTCGGCGACCCGGAAACCGAACAACGGCTGCGCTCGCTGCCGGGTGCACGGGCGGTACGGGCCCGGGCGCTGTCCCAGGCGAACATGAGCGGGCAGACCCAGCCCGTCTTCGCCGACTTCTACCGCGGGGACGCGTCCTCGTACGAGCGCACCATCGTCCGGGGCCGGGCCCCGGCCGCCGCGGGCGAGATCGTGGCCGGTCCGGCCTTCCTGACCCAGCGCGGGCTGGAGCTCGGTGACCGGGTCACGCTGGAGCTCAACGGCAGGAAGATCACCGCGACCGTCGTGGGCCAGGTCATCGAGGGCAACGCCCGCGCCCTGGAGGCCACCTGGCAGACGCTCGCGGAACTGGCACCGGACGCCCGTGCCACCGAATACACGGTGCGGCTCGCCCCCGGCTCCGACGCGCGGGCCTACGCCGAGGCGGCCGAAGCCCTCGGGCAGGGCCTGCACGCCTCGGTGCTGGACGGGACGAACGCGGGTACCGCCACCCTCATCACTTTCTCCACGGTGTTCACCGTGCTGCTGGCCCTCGTCGCCTCGCTCGGCGTCTTCAACACCGTGCTGCTGAACACCCGCGAACGCCGCCGGGACCTGGGCATGCTCAAGTCGATCGGCATGACCCCGCGGCAGGTGGTGGTGATGACGGTGACCTCGGTGGCCGGGCTGGGCGCGGTCGGCGGCCTGCTCGGCATCCCGCTGGGGATCGCGGCCCACCGCCTCGTCGTGGACCACGTGGGGGTGGTCGACTTCCCGGAGTACATGAAGGACGTGTGGCACGCGCCGGAGCTGGCCGCGATGCTCCTGGCGGGGGTGGCCATCGCCGTCCTCGGCGCCCTGGTCCCGGCCCGGGCGGCGGCCCGTACGACCATCGCCGCGGTACTGCACACCGAGTAGGCACACCGAGCAGGAGCGGAGAGGAGCGGGAACGCGAAAGCGCCCGGCCGGGGGTCCGGTCGGGCGTTCGGGTGCGGCTGCGTGCCGCTGCTGGGGGGGTGTCCGCTGGTGGCTCAGTACCAGTGGTGGGACTGCCAGAAGTTCCAGGCGCCGACGGGGCTGCCGTAGCGGGAGTTCATGTAGTCCAG